>CAVVUJ010000026.1:0-40283 GCA_963751405.1 uncultured beta proteobacterium | reverse complement strand
CGCCGCCGCACGCAGTCGGTCGACCTGCTCCGCCGTCAGCACGAAGCTCGTCGGCGTCTCATTGAGGTAACCGCGCTCGGCCGGATCAGGATGCGCCTCGAAGCTCACGTCGATGGCGTACAGATCGATGTCCGGCAGGCTCGCTGCGCGCGGCGCCTCGGGATTGTTGCCCCCCGCGGACGCGCCCGATGCCGCAAGGGCACGCAGCGTCCGCCAGCGCGCGATCATGTCCTTCAGCAGCTCGACCGACTCGTAGGAATAGCGGTCGATCGGCGCCCCGGTCGCCTTGAGCAGAATCTGCAGGTCGTTCGGCGGCCGTTCATGGCGGTCCCAGTCGATTTTCGGAACGGACAACGAGTTGACGACGAACACGACGATCCGGCGCAGCGTCAGCAGGCGCGACGTGCTGCGCAGCGTCCGCTGGACGCCGCTGCTCGCCTCGAGCGCCTCCAGCCCTTCCAGCACGGCGCGCATCCCCAGGTTGTCCGAAACGCCGCCATCGACCAGATGCAGGTACGGCCGCTCGGCGCTGTCCTGGAACGATTTCATCTCCTTGTACCGCTGCAGCGCGCGCCCGGCCGGACGCGCCCGGTTGCTGGTATCCATGACGGCCTGAACCCACGACGGCTCGCGGTAGCCGCAGGTTCCGCCGTAGTTGTTGATCGTGACCGGGGAGAGCACCAGCGGCACCGCGGACGACGCCGCGGCCGCGCGGGACAGCGGCACTTTCGAGAGGTCCGAGCAGATCAGGTCCCATTCGCCCTGCACGAATCCGAGTCGCGAGCCCGTCGAGATGTCCGTCGCCGTGGCGATCACGATGGGACCGGGCTTGCCGACGAGATCCCCGAACGTCGCGTTCTCGAACAGGATCTCGTCGTAGAGCTGCGCCGCGAGCTCCGAGCGCCCCCAGCCCTCCGACCACAGCGATGGCCAGTTCGTGGGTGCGAGCAGCCGCGCCAGCAGCTCGCCCTGCACGTCGCGCTTGAGGAAACGCCGCTCGTACTCGGCGAAGAGCTTCTCGCCGTAGCAGCCCGTAGGCGAGCGCCGTGAAGCTGCCGCCCGACACGCCGGTGATGACGTCGATCTCGTCGAGCAGGCGGGTCCTGCGGCCGTTCACGACGACTTCGGTGTCGCGCAATTCCTCCAGCACGCCGAACGAGAATGCGGCGGCCCGCGTGCCGCCCCCGGAGAACGCGAGCACGACCATCGTGTCGCTTGCGGCACCCCGGATCGCCTGCCCTTCGGTGCGGTAGCCGTAGCCCCGATCGGCCTCCTTGAGAGGCGGATTGATCGGGCGGGACGCGCAGCCGGCGAGGGCGAGCGCAAGCCCGACCAGCAGCATCGAGGACACGCGCAGGAGTGCCGAGGGATGGCGGGCGGTCAGGCATGTGACTGCGCGCGGAATTCCGCGAGGATTGCCTCCATCACGTGCGCGGTCCGGGCCGCCGATTCGCCGGTGCTCGCGCACTTGCCGATCCCGTTGAGCTCGTCGACGATGGTCTGGATCAGCGGCTGGTGCACGTGGTCCGGGTCGCCGACGGGAACCTCCTCCACGGTCTCGCCGCGGAAGATCCGGATCGGGACCGGCTGCGACGTGGAGAAACGGATGCGCCCCCTGGCGCCCACGATCTCGTTGTACTCCTCGTCGAAGTCCGCCGCGTAGCACCAGGTACCGCTGCCATGCACGCCCGAAGCGAACCGGTAGGTCGCGGTCACGACATCTTCCGGACGATAGGCACCGGCCTGATTCCCGGCGAATGCGCGCACGTCGGCGATCGGCCCGAACAGAAAGTCGAGAAAATCGAACGTGTGGCAGGCCGCCTCGAAGAAGAAGCCGCCGCCGGACAATTCCGGATTGACGCGCCACGGGACTGCGCCATCGGCGAATTGCTCGGCCCCGGGGAGCCGCTGGAACTGGCGCGAGACGACCAGGCGGACCTCGCCGATGGCGCCGGCGGCGATCAGATCCCGCACGGCGAGAAAGCGCGGGAGCGCGCGCCGGTAGTAGCCGACCCAGAGCGGCACGCCGGCCGCGCGGCAGGCGGCGATCATGTCGAGACACTCGGCGTGATTCATTCCCATCGGCTTTTCCACGTACACGGGCTTGCCCGCCGCCGCGCAGCGCAGCGTGTAGTCGCGATGGGTGTCGGTCAGCGTCGCGATGTAGACGGCGTCGATGTCGGGCGCGCGGATGATCGCATCGGCGTCGTCGTGCCAGCGCGCCACGCCGTGCCGGCGCGCGTAATCCGCCGCCAGCGCGCCGTTGCGCCGCATGACCGCCACCAGTTCCGAGTGCGCGGCCTTGCCGAATCCCGGCCCGCTCTTTCTCTCGGTCACGTCGCCGCAGCCGATCATTCCCCAGCGGATCGTTCTCACGTCTGCCTTGACCTGTCCGTCGGGTCCCTAGGGCGAGCGTCCGAGGAACACGGTCAGCGCCGACGATGCGATGCCGAGCCCCCAGAAGCCGAAGAATCCCATCGTGTAGATCACCTCGCGCGACACGTCGAGCACCGCGCCGAAGAAATGCAGCTCGAACGGGTCGAACACGGTGAAGAAGATCGCTTCCGCGACGGCGGCGACCAGGAACGCGGGCCAGATCACCCACATCAGCTGCCGCGACAAACTGCTGCTCGCTTCCATCGGAGCCTCCTCGGTCGTCGATCACCTTCCCCGGCCGCGGCCCCACGCGCACGCCGGACGCTCCGCCTTCAGTCCACGGCCCTCGCGGTGCCAAGACGCACCTCGCGCACCGCGCCGCCCGCCTCCACCGTCGGCAACCGCCAGGCGTCGGTCTCGATGGACACCAGCCAGCGTCCGGGCGGAACCGGCGCCATGCGGCCCGCATAGACGCCGTCGGCGCCGCGCTCCAGGGTCGCCACGCGGTCGTTTCCCGCGCGCGTCGCATTCGTCAGCTTCGCCCTGACGCTGGCCGGCGCCGCATCGTCCGCGAGGCCGGAAAGGCGCAGCCGCACGGCACCGTCGGGGGTCACCTCGAGCACCGCGCCGAGTCCCAATGCTTCGCCGCGCGCGGAGCGCTCGAGCTGCCGGTTGATGACGAGGCCGCGCTTGTAATAGTCGTCGGCGACCACGCCGTCGTCGGTCGACCACGCAATCCACGCCGTCGCGATTCCGGCGACAACGACAATCGCCGGCCCGGCGATGAGCAGCCAGGGCCAGCGGTCGCGGTACCAGGGCTTCACAGGGAGGGTCATGGACATGAGTTTCGGCTTCGGTGCGCGGGGCGGATCAGCGCGGGAAAAGGAAGGTGGATTTCTCGTGCCACGCACGCTTGGCGCCACCGAGCGTTTCGATCACGAACTCGATGCGGTTCGCGCCGGGCTTCCCCGCCTCGGTCGGCGCCTGCAACCGCACCGGTACCATGCGCAGCGATTCGCCGGCAATCGCGATCGGCTGCTCGACGCCCACGACCTCGATCCCGGGCACGCCCTCCACCGCGATGGTGAATTGCCGCGGCGATTCGTCGGTGTTCATGATCTGCAACCGGTACACATTTTCGATCTTTCCCGCCGCGGTCTCGCGCACGAGCGTGCCCCGGTCGCGGATCACGTCAACCTTGAGCGTATCGCGCACATAAAGCGACACGCCCACCGCGACGACGACCGTCGCGAGCAACCCGATGTACACGAGCGTCCGGGCGCGGAACACCCGCCTCCACATCGTCGCGTTGTCGTATCCCTTCGCGAGCGCGTTCTCGGTCGTGTACCGGATGAGCCCGTGCGGGTAGCCCATCCGGTCCATCACCTGGTTGCAGCCGTCGATGCAGGCGGCGCAGCCGATGCACTCGTATTGGAGTCCCTTGCGGATGTCGATGCCGGTGGGACAGACCTGCACGCAGACCAGGCAATCGACGCAATCGCCGAGCCCCGTCGTCTTGGCGGCGGATTTGCGGCTGCGGGCGCCGCGCGGCTCGCCGCGGCCCGCGTCGTAGGTGATGACCAGCGTGTCCTTGTCGAACATCACCGACTGGAAACGCGCGTACGGGCACATGTACTTGCAGACCTGCTCGCGCATGTACCCGGCGTTGCCGTACGTCGCGAAGCCGTAGAACAGAATCCAGAAGATCTCCCAGCCGCCGAGGCCGCCGGGGATCTCCGCCAGCAACGGCCGGAACGGCGTGAAGTAGCCGACGAACGTGACGCCCGTCCACAGCGAAATCGCCATCCAGGCGCCGTGCTTGGCCGTCTTCTTGCCGAGCTTGGCCGCCGACATCGGCTGGCGATCGAGAATGATCCGCGCGTTCCGGTCCCCCTCGATCTTGCGCTCCACCCACAGGAAGATCTGCGTGTACACCGTCTGCGGGCAGGCATAGCCGCACCACAATCGGCCCGCCATCGCGGTGAACAGGAACAGCGACAGCGCGGCGATGATCAGCAGGAACGCGAGATAGATGACGTCCTGCGGCCAGAACACGATGCCGAAGATGTAGAACTTGCGCGCGGCGATGTCGAACAGCACCGCCTGCCGGTCGTTCCACGAGAGCCACGGCAGGCCGTAGAAGACGATCTGCGTGGCGAAGATCAGCGCCCACGACCAGGTCGCGAACCGCCCGCTCACCGCCCGCGGGTAGATCTTCTTGCGGATCTCGTAGAGGCCGACCTCGGCCTCGGTGCCGGCCGCCGCCGGCTGGATCGGAATCGTCGTCCGGGAATCGCTCACTTAGAGTTGGACAGACCCCACACGTAGGCGGCCAGGAGCTGCACCTTGCCGTCACCGAGGCTCGCCTTGTGGGACGGCATCGGCAGGTGATTCTCGTCCAGACCGAGGTGGCGGCCCTTGTTGATGCCCTCGGCGATCGTCGCCTCGGAGCTGCCGTAGAGCCAGATCGCGTCGGTCAGGTTGGGCGCGCCGACCGCCTGGTTGCCCTTGCCGTCGACGCCATGGCACGCCGCGCAGTATTGCTCGAACAACGCCTTGCCCTGCTGCCCGCGCAGGCTGTCGTGCGTGAGACCGGACAGCGAGCGCACGTAGGCGATGACGTTCTTCGCGCCGTCGTCGCCCAGCGCCGGGCCCAGCGCCGGCATCACGCCCATCCGGCCGTTCGCGATCGATTCGCGAATCGTCTCCGGCGCGCCGCCCCAGAGCCAGTCGTTGTCGCGCAGGCTGGGAAAGCCGCGGCTGCCCCCGGCATCCGAGCCGTGGCACTGTGCGCAGTTGTTGAGGAACAGCCGCTCGCCCATCGCGCGCGCCTGCGGATCCGCCGCCACCTGCTTCAGGTCCATCGCCAGGTACTTGTCGTACAGCGGCTTGGTCTTCGCATCGACCGCGGCGCTCTCCTTCGCGGCCGCGTCGGCCGACGTCCACCCGAGAACGCCCGGGGCGCGACCGAGGCCCGGGTAGAACACGAGATAGACCACCGCGTACGCGATCGTGATCCAGAACAGCCACATCCACCAGCGCGGCAGCGGGTTGTTGTACTCGGCGAGGTCGCCGTCCCAGGTGTGGCCGGTGGTGTCGGCCTGCTTGCCCGGGGCCGGGGCGCCCTTCATCTTGATCCGGCTCGACACGACGAGCAGCCATGCGCAATAGCCGATCGAAGCCACCGTGCCGACGATGACCCACCAGTTCCAGAATTCCGAAGTGAAGTCGCTCATTTTTGTATCCCGTCCGTCTCGTCAGGCAGCGCGAACGGCGCGTTCGCCGCCTCGTCGAACGCCTTCCTGCGGCCGCTGCCCCAGGCCCACGCAACGATGCCGAGAAAGGCAACGAACGCCAGCACGGTCGTCGCGGTGCCAAGGATCGTATAGAAAGTTCATGGCTCACCTCGCATTCTTCATCGCCAGGCCGAGCATCTGCAGGTACGCGATCAGCGCATCCTGCTCGGTCCGGTCCTTGAGCTCGGCCGGCGCCTTCGCGATCTCGGCATCCGTGTACGGAACGCCCACCCGCCGCAGCGCGCGCATCTTGGCCTCGATGTCGGAAGCGCTCGCCGCCGTCTTCGCGAGCCAGGGGTAGCCGGGCATGTTCGACTCGGGCACGACGTCGCGCGGATTGTTGAGGTGCACCCGGTGCCAGTCGTCGGAATACTTGGCGCCGACGCGCGCGAGATCCGGCCCCGTGCGCTTGCTGCCCCACTGGAACGGATGGTCGTAGACGAATTCGCCGGCGACCGAATAGTGCCCGTAGCGCTCGGTCTCCGCGCGGAACGGCCGGATCATCTGCGAGTGGCAGTTGTAGCAGCCCTCGCGCAGGTAGACGTCGCGGCCGGTGAGCTGCAGCGGCGTGTAGGGCTTGACGCCGGCCACCGGCGTGGTGGTCGACTTCTGGAAGTACAGCGGGACGATCTCGACGAGCCCGCCCACGCTGACGGTGAGAATGATCAATACGATCATCCAGCCGATGTGCTGCTCGATGAATGCCTGGTCGATTTTCATGTGCTGTTCCCTGGTCGCATTCAGGAATGCCCGCCTCAGGCGTGCGCCGCGGCGCCGGCAAGGGGGATCGGCGCCTCGACGCCCCTGCTGCCCGCGATCGTCTTGATCATGTTGTACGCCATGATCAGCATGCCGCCGAGGAACAGCACCCCGCCGGCGAGCCGGATCGCGTAGAACGGGTAGGTGGCCTTCACGCTCTCGACGAACGCGTAGGTGAGCGTGCCGTCGGCGTTCACGGCGCGCCACATCAGGCCCTGCATGACGCCGGCGATCCACATCGAGGCGATGTAGAGGACGACGCCGATCGTCGCGACCCAGAAGTGCACGGTGATGAGGCGGACCGACCACATCTCGGTCTTGCCGAACATCCGCGGGATCAGGTAGTAGATGCAGCCGATCGAGATGAACGCCACCCAGCCCAGCGCGCCCGAGTGCACGTGGCCGATCGTCCAGTCGGTGTAGTGCGACAGCGCGTTGACCGTCTTGATCGACATCATCGGCCCCTCGAACGTGCTCATGCCGTAGAACGACAGCGACACGATCAGGAACTTGAGGATCGGGTCGGAGCGCAATTTGTGCCACGCGCCCGACAGCGTCATGATCCCGTTGATCATCCCGCCCCAGGACGGCGCCAGCAGGATCAGCGAGAACAGCATGCCGAGCGACTGCGTCCAGTCGGGAAGCGCGGTGTAATGCAGGTGGTGGGGACCCGCCCACATGTACGTGAAGATCAGCGCCCAGAAGTGCACGACCGACAGCCGGTACGAGTAGACGGGGCGTCCCGCCTGCTTCGGCACGAAGTAGTACATCATCCCGAGGAAGCCCGCCGTCAGGAAGAAGCCGACGGCGTTGTGGCCGTACCACCACTGCACCATCGCGTCCTGCACCCCCGCATAGGCCGAGTAGGACTTCATCGGCAGGAACGAGACCGGCATTTCGGCGCTGTTGATGACGTGCAGCAGCGCGATGGTCAGGATGAACGCGCCGAAGAACCAGTTGGCCACGTAGATGTGCGGCGTCTTGCGCTTGGCGATCGTGCCGAAGAACACCACGGCATAGGCGACCCACACGAGCGTGATCAGGATGTCGATCGGCCACTCGAGCTCCGCATACTCCTTGCCCGACGTGTAGCCCAGCGGCAGCGTGACGGCAGCCAGCACGATCACCGCCTGCCAGCCCCAGAACGTGAATGCCGCCAGCGCATCCGAGAACAGCCGGACCTGGCACGTGCGCTGGACGACGTAGTACGCCGTCGCGAACAGCGCGCAGCCGCCGAACGCGAAGATCACCGCATTCGTGTGCAGCGGACGCAGTCGGCCATACGAAAGCCACGGGATGTCGAAATTGAGCTCCGGCCAGAGGAGCTGCGCGGCGATGATCACGCCGACCAGCATCCCCACGATGCCCCAGACCACCGTCATGACGGTGAACTGGCGCACCACCTTGTAGTTGAACGTTCCCGCGCTTGCCGCATTCATCGTCTGCGTCTCCCCATCTTCACCAGTGCGCCGCTCCCCGGCGGCACCCGCTGCCGCGGGCCCCTCCGGCTTCCTGGTCAGGCACCCACGATAACAAAATGCGCGATTCTAGCGGCGTGATTCTGGCGCCGGTTTGATCGAAGTCAATGCGCCCGTCGACCCGACGCGAGTCATCGGGTGCCGCCGGCGCACCGGGAATCGCATCGCTCGTGTCGTCATCCGCCAGGATCCGGTGTGCCGGCCCGTCGAGGTCGTCGAACTGTCCGCTGCGCACCGACCACCAGAAAACGGCGCCGATCAGCAGCACGAGCAGGACCGACACGGGAATCAACAGCACCAGCACTTCCATTGCGGCAGCCCCGAACGGTGGAAAGGCCAGCGCGCCCCGCGGGCCGCGTCACGATCGGCTTGCCGCCTCGCGCATCCTGGCGACTCGCATGGCATTGCCGACGACGAGGAGCGAGGAGACCGACATGCCCAGCGCCGCGACGAGCGGCGTGACGTGACCGAATGCCGCAGCCGGAATCGCAACGACATTATAGGCGAACGCCCACGCCAGATTCTGCCGGACGACGCGGAACGTGCGGCGCGCGTGCACGATGGCATCGGCGATGCGCGGCAGCTCGTCGGACAGCACGACGACATCCGCGGTCCACTGCGCGAGCGGGGTCGCACTGCCCAGACTCACCGACACCTGCGCCTGCGCGAGCGACGGCGCATCGTTGATGCCGTCGCCGACCATCGCCACCACGGCACCCGCCTCCTGCATCCGCGCGATGGTTGCGCGCTTGGCGTCCGGCTGCGCGTCGCCGTGCGCCTCGGCAATGCCGAGCGTCTGCGCCATGGCGGCCACACTCGACGCGCCGTCGCCCGACAGCAGCACCGGCGTGATGCCGGCGGCTTGCAGGCGGAGGACGAGCGCCGCCGCCCCCGGGCGCAGCGCGTCGCCCAGCACGAACAGCGCGATGAACCCGTCGGCATCACCCAGCGCCACCCGCGTCATGCCGGCGCCGACAGCCTCGGCGCCGTCCGGCAACGGCCGCCCCGACAGCGCACCTGCAAACGGCAGCCGTCCGATGCGCACGCGGCGGCCGGCGATGGTCCCTTCGATGCCATTGCCCGGATGGATGGCGATGTCCGCGACCGGAGGCAGCGACGACCGGTTCGCCACGGCGTCGCGGAAGGCCCGGGCCACCGGATGCTCGGACGGTGCCTCGAGCGCCGCGGCGAGCGTCAGCGCTTCCGCACGCGTGGCGGATCCCAGCGGCAGCACCTCCAGCAACACGACATGGCCGGTGGTCAACGTGCCGGTCTTGTCGAACACCACGTGCGTGACGCGCGACAGCGCTTCCAGCGCGTCGCCGCGCGCGATGACGACCTGCCGCCGCGACAGCGCGCCGGCCGCCGCGGCGAGGGCCGCCGGCGTCGCCAGCGACAGCGCGCAGGGGCAGGAGACGACGAGCACGGCGAACGTCACCGCCAGCACGCGCGACGGGTCGACCTGCCACCAGATGGCCGCCGTCAGCGCGGCGAGCGCGAGCAGCGTGCCGACGAACCAGCCGGCGATCCGATCGGCGACCCGCGCGATCCGCGGCCGCTCGTTCGCCGCGCGCTCCGCGAGGCGCTCGATGGCCGCCAGCCGCGTCGCCTCGCCGGCCGCGCTGACCCGGACCACGAGCGCGCCGTCACGCACGACGCTGCCCGCAAGCACGGTGTCTCCCGGCGCCTTCGCCCGCGGCTGCGCTTCGCCGGTCAGGATCGCCTCCTCGACATTCCCGCGGCCGTCGACCACCTCGCCGTCGGCCGGGACCGTTCCGCCCGGGCGCACGAGCACGTGCTCCCCGGCGGCGAGCGACGCCGCGCCGACGCTCTCGACGGCATTGCGGTCCGGCCACGCCGCGAGGCGCTCGGCGGTCGCCGGGCGCGCCCGCGCCACGCGCTCGACCGCGTCGCCGGCGCGCCGGCGCGCGACGAGCTCGACGTAGCGCGCGCAGAGCAGCAGCGCAATGAACATCGTCACCGAGTCGTAGTAGACGGCGCCCTCGCCGGTGAACGTCGCCCACGCGCTGCCGGCGAACGCCGCGCCGAGCCCCAGCGCGATCGGCACGTCCATGCCGGGACGGCGCAACTTCAGGTCGCGCCACGCGCCGGCGAAGAATGGCGCCGCGGAGTAGACGAGCGCAGGCAGCGTCAGCGTGAGGCTCGCCCACTCCAGCAGCCGCCGGTGCACGGGCTCGACGCCGTCGACCGTGATGTAGGTCGGCACGGCGAACATCATCACCTGCATCATCGCGAGCAGCGCGACGGCCAGGCGCAGCAGCAGCGCGCGCGATTCGCGCTGCGCCAGCGCTTCGCGGCGCGCCGGGTCGTACGGAAAAGCGCGATAGCCAATTGCGGCGAATCGTGCGCAACAGGTCGGAGAGCCTGCACTGGGCCGGATCCCAGACGATGCGGGCGCGACGCGTCGCGAAATTGACGCTCGCCAGCACGACACCCGGCTGGCGCGCGAGCCACGACTCGATCAGCCAGATGCACGCGCCGCAGTGGATGCCTTCGAGCAGCAGCGAGAGCTCGCGCCTGCCGTCCTCCGCCACGCGCACGAGCCCCTCCTGCGCGGCCGCCGCGTCCCAGTGCGACCACTCGTCATCGCCGTCCCGGCCGGGCAGCGGCCGGTCGGCGGCCTCCGTGCGGCGCTCGTAGAATGCGTCGAGCCCGGCGCCATGGATGGTGCGCGCGATGCCAAGGCAGCCGGCGCAGCAGAAGTACCGCGTCGCGCCGGCGAGCTCGGCCTGCCAGAGGGTGGGTTCCGGATTTCGCTCGCCGCAGTGAAAGCAGCGCGGCGCGGCGGGCGCAGGGGTCGATAGCGCCTGGCCCTGCGCCGACTCGACCGGGCCCGATGCCGCGGCGACGCGGGGGAACGGAGCGGACATCCTGCCGAATCTACGGTGCCGCCCCCGGCGGGTCAACCCTGGTGCCCTGTTGACCTCGATCAACGCCGTCGTGCTGATTTTCGCGGATAATGCAAAAAGACCACAAACAACGCGAGGAGCGGACATGTACAAGACCCTGTTGGTGGCAACAGACGGCTCGAAGCTCTCGGACAAGGCGCTGGCGCATGCGATCGGGATCGCGCAGGCCATGGGCTCCGCGCTGATCGCTTTCTATGCCGCTCCGGATTACCCGATGCCCGCGTATGCCGACGGCGTCGTCTACGAGCCCGTGTCGCGCAAGGAGTACGCGAAGCTCGCCGCGGAGGACGCGCAGAAGATCCTCGAGGCGGCGGCCACCAAGGCCGAGACCGCCGGCGTCACGTGCAAGACCGCCTATGCGATCGCCGCGGCCCCCTGGGAAGCGATCCTCGCCGCCGCCAAGAAGCACAAATGCGATGCGATCGTGATGGCATCGCATGGCCGCCGCGGCATTTCGGCAGTGCTGCTGGGCAGCGAGACGCAGAAAGTGCTGACGCACAGCAAACTGCCGGTGATCGTCGTCCGGTAGCGCAAGGCCAGACGCCGCGCGCTCGGGACCCCGCGCGACGGGCAGTTTTCCCGGTCCCCCGGAGGCGCCCGCGTGGCGCCTTCGTCGTGCCGGCGGACGGAACACCGCCCGCTTGCCGTCTTCGTTGCGGCACCGCGGGCCCGCCGGGGTAAAATGATCGTTTGCCCGGACGGCCGGCACCATGCGCGTATCACGATTCCTGCTCTCGACCCTGAAAGAGGCGCCCGCCGAGGCGGAACTCGTCAGCCACCGCCTGATGCTGCGCTCCGGCATGATCAAGCGGCTCGCCGCCGGCATCTACACCTGGATGCCGCTGGGCCTCCGCGTGATGCGCAAGGTCGAGGCCATCGTGCGCGAGGAGATGAACCGCGCCGGCGCGATCGAGCTCCTGATGCCCGTCGTGCAGCCGGCGGAAATATGGCAGGAGACCGGGCGCTGGGCGAAATACGGGCCGGAGCTCCTGCGCCTCAAGGATCGCCACGACCGCGACTTCATCGTCCAGCCGACCTCCGAGGAGGTCATCACCGACATCGCGCGCAAGGAAATCAAGAGCTACAAGCAGCTGCCGCTCAATCTGTATCACATCCAGACGAAGTTTCGCGACGAAGTCCGGCCGCGCTTCGGCGTGATGCGCTCGCGCGAATTCGTGATGAAGGACGCGTACTCGTTCGACGTCGACAAGGCGGGCATGCTGCGCTCGTACCAGGCGATGTACGACGCGTACGCGCGGATATTCGGCCGCATGGGGCTCAAGTTCCGCGCGGTCGCGGCCGACACGGGCCAGATCGGCGGCAGCGCGTCGCACGAATTCCAGGTGCTCGCCGAGTCGGGCGAGGACGCCATCGCCTGGTGCCCCGCGTCGGACTACGCAGCGAACGTCGAGCTCGCCGAAGCCGTCGCCCTCGCCCCGTCGCGCCCGGCGCCGGCGGAAGCGATGCTGAAGGTGCCCACGCCCGGCAAGGCGACCTGCGAGGACGTGGCGGAGCTCCTCGCCCTGCCGCTGGCGCGCACCGTGAAGTGCATCATGCTCGCGGCCGATATCGAGGGACAGCCGGCGCGCGTCTACATGCTGCTGATCCGCGGTGACCACGCCCTGAACGAAATCAAGGTGACCAAGATCCCGGGACTGGAGCAATTCCGCTGGGCCACGCCGGCGGAAATCATCGCGGTGACCGGCTGCAACCCGGGCTACATCGGCCCGGTCGGCATCCCGAAGGACCTGACGCTGATCGTCGACCGGACGGTGGCGGCGATGGCGGACTTCGTCTGCGGCGCGAACGAGCGCGACTTCCACCTTCGCGGCGTCAATTTCGGCCGCGATTGCCGCGAGCCCGACCACGTCGCCGATCTGCGCAACGTCGTTGCCGGCGATCCCTCGCCCGACGGCCGGGGCGCGCTCGAAATCCTGCGCGGCATCGAGGTGGGCCACGTCTTCGCGCTGGGCGACGAGTACTCGCGGGCGATGGGTGCAACTTATCTCGACGCCGGCGGTCAATCGCAGGTCATGGAAATGGGCTGCTACGGTATCGGGATCACGCGTGTCGTCGCCGCGGCCATCGAGCAGAACCACGACGGCAAGGGCATCGCGTGGCCGCAGCCGCTGGCCCCGTTCCAGGTGGCGATCGCGCCGGTGGGCTACGACCGCAACGAGGGGGTCAAGGCGGCGGCCGATTCGCTCCACGACGAGCTCGAAGCCGCCGGCATCGAAGTGCTGCTGGACGATCGCGGCGAGCGCCCTGGCGTGATGTTTGCTGATCTCGAGCTGATCGGCATTCCGCACCGGATCACGATCGGCGATCGGGGCCTGAAGGAAGGGAAGATCGAATACCAGGCCCGGCGCGATGCCGCGGCGACGCCGGTCGCCGTGGGCGAAATGTCCACGTTCATCAAAGGGAAGCTCGCCACAGCATGACGTTTTCGGGCACAACCAGGTACGTCTTCGGCATCGCAGCGGCCATGCTCCTTGCGCTGGCGCCGGCGCCGGCGCTGGCCGGCGCGCAGGTCGAGGAGAGGCTCGCGCCGTCGGTCGTCGCCGGCCTGCAGCGCGCGATCGCCGACAACCCGGTACCGGCCGACCACGCGACCAATCCGGGGCTGCGCGAGTGGCAGGAAGAGATGTCCCGGCGCCTCGCGCCGAAGTTCCCGGATGCCGGCTCGCGCAACGAATTCATCGCCACCGCGCATTACGAAGCGGTGCGGGCCGGACTCGATCCGCAGCTGGTCCTCGGCGTGATCCAGCATGAGAGCAACTTCCGCAAGTACGCGATCTCATCCGCGGATGCGCGCGGCTACATGCAGGTGATGCCGTTCTGGACGAAGCTCATCGGCACGCCCGAACACAACCTCTTTCACCTGCGCACGAACCTGCGCTACGGCTGCGTGATCCTGCGCCACTATCTCGACACCGAGAACGGCGACGTCTTCCGCGCGCTCGGCCGCTACAACGGCAGTCTCGGCCGTCCCGAATATCCCAATGCGGTCCTGGCAACGATGAACCGGAACTGGGTGTTCACGCCGGCCGCTCCCGCGAAAATCAGCGCGCTGCCGTCGCCCATCGCGGTGCGGTGAGCACCCGCTCCGCTTCGCCCCGACCGCACCACCGCGGCCGCTTCGCCCCCTCGCCCACCGGGCCGCTGCACTTCGGCTCGCTCGTCGCGGCGCTCGCCAGCCATTGCGACGCGCGCGCCGCCGGCGGCCAATGGCTGTTGCGCATCGAGGACGTCGATCGGCCCCGGTCACGCCCCGGCGCCGAAGCGGCGATCCTCGCGACGCTCGAGCACTACGGATTCACCTGGGATGGCGAGGTCTCGCGCCAATCGGAGCGCGACGAATACTATGCCGCCGCGCTGGAGCGCTTGCGCACCAACGGGCACCTCTACGAGTGCGCGTGTTCGCGACGCGAGCTCGCGACGGCCCCGATGGGGCCGGGCGGCGAGCGCGTCTATCCGGGAACCTGCCGCAACGGAATGCCGGCGGATCGGCGCGACCGTCCGGCGCGCGCCTGGCGGGTGCGCGTCGGCAGCGCGCACATCGAATTCGACGACCGCCTCCAGGGATCGCAGACACAGGATCTCGCGCGCGATGTCGGCGACTTCGTGGTGCGGCGTGCGGACGGTCTCTACGCCTACCAGCTTGCGGTCGTCGTCGACGATGCGCTCCAGGACATCACGCACGTGGTGCGCGGGGCCGACCTCCTCGCGTCGACGCCGCGCCAGATCCACCTGCAGGAACTCCTCGGTTACGCACCGCCGTCCTATCTGCATGTGCCGGTAGCGGTCAACGCCGCAGGGGAGAAGCTGTCCAAGCAGACCGGCGCCGCGGCGCTGCCAGAGGACCCGCTGCCCGCGCTCGCCGCGGCGTGGCGCCTTCTCGGGCAACGCCTGCCGGAAAAGGCCGACGCTCCGGCCTGCCCCGCCGATTTCTGGTCATGGGCCATCGCCGCGTGGGATCCGGCGCGGCTGCCGCCGGCGGCGGAGCTGCGGGCGCCGTCTCCGTTCGCGAGCACAGGGCGCGGGGCGGTATAATTAACGGTTTTCCCGCGGCGAATCGCTTCCCCGCCGCGCCATCCCCCGCGAAAGCCCATGACCACCCTCGTTGCCGTCCGCAAGAACGATGAAATCGCCATCGCCGCCGATTCGCTCACCACGTTCGGCGACACGCGGCTTTCCGCGGAGTTCGACCGGACCTCGGAGAAGATCGTCCATTACCGGGGCACGTACATCGGGCTGTGCGGCAGCGCCGCGCACCAGCTCGTGTTCGAGAGCCTGCTCGCGGCGCACGGGGATCTCGACTTCTCGACCAAGGCGGCGATCTTCGAAACCTTCCGCAAGCTGCACCCGATACTGAAGGAGCAGCACTTCCTCAATCCGAAAGAGGAGGAGGACGACCCCTACGAATCGACGCAGGTGACGGCGCTGGTCGCGAACGAGCACGGCATCTTCGGCGTCTACTCGATGCGCGAGGTGTTCGAGTACACCCGCTTCTGGGCCGTGGGCTCCGGCCGCGAGTTCGCGCTGGGTGCGATGCACGCCGAGTATCCGAAGCTGCGCACGGCCGCTGCCATCGCTCGCGTCGGCATCACCGCCGGCGCGACGTTCGACCGGAACTCCGGCCTGCCGATGACGCTGTACACCGTCCCGGTGAAGCGCTGAGATAGACGGCCCCATGGACGCCCCGACCCGCTTCGCCGACAACGTAACGCGCTTCATGTTCGAGCGCGCGGCCATTCGCGGCGCGCTGGTGAGCCTCGACGACACCTGCCGCGAGATCCTCGGCCAGCATCCCTATCCGCCGGCGCTGCGCCGGGTGCTGGCCGAGCTGCTCGCCGCGTCCGCGCTGCTCGCCTCGACGTTGAGCTTCAAGGGGACGCTGATCGTTCAGCTGCAGGCGGCGGGCCCGGTCAGTCTCCTCGTCGTCGAATGCACGGCCGACCTCGGCCTGCGCGCCACCGCGCAGTGGCGCGACACCGCAGGCGCCTTGCCGGACGACGCTCCGCTGCAGGTGCTCGCCGGGGATCCGGCGGCGAGCCGCCTCGCGATCATGCTCGACCCCAAGGACGGCGGACCGATCTACCAGGGGATCGTCGCGCTCGAGGCGGCGTCGATTGCCACGCTGATCGAGCACTACCTCACCACCTCCGAGCAGATCGACAGCCGCCTGGTGCTCGCCGCCGACGCGACGCGGGTGCGTGGCTTGCTGCTCCAGCGGATGCCAAGCGCCGGTCCCGGGGACGACCTTGCGTGGCGACAGGTGGCGTCCCGGCTCGACCTGGGCGATGCCGAGCTGCTCGGAGCAGCGGGCGTCGAGGCGCTGCTCGCCGCGCGCTTTCCCGACCACGACCTGCGCGTGGTCGCGCCGCGCGCCGCGCGCTTCCATTGCGCTTGCTCCGCCGAGCGGGTATCCAACGCGCTCAGGATGCTCGGCCGCGCCGAAATCGAGAGCATTCTGGCCGAGCAGGGAATGGTCGGCGTGACCTGCGAGTTCTGCAGCCATCGCTACAGCTTCGTTGCCGCCGATGCGCTTGCGCTGTTCGCGCCGCGCGGCGGCGGCGCCGGTGCGCCGCCGGATGCCGCTCGTTCGTCGCGCCAGTGACCGCTCCCGGCCGCACGCGCAGATGAGCCTCTACGTCCCGGAACACTTCGCGTCGCGCGATCGCGCGACGATCGCGCGGCTGGTTCACGACCACCCGTTCGCGACGCTGATCACGCCGCACTCGCCCGAGCCGCTGGTGACGCACCTGCCGCTGCTGCATGTTGCCGACTGCGAGCCGCACGGCACGCTGTTCGGCCATTTCGCCCGCGCCAATCCGCACGCGCAGATCGCCGCCGGCGCGGAAGCGATCGCCATCTTCCACGGGCCGCATGCGTACGTTTCGCCGTCGTGGTACGCCGATCCTGCCGGCGCGGTGCCGACGTGGAACTATGCGGTCGCGCACGCGCACGGCACGATCGAGCTCGCGCGCGATGCCGCCGAGACACGCGCCGTGCTCGACCTGATGATTCACCGCTTCGAAGCAGGCCGCGATACGCCCTGGAAGCTCGGCCTCGACCCCGAGCGGCTCGCGGCGATGGTTGGCGCCATCGTGGGCTTTCGGATCAGGGTGAAGCGGTTCGACGCCAAGCTCAAGCTGTCGCAGAACCGGACACCCGAGGACAGGCGGCGCGTGGCAGCCGGCCTGGACGGCGAGCAATACGACGATGCCGCGGCAACGGCGTCGTGGATGCGCAGGTTGCCCTGACCGGTCGCGCGGGCAGCGTTCACCCCCTCAGCAAAGCCGCAGCGCGGAGAGGTCGAGCAGCAGGTCGGGATTCTGATAGCCGCGCCAGAGCGCGTAGGCAAGCAGCGCCGCGACGATCAGACCTATGGTGTGCCACATGGCGCGCGTGATGCGACCGCGCGCTGCATGCGGGGGAACTGCGGGGGTGCCGGTGCCAGGACTCACCCGCGCAGATTACGCCCGCGCGGGACTCTCCGGCAACAGGCCGTGCATCGTGGCGGGCAACGGCACCGCCTGCAGCGCGGGCGACGCGGGCGCCGAGGTGATCCCCAGTTCGCGCATCATCGCCATGATGGAGCTGAAATCGGCCGCCGTCTGCACGTCGGCGATCGGCTTGGCCAGCAGATTCACGGCGCGCCCGCTGACCACCAGCGGTATCTCCGATGGCAATTCGGCGCGCAGCGAGCGTATCTCCTGGCCCGCGATCTTGCCCGAGATTCCCCGATCGAACAGCAGCACGACCAGGCTCGTCTTGTAGGCGGAGGCCGCGCCGGCGATTTCCTGCGCCGGCACGCCCTGCGCCCAGCGTCAGGCAGTTGACGCCCTCGGTGAACAGCAGCAATTCCAGAATCGCGAGGCCAAGCGGGTTGGGATCGTTGGGCGGCGTGGCGAGCAGCACGTGCTGTGCGTCGCGGGAGGGGCGGACGAGCCGCGTCACGTCGCGCAGCAGGCGGTGCACGAGATCGCCGAAGCGCAGCTCCTGGAAGGTCTCCATCTCGCCACGCACGACCCTCTCGTGCACGGCCTCGTTCAGTGGAATGAGCGTCGCCTCGAGGAACTTGCGCATTCCCTGCCCCGCCAGCAGCTTCGACAGATGATTCTGCAGCTCGCCGATGCGATGCTGCGCGAGCAGCTTGACGGCACCCTCGATCTCGCCCGGCAACGGCGCCGGATCCTCGACCGTGAGTCCCAGCATCGATTGCAGCACCGACTCGGTCAGCGGCACCACGGCGCCCGCGCGCCAGCCTTCCGACAGCAGCTGCTTGATGAGCTTCAGGCGCGCAACCTGGTCCGGCGGATAAACGCGGTCACCGAAGCCGTCGCGCAGCGGCGCCGGAAAGTTATAGCGGCGCTGCCACATGTAAAGCTGTTCGCGGCGCAAGCCGGTGATCCGGACGACCTCGCGAATGTGCAGCGCGTTGCGCACATCACCCGCGGCCACGGGCACTTCAGCGAGTTCCACCGGCGGCTCGCGTCGGCGAGCGGGTGCTGTTATCAGAATGCCCATCGTCGTCGTTCCCTAGCGTTCTGCGTCACTTGCGTGGTTTCGGCTGTGCTGCACAAGTCTGCAAATCAAGGGTTTCCCGTTGCATTGCGGACTTGCACCCGGCGCCGGAAGTGAAATTGCGACCGCGGTTCAAGCTGTGGAGCACGGGCGGTACCATGCACGATGCGTGCCAGATGCGGCCGCGCTATTGCCCGGCGGCCGGCTTTCGGTGATGATCTCCCCCGAGGGCCCCGTGCAAACGACGGTCGGCGCGCCGCGCGGCGATGCGCCCCGTTGCCAGTGATGGGGAACACCACGGTTCCCGATCGTGCACCACAACGGCGGGGGCTTGTTTCTTGCGGGGCACTTCCGGACGCCGCCCATCACGCCGATGCTCAGATTCCGCTCAACGTCGTCAGGGCCCCTCGGCGATCCCCGATCCGCCGAGCGCTGGCTGCCGACCCTTCCGGTCAACGATCCGCTCGTCGCCCAGCGCAGCATCGTCACCGAACTGCGCGCGCTCGCCGAACGCACGGCGCGGCGCGGGCCATCGGCCCTCGAAGGGGTTTTCAGCGTCGACGCCTATGCGAACGGCCTCGCGCGAACCCTGACGGCGCAGTACGTCCAGCATGTGGACCGCTCCGCGAAAATCGGGGACCAGCTCTGGCAGGCGCTGTTCGAGCTGACGCAGGGATTCCAGGAGTGCTACGCGGCGTTTGCCCGCGACGTCGGCGATCAGCCCCCCAGCGGCAAGTGGCGTGCGCTCCTCCCGGGGCTCGTCGGGCGGCAGATCGCCTATCTGCGCCAGGACGCGAAGCTGCGGCTCTATCGTTGCGAGCGCTGGGATGCGGCGAAATGGAGCGTACTGTTCGGGACTTTCATGCGCGCGTGCGGGCATCGGTTCGAGCGGGAGCCGCTTCGCCTCGACCCCGATGGGCGGGCCGACGACGATCGAGCGCGAGTTCCTGATGACGCTTGCTGCTGCACCTTGCCAATCCCGGCAATCTGACGCCGAAGGAGGTCGAATGGATCGCCGAGCAGCTTGACGCCTGGTGCCAGCCGCTGCGCCTGACGGTGACGCCGACCTCGTCGACCACGTTCTACGTCGACCTCGCCGGAAGCACCGGGTTGCGGCGCCGCTCGCTCGCGCCCCTCGACGGCCGGGTGCTGTTCGTCGACCTGCGGCCTCTCCACGCACTGCTCGTGCAGAACCGGACCGTGCTGGAGCAGGCGGTAAGGAACGAGCATCGTTCCGAGAGCAGCTCGCTGCATCGCGAACAGTTCGCGCTCTTCAACAAGCTCGCGAGCCGCATCGATCCCGAGTACAGGCCGCTGGCAAGGCGCGGGGAACGCAAACTCGCTTCCGGCCCCGTCGACGCCATTGTCGGCTTTCCCGCCATCTGCACGCATCTGCGCCGGGACGACACACGCCGCGATCGCGCCTGCCGGCACCGGCCGCAGCTTCGGCAATACGATGGAACTCGCAGTCTTCGGGCGCATGCGCGAGCCGGGTGCGGGGCTGCGGTCAGGATTGGGGCGGCCCCCCGCGTTCACGGCGCCCGGCGGAACCTGGGAGATGAAGGACATCAGCGCGTCGGGCTTCCGCCTCAATGCGCCCATGGGTGCCGCGACGGAGCTCACGCTCAACACACTCGTGGCGATCCGCCGCCGGGACCAGGAAGCATGGGTCCTGGGGATCACCCGGCGCATGCGCCGCCTTTCTGCCCAGGAGGCGGAGATCGGACTGCAGCTGATCGCGAACGCGCTGGTCAACGCCGACCTGTGCGAACTGCGCAAGGTGCGGGAGGCCGATTACTCGGTCAATGGCGAGATTCCGACCATCACGGGGCGCGAGTTCCAGGGTCTCTTCCTTTCGTTCAGCCGACGCGAGGGCGAGCCGCCGGTGCAGTCCTTGATCGTTCCCGCCGTCGAGTACCACGCGTCCAAGCAGTACACGCTCCGGACAGGGGCTTCGCCACGCACGATCCGGTACGGGCGCGTGCTCGAGCGTCATGCGGACTGGGTCTGGACAGTCGTCGATCCCGTGGCGCCGGGAACCGCCGCGGCAGGGTCCGGACCAGCAGCCTGACCACACCCGAATGGCGGTCGATCGCTACCGCGAGATCTGTGCGGCGCACCGCTGGAACGTGCCCGCGGAATTCAACATCGCGCAGGCCTGCTGCGCGCGCTGGGCGAACGATCGCTCGCGCTTCGCGCTGTACTGGGAGGACGAGTCGGGGGCGCGTGCCTCGTTCACGTTCTGGGATCTGCAGCAGAACGTGAATCGGCTGTCCAACGCCCTCACGGCGCTGGGCATCGGGCGCGGCGACAAGATCGCGCTCGTGCTTCCGCAGCGGCCCGAAACCGTGGTCGCGCACATGGCCGCCTACCAGCTGGGGGCCGTTGCCGTGCCGTTGTCCTTCCTGTTCGGTCCGGAGGCACTCGAATACCGGCTGATCGATTCCGAGGCGAGGATCGCGTTCGTGGACCCGCAGTCGCAGCCGAACCTCGCGTCGATCCGCGAGCGCTGCCCCGGCGTCTCCCATGTCGTCGGCGTCGCCGGCGCGCGCGAGGCGTGGATCACGCCCTACGAGCTGTTGCTCGAGAAGGCATCGTGCCATTTCGCGCCCGTGACGACCCGCGCCGTTGATCCGGCGCTCCTGGTCTACACGAGCGGCACCACGGGACCGCCGAAGGGGGCGCTGATGCCGCAGCAATGCCTGCTTGGCAATCTGCCCGGATTCGTCCATTCGCACGACGGCTACCCGCGCGAAGGGGACCTCTTCTGGTCGCCGGCCGACTGGGCGTGGACCGGTGGGCTGATGGACGCGCTGCTCCCGGCGCTGTATTTCGGCCAGCCGATCGTCGGCTATCGCGGGCGGTTCGATCCGGACCGCGCGCTCGGCCTGATCGAGAAGTACGGAGTCCGCAACGCGTTCCTGTTCCCGACGGCACTGAAGATGCTGATGAAGGCCCATCCGCGGCCCAGGGAGCGCTTCGACCTCCGCCTGCGGACCGTCATGAGTGCCGGGGAAGCCGTCGGGACGGCGGTATTCGACTGGGCACGCGACGCGCTCGGCGTGACGATCAACGAAATGTTCGGACAGACCGAAATGAATTACGTCGTCGGCAACTCGCACGAGTCGTGGCCGGCGAAACCCGGTTCGATGGGCCGTCCCTACCCCGGCCACAGCATCGCGGTGATCGACGACGACGGCCGCGAGGTCGGCGCGGGGGAGATCGGCGAAGTCGCGGTCAACCGCATTGCGCCCGATGGCAATCCGGATCCCGTCTTCTTCCTCGAGTACTACAGGAATCCCGAGGGGACCGCGCGGAAGTTCACCGGCGACTGGTGCCGCACCGGCGACCTCGCGCAGCGCGACGCCGAAGGTTACCTCTGGTACCAGGGTCGGGCCGACGACATGTTCAAGGCAGCGGGTTACCGGATCGGCCCGTCGGAGATCGAGAACTGTCTCGTCCGCCACCCGGCGGTCGCGAACGCTGCGGTGGTCCCGTCGCCCGACGAGATGCGCGGCAACGTCGTGAAAGCGTTCATCGTGCTCGCGGCGGACCAGACGCCATCAGCGGCGATCGAGAACGACATCCGCGAACATGTGCGGCATTACCTGGCGCCCTACGAGTACCCGAAGGAAATCGAGTTCATCGACGCGTTGCCGATGACCACCACCGGCAAGGTGCAACGGCGCGTGCTGCGCGAACGCGAGCGCGAACGGAAGGCGGCGCAATCGGGGTCGGATACGTAACCAACGGCACGCCCGATCGATCGGCCGGCAGGGGTCCCGCTGGTTGCGTATCCGACCCTGATTCCGGAGGAGCCTGGCGCCCTTATCGGATCCTGAGGCGCTCGAGAAATTGGCGATGGGTGAGCACCCAGGCGACGGCCGGCACCACCGTCGGCAATATCAGCGTGCCGAACTGATAGGAAAACGCGATCACTTCCCGCTGCCACGCGACGAATCCCGTCTGCGACGCGATCTGCGGTCCCGACGTGATGGCGACGGTCTTCAGAAAGTCGGCGAGGACACCCCAGGCAACGAACGGTACGAGGGCCGCGTAGCCTGCGAGCAGGCGGCGCGGCCAGCCCGGTTCGCGCGCGGCGAGCACCAGCGCCGCATAGAGCGGCAGTCCGAACGAATACAGCAGCATGTTGACATCGGCGGTGATCTCCGCGCCCCGCGTCGAGGTCGAGCCGGGCTTGAGCGCCGTCGCGAAGGTGAGCACGGAGCCGACCTGTTCGACACCGCGCACGAGATCGCCGAATGCAGAGCGGGCGACGAGTTCGACGAGCAGCGCCACCGGCCACATCAGCAACGGTGCCGCGAAATACCAGACGACGAATGCCGCCGGCAGCCACGCGAACACCCTGGCGATGAAGCCGCGAAGCGGAGCGTGCGTCACGCTCGCCAACTCGTTGGACCGGTGCTCATGCCGTCGCCGCGGCAGAGCCTCCCGTCGGCCCACCCGGCCCGCTGCCGCGGCCATCGGCGTTCGGGAGCAGGCGAACCCAGACCAGCCACACGACCAGCACATCGAGCATGATCAGCGCCTGCCAGACATAAAGATGCGCCCATTCGAAGGCCTGCATGTTCCATTGTCCGAGATAGAACAGGCTGATGACGCGCACGATGTTGAGACCCTGCACCGCGACGATGCCGGCGGCCAGGCCGATGAGCTTTTCCCGCCACGGCGCGGGGAACGCGAATATCGCGGCCACCAGCACGATGGTCGCCTCGATGCCGTTGCAACCGGCCTCGATCGAGACCGCGAACCCGTTCACCGTGCTGCGCAGGATCTTGCCCGCCGCCGCGACATCGGGGTCGATCACCGTGACGAACCAGGCGCTGATCGCCGCCAGCGCATTGGTCCACGGGACGACGAAATACTGCTGCGCCCACGGCGTGAGCTCGAGGCCGAAGAGCGTCGCCTGCAGCGCGACGAACGTGATGAAGAATCGAAGCACCCGGCGATTCTACCGTTCAGGTCTTCGCGCGCGCGAGCGGGGGATTCGCCGCGAAGTAGCGCCGGATGCCGTCGCCCATCGATTCGGCGAACTGCGCCTGGTGGCGATCGCTGCGCAGCTTCAGCTCTTCGTCGGGATTGGAGATGAATGCCGTCTCGACCAGGACCGACGGGATGTCCGGCGCCTTCAGGACGGCGAATCCCGCCTGCTCGACCGCGCCTTTGTGCAGCGTGTTGATCGCGCCGATGCTGTTCAGCAGGTGCCGCCCGACCTTCAGGCTGTCGCTGATCTGCGCGGTCTGCGAAAGGTCGAGCAGCGTGCGCGCGAGCGCCGGGTCCTTGCCGTCGAGATTCACGCCGCCGATCAGATCCGCGGCATTCTGCTGCTGCGCGAGCCACTTCGCCGCAGTGCTGGTCGCGCCGCTCTCCGACAGCGCGAACACCGACGAGCCGCGCGCCCGCGCCTCGCGAAACGCGTCGGCGTGGATGGAGACGAAGAGATCGGCCTCGACGCGGCGCGCCTTCTGCACGCGGGCCGCGAGCGGCACGTAGTAGTCGTCGTCGCGCGTCAGCATGGCCCGCATGCCGGGCTCGGCGTCGATGAGGCGCTTGAGCTTCCTGCCGATCGCGAGCGTGACGTCCTTCTCCAGCGTGCCGCGGCGACCGATGGCGCCGGGATCCTCGCCGCCGTGACCCGGATCGAGCGCGATGGTGATCCGTCGCCGTCCCTGCGGTCTCGCGTCCGGCTTGACATCGGCGGCGGGCGGCGGTGCCGCCGCGCCCGGTTTCGCTTCCGCGCCGGTTGCTTCGCGCTTCTCCTCGAGCAGCGCCATCAGCGGATCGAGCGGCGTCAGCGGGTAGAGGTCCAGGACGACGCGATACCCGAACTCGGCCACCGGCTTCAGCACGAACAGCTGCGTTCGCGCCTCGGATTTGAGGTCGAACACCACGCGCAGCGTTTCGGGCGCCCTCGTCCCGAAGCGGATCGCCGCGATGTACGGGTCCGACGCCTGCACGCGCGTCGGGAGTTGCGCGAGCTCGGGCGTGAGCCGCACGCCTTCGAGCTCGAGGACGACGCGATGCGGATCCTTGAGCGTCGAAACCTGGTGGGCGACCGAAACCGGCGCCTCGAGCACGACGCGCGTGTATTCCTGCGCGGGCCACATCCGCGCAGACGCGATGCGGGCGACATTGGCCCAGGCCACGGAGGGGACGACGAGTTGCGCCGCCGGCAGCAGCAGCCACCGGCAGACGCGCCGGCGTTCGAGCGATATCGCGACTACGGCAGGCCCGTGCCGGTGGAGGTCATCGCGGTCAGACATCGTTCACCGGCCTCCGTGTGCGCAGCAAGCGCGAGGTTGCGTCCCGACAACTGGACGTCGTCCGCATACGTGAGTGTCAAGGCGAGGTCCGGCGGCGGCAGCAGGCCGCCGACCCGCTCGGGCCATTCGATCAGGCAAACGGCGTCGCGGCGAAAGCAATCGGCGAGTCCCGCCGTTTCCCATTCGCCTGGATCGGCGAACCGATAAAAATCAAAGTGATAGAAGTATAAGCTCGAAAGCGGATAGTGTTCAACCAATGGATAGCTCGGGCTCTTGACCGGACCCGCCCATCCGAGGGCCCTGAGGCAGCCGCGCACGAGTGTCGTCTTCCCCGCACCGAGGTCGCCCGACAGCGTGACGATCATCCCGCCCGCGAGCTCGCGCGCAAGTCGTGCCCCCGCCGCTTCTGTTGCGGCAGGGTCAGGGAGGTAGAGGAGGGTGGCAATGGGCATGCTGCGGGATCCGGCGCGTTGCCGTGGTGTACGCTTTCGCGGATGCAGACGCCGCGCACGCGCCCGGACGCATCCGCCGCAGGACCCGACTGGCCGGCCCTCGCCGCCGACATAGGACGCTGGGGCCAGGCATTGGGCTTCCAGGAAATCGGCATCGCCGGCACCGACCTCGACATCGAGGAGCGCCGGCTGATCGACTGGCTGGCCGCCGGACGGCATGGCGCCATGGATTATATGGCAAGGCACGGCGCCGTCCGGGCGCGGCCGGCAGAACTCGTTCCGGGGACGCTGCGGATCATCACGGCGCGCCTGAATTATCGGCCGCCGGGGGCGCAAGCGAGCGCGGCGGTGCTGGACGATCCGACGAAGGCGTTCGTCGCGCGTTACGCGCTCGGCCGCGACTACCACAAGGTGCTGCGCGGCAAGCTGCAGCAGCTCGCCGACCGCATTGCGGCGACGATTGGCGACTTCGGCTACCGCGTGTTCACCGACAGCGCTCCGGTACTGGAGGTGGCGCTGGCGGCGAAGTCCGGCATCGGCTGGCAGGGCAAGCACACGCTGCTCCTCACGCGCGATGCGGGGTCCTGGTTCTTCCTGGGCGAGATCTACACCGACCTCCCGCTGCCTGAGACACCGCCCCAGTCAGCGCACTGCGGCAGTTGCAGCGCGTGCATCGACATCTGCCCCACGGGCGCAATCGTCGCGCCCTTCGAGCTCGACGCCCGCCGCTGCATCTCCTACCTCACGATCGAGCTGCCCGGCAGCATCCCCGAAGCGCTGCGGCCGCTCATCGGCAACCGCGTCTACGGCTGCGACGACTGTCAGCTCTGTTGCCCGTGGAACCGGTTCGCGCAGGATGCCGACGAACCGGATTTCGCCGTGCGCAACGGGCTCGACGACGCCGATCTCGTCGCGCTGTTCGCCTGGACCGAGGCCGAGTTCACGTCACGCCTCGCCGGCAGCGCGATCCGGCGGATCGGCTTCGAGCGCTGGTCACGCAATCTGGCGGTCGGTCTCGGCAATGCGCCGGGGCATCCGGGCATCATCGCCGCGCTCGTGGCACGCGCCGACGACCCATCGGCGCTCGTGCGCGAGCACGTCGCCTGGGCGCTGGCGCGGCACCGCGCAGGAGCGGGGTCAGACACGAGTTCTCTTCACCCGCGCTGACGGGCAGCCGATTGGCCGACGTCGCACCCAGGCGCGCGCCGCTTGGGTGCCGACCGCATTCAGCGGATCAGCTGATTCATCGCGACGATCGGCAGCATCACCGCCAGCACCAGCACGAGCACGATCGCGCCCATCGTCACGATCAGCGCCGGCTGCAGCAGCGCCGCGAACCAGGTGATCCGGCGCTGCGCCTCCCGTTCGAGCTCCACGGCGGCACGCTCCAGCATCGGCGCGAGCTGCCCGCTGGCCTCGCCGTTCGCCGTGAGGTGAATCAGCACCGGCGGAAACACCCGCTGCTCCTTCAACGCTCGCGCCAGCGACACGCCTTCGCGGACAAGCAGCGCCGCCCGGCCCGCCGCTGCCTTGAGCGGCAGCGCCCAGACCACGTCGCGCGCCGCATCGAGCGAGCGCAGCAGCGGCGCCCCGCTGCCGGTCAGGATTGCCAGCGTGCTCGCGAAACGCGCCGTGTCCACTGCGACGACGAGCCGGCCCGCGACCGGCACGCGCAGCAGTGCCTGCTGCCAGCGCGCGCGAAACGCGTCGCGCCGGTTCGCGAGCGCCAGCCCGACGATCGCCGCCGCCGCGCCGGCGAGCCAGAACCACGCCGTCCCGCGCAGAAAGCCGGATAGAGCGATCAGTGCCTGCGTGAGCCAGGGCAGTGTCTGGCGGCTCTGCTGGTACACGGCGACGATCTGCGGGACGACGTAGACCAGCAGGACAACAATGACGGCGAACGCGATGACGGTCACCAGCACCGGATAGACGAGGGCCAGCGTGAATTGCTGCTTCTGCGCCTGCCTTGCTTCGAGATAGTCGGCGAGCCGCGTCAGTACATCGGGCAGATTGCCGGTCTCCGCTGCGACGGCGACGAGTCCGCGATAGAGATCCGAAAACGTCCGGGGCCAGCGCGCGAGCGCTCCGGCGAGCGTCTCGCCCGCCGCCACCTCCGCGCGGGCCGCCGCAAAGAGCCCGGCGGCCCGGGCGTCGTCGGCTTGCTCGGCAACTGCGGAGAGCGCCTGGTCGAGCGGCATTCCCGACCGCACGAGGGTCGCGAGCTGGCGCGTCGACAGCGCGACCTGCGCGGCGGGCAGGCGCAGCCTCGAAACCGCGGCCGCGGCGCTGCTCCCGGAAGTGCCCGCGCCTTCGGCTTCGATTGCGGTCGGGAACAGGCCGTCCGCGCGCAGGCGATCGCGCACCTGCCGCTCCGTTTCCGCATCGGCGAGGCCGCGCTTGAACCTGCCCTGGGCGTCGACGGCCTCGTATCGGTAGGCGCGCACGGGCGGTTGGCGGAACTTCAGGCTTCGCGGGAAACGCGCACGAGCTCGGCGAGCGAGGTCGTGCCGTCCGCAAGCCAGCGTGCGCCGTCACGGCGCAGCGAGGTCGTACCGGCAAGCGCCGCCGCAGCGCGCAGCGCGTGCTCGGGGGCCCGGTCGTGGATCAACCGGCGCAGCGCATCGTCGACGACGATGAGCTCGTAGATGCCGGACCGGCCGCGATAGCCGGTGTCGCGGCACTCGCCGCAGCCGGCCGGCGCATGGAGATGCATGTCCTGGCGCAAACCCAGTTCCGCCAGCACCGCCGCCTCGCCCTTCGTCGGCGCTGCCTCCGTCCTGCAGGCGGGGCACAGCGTGCGCACCAGCCTCTGCGCGAGGACGCCGAGGAGGCTCGACGCGAGCAGGTACGGCTCCACCCCCATGTCGGCGAGGCGCGTCATCGCGCTGGCGGCGTCGTTCGTGTGCAGCGTCGCGAGCACGAGGTGTCCGGTGAGCGACGCCTGCACCGCGATCTGCGCCGTCTCGAGGTCACGGATCTCGCCGATCATGATGATGTCGGGATCCTGGCGCAGGATCGCGCGCAGCGCGCGGGCGAAATCGAGGTCGATCTTCGGATTGACCTGCGTCTGGCCGACGCCGTCGAGCGCGTACTCGATGGGATCCTCGACGGTCATCATGTTGAGCGTGCCGCGCGGCAGCCGGGACAGCGCCGCGTAGAGCGTCGTCGTCTTGCCGGAGCCGGTGGGGCCGGTGACGAGCACGATGCCGTGCGGCTCGCGGATGAGCCGGTCGACCGCGGCCTGCGTCGACGCGCTCATGCCCAGCGCCGTCAGATCGAGCTGCGCGGAATCCTTGTCGAGGAGGCGCAGCACGACGCGCTCGCCGGGGCCCGTCGGCAGCGTCGACACGCGCACGTCGACCTGCTTGTCGCCCAGCTTCAACGCGAGCCGGCCGTCCTGCGGCAGCCGCTTCTCGGCGATGTCGAGGCTCGCCATGATCTTGACGCGCGAGACGAGCGCCGCATGCAGCGCGCGCGGCGGCTCGAGCACGTCGCGCAGCACGCCGTCGACCCGGAAGCGCACGACCGAGCGCGCCTCGTACGGCTCGAAGTGGACGTCGGAGGCGCGCTCCCGCAACGCCTGCAGCAGCAGCGCGTTGATCATCCGGATCACGGGCGCCTGCGCGCCGCTGTCGAGCAGGTCTTCGGCCGGCGGCAGGTCCTGCATCAGCCGCGCGAGATCGGTCTCGCGCGCGAAGTCCTCGCTCATCCGCGCCACGCCGCCGTCGACGTTGTACGCGCGGGCGAGTGCGGTGGCGAATCGTTCCGCGTCGACGGCGCGCGTCGACAGCGGCTTCTGCAGCACGCGTTTCAACTCCGCGATGCCGTCGACGGTCGCGTCCGGGCGCATCAGCACGATCACGCGGCCGCCCTCCTCGCCTTGCGCCAGCACGCCGTGCGTCCGCGCGAACGCGTACGGGATCAGCTGCGTGAATCCGCCTGCGGCAATGGGCGCGACCGTGGCCATCGCGAGACTCTGCGTTGCGCGCTACGGCTTTGCGGGCGGCGCCGCGGGATCCGGCGCCGGCGGGGCGGGCGGCTTTCCGCCCAGCAGCGGCGGCGTCGGATCGACGCCGGGCGTCCCCGGCAACACGCCCTGGGGCGGAAGCGCAGGCTGCGTCTGGTCGCCCCAGAACAGCCGCGGCGGCGGCGTCTGCCGCTCCTGCTCGCCCGCGCAGGTATTCGTAGCGCTCCGACGTGAGCTCGCGCCCGTCGGAGCTCGTGCGCAACACGGTCGGCTTGATGAATATCATCAGGTTCGTCTTCTGGCGCCGGCGCGCGTCGTAGCGGAAGAGCGCGCCCGCGATCGGAATGTCGCCCAGTCCCGGGACCTTGTCGCTGCCGTCCGTCAGCTCGTCCTGGATCAGGCCGCCCAGCACGATGATCTGCGTGTCGTCGACGACCACCGTCGATTCGAGCGCGCGCTTGGACAGGATGGTGCCGGTCGTCGTCGAGACGCTGTCGATGCGCGAGACTTCCTGGTAGAGCGCGAGGCGGATCGTTCCGCCTTCGGTGATCTGCGGCTTGACGCGCAGCACGAGGCCGACGTCCCTGCGCTCGAACGTCTGGAACGGCGTCACCGTCGTCGAGCTGCCGGTCGTCGCGTAGCTGCCGGTGACGAGCGGGATGTTCTGGCCGACGATGATGCGCGCCTCCTCGTTGTCGAGCGTGAGCAGCGTCGGCGTCGACAGGATGTTGGCGCCGACCTGCGTTTCCAGCGCGCGCGCGAGGAACGCGAGGTTGGTGATCGTCCCGAGCCCGGGGATCGTCACCGTGCCCTTCATCACGCCCAGCGCCAATCCCGTGGCCGACGGTGCCGGGATTGGCGGCGATGTCGATGATGTTGCTGCCGCTGCCGCGCGGCGTGAAGTTGGTGCCGCCGATCACCCGCGTCTGCGTCGAGTTGTAGCCGGAGAGCGCCTGCCACTGGATGCCGAACTCGGCCGCCTTGTCCGCGGACACCTCGACGATCAGCGCCTCGACGAACACCTGCGCGCGGCGGACGTCGAGCTTCTCGATGATCGCGCGGAGGTTGTTGTAGACCGGCTCGGGCGCCATGATGACGAGCGCGTTGCTCGCCGTGTCGGCGGTGATGGTCGCGCCGTTGGCGGAGAAGGACGTCGCGGCGGTGAAAGGCGCGGGCGGCAGCGGCGCCGTCCCGGGCGACGACGCTGCGGCGCCGGCCAGCGGCGTGCCGCCCATCATCGAGACCTGCGGCGACAGCGTCGAGCCGCCCGACTGCAGCCCCCCGCCGTCCCCGCCGGTCAGCATCGCGCGGAGCGTCTGCGCCACGCGCGCGGCTTCGGCATTCTTGAGGTAGACGATGAACATGTTGCCGCCCGCCCGGCCCGGCGTGTCGAGCTGTTCGAGCAACTGCCGCACGCGCGCAAGGCGCCCGGGATTGTCGGCGCGCACGAGGACGCTGTTCGAGCGCGCGTCGGCCATGATCGTCACCCGCTGCTGGGTATCGGGCGCCCCGGCGGCCCCGGCCACGACCTGGTCGGCGAGCAGCCGGTTCAGCAGCGACACGACGTCGAGCGCCGACGCGTGCCTGAGCGGCACCAGGATCGGCTCCGCGCCCGGCGCCTGGTCGAGCGACGCGATGATCCGGTCGATCCGCTTCAGGTTGTCCGCATAATCCGTGATGACCAGCGCATTGCTGCCCGGATAGGCGGCGATCGTGTTGTTCGGCGTGATCAGCGGCCGCAGCACGTTGACGAGTTGCGCCGCCGACTCGTACCTGAGGGTGATGACCTGGGTGACCAGCCGGTCCCCGCCGGAGGTCAACGGTCCTACCGAGACCGCCCCTCCCTGCTGCTTGGCGTCGGCCTCGGGCACGATCTTCACGACCCCGTCGCCTTCGACCGCGGCGAAGCCCTGCAGCCGCAGCGCCGAGAGCAGCGTGGGATAGACGAGGCTCCGGGGCACCGGTCGCGCCGAGATGATGTTGATGCTCCCCTTGACTCTGGGGTCGATCAGGAAATTGCGCCCGGTGATCTCGGCGACCGCCTTCACGACGGCTTCGATGTCGGCATTGACGAAATTGAGCGTGACCGTGTCGTCGGCGGCCGGCGCCAGCGTGGAGAAACCGGCGGCAAAGGCGAAGACCAGGACGACCAACGCCCGCAGCGCGCGGCGGGCCGCGTACGCCAACGCGTCGGGATGCACCGGTCTACGCAGTTTCGTGGTCAAACGGGCGCCAGGAAGAACGATCGTGACCGCGCCATGGGGTGCCGCGCGGGAAAACTGCAAAATATCGGCGCGCGGCACCGATTTCCGCGGCGGTCGCGCCCTTTCGGGAATAATAGCACGCAGCCCGAAGCGCTTCGCACCGCGAAAAGATGAATCCGAACCGCCTGCCGGCCGCATCTTATGCAGCAGATGATCCTGGTCCCGGAGTTCATCATGAATCGACCGACTGCCGCCGCCCCCCTCGCCGCCGCCCCTGACCCGCCGCCTGCGCCGGATGATCCTTGGGGGTGCGTTTCTCCTCGCTCTGGCCGTCGCGCTTGCGCCGCGGACCCCGGCCGTGCACGCGCAGGAACCCGCCCGCTCCGGCTGCCGCTGCCAAGCCGGCAGCGAAGTCGCTGACCATCACCGACGGACGCGGCGCCGAGGTCAGGATCGACGTCCGCGACAATGCCCGCACGGACCCGCCCACCGAGGCTGCGCCCGGGAGTTCCGCCGATGCGAAATCGTCGCCCGACGGCAACGCGGACGATTCGGCCACGCGTCGCGAAGCGCGGCCCCGAAAGCACGCCCGTGTGACCATCGACCGCCTCGGCACCGACCCCGATTTCGATTTCGACTCGTTCGACGAATTCGTCAACAACGAGCCGGCCCTTTTCGCGATGGTGGTCGCGATCGTCGCGGTCATCTTTTTCGCCCCCGTCCTCGCGATCGCGCTCATTCTCTGGTACCGGATGCGCAAGGCGCGCCTGCTCAACGAAACGATGCTGAAGCTCGCCGAAAAAGGGATCGTCCCTTCCGCGGATGCGCTGGACGCGCTCGCGGGCGGCAAGCAGGCCGCGGCGGTCGCGCCGTATTACGAGCAGGCAAAGCAGGTGCAGCGCCGCGCCGCGTGGTCGGACCTGCGCAAGGGCGTGCTGATGAGCGGTTTCGGGCTCGCGCTGTCGGTCTATTCGCTGCTCGAAGACCGCGAGCCGAACGGGCTCGGGCTGGTGCTGCTCTTTGTCGGCGTCGGTTTCATCGTGCTCTGGTGGTTCGAGGAACGGCGCTTCGCTCCGCCGCATCGCGCGTCCCCGGCCCCGGCACCCGATCCGGGTTCCGGTGTTCCTCCCGGGAATCCGCCGCCGGCCTGATAACCAAATGAAGGGGCCGGGCTCAATCAGCGCACGATGCGCCCTGGCTTGATCATCGAGCCTGGCCCCTTTATTCCTCTCCGATGGCGGAGCCGTCTCTCACCGATGCCGAACTCATCGCGCGCGTGGTCGTCCAGGATGATCGCCACGCCTTTTCGGAGCTCGTGCGGCGCCACCAGTCCGCGGTCCGCGCGACGCTGCGGCGGCTGACGGCCGGCAATCACGCGCTCGCCGACGACATCGCGCAGGAGACCTTCATGCTCGCGTTTCGCAACCTGCGCTCGTTCCGTCAGGAGTCGAAGTTCTCCACGTGGCTCTATCGGATCGCCACCAACGCGTACCTCGCCGACGCGCGCAGGCGCAAGGAAGAACTGCTGGGGGACCGCGTCGCCGATATCGCCGACGACGACGGCGACGATGCCGAGCACGTCGAAGCCGGCGGACCCGATCCCGTCGCGGGCGGCCACGCTATCCATCGACATGGATCGGGCGCTGGCCGTGCTGTCCGAGGGCGAACGCGCCGCAATCGTCCAGTGCTACCATAACGACCTCTCGCACGAGGAGGCCGCGCAGGTGCTGAACTGCCCCGTCGGCACGGTGAAGACGCACATCTTGCGGGCGAAACAGAAACTCAGGTCGCGGCTTGCCGCCTGGAAGCCGCATTGACCGGAGCGATGCCATGAACAATCACAATCAACCGCTCTCGCCGGCCGCCGCAACCGATGATTGGCTCGACGCCGTTCTGCACGCGGACGGCCGCGAGCACCGCGCCGCGTATCTGGACGACGCCGGCTTCACGGCGCGGGTGATGGCCGCGCTTCCCGCGCCGGTGGCGCTGCCCGCGTGGCGCAAGCCTGTGCTCGCGGTGCTCTGGGCGGTGGCCGGCATCGGCATCGCGCTGGCATTGCCGCCGACGCTCGTCGATGTCGGGCACGACGTCGTTCGGCTGTTCGTCGGGCATCGCGTGTCGCTTGCCGGGATCGCCGCGGGGGTGGTTGCCCTGGGCGCCGCGACCTGGGTCGCGGCCGCGCTCGCATTGCGCGAGGACTGAGCAACGAGCAGGGTCAGACACGACTCTCGGCCGAGTCTCCCGTCATGGTCGACGTTTGTTACGAAAGTCGAGTCTGACCCTGCTTTTCAGTCCTTCAAGCTGAAGTTGATCTCGATTTCGCCGACGTACTTCTCGCCTTCGGCTTTGAACTTCCAATCCTGGAGCGCGTCGATGACGGCCTTGTCGAAGTGCCGCGGCGGATCGGCCGACACGATGATGACCTCGGTAACGTTGCCCTTCTCGTCGATCATCACCCGCGCGAGCACGCGCCCCTTGGCGATGCCGGCCCGGATGGCCTGGCGGGGATAGACGGGGTCGTCCCCTCCCAGCCGAACGATGCCCCGGCGTATCGCGGGCTTCGGCGGCGGGGCCGGCGGCGCCACGACGACCGGCGGGGCGATCACGTGGGGCTCGGTCGGCGGCGTCGCGGTCACGGCCGAGATCACCGGTGCCACCGGCGCCGCGGCGACCGGGATGTCGGGCGGCGGAACGTAGGTTTCGACCGGCGTCTGCACCTTGGGCATCTCGACGATCTTCTTCGGCGGCGGCGGGCGGCGGCGGCGGCGCCTTGAGCTCCTCGATGATCGTCGCCGACAGCGGCTTCTTGATCACCTCGACGACGGTGCGCGCGAGCCCGGTCAGCAGCGCATAGATGACCAGCACGTGGACCAGAACGACGAACACGATCCCGATCATGTGCTTGGTCGGATCGCGTTGCTGCCGTGCGAAATTCATGCGGCTCGATTCCATTTGCGTCCCCGGTGCGGCGGCGTGTCCGGCTACTCGACGAACTGCTCGCTGCCGACGATGCCGATCCTGGTCAGCCCCAGCCGCTGCGAGGACACCATCACGGCGGCGACGATATCGTACTTGGCCGCCTTGTCCGGGCGCAGGTGCAGCTCGGGCTGGACCGCCTGCGCGGCCGCGGTCCTGAGCCTGTCCTCGAGCGCCGCCCGGTCCGGCACGACCTCGCCGTTCCAGTACGTCACGCCCCCGCCGTCGATGTCGATCTTCACGATCTCCGGCTTGACCAGCGGCGGCGGCGGATTGCCGGTCGGCAGGTTGAGATTGACCGAATGCAGCTGGATCGGGATCGTGATGATGAGCATCACCAGCAACACGAGCATCACGTCGATCAGCGGCGTGGTGTTGATGTCGATCATGACCTCGGGATCACCCGATCCGCCGGAGCCTACGTTCATTGCCATTTCGGTTTCCTCTTGCGCGATGGCGCCAGCGGCTCACCCGCCGCGGACCGGCGGCTCGGTGATGAAGCCGACCTTCGCGATCCCGGCCCGCTGGCACGCGTAGACGATCCGTCCGACCGAGTCGTACTTGGCATCGCCGTCGCCGCGAATCTGCACCTCCGGCTGCGGCACCAGCACGGCGATTTTCTTCAGCCGGTCGATCAGCGCATTGGTGTTGGCGATCTTGAGTTCGTTCCAGTAGATGCCGCCCTTCACGTCGACCGAGAGGACGATGTTCTCCGGCTTGGTCTCGCGGATCTCGTTGGTTTCCTTCGGCAGCCGGACCGGAATCGACGTCGTGACGACCGGAATCGTGATCAGGAAGATGATCAGCAGCACCAGCATGATGTCGACGAGCGGCGTCGTGTTGATCGTCGAGATGACCTCGTCCTCGCCATTGGAGGAGCCGACGTTCATCGCCATGGTTCAGGCCCTGGCCGCGGACTTGGGGGCGTTGGCCAGCAGCACCGCGTGCAGATCGGCGCCGAAGCTGCGGACGTATTCCATGGCGGTCTTGTTCCGGCGGACGAGCCAGTTGTAGCCCAGCACGGCCGGCACCGCGACCGCCAGCCCGATCGCCGTCATGATCAGCGCTTCGCCGACAGGTCCCGCGACCTTGTCGATCGACGCCTGCCCGGCGATGCCGATCGCGGTCAGCGCGTTGACGATGCCCCATACCGTGCCGAACAGCCCCACGAACGGCGCGGTCGAACCGACGGTGGCCAGAAAGGCGAGGCCATCCTGCGTGCGGCTCTGCACGTTGTCGACGGCGCGCTGAATCGACATGGTGATCCACTCGTTCATGTCGACCTTTTCGAGCAGGCCGACGTGCTTGCTCGTCGCCTCGATCCCGGTTTCCGCGATGAACCGGAACGGGCTCGTCTTCTTCAATCCCGCCGCACCTTCCTGCAGCGACGCCGCTTGCCAGAACGTCTTGTCGGCCGCCCGCGCGTGCTTGCCCATCTTGGCCTGTTCGTAGACCTTGGTGATGATGATGTACCAGCTGCCGACCGACATGATCACCAGAATGGTCAGCGTGACCTTGGCGACGATGTCGCTGCCTTTCAGGAGGGCCGAGAAGCCGTAGGGGTTGTCCACGACTTCGGTCGCCTTGGCCGGTGCCTTCGCCGCCGGGATCGCGGGCGCCGCCGCTGCGTCGGCGGGCGCAGCCGGAGCCGCTGCGGGGGCAGGCTGCGCCTGCCCTGCGAGCGGAACGACCACGGCGGACATGGCAAGCAACAGGACCGCGGCCAGCGGGGCCAGACGGATCATCTTCAGCATGTTGTCTCCAGACAGAGGATTGTGCGGTGGGAAAGTGGCGCGGGGTCCGGAAATACTGTGCGCCGCAGGCGACAGGATCGGGCTTCGCTACAACACCCGGACGGGCCACCCATTGGCGGTCCGGGTTCCCCAAGGAAAGGGGCGGATGTTAATGCCGTCTGCCGGAAAAAGCAAAAAAAACAGGAATCCGGGGCCGGCGCCTTATTTGACGAGCGGCATCGCCTGCGCGATGTCGTAGGCCTGCACGGCGCGAATCTTCGCCTCGAGTTGCAGGTACTGCAGCGCCTTCTTCGCCGGGACGGCCTTCAGCAGGCGATTGTAGAGCGTCCGGCGCGCCTTGACTTCGGCCTCGTCGGCGGCGATCACGTCCTTCGCGATCTGCTTCGCGTAGGGATCGGATATCGGCTTGTCCTGGGCGATGACGCCTTCCAGGGTGACGCTCTTCTCGCGGTTCGTCATGTCGAACGTGCGCTGGTACGCGTCGTAGGCGGGCCAGAACTTCTTCGCCTCGGCGTCCGTCAGCTTTATCACCGATGCCACGAACGCCTTCTTGTCGGTCCGCACCGCGGTTCGCAAGGCCTGCATGTCGGTCACGTCGGCCGCGTTGCCTTCGGCCCAGGCGGGGGACGCCGAGATCACGGCAACGGCGAACAGCAGGACGCTCACGCTTGTTTTCATCGTCTTTCCTCGGCGTAGGTTGCGGTCATTGCCAGTCCATCGAGTCTTTGCACCGGTCGATCGCTGGTTGCGCCGGAGGCGAGGGGACCTGGTGCAGTGCCGCGGCCCGGAGAATCGCGGTATCGAGCTCACGAATCCCGGCCGAAGGCCGTCTTTTAGCACATTTTCCCGCCCCGTGGAGCGCGGGAAGGCCGTCGCGCCCGCCTCGCGCGAAGCTCGTCCGCCGAGGTCACTTCGTCCCGGGACAGCCGGCTTGTGGCATCCCCGATTTGCGCCTAATCTCGACTTGTCGCCGCGCTCCCATCGGCATACCGCCGGACCCGGCGCCACCCAGTCGTGGCGCAACCGGCCCGCAGGTCGGCCGGTCCCCGCTGCCTGAATATCGGACCTCGAAGGAGCCAGCCATGAGCATTCGCCATTGTTGCGCCCTTGTCCTGGCCGCCGCCGTCATGACCGGCGCGTCCGTCGCCGCCGCCGAGGCGGACAGGGATGCTGCGCCGGCCGGCCGGGAAGCCCTCGTCAAGGCCAAGTCGAAGCGCTTCGACGCCCTTTACCTGCTGCCCGGTGCCGACTTTCGCGGCTACACGAAGGTCATGCTGGATCCCGCGCGGGTTGCGTTCGCCGAAGATTGGAGCAGGGACATCAACCAGACGAGAGACCTCATGCGCAGGACCACGACCGCGGAGGCCGACGAGATCGCCGAACAGGCGAGCACCGGTTTCGGCGGCGTGTTCGCCAGTGTCTTCAGGAACGCCGGCTACGAGGTCGTGACGGCACCGGGTGCGGACGTCCTCAGGCTGTCACCCCGGGTTGTCAACTTCTTCATGACGGCGCCTGAGAATCTGACGACATCGCCACGCACCCGGGTCTATGCCTCCGACGCGGGCGAAGCGACGCTGGTACTCGAATTCCACGACTCCACGACCGGCGCGTTGCTTGGGCGCGCCGTCGACCGCAGCACCGCAGGCGATCGCGGCAATTTCGGGGACAGGGCCCGGTTGCGGATCAGGAATCCAATCTCGACCGTTTCGAACCGCGCGGATTTCGAAGTCCTGTTCGCCACCTGGGCAGCGGGAAGCGTCAAGAGCGTCGACGACCTGAAGGCGCAGCCCCTGTGGCGCTGGCCGCACCCGCGCCGGGACCGTAACGCACGGCTCGACGCGACGTCGGGTCTAGGCCAGCAGCGCGGCGGCGAGCAGCGTGCGCGTGTAGGGTTGCACCGGCGCCGCGAACAGCGCCTCGGCTTCGCCCTGCTCGACGATCTCGCCGTCCTTCATGACGAGCACCCGATGGGCCATCGCCCGCACGACCGCGAGGTCGTGGCTGATGAAGACGTAGCTCATCCCGTACTTCACCTGCAGCGCGCCCAGCAGCTTCAGCACCTGCTGCTGGACGGAAACGTCGAGCGCGGAGGTCGGCTCGTCCAGCACCAGCACCTCCGGGCGCAGCACGACGGCGCGGGCGATCGCGATCCGCTGCCGCTGGCCGCCCGAGAACTCGTGCGGGTAGCGGGTCAGCACGTCGGTGATGCCGTCCGCCTCCGACAGCCCGACCTCCGCGAGCATGGCGAGGATCCGCTGGCGCCGCGCCTCCTTCGACAGCTCCGGCATATGCCGCGCGACGCCCTCGCCCACGATCTGCTCGATCGTCATCCGCGGCGACAGCGACGCGAACGGGTCCTGGAACACGACCTGCATCCGGCGGCGCATCGCGCGCAGCGTCGTGCGGTCGGCGCCGTCCAGGCGCGTGCCCTCGAAGCGTGATCGCGCCGGCGGCGATCGGCTGCAGCGCGAGCAGCGCCATGCCGAGCGTCGTCTTGCCGGACCCGGATTCGCCGACGATGCCGAGCGTCTCCCCGCGCTTCAATTCGAGCGTCGTGTCGCGCACGGCGCGGAAGACATCCCTGCCGAACCAGCCCTTGGCCGACACGAAGTCGACCGACACGTCGCGCGCCGCCGCGAGGATCGGCGCATCGGCGGGCACCGGCTCGACCGCGCGCTCGGGCCGGCTCGCGATCAGCTTGATCGTGTAGGGGTGGCGCGGCCGCGCGAACACTTCGCCCGTGTCCCCCTGCTCCACCAGCACGCCCTTCTCCATGACGCCGACGCGGTGCGTGTAGCGCCGCACCAGGTTCAGGTCGTGCGTGATGAACAGGATCGCCATCCCGTATTCCTGCTGCAGGTCGTCGAGCAGCGCGAGGATCTGCGCCTGGATCGTCACGTCCAGCGCCGTCGTCGGCTCGTCGGCAATCAGGAGCTTGGGACGGCACGCGAGCGCCATCGCGATCATCGCGCGCTGCCGCTGGCCGCCGGACAGCTGATGCGGATAGGCATCGATCTTCTTGTCCGGGTCGGGAATGCCGGTGCGCGCCAGCAGCTCGATCGCGCGCCCGCGCGCCTGGCTGGTGGCGAGCCCTTCGTGCAGCTCCAGCACTTCCCCGATCTGCGCGTGTAGGGTTGCACCGGCGCCGCGAACAGCGCCTCGGCTTCGCCCTGCTCGACGATCTCGCCGTCGAACATCACCCGCGATCCGGTGGCTGATCGCGCGGACCACAGACCAGGTCGTGGGTGATGAACAGGTAGGCGAACCTGCGTTCTGCTCCTGGATCTCCTTCAGGAGCAGGTCGATGACCTTGCGCTGGGTGGAGAGGTCGAGGGCGGAGGTGGGCTCGTCGCAGATGATGAGCTTTTCGGTCGCAGGGCGAGCGCCCGGGCGATCGCGATCCGCTGACGCTGGCCGCCCGAGAACTCGTGCGGGTAGCGGGTCAGCACGTCGGTGATGCCGTCCGCCTCCGACAGCCCGACCTCGGCCAGCATGCCGAGGATCCGCTGGCGCCGCGCCTCCTTCGACAGCTCGGGCATGTGCCGCGCAACGCCCTCGCCGACGATCTGCTCGATCGTCATCCGCGGCGACAGCGACGCGAACGGGTCCTGGAACACGACCTGCATCCGGCGGCGCATCGCGCGCAGCGTCGTGCGGTCGGCGCCGTCCAGGCGCGTGCCCGTCGAAGCGAGATCGCGCCGGCGGCGATCGGCTGCAGCGCGAGCAGCGCCATGCCGAGCGTCGTCTTGCCGGACCCGGATTCGCCGACGATGCCGAGCGTTTCCCCGCGCTTCGAATTCGAGCGTCGTGTCGCGCACGGCGCGGAACGACGTCCGTGCCGAACCAGCCGCTTGCGCCGACACGAAGTCGACCGACGACGTCGCGCGCCGCCGCGAGAGCATCGGCGCATCGGCGGGCACCGGCTGACGACGCGCGCGCTCGGGCCGGCTCGTCGATCAGCTTGATCGTGTAGGGGTGGCGCGGCCGCGCGAACACGTCTCGGCCGTGTCCCCCTGCTCCACCAGCACGGCCCTTCTCCATGACGCCGACGCGGTGCGTGTAGCGGCGCACCAGGTTCGAGGTCGTGCGTGATGAACAGGATCGCCATCCCGTAGCTCCTGCTGCAGGTCGTCGATGCAGCGCGAGGATCTGCGCCTGGATCGTCACGTCCAGCGCCGTCGTCGGCTCGTCGGCGATCAGCAGCTTCGGGCGGCACGACGAGCGCCATCGCGATCATCGCGCCGCCGCCGCTGGCCGCCCGACAGCTCGTGCGGATA
>CAVVUJ010000025.1:0-54073 GCA_963751405.1 uncultured beta proteobacterium | reverse complement strand
CATCCGGTTCGACAGGCAGAAAAACGCCGCGATGTTGCCGATGTCCCAGATGTCCTCGTCGTCGAAGCCGTGCGCGCGCAGCGCCGCGAAGTCATCGTCGCCGATCTCGCTGCTCGTCTCCGACACCTTGAGCGCAAAGGCGAGCATGGCCCGCTGGCGCGGCGTGATGTCGGCCTTCCGGTAATTGACGCCGACCTGGTCGGCGACGAGCGGGTTCTTGGCGTAGACGCGCAGAATGGCGCCGTGGGCGACGAAGCAGTAGAGGCAATCGTTGGCGCCGGCCACCGCGACGACGATCATCTCGCGCTCGGCCTTGGTGAGCCCCGAGTCGCGCAGCATCAGCGCGTCGTGATAGGCGAAGAACGCGCGGAACTCGAGCGGTCGGCGGGCGAGCGCAATGAAGACATTCGGCACGAAGCCGGCCTTCTGCTGCACCTCCAGAATGCGCGTCCGGATGTCCTCGGGCAGTTCGTCGAGCCCTGGAACCGGGTAGCGGCAGAGCGCAGCGCCGCTCATTTCTCTGCTGCGGGCTTGGGCGGAACGAACCCGGAGGGCATTTCGGCGCCGCCGCCGAAGAAGTGCTGTTCCATCTGCTCGGCCAGCCACTTGCGGGCCCGCGCGTCGGCCAGCGACAGGCGGTTCTCGTTGACGAGCATCGTCTGGTGCCGCAGCCATGCCTGCCAGGCTTCCTTGGAGACGTTCTCGAATATCCGCTTGCCGAGCTCACCCGGGTAAGGTGGAAGATCCATGCCGTCAGCCTCGCGGCCGAGCTTGACGCAATGCACCGTGCGTGCCATGCCTGCTCCTAGAGTTTCTTGCGGTAGACCTTCGACTTGCGCTGGTAATTGTAGAGCGCCTGCTTCTGCTGCGGGAGATCGGCGATCGCCGCCGTGTGGAATCCGCGCTCGATGAACCACTGCGACGCGCGCGTGGTCAGTACGAACAGCTCCGCAGCTTCAGCTTCCGCGCGCGCGCCTCGATCTCGATCATCAGCGCCTCGCCGTAGCCCTCGCGGCGGAAATCGGGGTGGACCGCGAGCGCCGCGAGTTCGCCGACGCGTTCGTCCGCAAACGCATACAGTCCCGGCGCAGCCGATGATCGCGTTGTCGTGCTCGGCGACGACGAAGCGCTCGATCTCGGTCTCCAGCCGCTCGCGCGACCGGCGCACGAGGATGCCCTGCTCCTCGAGCGGCTCGATGATCTGCAGGATGCCGCCGACGTCGTCGATCGTGGCGCTGCGCAGGTGCGCGAGCGGCGCCGAGGCGATCATCGTGCCCACGCCGTCGCGGGTGAAGAGCTCGAGCAGCAGCGCGCCGTCGAAGTGGCGGCTGATGAGGTGGGCCCGCTTGACGCCGTTGTCGCAGGCCCGGATCGCGCACGGCAGGTAGTGCTGGACGTCGGGCGGCAGCTTGCCGCGGGAGGCCGCGAGGAGAGCGTCGGCATCCTTCGTCGACAGCTCGGTGAGGAGCCGGCGCCGGCCGTTGCGCACGCCTTCGGTCTCCATGAGAAACACGAGCTTGTGCGCGGAGAGCCGGACCGCGACCTGGGTGGCGACCTCTTCCAGCGCCAGGTTGAAGATCTCGCCGGTGGGCGAATAGCCGAGCGGCGAGATCAGCACGATGTCGCCGTCGTCGAGGCGCTGGTGGATGGCGTCGGTATCCACGCGGCGGACTTCGCCGGTCAGCTGCATGTCGGTGCCGTCGAGCACGCCCAACGGCTTCGCCGTGATGAAATTGCCGGAGGAAACGCGGATGCGCGCCCCCGCCATCGGCGAATTGGCGATCCCCAGCGAGAGCAGCGCCTCGATGCGCGAGCGCACCTGGCCGTTGGCCTCGAGCACGCAGTCCATGGTCTCGGTGTCGGTGATGCGCAGGCCGGACGCGTAACGGCTCTCGATGTCCTGCTGCGCGAGAATGGCCTCGATCTGGGGACGCGAGCCGTGGACGACGACGAGGTGGACGCCGAGGCTGTGCAGCAGGTTGAGGTCGTGAATGATGCCGAGAAACGTGTCGTCGGCGACGACCTCGCCGCCGAAGGCGATCACGAAGGTCTTGCCGCGGAACGCGTGTATGTACGGCGCCGCCGAGCGGATCCACTGGACGAAGGCCCGCGTGGTCGCGGAATGCGCGGGCGGCGCGGCGTTCGGGTTGGGCGGCATCGGAGCGGTCGGCGAAATGGCGCGAGGCGCCTCGGTGAGCGCGGATTATAGCGCCGCCACCCCGTATAATCGCGAACCCGGTTCCCGATGACTTCCCCTCTCCTCGCCAACCTCAACCCCGAGCAGCTCGCCGCGGTCACGCTGCCGCACGCTTCGGCGCTGATCCTGGCCGGCGCCGGCAGCGGCAAGACGCGCGTGCTGACCACGCGCATCGCGTGGCTGCTGGCGACGGGCCAGGCGTCGCCGCTGTCGATTCTCGCCGTCACGTTCACCAACAAGGCGGCGAAGGAGATGCTCGTCCGCCTCTGCGCGATGACGCCCGTCAACACGCGCGGGATGTGGATCGGCACTTTCCACGGCCTCTGCAACCGGATGCTGCGCGCGCACTATCGCGACGCGAACCTGCCGCAGCTCTTCCAGATCATGGACACGCAGGACCAGCTGGCACTGATCAAGCGTCTGTACAAGGCGCACGGCATCGACGACGAGCGTTTCCCGCCGCGGCAGCTCCAGCATTTCATCGCCGGCGCGAAGGAGGAAGGCCTGCGCCCGAACCAGGTCGAGGCCGGCGACGACATGGCGCGGCGCCAGGTCGAGCACTACGCGCTCTACGACGCGATGTGCCAGCGCGAAGGCGTGGTCGATTTCGCCGAGCTGCTGTTGCGCAGCTACGAGCTGCTCGCGCAGCACGACGGCCTGCGCGAGCACTACCGCCGCCGCTTCTCGCACCTGCTGGTCGACGAGTTCCAGGACACCAACGTGCTGCAGTACAAGTGGCTGAAGCTCCTCGCCGGCGAGCACACGGCGGTGTTCGCGGTGGGCGACGACGATCAGTCGATCTATGCCTTTCGCGGCGCGAACGTCGCCAACATGCAGCACTTCGAGCGCGATTTCGCGCGGCCCGACATGCCCGTGCGCATCGTGAAGCTCGAGCAGAACTACCGGTCGCACGGCAACATCCTCGACGCCGCGAACGCGCTCATCAAGCACAACCAGACGCGGCTCGGCAAGAACCTGTGGACGACCGACGACAAGGGCGAGCCGGTGCGCGCGCTCGCCGCGCCCTCGGACCTCGACGAGGCGGCGTTCATCGTCGACGTCGCGAAGAGTCTCGCCGCCGACGGCCTGGCGCTGTCCGAAGTCGCGGTGCTCTATCGCTCGAACGCGCAGTCGCGGGTGCTGGAGCACGCGCTCTTCAACGCGGCCGTCCCCTACCGGGTCTACGGCGGCATGCGTTTCTTCGAGCGGGCCGAGGTCAAGCACGCGCTGGCCTATCTGCGCCTGATCGCGACGCCCATCGACGACGGCGCGTTCCTGCGCATCGTGAACTTTCCACCGCGCGGCATCGGCGCGCGCACGCTGGAAACGCTTGCCGACACGGCGCGCGCGCAGGGCACGAGCCTCTGGGAGGCGGCCGCTGCCGGCGGCAAGCCGGGGGGCAAGGCGCACGCGAGCCTCGCGGCGTTCACCAGGCTGATCGATGCGATGCGCACGGCTACGGCCGGCCTGCCCCTGCCCGAGGCGGTGGAACACGTGACCGCGGCGTCGGGCCTCTCCGCGCACTACGGGAAGGAGAAGGACGGACAGGAGCGACTGGACAATCTCGATGAGCTGGTCAACGCCGCCGGCAGCTTCCTGCGCGAGGCGGATCTCGCGGTGGACGCGCCGATGCTCGCTCCGGGAACGGAGGGCGACGGCGGGGCGACCGAGACCGGCGCCACGGATCCGCTGACGGCATTCCTCGCGCATGCCGCGCTCGAGGCCGGGGAGACGCAGGCGGCCGAAGGCCGGCCCGCGCTGCAGCTGATGACGGTGCATGCGGCGAAGGGGCTCGAGTTTCACACGGTGTTCGTCACGGGGCTCGAGGAAGGGCTGTTTCCGCACGAGAACAGCCGCAACGAATTCGACGGCCTCGAGGAGGAGCGACGCCTGATGTACGTCGCCGTCACGCGCGCCCGGCGGCGGCTCTACCTCACGCACGCGCAGAGCCGGATGCTGCACGGTCAGGTTCGCTACAACATCGCTTCGCGTTTCCTCGACGAGCTGCCGCGCGATCTCGTTGCCTGGCTGTCGCCGCACCGGCAGCGGGCAGGCGCCGCGATCGACGTCGATCCGGCGGAATGGGGCGAGCGCGTGGCGGCGATCACGCCTGCGCACGGCCATGCCGCGCCGCCGCCGGCCCCGCGCGACACCGGGCCCGGCTGGCGCGTGGGCCAGAGCGTGCGCCATGCGAAATTCGGCATCGGCATCATCATCGATGCGGAAGGACGCGGCGGCGACGCGCGGGTGCAGGTCAATTTCCGCGACGTCGGCGTCAAGTGGCTGGCGCTCGAATACGCGAAGCTCGAGGCGGCCTAGCGCCGGCCCCTGCTGCCGTGGGGCTAGCCCGGCGGCGCATCTGCCGGCGCTGCACGCTCACCGGCATGGAAGAGGTCGCGGTAGGCGACGTAATCCGAGATTGTCTGCGCCGCGACGAACAGGAAGACATAGGGTACGACGACCAGCGCGATCACGTAGGGCGCGGCGAACGGCGGCACCAGGAGCGCGATCAGCGCGATGGCGATTCCCGGCAGCACCGCGCCGCAGAAGAAGAGCAGCATGCCGTACACCGCGACGGGTCGCCAGTTGGCGAGCGCCGCGCGCAGGCTCGTGGTCATCGCCTGCCACGGCCCGCAGCTCTGGAACACCACCAGGGCCGGTGCGAACCATATCGCGAGCAGGGTCGGGAGCGCGCAGACGATGGCGAAGAGCATCGCGGCCTCGACGCGCGTGTTGGCCGTCAGTGTCTCGTCGGGTTTCGCCGTTCGAGGTGAGGGCATCGAGCAGCACGCCGCCGTCGACCAGTGCCGTCGCCAGCACGGCGAGCGTCGTCCCGACGATCAGCATGACGCCGATCGGCAGCAGGGCCCCGAGATTGGCGCCAAAACCGCGAAATAGATGGCGTATCTCGGGCTGCCCGCCGCGCTCCTGGGTCCACGCCGCCGCCAGGAACCCGACGGTGAATACCGGACGGAGCAGCATCATCGCGAGCGGTCCGGCCAACGGGATGACGCTCACCAGCAATTGAATCAGGTAGTAGAAGAGGAGCAGCATGAGCCAGGGTACCCGGGCCGCCGCCAGCATCGCGGCAGCATCCTTGAGCCAGGCGGCGCCGCGCGGTCCCGAGTACCGGACGAAGTCGATCACGGGCGGTGGAGAGCTCATGATCCCGATCCCGGTGCGGGATGGCTGTCGGCTCCGCCCGGCAAGCCGGCGCGCTCGTGGATCCGATCGCGCAGAATGCGTTCGAAGTGCCCGGGGTCGTGCGCGTGCACGAGCTCGCCCGGGCGGGGCAAGTGCAGGTCGTAGAGCCGGGAGAGCCAGAAGCGCAGCGCCGCGGCGCGCAACAGCGCCGGCCACTGCGCCCGCTCATCCGGCGTGAGCGGCCGCACCGCGTCGTACGCGCCGACGAGCGCGGTGACGAGCTCCGGCACGAGCGCGCCGGAATCCGGTCTGGCGATACACCAGTCGTTGACGGTGATCGCGAGATCGTAGGCGAGGAAGTCCGTCGCCGCAAAGCCGAAATCGATGATGCCGGAGACGCGCTCGCCCTCGAACAGCACGTTGTCGCAGAACAGATCGCCGTGGATCGCCCCGCGCGGCATGCGGACCCTGGCGAATCCCGTCAGGAACCTGAGCTCGGCCGCCAGCAATTCGTTCTGTTGCGCGTCGACAAACGGACGGACGGCGCGCGCGGCCTGCCGCCACCACGACGGGCCGCGCCGGTTGGAGAGCCGCGCCCGATAGGTGGCCGACGCGACGTGCAGGCGGCCGAGCGCCGCACCCACGGCGGCGCAGTGCGCCGCGTCCGGCGCGAGGACCGGCGTGCCGTCCACGCGTGTGACGAGACTGGCCGGCTTGCCGTTGAGCGTGCCGAACAGGGCGCCGGTGCGGTCGGGAACCGGCGCCGGGCACTCGACGCCGCCACGTGCGAGGTGCGCCATCAGGTTGAGATAGAACGGCAGTTCGTCCGCGGGCAGGCGCTCGTAGAGCGTCAGCACGAAGCGGCCCTTCGCCGTCGTGACGAAGTAGTTCGTGTTTTCGATGCCCGTGGCGATCGGCGTCTGCAGGACGAGCCCGCCGACCGCATAGCGAGTCAGCCAGGCTTCCAGTTCTTCGGCGGTAACGGGCGTGTAGACCGACATCGGGCATCGCGGCGCGCATCGAGCGCGCCGGCTCAGGCGGACATCCGGAAAAGGTTGATCAGATCAGAACTCGAGGAGCAGCCACAGCGGAACCTTGAGACCGGAGTCGAGGCTGTCGCGGCGTACGAACATGGCGCCACCGCTGTCCGGGACCAGGAAATAGGACTTGCCGTGACGCGGCGTCACCCTGATCCAGACCACTCTGCCGTTCACTCGCGCTTCCTCGACGGTCTCGCCTTCCTTGCGCGTGATCGTCACCTGCGGCCCGAGTTCAGGGTCGCCGGCAATTTCGGGCGGGGGAGGAATCTCGGGCAGCGGCTCGAGTTGCGGCGGCGGTGCCGCCGTGCCCTGGGCGAGCACGGCACCGGCGGTCGCGAAGAGCGCGACGGCGAGAGAGCGATGCAACGGTGAGCGAGGGCGGTTCATGCGAAGCCGGTGTCCCTCGATTTTAACAGAGCGGGACGCGGCCGTGCGGAGGCGGACGCGTCGTGGCGTCAAGGCGCGTGCGCCATGTCGGCTACAGGTTCAGCATCTTCTGGCGCTCCTCGCGGGTCGGCTGGAAGCCGCGCGACTCGTAGAAGTCGAAGATCGCCTCCACGATCGCCTCGGGCTCTTCGATCACCTGCATCAGCCCGAGGTCCTCCTTGCCGGCCATGCCCTCGCCGACCAGCTTGTCGCGCATCCAGTCGATGAGGCCGCGCCAGAAATCGCCACCGACCAGGATGATGGGGATGCGGCGGCTCTTGCCGGTCTGCACGAGCGTCAGGCACTCGGAAAGCTCGTCGAGCGTGCCGAACCCGCCCGGCAGCACGACATACGCCGAGGCGAAGCGCACGAACATCATCTTGCGCGCGAAGAAGTAGCGAAAATCGAATCCGACATCCTGGAATTCGTTGCCGCTCTGCTCGTGCGGCAGCAGGATGTTGAGGCCGATCGCCGGCGATTTGCCCGCGAAGGCCCCGCGATTGGCGGCTTCCATCAGCCCTGGCCCGCCGCCGGAGATCACGGCGAAGCCCGCGTCGGACAGCAGGCGCGCGATGCGTTCCGCCTTCGCGTAGTACGGATGATCGGGCTTCATGCGCGCGCTGCCGAACATCGATACGGCAGGGCGCACGCCGCGCAGCCGCTCGGTGGCCGCAGCGAACTCTGCCATAATTCCCAGCACCCGCCACGCCTCCTGCCCGTTGGAGGTGTACGTCGCCTGCGGATCGATGAGCTCCGGAATCTTGGTGGTCTGATACATGCCTACGCTCGTTCTGGTGGATGGGTCGTCGTACCTGTATCGCGCATTTCACGCGTTGCCGGACCTGCGCACGTCGAGTGGCGAGCCTACCGGCGCGATGCGCGGCGTGCTGTCGATGCTGCGCAGGATAGCCGAAGACGAGCGGCCCGACTACTTCGCCGTCGTCTTCGATGCTCCCGGAAAGACGTTTCGCGACGACTGGTACCCGCTGTACAAGGCGCAGCGTCCGCCGATGCCGGAGGATCTCGTCCGGCAGATCGAGCCGCTGCATGAGCTCGTCCGTGCGCACGGCTGGCCACTGCTGATGGTCGAAGGCGTCGAGGCCGACGACGTGATCGGCACGCTCGCCACGCAGGCCGCCGCAGCCGGGATCGACTGCGTGATCTCGACGTCGGACAAGGATCTCGCGCAGCTGGTCCGGCCCGGCATCAAGCTCGTCAACACGATGAGCAACGAAACGCTGGACGAGCCCGGCGTCGTCGCCAAATTCGGCGTTCGCGCGGATCAGGTGCTCGACCTGCTCGCACTCACCGGTGATGCCGTCGACAACGTGCCGGGCGTGGCGAAGGTGGGGCCGAAGACGGCGGCCAAGTGGCTCGCGCAGTTCGGGACGCTGGATGCAGTGATCGCGCACGCGGGCGAGATTCCGGGCGTCGTCGGCGACAACCTGCGCGCGACGCTCGACTGGCTGCCGCAGGGAAAGCGGCTCCTGACGGTGAAGACCGACTGCGCCTTGCCGCTGGCGCCCACCGACCTCAGGTTCGGTCCGGCGGACGCGGACCGGTTGCGGCCGCTGTTTGAGCGCTACGAGTTCAAGAGCTGGCTGCGTGACGGCAAAGGTCGCGGGCCCGGCGGCGATGCCGCAACGGCAATCGCCGACCGTGCGGCGCGCCAGAACACCAGGAATTTTTCCGATGCGAATGCGCGCGACGAACAACGCGCCGGCGATCTGCCGCCCGCGGTTCCCCGCCACTACGAGACCGTGCTGGACGAGGCGGCGCTGCAACGCTGGCTGCACGAGATCGAGCGCGCGGAGCTCGTCTGCTTCGATACCGAGACGACCGGACTCGACCCGATGCGCGCGCAGATCGTCGGGCTGTCCCTGGCGATCGAGCCGGGCCGCGCCTGCTACATCCCGCTGGCGCACCGCTATCCGGGTGTCGCCGATCAACTTCCGCTGGACGCCACGCTCGCGCGCTTCGCGCGCTGGTTTGCGGACCCGGCGCGAAAGAAGCTGGGCCAGAACGTCAAGTACGACCAGCACGTGCTCGCCAATCACGGCTTGCCGCTCGACGGCGTCGCCCACGACACGCTGCTGGAGTCCTATGTGCTCGAGGCGCACCGGCCGCACGACATGGACAACCTCGCGTGGCGGCACCTGAACGTCAGGACGATCGCCTACGCGGAGGTCGCGGGAAAGGGCGCGAAGCAGATCGGGTTCGACCAGGTGAGCATCGCCGACGCGACGGCCTACGCGGCGGAGGATGCCGACATCACGCTGCAGCTGCACCGCAGTCTCCATCCGCGCGTTGCCGCCGACCCGAAGCTCGACCACATCTACACGACGATCGAGATGCCCGTGCGCCAGATCCTGTTCGAGATGGAGCGCGAAGGCGTGATGCTCGACACGGCGCTGCTCGCGGCGCAAAGCGCAGAACTCGGCGCCAAGGTGATGGCCTTGGAGGACCAGGCCTACCGGCTCGCCGGGCAACCGTTCAACCTCGCTTCGCCGAAGCAGCTGGGCGAGATCCTGTTCGACAAGATGAAGCTGCCGACGCTGCGCAAGACGGCGACCGGCCAGCCCTCGACGGACGAGGAGGTGCTGACCGAGCTCGCGGCCGACTACCCGCTGCCGAAGGTCCTGCTCGAGCATCGCTCGCTGTCGAAGCTGAAGTCCACCTACACGGACAAGCTGCCGCAGATGGTGAACCCGCGCACCGGTCGCGTGCACACGACGTTCAGCCAGGCGACGGCGGTCACCGGTCGCCTCGCGTCGTCGGATCCGAACCTGCAGAACATTCCGGTGCGCACGGCCGAAGGCCGGCGCATCCGCGAGGCGTTCATCGCGCCACCGGGACACGTGATCGTCTCCGCCGACTATTCGCAGATCGAGCTGCGCATCATGGCGCATCTGTCGGGCGATCCCGCGCTCGTCAAGGCGTTCCACGAGGGCGCGGACATCCACCGGGCGACGGCCGCCGACATCTTCGGCGTGCCAGTCGCCGACGTTACTACTGACCAGCGGCGCTACATCAAGGCGGTCAATTTCGGGTTGATCTACGGGATGGGCGCGTTCGGACTGGCGCAGCAGCTCGGCATCGAGCGCGGCGCGGCGCAGCAGTTCATCGACCAGTACTTCCAGAAATATCCGGGCGTGGCGACGTACATGCAGGCGACGCGCGAATTCGCGCGCGAGCACGGCTACGTCGAGACGGTGTTCGGGCGGCGGCTGTGGCTGCCCGACATCAAGGCGGCGGGCGGGCCGCGTCGCGCCGGCGCCGAGCGCGCGGCGATCAACGCGCCGATGCAGGGCACGGCGGCGGATCTGGTCAAGCTCGCGATGATCGCCGTGCGCGACTGGATCCGGAACGCGGGGCTCGCAACGAAGCTCGTGCTGCAGGTGCACGACGAGCTGGTGCTCGAGGTTCCGGAATCCGAATTGGCAGGCGTGAAGCGCGAGCTTCCGCTGCGCATGACGGGCATCGCCGGGCTTTCCGTTCCGCTCGTCGTCGACGTTGGCGCGGGGCCGAACTGGGAACGGGCGCATTGAAAAGGAGACCGGCCACGTTTTTCTTTCGTTGGCGAACGACGTCTTCGCCGGCACACGAGGAAAAGCGTGGTCGGCCCCCCATTCACTCGCCGAAAATATCCTTGTAACTCGCGTAGATGCTGGCCGCGAAAACCGGCGCCAGCACCAGCCAGCCCAGGCCGAGCGGAATCGACGCGACGATCGCGAACACGAGCCCCAGCAGGCTGTAGACCAGCATCGGCCACATGTTGCGAAGGCAAGCGTCGAAACTGGCCTTCGTGGCGGCGAGGGGCTCGGCGTTGCGCAGCGCGACCAGCGCCGGCGCAAACCAGAAGGCCATCATCAGCGGTATCCCGAGCAGCAGCCCGAGCAGCACCGCAAAGAGGGCGCCGATCCCCAACGCCGCCAGCGCGGCCACTCCCGCCTGCAGCGGGTCGCCCGTCAGGAGCGTGCCGATGCCGGTCACGCCGACCGCGGCGAACAGGAGGATGCCGGCGACGCACCACGATCGCGAGCGTGCCGATGAGGTAGAGCAGGCCGACGATCATCAGCGGGCCCAGCCGGTCCGAAAATCCGCCGAAGAGATGTTCGATCCGCAGCTCGCCGCCGCGATCCTGCGCGCGGCAACCCGACAGCACGCCGCCGGCGAACACCGGCGCCAGCAGCGTGGTCGCCAGCGAGCCCAGCACCGGTATGAAGGAGAGCATCACCATGATGATCACGTACAGGACCGTGATGGCGATCCATATGCCGGGCGACGCCGTGAAGAGGCGCCAGCCTTCGCGCCACCAGGCGGTGCCGCTGCCGGAGGCGACTGCGCCGGCGCGCGGCGGCGGGCCGGAGGACGCCTGGGCGTCGAAGCCCGTGGCTTTGTCTGAAACGGGGCGAGGCGGTGTCGGATTGTCCATGGGGGCGCGGCGGGGCGGAGAAGAGGTCGAGGATCCGCCTAAGGTAGCACGACGGGGCCGTCGCAACCCGGGCACCTGACCCCGCTGGGCGCAGGCACGCATACCCGATGGCCGTTGGACTTCTGCGGGCCCGTTCCATGTGGAGGGGGCTTGCATTCGGGCCCCTCACCCCCTATTATTAGCACTCGCTGCCGCCGAGTGCTAACAACGCGGTGACGCTCGACACGGTCGTCGGCCAACAGGCCGTACGGCGTCTGTTGCAAGTATTTGGTTTTGAACAAAACTTTTATTAGGAGTGAGCGCTTACCATGAAGATTCGTCCGCTGCACGATCGCGTAATCGTCAAACGCCTCGACGAAGAGAAGAAGACCGCTGGCGGCATCGTCATCCCCGACACCGCGGCCGAAAAGCCCTCGCAGGGTGAAGTTGTCTACTGCGGCCCGGGCAAGACCGACGAACACGGCAAGGTGGTCCCGATGGGCGTCAAGCCGGGCAACAAGGTGCTGTTCGGCAAGTACTCGGGTCAGGAATTCAAGCTGGACGGGCAGGATCTCCTGCACATGCGCGAAGACGACATCATCGGCATCGTCGACTAAGCGTCCCGTTCCCAAAGACAAGCATTCAGGAGAATCAATATGGCAGCCAAAGACGTCCGCTTCGGCGAAGGCGTGCGCAACAAGATGATGGTCGGCGTGAACATCCTGGCCAACGCGGTCAAGGTCACGCTCGGCCCCAAGGGCCGCAATGTAGTCCTCGAGCGCAGCTTCGGCGCGCCGACGATCACCAAGGACGGTGTGTCGGTGGCGAAGGAAATCGAGCTCAAGGACAAGTTCGAGAACATGGGCGCGCAGATGGTGAAGGAAGTCGCGTCGAAGACCTCGGACGTGGCCGGTGACGGCACGACGACGGCCACGGTGCTCGCGCAGTCGATCTGCAGCGAGGGCTTCAAGTATGTCGCCGCGGGCATGAACCCGATGGACCTGAAGCGCGGCATCGACAAGGCGGTGATCGCCGTCGTCGCCGAGCTCAAGAAGATCAGCAAGCCGTGCACGACCAGCAAGGAAATCGCCCAGGTTGGCGCGATCTCGGCCAACGCCGATGAAGCGATCGGCAAGACGATCGCCGAAGCGATGGACAAGGTCGGCAAGGAAGGCGTGATCACCGTCGAGGACGGCAAGGGTCTCGAGAACGAGCTCGACCTCGTCGAAGGCATGCAGTTCGACCGCGGCTACATCTCGCCGTACTTCATCAACAACCCCGATAAGCAGGTGTCGCTGCTGGAAGATCCGTACATCCTGCTGCACGACAAGAAGATCTCGAACATCCGCGATCTGCTGCCGCTGCTCGAGCAGGTGGCGAAGGCCGGCAAGCCGCTCCTGATCATCGCCGAGGACGTCGACGGCGAAGCGCTGGCGACCCTCGTCGTCAACAACATCCGCGGCATCCTGAAGACGACCGCCGTCAAGGCCCCTGGCTTCGGCGACCGCCGCAAGGCGATGCTGGAAGACATCGCGATCCTCACGGGCGGCACGGTGATCGCGGAAGAACTCGGCCTGAAGCTCGAGAACGCGACGCTGAAGGACCTCGGCCGCGCGAAGAAGATCGAAGTGGGCAAGGAAGACACGACGATCATCGACGGTCACGGCGAAAAGGCGGCGATCGAAGCGCGGGTCAAGAACGTGCGCAAGCAGATCGACGACGCGACGTCGGACTACGACAAGGAAAAGCTGCAGGAGCGCGTGGCCAAGCTCGCCGGCGGCGTGGCGGTGATCAAGGTCGGCGCCGCGACCGAAGTCGAGATGAAGGAGAAGAAGGCGCGCGTCGAGGATGCGCTGCACGCGACCCGTGCGGCCGTCGAAGAGGGCATCGTCGCCGGTGGTGGCGTGGCTTACCTGCGCGCCCGTGCCAATCTCAAGGGCCTGAAGGGCGACAACGCCGATCAGGACGCGGGCATCAAGATCGTGCTGCGCGCCCTGGAAGAGCCGCTGCGCCAGATCGTCGCCAATGCCGGCGACGAGCCGAGCGTGGTCGTCAACAAGGTCGTCGAGGGCAAGGGCAACTTCGGTTTCAACGCCCAGTCCGGGCAATATGGCGACCTGGTCGAAATGGGCGTGGTCGATCCGACGAAGGTCACGCGTTTCGCGCTGCAAAACGCGGCATCCGTGGCCTCGCTGCTGCTGACGACGGAGGCGATGGTCGCCGAACTCCCGAAGGACGACAAGGGAGGGATGGGTGGCGGCGGCGGTGGTGGCATGGGCGGGATGGGCGGCATGGGCGACATGGACATGTGACGTCGTCGCTTTCTGCCTGTCGTGTGCAAAGCCCCGCTTCGGCGGGGTTTTGCATTTGGGGCCGCGATCCACGTGCGGCGCGAAGCGGGAAGCCACCGGTGAACGCGTTGTTCTCGTTGTTCCGCCGATGCCGGGAATCCGGCATGACGGCGCCCCGCGCGTCGTAGCCGGAGTCTCGCAAAATGCTTTAGACTTGGTGCGCCCATGAACTCCGGAATCCTGTTTGCGATTGCAATCGGCGCCCTCGCGATCGCCATCGTCGCCGGCTTGATCAGGCGCCGCCGCGCCGCAGCGGGCAAGGCCAGAGCGGGAGGCGATGCGCCGGAAACGGTGGCGCAATGGACCGAGGGCGAGACGACCCGGCTCCTGTCGTCGGCCGAAACGCCGGGGCTCTACCTGCTTCGCCCCCGGTTCCTGACCAAGGCCGAAGGCGTTGTCTACATGCTGCTCAGGGCCGCGTTCCCGCGCCAGGAGATCTTCGCCCGCGTCCGCTTGGCGGACGTGCTGCAGGTGAAGATCGGCCCGCAGGGAATGGAGCGGCTGCGTGTCTTCCGCAAGATCGCGGATCAGCAGGTCAGCTTCCTCCTGTGCGACCGCGACATGACGATCCTCGCGATCATCGACACCAGGGAACCGGACGCCGTCGTCAATCCGCGCGAGCAGAAGCTCGAGGTCATCAAGCAGCGCTGCCTGCAGGCGGCGCAAGTCAAGTACGTCTGCATCCATCCGCCGCAGCTGCCGCGTTACCGCGAGTTGCGCGAGCAGATTCTCGGTCCGCCCGACGTCGTCGGCTCGGGCTGACCTTTCCCCGGCCCGACGTGCCGCGTCCCGGCTTGCGCGGCGGAGCCGGTGTCTATTGCATGAATTTCATGTAGGCCCAGAGCAACACCAGCGCGCCGAGAATCGACATGATCCAGCCGGCCGGATGGAACTTGCCGTCCGGCGACTTCCAGATCAGGCTGCTGACGAAGCCGCCGACGATGGAGCCGCCGATGCCGAGGAGACTGGTCATGATCCAGCCCATGCTCTGCGCGCCGGGCATGATCCAGCGCGCAATGGCGCCAATGATCAGGCCGACGATGACGGTCCAAATGAACGCCCATGATTCCCATAGTGTCTCCTGGCGGATTGGGGTTTGCGGCGCTTTTGCCTTGATCGCGCGCCTGCCGCCGCGATTCTGCGTCCCCTGCGTGCCCCGCGCACGCTGCGACGATGCTAGCACAACGTTTTCAGGAAGACCGGCGCAGACGCCGGCCAGAATGCGCGCGGCTGGCTGGCAGTAATGTCCGGTGCGGCGGAGGCCGGGCCCTGTTCGGTCCGCTGGACCTACGCCATGCGGCCCACCCCCGCGAACCGCCCACCATGTCCGGCGTGCTTGCCACCGCGCCGGCGTTCGAACCGCCGGAAGCGCTCTCCTTGTGGCGATGACGGGCCGGAGAGCGCCCCGTTGCCCGGTCGGGATGCGAATCCGGGGCGCCGCTTTTCCGTCCCTTGATACGCGTCAAGGGAACATTTCCGGTACCGGCTAGATTACGCAGCATGAGTCATCTCAGACACTGGCGCCTGGGCGGATTCATCCTGCCGATCATGTTCGGCGCGCTGACGGACCTCACCGGCATCCGCTCGAGCGCCTTCATGCCGATGTACGGCGTGGTCTGGGTGTCGCTGATCCGGATGTACCGGACCGAAGTGCGCGGCACCGAACTCATGGGCAGCAAGGCCAGGGCATTCCGCCTCCACGGCTAGCCGCCTCCATTCAATCAAGGAAAGCCATGAACGCCACCTCCAATTCCACGGTTGCCGCACCCAGGGCACGCAGTCGCGCCGACATCGCCGACTGGCGTCCCGAGGACAACGAGTTCTGGGAGCGCACCGGCAAGAAGATCGCCAACCGCAACCTTGCGCTCTCGATTCCGGACCTGCTCTGCGCCTTCGCCGTGTGGGTCATGTGGGGCATCATCACCGTGCAGATGCTGAACCTGGGCTTTCCCTTCAAGCCCAGCCGAACTGTTCACGCTGACGGCCATCGCCGGGATTGCCGGGCGCCACGATGCGCATCCCGGCCTCGTTCCTCATCCGCGCTGTCCGGCGGACGCAACACGGTTTTCCTGACCAGGCGCTGCTGCTCGCGCCGGCGATCTGGCACCGGCATCGCGCTGCAGGACAAGGACGGCCGCTGTGGGTGTTCCAGGCTGATGCGCGTTCCTGTCGGGCATCGGCGGCGGCAACTTCGCGAGCTCGATGTCGAACATCAGCACGTTCTTCCCGAAGCGGCTGCAGGGCACGGCGCTCGGCTCAACGCCGGCATCGGCAACTTCGGCGTGACGACGATGCAGATCCTCATCCCGCTGGTGATGACGGCGGGCCTCTTCGGCGCGCTTGGCGGCGAGCTCGATGACGCTGGTGAAGGACAGCGGCTGGATCCTCGGCAAGATCCTGGCAGGCACGCCGACCTTCATCCAGAACGCCGGCTTCGCTGGGCGCTGTCGCTGGTGCCGCTGTCGATCGCGGCCTGGTTCGGCATGAACAACCTGCTAGACGGTCACGCCCGAACTACGGCGGCACGCCGACCGCGGCATTCGGCAAGATCCTCTATCTCTACGGCCTGGCCTTCGTCCGTCGATCGGCTCGGCCTGTACCTGTACCTGCCGAAGCCCGCCGGACTGGGCCTCTCAGCATGTGGCTGGCCTGCCGCTCGATCATCGCCGCGCGGTCGCGGTGATGCAGCTCGCCGCGTTCGGTCCGAATGCGGGGCAACCTCGACAAGCAGTTCGCGATCTTCCGCAACAAGCACACCTGGTCGATGACGCGCTGTACATCGTGACGTTCGGCTCGTTCATCGGGTTCTCGATGGCGCTGCCGCTGTCCATCACGGTGATCTTCGGCTTCAGCCATGTGCCCGATGCCGCGGGCGTGATGCAGCACACGCTGAAGAACCCGAACGCCCCCTCCGCGCTGACATACGCCTGGATCGGCCCGTTCGTCGGCGCGCTGATCCGCCCGGTCGGCGGCTGGATCTCCGACAAGTGGCGGCGGCTCGATCGTCACGCAGGTGATCTCGGCGGTGATGGTCGTCGCTTCCGCCGCGGTGGGCTACATGATGCTGCTGGCGTACAAGTCGGCCGAAGCCGGAGCAGTATTTCATCGGCGTTCATGCTGCTGTTCGTGCTGCTGTTCGCGGCCACCGGCATCGGCAACGGCTCGACGTTCCGCACCATCGGCGTGATCTTCGACCGCAGCAGGCCGGCCCGGTGCTGGGATGGACGTCGGCAGTGGCCGCCTATGGCGCGTTCATCGCGCCGATGGTGATCGGCGACGCAGATCAAGGCCGGCTCGCCCGAGTACGCGATGTACGGTTTCGCGATGTTCTACGCGCTGTGCCTGATCCTCAACTGGTGGTTCTACCTGCGCACCAACGCTTACGTGAAGAACCCATGAGCGCGCCGGGCCGCCCCAAGGGCGAATACCGGAGCGCGCAGCGCCAAGGGTGCGCCAATACCCCTTCCGCTTCCCAACCTGCGCCGCAGCCGCCGCGGAGACCCAAGATGAGCCATTTTCTCGACCGACTCAATTATTTCTCGAACCCGAAGGAGCCGTTCTCCGGCGACCATGGGGTCACCACCGGGGAGGACCGCACGTGGGAGGACGCGTACCGCAACCGCTGGGCGCACGACAAGATCGTGCGGTCGACGCATGGCGTCAACTGCACGGGCTCCTGCTCGTGGAAGATCTACGTCAAGGGCGGCATCGTCACCTGGGAGACGCAGCAGACGGACTACCCGCGCACCCGCTGGGACATGCCCAACCACGAGCCGCGCGGCTGCTCGCGGGGCGCCTCCTACAGCTGGTATCTGTACAGCGCGAATCGCGTCAAGTACCCGCTGGTGCGCGGACGGCTGCTCAGGAGCTGGCGTGCGGCGCGGCTGGCGCACGATCCGGTGGCGGCGTGGACCTCGATCGTCGAGGATGACGCGAAGCGTCGCGACTACCAGAAGGTGCGCGGCCTGGGCGGTTTCGTGCGCTCGAGCTGGGACGAGGTCAACGAGATCGTCGCCGCCGCCAACGTCTACACCATCAAGAAGTACGGCCCGGATCGCGTGGTCGGCTTTTCGCCGATCCCGGCGATGTCGATGGTCAGCTACGCGGCCGGCAGCCGCTATCTCAGTCTGATCGGCGGCGTGTGCATGAGCTTCTATGACTGGTACTGCGACCTGCCGCCGGCTTCCCCGCAGATCTGGGGCGAACAGACCGACGTGCCCGAGTCGGCCGACTGGTACAACTCCAATTTCATCATCGCCTGGGGCTCCAACGTCCCGCAGACGCGCACGCCGGATGCGCATTTTTTCACCGAGGTCCGCTACAAGGGGACCAAGACCGTCGCGGTGACGCCCGACTACTCCGAGGTCGCCAAGCTGGCCGACATCTGGATGCACCCGAAGCAGGGCACCGACGCCGCGGTGGCGATGGCGATGGGCCACGTGATCCTGAAGGAGTTCTACTTCCCCGACGCCGGCAAGGAGCGGAGCCCTTACTTCGACGACTACGTCAGGCGCTACACCGATATGCCGATGCTGGTGCTGCTGAAGGAGCACCAGCTGCCGGACGGCAGCACGGTCATGGTGCCCGACCGCTACGTCCGCGCGTCGGATTTCGACGACAAGCTCGGCCAGGCCAACAATCCCGAATGGAAGACCGTCGCGCTCGACGCCGAGGGGAAAGTGGTGCTGCCCAACGGCGCCATCGGCTTCCGCTGGGGCCCGGACGGTCGTGCCGACCAGGGCCAGTGGAACCTCGAGGCGAAGGAGGCGCATCATGGCCGCGAGGTGAAGCTCAAGCTGTCGGTGCTCGAAGGCGAGGGTGCGAGCAGCGCGACCGCGAAGGTGGGCTTTCCCTACTTCGGCGGCATCGTGAGCGAGCATTTCCCGAACAGCGCGCTGACCGGCGGCAGCCTCGACGTGCTGGTGCGCACCGTGCCGGTGCAGCGGATTGCGCTGGGCAAGGAGGGCGACAAACGCGAGGCGCTGGTGGCCACGGTGTTCGACCTGCAGGTCGCCAACTACGGCGTGGCGCGCGGCCTGCCCGGCGAGCTGGCCGCTTTGAGCTTCGACGACGACACGCCGTACACGCCAGCCTGGCAGGAGCGCATCACCGGCACGCCGCGCGCGCAGGTGATCACGGTGGCGCGCCAGTTCGCGGAGAACGCGCACCGGACGCAGGGCCGCTCGATGGTGATCATCGGCGCGGCGATGAACCACTGGTACCACTGCGACATGAATTACCGCGGCATCATCAACATGCTGATGCTGTGCGGCTGCATCGGCAAGAGCGGCGGCGGCTGGGCGCACTACGTCGGGCAGGAAAAGCTGCGGCCGCAGACCGGGTGGACGGCGCTGGCGTTCGCGCTCGACTGGATCCGCCCGCCGCGCCAGCAGAACAGCACCAGCTTCTTCTACGCGCACACCGACCAGTGGCGCTACGAGAAGCTGAAGCTGGATGAAGTGATCTCCCCGCTCGCCGACCCCAAGGTCTACGGCGGCAGCATGATCGACTACAACGTGCGCGCCGAGCGCATGGGCTGGCTGCCTTCCGCGCCGCAGCTCGCGACCAATCCGCTGCAGGTCGTCCGTGACGCGCTGGCGGCCGGCGCCGACCCGAAGGAGTACACGGTCAAGGCGTTGAAGGACGGCACGCTGAAGATGAGCTGCGAGGATCCGGACCACCCCAGCAACTGGCCGCGCAACCTGTTCGTGTGGCGCTCGAACCTGCTGGGGTCGAGCGGCAAGGGGCACGAGTACTTCCTGAAGCACCTGCTCGGCACCAGCAACGGCGTGCAGGGCAAGGACCTGGGCGCGCAGGAGGCCAAGCCGGAGGAGGTCGTCTGGCACGACCAGGCGCCCGAGGGCAAGCTCGACCTGCTCGTGACGCTGGACTTCCGGATGAGCACGACGTGCCTGTATTCGGACATCGTGCTGCCGACCGCGACCTGGTACGAGAAGAACGACCTCAACACCAGCGACATGCACCCGTTCATCCATCCGCTGTCGACCGCGGTGGACCCGGCATGGCAATCGCGCAGCGACTGGGACATCTACAAGGGCTTCGCGAAGAAATTCAGCGAGGTCTGCATCGGACACCTCGGCGTGGAACGCGAGATCGTGCTGACGCCGCTGATGCACGACAGTCCGGCCGAGCTCGCGCAGCCGCTCGACGTGAAGGAGTGGAAGCGCGGCGAGGTCGACCTCATCCCCGGCAAGACGGCGCCGCAGATCGCGGTGGTCGAGCGCGACTATCCGAACGTGTACAAGCGCTTCACCGCGCTCGGGCCGCTGATGGGCAAGGTCGGCAACGGCGGCAAGGGCATCGCCTGGAACACGCAGACGGAAGTGAAGCAGCTGGGCGAGCTCAACGGCCTCGTCGGCGCGGACGGCGCGACGTGCGGCATGCCCCGGATCGAGACCGACATCGACGCCTGCGAGGTGATCCTGCAGCTGGCGCCGGAGACCAACGGCCACGTCGCGGTCAAGGCCTGGCAGGCGCTCGGCAAGCAGACCGGACGCGAGCACGCGCACCTCGCGCTGCACCGCGAGGACGAGAAGATCCGCTTCCGCGACATTCAGGCGCAGCCGCGCAAGATCATCAGCTCGCCCACGTGGAGCGGCATCGAGAGCGAGACCGTGTCGTACAACGCCGGCTATACGAACGTCCATGAGTTCATACCCTGGCGCACGCTCACCGGACGCCAGCAGTTCTACATGGACCACCCGTGGATGCGGGCTTTCGGCGAGGGCTTCTCGAGCTACCGCCCGCCGGTGGACCTGAAGACCACCGCCGGCATCCACAACATCAGGAGCAACGGCAACCCCGAGATCCTGCTGAACTTCATCACGCCGCACCAGAAGTGGGGGATCCACTCCACCTATACCGACAACCTGCTGATGCTGACGTTGAGCCGCGGGGGGCCCTGCATCTGGCTGTCCGAGGACGACGCGAAGCGCGCGGGCATCGTCGACAACGACTGGGTGGAGCTGTTCAACATCAACGGCGCCATCGCGGCGCGCGCGGTCGTCAGCCAGCGCGTCAACCCCGGCATGGTGATGATGTACCACGCCCAGGAAAAGATCGTGAACACCCCGGGCTCGGAGATCACCGGCGTGCGCGGCGGCATCCACAACTCGGTGACGCGCATCGTGCTGAAGCCGACGCACATGATCGGCGGCTACGCGCAGTTCAGCTACGGCTTCAACTACTACGGGACGATCGGCACCAATCGCGACGAGTTCGTGGTCGTGCGCAAGATGGACAAGGTGGACTGGCTGGACACGCCGGTCGGCCAGGAGCTCATTCGGCCCACGCAGGCGCATGGAGAATGTGTATGAACACCCCACGCTCACATTTGTACGGCAAAGCCGCATCCCGCTTCGCGGGACCAGCCTTCGGCTGTCCTGCGGCCTTCGGCCTTGTGTTCGCTGCCCCCCGAGGGGGCGCATGCCTCCCTTGAGGCGGCTCGGCGGGAGGCAGTATGAAAATCCGCGCACAAATCGGCATGGTGCTGAACCTCGACAAGTGCATCGGCTGCCACACCTGTTCGGTCACCTGCAAGAACGTCTGGACCAGCCGGCCCGGCATGGAGTACGCCTGGTTCAACAACGTCGAGACCAAGCCCGGCATCGGCTATCCGAAGGAATGGGAGAACCAGGACAAGTGGAACGGCGGCTGGGTCCGCAAGGCCGACGGCAGCATCGAGCCGCGGCAGGGGGCGAAGTGGAAGCTGCTGATGCGCATCTTCGCCAATCCCAACCTGCCGCAGATCGACGACTACTACGAGCCGTTCACGTTCGACTACGATCACCTGCAGTCGGCGCCCGAGATGAAGGCGGCGCCGACCGCGCGGCCGCGCAGCCTGATCACCGGCATGCAGATGGACAAGATCGTCTGGGGCCCGAACTGGGAGGAGATCCTCGGCGGCGAATTCGCCAAGCGCTCGAAGGACCGCAATTTCGACGACATCCAGAAGGACATCTACGGCCAGTTCGAGAACACGTTCATGATGTACCTCCCGCGGCTGTGCGAGCACTGCCTCAACCCGGCATGCGCCGCGAGCTGTCCGTCGGGGTCGATCTACAAGCGCGAGGAAGACGGCATCGTGCTGATCGACCAGGACAAGTGCCGCGGCTGGCGGATGTGCGTCAGCGGCTGCCCGTACAAGAAGATCTACTACAACTGGAAGAGCGGCAAGGCCGAGAAGTGCATCTTCTGCTATCCGCGCATCGAGGCCGGGCAGCCGACCGTGTGCTCGGAGACCTGCGTGGGCCGCATCCGTTACCTGGGCGTGCTGCTGTATGACGCCGACCGCATCGCCGAAGCGGCGAGCGTGGCGCGCGATCGCGACCTGTACGAAGCCCAGCTGTCGATCTTCCTCGATCCCGACGACCCCAAGGTGATCGAGCAGGCGCGTGCCGACGGCATCCCCGACAACTGGCTCGAGGCGGCGCGCAGGAGCCCCGTCTACAAGATGGCCGTGGACTGGAAGGTGGCGCTGCCGCTGCATCCGGAGTACCGGACGCTGCCGATGGTCTGGTACGTGCCGCCGCTGTCGCCGATCACCGCCGCCGCCAACGCGGGGCAGGTCGGCACCAACGGCGAGATTCCGGATGTCACGCAGCTGCGCATCCCGGTCAAGTACCTGGCCAACCTGTTGACTGCCGGCGACACGGCCCCCGTCGTGCGTGCGCTCGAGCGGATGCTCGCGATGCGCGCCTACCAGCGCGCGAAGCACGTGGATGGCGAAGCCAACCTGGCCGCGCTGAAGCAGGTCAACCTCACGCAGGCCGAGGTCGAGGACATGTATCACGTGATGGCGATCGCCAACTACGAGGACCGGTTCGTCATCCCCTCCACGCATCGCGAATATGCGGAAAACGCGTTCAGCGTGCGCGGCGGGTGCGGCTTCTCGTTCGGCAACGGCTGCTCCGAGGGCATCGGCGAGACGAGCCTCTTCGGCAGCGAGAAGAAGCGGACGATTCCGATCAAGGCGGTGGTATGAGCGCGCCGGGCCGCTCCAAGGGCGAAGACCCGAGCGCGAAGCGCGAAGGCACTCTGGCAGGCATGCTCGGGTTGTCCCGCCCCGTCGGCGCGCCCGGCACGCTGCGCGTGCTGGCGGCGCTGCTGTCCTATCCCGATGCCGGCGTGCGCGGCCATCTGCCCGAGATGCTGGAAATACTTCGGCGCGAGAACGCGCTGCCGGCCGGCCGGCGCGCCGAGCTCGAGGCGTTGATCGCCAAACTGCGCGGAGACGACCCGCTGGACGTTGAGGCCGAGTACGTGCAGCTCTTCGACCGCGGCCGCGGCACGTCGCTGCACCTGTTCGAGCACGTGCACGGCGATTCGCGGGACCGCGGTCCGGCGATGATCGATCTCGCGCAGACGTACGAAAAGGCGGGCCTGCTGCTGGCGCCGGGAGAGCTGCCCGATTTCCTGCCGGCCGTGCTCGAGTTCGTGTCCACGCAACCGCCGCGCGAGGCGAAGGCATTCCTCGGCGAGATGGCGCACATCCTCAACGCGATCTTCGGCGCGCTCCGGAAACGCGAGAGCGCGTATGCGAGCGTGCTGGGGGCGCTGCTGGAACTCGCGGGCGAGAAAGCCCAGGCGGTTGCCGCGGACGTCGAGGAAACGCTCGACGAGACCTGGGCCGAGCCGCCGGTGTTCGACGGCTGCTCGGCGAAGGGGCAGGCACGGCCGGATGCGCCGCAGCCGATTCGGGTGATGCAGAGGAAGACGCAACCGGCAGCGACGGCGAGCGCCGCCGCGGCGCCAGCCGCAAACGTGGGGGTCCAGCGATGAGTTCCTATCTCAACAATCTCGCCTTCGTCGTCTATCCGTACGTGTGCCTCGCGGTGTTCCTGATGGGCAGCCTCGCCCGGTTCGACCGCGACCAGTACACGTGGAAGAGCGACTCGTCGCAGATGCTGCGCACGGGCACGCTGCGGTGGGGCAGCAACCTGTTCCACGTCGGCATCCTGTTCCTGTTCTTCGGGCACCTGTTCGGGCAGCTCACGCCGCACTGGATGTACGACCCGTTCATCAGCGCTCCGCAGAAGCAGTTGCTGGCGATCGTCGCCGGCGGCGTGGCGGGCCTGATCTGCTTCGTCGGCCTGACGCTGCTGCTGCACCGGCGCATCTTCGACCCGCGCATCCGTCTGACCAGCCACCGCACGGACCTCGCGATCCTCGTGATCCTGTGGGTCCAGCTGTCCCTCGGCCTCATCACGCTGCCGCTGTCGTGGGAGCATCGCCAGGACGCGGGCACCATGCTGGTCCTGGCGAGCTACCTGCAGGGCATCGCCACGCTGCGCCCGGACGCCGGCGCGCTGGCGGCAGTCGCCTGGCCCTTCAAGGTGCACATGCTGCTCGGCATGACGATCTTCCTGCTGTTCCCGTTCAGCCGGCTGGTGCATGTGTGGAGCGGCTTCGCGTCGCTCGGCTATCTGGTGCGCCCGTACCAGCTGGTGCGCAGCCGGAGGCTCAACGTTCCCGCCGGCCGCAACCTGCCGGGCCACACGGGCGCCGGCGACTGACGGAGACGCGACCATGCCCGGAACGATCGACACCGTCGCCGCCATCGCCCGGGTCAACGGCGTCGCGCTGCACGGGCCTGCGGTAGCCGTGGCACCGGAAGCGCTCCGCCAGCGCGCATGCACCGAGCTCCTGCGCCAGGCTGCTCAGCGCGAGGGTCTGCTCGGTGCCGACGACGCACCGGGGACCGATGGCGCGATCAGCGAAGCGGCGACCGCGGCAATCGACGCGCTGCTCGAGCGCGTGTTGCGCGTGCCGGAGCCTTCGGATGAAGCGTGCCGCCGCTATCACGCGGCGCACGCGGCCAGATACGCGGCAGGTGAGCGCGTGCGCGCGCGGCACATCCTGTTCGCGGTCACGCCGGGCGTCGACGTGGTCGCGCTGCGCAAGCGCGCGGAAGACGCATTGCTCGAAGTGCGCTGCCACGACGGCACGGCCGGCGATGGTTTCGCGGACGCCGCGCGCGCGCTGTCCAACTGCCCGAGCGGCGCGGAAGGCGGCGACCTTGGCTGGATCGAGGCGAAGGACTGCGCGCCGGAGTTCGCGCGCGAGATCTTCGGCAAGGCCGAGGTCGGCGTCCTGCCGCGGCTCGTGCACAGCCGCTTCGGCCTGCATGTGGTCGAGGTGCAGGCACGGGAGCCGGGCGTGGTCCCGGAATTCGTGGCGGTGCGCGGCGCGGTGGCGGTGGCGTTGCGCCAGCAGGGGTTCGTCACCGCGTTGCGGCAGTATCTGCAGGTGCTCGCGGGCGCGGCGATCGTCGAGGGCGTGGACCTCGAAGGCACGGACCAGCCGCTCGTCCAGTAACGGCGAGGCGCGGGACTGCGCGATGCCTGACGAACTGCTGCAGCGGCTGCGCCGGTTTCACGACGACTATTTTCCCGGCGTCGCCGATCAGTTCCAGAACCTGGTCCGTGACGGCCAGCATCCGACGATCCTGTTCATTGGCTGCTCGGATTCCCGCATCGTTCCCTACCTGCTGACGGGCACCGGCCCGGGCGAGCTCTTCATCATCCGCAACGTCGGCGCGTTCGTGCCGCCTTACGACGGCTCGGCGGGTTACCACGGCACTGCGGCGGCCATCGAATTCGCGGTGCTGACTCTCGAGGTGGCGCACATCATCGTCTGCGGCCACTCGCACTGCGGCGGCATTCGCGCGCTGTACGAGGAGGTGCCGCCGGAGGCGATCAACCTCAGGGCGTGGCTGGAGCTCGGGCGCGAAGCGGTGCTGCCGGTGCAGGTGACGGAGGAGGCACTGTGCCGCACCGAGCAGCGGGCCATCGTGCTGCAGCTCGAGCGGCTGATGGGATACCCGATGGTGCGCGAGCGCGTCGAGGCCGGGAGGCTGGCGTTGCACGGCTGGCACTACGTCCTCGAGGACGGCGAAGTGCACGTGTTCGACGTGAAGTCCGGCAGCTTCGTGGCCGCGGCACAGGCGCTGCACAGCGGCACGGGACCGTACCAACCGTTCGCCGACGAGGATTCCGGCGGGAGCGGCGGCACGCCGCCCTGAAATCAGTTGACGATCTGCGCGAGCTCGCCGGCCTTGTATTTCGCGGCGATCCTGTCCAGCGGGATGGACTTGATCTTCGAGGCCATGCCGGCGCAGCCGAACTGCTCGTAGCGCTGCTTGCAGATGGCCTTCGCCGCCTCGCGCGCGGGCTTCAGGTAGTCGCGCGGGTCGAACGCGCTCTTGTTCTGGTTGAGGAACTTCCGGATGGCCGCCGTCATCGCGAGCCGGATGTCGGTGTCGATGTTGATCTTGCGCACGCCGTGCCTGATCCCCTCCTGGATCTCCTCGACCGGCACGCCGTAGGTCTCCTTCATCTCGCCGCCGTTCTCGCGGATGATCTGGAGCAGGTCCTGCGGCACCGACGAACTGCCGTGCATCACCAGGTGCGTGTTGGGAATGCGCGCGTGGATCGCCTTGATCCGGTCGATCGCGAGAATGTCGCCCGTCGGCTTGCGCGTGAACTTGTACGCGCCGTGCGAGGTGCCGATCGCGATCGCCAGCGCGTCGAGCTGCGTCGCCTTGACGAAATCGGCCGCCTGGTCGGGGTCGGTGAGCAGCATCTCGCGGGTCATCGTGCCTTCGGCGCCGTGTCCGTCCTCCTTGTCGCCCATCATCGTCTCGAGCGAGCCCAGGCAGCCGAGCTCGCCTTCGACGGTCACGCCGATCGCGTGTGCCGTCGCGACGACCTTCTTGGTGACGTCGATGTTGTACTCGTAGCTCGCGATCGACTTGCCGTCGGCCTGCAGCGAACCGTCCATCATGACGCTCGAGAAGCCCAGCCGCATCGCCTGCAGGCAGACGTCCGGCGACTGCCCGTGGTCCTGGTGCATCACGACCGGGATGTCGGGATAGCTCTCGACCGCGGCTTCGATCAGGTGGCGCAGGAACGTCTCGCCCGCGTACTTCCGCGCGCCCGCGGACGCCTGCATGATCACCGGGCTGTCGGTCTCGGACGCCGCCGACATGATCGCCTGAACCTGCTCGAGGTTGTTGACGTTGAACGCCGGCAGGCCGTAGCCGTTTTCGGCAGCGTGGTCGAGCAGCTGGCGCATCGAGACGAGAGGCATGGAGATCTCCTTGGAGTGCGAAGGGATTGCGGTTTGGCCGTGCGAACGGAACGGCCCTCAGCCTTGCGCCCGGGTTTCCAGCATCGCCACGGCGGGCAGCGTCTTGCCTTCGAGGAATTCGAGGAACGCGCCGCCGGCGGTGGAGATGTAGGAGATGCGGTCGGCGATTCCGAACTTGTGGATCGCGGCGACGGTGTCGCCGCCGCCCGCGATCGAGAACGCCGACGATGCCGCGATGGCCTCCGCCAGCGCCCTGGTGCCGGCCGCGAAGGCATCGAACTCGAACACGCCGATCGGTCCGTTCCAGACGATCGTGCCGGCCCTGGCGATGATCATCTTCAGCGCGGCGACCGAGCTCGGTCCGATGTCGAGGATCATGTCGTCCGGCTCGACGTTCTCGATCGCCTTGAGCACGGGTGTCGCCGTTGCCGAAAACTCCTTCGCGCACACCGCATCGACCGGGATCGGGACCTTGCCCGGAAACGCGTCCAGGATCGCCTGCGCCTCGCCGACGAGATCGGCCTCGGCGAGCGACTTGCCGACGTGGCCGTGCGCCGCCAGGATGAACGTGTTGGCGATGCCGCCGCCGACGATCAGTGTATCCACCTTGGCGGCGAGCGCCTTCAGCACCGTGAGCTTGGTCGAGACTTTCGCTCCGCCGACGATCGCGACGACCGGCCGCGCCGGGTGGGCGAGCGCCTTGCCCAGAGCCTCCAGCTCGGCTGCCATCAGCGGTCCGGCGCAGGCCGTTGGCGCATGCTTCGCGATTCCGTGCGTGGTCGCCTCGGCTCGATGCGCGGTGCCGAACGCATCGTTGACGTAGACGTCGCAAAGGCGCGCCATCTTGCGCGCAAGGGTGTCGTCGTCCTTCTTCTCGCCGGCATTGAACCGGCAGTTCTCGAGGAGCACCACGGCGCCCGGCTTCAGCGCGGCATGCCACGCGCCGCCGTCGACCCAGTCCTTGACGAGCGGCACCGGAGTGCCGAGGAGCTCGGACAGCCGTTTCGCGATCGGCGCGAGGGAATCCGCTTCGCTCCACTTCCCTTCCGTCGGCCGGCCGAGGTGCGAGGTCACCATCACCGCGGCGCCCCGTGCGAGCGCGTCGCGGATTCCCGGGACCGAGGCCCGGATCCGCGAGTCGTCGGTGATGTTGCCGGCATCGTCCTGGGGCACGTTGAGATCGGCGCGGATGAAGACCCGCTTGCCGGCGACGGCAATGTCGGTGAGGCGATTGAAGCTCATGGCGATCCTCGGTGCAGTGTTGGCGCAACCAGAAAGGGAAATGGGGGCGCTGCGGGCGCCCCCGCTGACGGCGGACTATTTCGCCATCACCCGGACCATCTCCAGCACCTTGCACGAGTAGCCCCATTCGTTGTCGTACCAGGCGACGACCTTGACGAACGTGCCGTCCAGCGCCATGCCGGCGTCCGCATCGAACACCGACGTGCGGCTCTCGCCGCGGAAGTCGGTGGCGACCACCTTGTCCGTCGTGTAACCGAGCACCCCCTTCATCGGCCCCTCGGCGGCCGCCTTCATCGCGGCGCAGATGGCGGCGTAGGTGGTTTCCTTCGACAGTTCCACGGTGAGGTCGACCACGGAAACATCCGAGGTCGGCACGCGGAAGGCCATGCCGGTGAGTTTCTTGTTGAGCTCCGGAATGACCTTGCCCACGGCCTTGGCGGCGCCCGTGGACGACGGGATGATGTTCTCGAGGATGCCGCGTCCTCCGCGCCAATCCTTGTTCGACGGGCCGTCGACGGTCTTCTGCGTGGCTGTCGCCGCATGCACGGTGGTCATCAGGCCGCGCTTGATGCCCCAGTTGTCGTGCAATACCTTGGCCACCGGCGCGAGACAGTTCGTGGTGCAGGAGGCGTTGGAGATGACGGCCTGCCCGGCATACGTCTTGTCGTTGACGCCGAACACGAACATCGGGGTGTCGTCCTTCGAGGGGGCCGACATGATCACCTTCTTCGCGCCCGCGGCGATGTGCTTGTTGGCGGTTTCGAGGGTGAGAAAGAGCCCCGTCGCTTCGACCACGATGTCGGCGCCGACCTCTTTCCACTTGAGCTCGGCCGGATCCTTGACGGCGGTGAGGCGGATCTTCTTGCCGTTGACCACCAGCGTGCTGCCGTCGACGGCGATGTCGCCCTTGAAGCGGCCGTGCACCGAGTCGTAGCGCCAGCATGTAGGCGAGGTAGTCGGGCTCGAGCAGGTCGTTGATGCCGACCACCTCGATGTCGGGGAAGTCCCGGACTGCGGCGCGAAGCACCATGCGGCCGATGCGGCCGAAGCCGTTGATGCCAATCTTGATCGTCATGCTCTGCTCCCGATGGAAAAAGAAATGTCTGCTATGTGGCCGAGTCACCGCGCCGTTGATTCGAGCGCGCCGCAGGCTGCGACCAGGACATTCAGATCGCGCCAGCCGTATCCTGCCTCGACCAGATCCATGCCATCCCACTGGAATGGCTGTTCGACGATGAGCTCGCCGCCCAGACCCTCATAGAATGCCCGAGCTCCCTTGTTGCCCGCTATGACCCAAGTCAATAGTCCGGTCGCGCCCTGTGCGCGGCGGGCTGCGACGACCGCGCCGACGAGCTGCCGACCCAGCCCGGCGCGCTGGAAATCGCGGCGCAGGTAGACCGCCGCGAGCTCGGAATCGAAGCCGTGCTTCGTTGGCTGCAGGGGCGCGCCGCAGGAAAATCCGACGATGTCCGCATCGTGCTCCGCGACGAACACGCAAGTCGTGTTCGGCCCGGCCGACAGGACGCGGTCCCACAACGCCGTGCTCGCTTCGACCTGCATCGCATCGAGGTACGCGTCCGGAATCAAGCCGCGATAGGTCGTGCGCCAGCTGTCGATGCGAACGCGCGCGATCGCGGGAGCATCGCCGGCCGTCGCGCGGCGGACGGCGAGCGGGGTCACTGGAGTACCTTCGTGCTGCGCACTCCGGAATTCGCCCTTGGGGCGGCCCGGCGGGCTCACGCCACGACGCGCTTCACCGCAGCGACGACGTTCTCGACGGTGAAGCCGAAGTGCTTGAACAGCACGCCGGCCGGCGCCGATTCGCCGAAGGTGTCGAGGCCGACGATCGCGCCGCGCCCGTCGTCGATCGCGCCCACGTACTTGTGCCAGCCTGCGGTCGAGCCCGCTTCCACAGCGACGCGAGGCACGCCCGGTGGCAGCACGCTCGCGCGGTAAGCGGCATCCTGCCGGTCGAAAACGCTGGTGCCCGGCATCGACACGACGCGCACCGCCACGCCCTCGGCCGCGAGCGCCGCGCGGGCGCCCATCGCCAGCGCGACTTCCGAGCCCGTCGCGATGATCACCGCGCGCTTCGCGCCGGCGCCATTCCAGTCGGCCAGCACGTAGCCGCCACGGCGTATCGCCGCGATCTGCGCGCCGTCGCGCGCCTGGAACGGAACGTTCTGCCGCGTGAACAGCAGGCAGGCGGGGCCGTCGGCGCGCTCGATGGCCGCGGACCAGGCAACGGCGGTCTCCACGGTGTCGCAGGGCCGCCAGACATCCATGTTCGGAATGAGGCGCAGGCTCGCCGCGTGCTCGACCGACTGGTGCGTCGGCCCGTCCTCGCCGAGCCCGATCGAATCGTGGGTGAACACGAAAATCGACCGCAGCTTCATCAGCGCCGCCATCCGCAGCGCGTTGCGGGCGTAATCGGAGAACGTGAGGAACGTGCCGACGTAGGGGATCAGCCCGCCGTGGAGCGCCATGCCGTTCGCGATCGCGCACATCGCGAACTCGCGCACGCCGAAGTTGACGTAGTTGCCGGGCGCGTCGCGGGTGACCGCCTTGCTGCCGGACCAGTTCGTGAACACGGAGCCCGTCAGATCGGCGGATCCGCCGATCATCTCGGGCAACGCTTTGGCGAACGCTTCGATCGCGTGCTGCGAGGCCTTGCGCGTGGCCACGGTCTCGCCCTTCGCATCCTGCGCGTGCACGAACGCGCTCGCCGTCTCCCCCCACGCCGCGGGGAGCTCTCCGTGCATCCGGCGCGTGAACTCGGCGGCGAGGCCGGGATGGGCCGCGCGATAGTGCGCGAAGCGCTTCGCCCATTCATCCTCGGCCGACGCGCCGCGCGCGCGGGCATTCCATCCTGCGTAGACTGCGTCGGGAATCACGAACGGCGCGTGCGTCCAGCCGAGCTCGGCGCGCGCCAGCGCGACTTCCTTCTCGCCGAGCGCCGCGCCGTGCGCCTCCGCGGTGCCGGCCTTGTGCGGCGCGCCCTTGCCGATCACCGTCTTGCAGCAGACGATCGTGGGACGATCGGTGACGCGATGTCCCGCGGCAATCGCGCGATCGACCGCCTCGGCATCGTGCCCGTCGACATCGCGAATCACGTTCCAGCCGTAGGCCTCGAAGCGCCCGGGCGTGTCGTCGGTGAACCAGCCCTTCGTTTCGCCGTCGATCGAGATGCCGTTGTCGTCGTAGAGCACCATCAGCTTGCCGAGGCCCCACGTGCCGGCGAGCGAGCAGGCTTCGTGCGAAATCCCTTCCATCAGGCAGCCGTCGCCGACGAAGACGTAGGTGCGGTGATCGACGATCGCGTGGCCGGGCCGGTTGAATTCCGCGGCGAGCAGCTTCTCGGCGAGCGCCATGCCGACGGCGTTGCTCAGGCCCTGTCCCAGCGGGCCGGTCGTGGTTTCGACGCCGGGCGTCGGGCCGAACTCGGGATGCCCGGGCGTTTTCGAATGCAGCTGCCGAAAGCGCTTCAATTCTTCCATCGGCAGGTCGTAGCCGGTCAGGTGCAGGAGCGCGTAGAGCAGCATCGAGCCGTGCCCGTTCGAGACGACGAAGCGATCGCGATTGGCCCACTTCGCGTTCGCCGGGTTGTGCGCGAGATGCCGGGTCCACAGCGCGACCGCGATTTCGGCCATGCCCATCGGCATGCCGGGATGGCCGGATTTCGCCGTCTCTACGGCGTCCATCGCAAGCGCGCGGATCGCGTTCGCGAGTTGGGAAGTGGAAGCGTTCGCGGCGGGAGTCATGATGGCGGGTCGAGTCTCGTGGAAGGCGGACGGAGGGGCGGCGACGCATCCGGCGTTTTGGCAAGAAATCAAAGGCGCCCCGGCGGCCTCTGACAGTGTTTTGCTGCATGGAGAACGTCAAATTATCGCGCTCGGGAGCGACTTGTGCAATAATGAAACGTTTGCATCGACGCGCGGCAATGATCTCGCGCGATGGCGGGTGCCCTTCTTCCTGCGCCGCAGGGAGCGGGGCTTTTTCTTCGGTGCGCCAGCTTCAATCGCGCGCAGCGCAGAGGCCACGGTGACGCAATTGAGCGCCCGTTTGCGTCAGTCCGCCGAAGGCGGAGGAGGGGGCGACTAATGGACGGCATCCATCTCTTGGGCGAATGGTACGGGTGCCCCGCGCACACGCCCGAGTTCACCCGCGCCGACGCCCTGCGCACGCTGTGCCTGGCTTCCGTGCGCGCCACCGGATTGACGGTCGTGGGCGATTCGTTCCACCAGTTCGAGCCGCAGGGTGTCACGGGGACCGTGCTCCTTGCCGAATCCCATCTTGCGATCCACACCTGGCCGGAATTCGGCTTCGTGACGGTCGACGTCTACGTCTGCAATCTCGCGACCGACAACAGCGACAAGGCGAAGCAGTTGTTTCGCGCCCTCGAGACGGCGTTGCAGCCGAAGCGCACGAAATTTCAGGCGATTGTTCGCGGCGGCAAGGATGACTGACGGGCCGGCCGCAAACGCGGATTCCGCGCCGACTAGGCCTGCCGCACGATGCGCTGACCGAACAACTTACGCCCGAATGGGGTTTCTACATCCGGTCGGCGCGGCGATTCGAGCAATTCAAGTCGGCCTTCCAGGCGATCGAAGTGCACGACACGGTGCCGTTCGGCCGGCTGTTCCGGCTCGACGGCCACTTCATGACGTCCGAGAGGGACGAGTTCTTCTATCACGAGAACCTCGTGCATCTCGCGGCGCTGACGCATCCGCGTCCGGAACGTGCGCTCATCATCGGTGGCGGAGACGGCGGTTCCGCCGAGGAGTTGCTGAAGCATCCGTCGATCAGGTCGGTGACGCTCGCCGAGATCGACAGCGCGGTCGTCGACGTCGCGCGCAAGTATCTGGGCGCGGTCCACGGCGGCGCGCTGGACGATCCCCGGCTCACGCTCAAGGTCGGGGATGGCTTTGCCTACGTCCGCGCGGCGACGGAAAGGTTCGACCTCATCGTCCTCGATCTGACCGATCCCGGCGGCCCGTCGGAGTTGTTGTACACAGCGGACTTCTATCGGGCCTGCGCAGCGCGGCTGAACCCGGGCGGAGCGATGACGCTGCACATCGCGAGCCCGATCGCGCATCCGGACCGGATTCGCACGACCTTGGTCGGATTGCGCGAGGCCTTCCCGCTGGTCACGCCTTATCTGACGTCGATACCCCTGTACGGCGGCCTCTGGATGATGGCGTGCGCATCGACGACGCTCGACCTGCGCAGCCTGTCGGCGGAGGAGGTCGATCACCGCATCGCGGAACGAGGGCTCACCAGGCTCCAGTACTACAACGGGGACACGCACCGCGCCGCACTCGCGCTCCCCAATTTCGTCCGCGCGCTCGTCGGCGTTTAAACGGCCCCCACGCTCACGATGTTCGCTGCCCCCCGCGGGGGCGCACAGCGCCCTTCGGGCGGCCGGGCGGGCGCTGACGGTCAACCCGCGCGTCGTCCCTCCCGCGTTGTGTATTGGCGGGTAGCGTATGGCGTTTGTCCGGGCCGATGGGCTTGAAGGCCAACGGAACGGCCGCATATGGCAACCGTGCGGTCGGGCGATGGATGCCTGCCGAAACGTCGGAGGGACCATGGCAACCGGTGTGAACCTGTCGAACCTGGCGAGCGCGATGGACAACGCGGATTTCGTGTTGATCGACGGCGTCGTCTTCGCGAAGGAGTACATCCGCGTCCCCGACGAGCGCACCGTCGCGGACGATGTCGTGCTGGAAGCGAAGCACGGCGACACCGAGATCACGTTCACGTGCCGGGAAATGGACGGCGCCGAGCATCTCGGCGAGGGTGTCTATCGACTGAAATCGGGCGCGGAACTGCGCTTCCTGTCGACCGCCACGATCCACTGAAACATCCGGCGCGCATCGCGGCGCCGCGCGCCGCACAGCAACCGCTCGTCAGCGCAGCACCAGATCGAACGTACCGCCGAGCGCGCCCGGCTCGCGGCCGGTGATCGGCGCGAGCGCCATCGTCAGCTGCCCCATTGTGCCGCTCGAAGAGGCGGCCAGGATGCTGTCGCCGGCCAGCGCGTCGCCGGCAATATAGATCTGCGTGGTGAGCACGGATCCGCCGCCGGCGCGTACCCGTATGTGCATGTGCGGCGGCCGCCCGCCGTAGGGCACCGGCCGGATCGTCTTGAACGCATAGCGGCCCTCGGTGTCCGCGGTCGCGACGCCATAGCCCTGGAAGTTGTCGTCGCGCGGCACGCCGTCGTCGCCCGCATGGTGATACCGGCCATGCACGTCGCACTGCCAGAGCTCGACCGTCGCGTTGCCGAGCGGCTTGCCATCGCGCGTGAACACACGGCCGGACAGATAGAGGGGCGTTCCCTGGGCCTTGGCCGCGCGTCCGAGGACCTGCGTCAGGTCGGAGTCGCGGTCGGCGGGGAATGTCTTCGGGTAGAACGGGCCTTCCGGCTGGCTTGGCGTGGGGCTGCGCGCGGGCGAGGTGGGCTGGGCGCTGGCGCGCCCGACCGGCAGCAGTGCCGTGGCGACCAGCGCGCACAAGGCGCGGCGCCGGCGATCGGGCCGGCTCGCGGGCAACAGGGCAAGGCGGAACATGCGCGCCTCCATGGCGATGGGCCGCGCGACCCGGGTATCGGCAATCGTGGCGATTTCGCCTGCCGGCCGCGCGTTTCGTCATGATGCGCGGGCGCGCCCGGACCGTCTACGGGATCGTCGGGCTGCCCCTGCCACGTTGGTGACGATTGCGGCCGCCCTGTCGGTCCCGCAGTCCGGGCGCGGGTGATCGTGCCATGGCCCGCGGCGCATACCCCACATTGGGTATGGTCGGCTCGACGCGAAAGTACTAGTTTGCGGCTAGAATTGAACGGGGAATCCGGCCGCCGGCCGGATTTGCAGTCTGACACGGAACATTCCGGGAGTGCGCGAATGAACGAAACACGCAGAAACGTGCTGAAGGCAGGCGGCGGAGCGTCGTTGATGACGCTGCTCGCGGCGGCAGGCTGGCTCGCTCCGGAGACGGCGGCCGCGCAGGCGTGGAACAAGAACGCCTTCGAGGCCAAGACGATGGACGAGACGATGAAGGCTTTCGGCGGCGGAGCACCGGCGCAGAGCAAGGACATCGCGTTCGTGTCGACGCCTGACATCGCCGAGAACGGCGCCGTGGTGCCGATCGGCGTGTCGAGCTCGATCCCGAAGACCGAGTCGATCGCCATACTGATCGAGAAGAACCCGAACATGCTGGCAGCCAGTTTCGACATCCCGGCGGGAACCGACCCCTCGGTCAGCACGCGCGTCAAGATGGGCCAGAGCTCGAACGTCTACGCGCTGGTGAAGGCGGACGGCAAGTACTACGTCGCCGCCAAGGAAATCAAGGTGACGCTCGGCGGTTGCGGCGGCTAGAGTCCAACGGACAAAGGAGTCTGAAATGGCAGATCCGATGAAAATCCGCGCGAGCGTCGTGGGCGACTCGACCGAAGTGAAGGTGCTGATGAGCCACGAGATGGAGACGGGGCAGCGCAAGGATGCGGCGGGCAAGACGGTTCCGGCGTGGTTCATCCAGAGCGTCACGGCAACCCACAATGGCAAGCCCGTGCTCAATGCGCAATGGGGACCGGCGATTTCCAAGAATCCCTTCCTGTCGTTCAAGTTCAAGGGCGGCGCGAAGGGCGACAAGGTCCAGATCACCTGGGTCGACAACAAGGGTGAAAAGCGGACCGACGAAGCGGTCATCGGTTGAGTTCCGGGTGGCGCGGCGGTGCATCGCCCGCAGGAGCTGACGAAGCGCGCGGCGACGCGCCGACAACGAGAGTGCCGCGATACCGGCGCTCGCTTGAGGAGGAAATCCATGCGCTTCATTCGTCGTGGCGCCCTGCCGGGCGCTGCATTGGTCCTGGCGCTTGTGGCCCCCGTCGTGTTCGGCCAGGGCAGCACGGTGGACGAGATCGCGAAGTATCGCGCGGCGCTGCAGGACGGCAATCCGGCCGAGCTCTGGGAGGCGCGCGGCGCCGATCTCTGGCGCCAGAAGCGCGGCCCGAAGAGCGCGTCGCTCGAGCAGTGCGACCTCGGGCTCGGCGCCGGCGTCGTCAAGGGTGCGTACGCGCAGCTCCCGAAATACTTCGCCGATGCCGACCGCGTGATGGACCTGGAAACGCGGATCGTCTGGTGCATGGTCACGTTGCAGGGCTACACCGAGGCCGATGCCAAGAAGGGGACGTTCGGCGGTCCCGACCGGAAATCCGACATGGAAGCCTATGTGGCCTACGTGACGGCGGAGTCGCGCGGGATCAAGATGAACGTCTCGTTGCGGCACCCCAAGGAGGAAGAGGCTTTCCGGCTCGGCGAGAAGATGTTCTACTTCCGCGGCGGCACGCACGACTTCGCCTGCGCGACCTGTCACGGCGAGGAGGGCAAGCGAATCCGCCTGCAGGACCTGCCCAATCTCACGCAGACTCAAGGGGCGCAGAAGGCTTACACCACCTGGCCGGCGTATCGCGTTTCGCAGGGGGAGCTCCGCACGTTCCAGTGGCGGCTGAACGACTGCTTCCGCCAGCAGCGCTTTCCCGAGCTCGTGTTCGCGTCGGAAGCATCGATCGCGCTGACGATGTTTCTTGCCCACAATGCGAATGGCGCCGCGTTCGATGCGCCTGCGATCAAGCGCTGACGGAGGCGACGCCATGCGGAACCGACATCTGACATGGGCGGCGCTGGCCGCCGCCTGCGCTGCCCCGGCGATCCTGATAGGCTGCGCGACCGCGCCAGGCGACGCCGAGGTCGCGGCCAAAGCCACTACTGTCCTCAAGGCATCGTTCAGCGAGCGCGGACAGGCGAAGCTCGACCGCCTGGTGCAGGACGACACGCAGAAGACCTGCAGCGAATACACAGGCAAGGCGCTGCCCAAGGAAGCCGCCGAGCGGATCGAGAAGGCGAATCTCGCGGCGATCAAGTGGCCGGCCGACGGCAAGCTCCTCGGCGACTGGAAGAACGGCGAGAAGATCGCGCAGGAAGGTCGCGGCATGCAGTATTCCGACGATCCGCAGGGCCCGGTCGGCGCCAACTGCTACGCCTGCCACCAGCTCGCGCCCCAGGAGCTGTCCTTTGGCACGATCGGCCCCAGCCTCTACCAGTTCGGCAAAGTGCGAGGCTACACCGACGACGTGCGCAAGTACGCCTACGGCAAGATCTACAACGCCGATGCCTACAACGCGTGCACCAACATGCCGCGCTTCGGGCACAAGGGCATCCTGACCGAGCAGCAGATCAAGGACGTGACCGCGCTGCTGATGGACCCGGACTCCCCCGTCAACAAGTAAGATGAACGGCCCCCACGCTCACTGTGTTCGCTGCCCCCCGCGGGGGCAGTCAGTGCCCTTCGGGCGGCCGGGCGGGCACTGAGTTCGCGTGCTGATAGAACCCTGGTGAACCGCCGCGAATCCCTCAACGTTCTCGCCGCCGCCTTGGGCGGCGTGTCGCTCGGTCCCGCGCTCGCTGCGGCGGTCGGCGACCGGGTCGACTGGCGCGATGTTGCTCTGCTCGACGGCCGCACGCTGCCCGCCTCGGCGCTCGCCGGGCGCGTCGTCGTGGTCGAGATCTGGGCGTCGTGGTGTCCGTTCTGCGCCAAGCAGAATCCGCTGCTGCAGCAGCTCCACGATGCGCACGGCGGGCGCGGTCTCGAGTTCCTGACGTTTTCGATCGACCGCGAGCCTGCGCCGGCACGGGCCTACATGGCGAAGCACAAGTACACGTTTCCGGCGGCGATGGCGACGCCTCAAAGCGACAAGTGGTTCGGGCCGCGCGAAGGGCTGCCGGAGCTCTACGTCGTCGATCGCGACGGTCGCATCGTGTTCAGGGAGGCGAAGGAGATGTTTCCCGAGGACGTGCAGGCGCTGGCCCGCTTTGCCCGCCGCTGACGTGTCGCGCGCTAGGCCGAGACCATGGACCGCCGCGAATTCCTGAACGTGCTCGCCGCCGCGGCGGCGGCCGGCTTCCCGCTTGCGTCGCGCGAGGCCCTGGCGCAGGGCAATGCGACGGCGATGTACGACGTCGCCCCGTTCGGCAACGTGAGCCTGTTCCACTTCACCGACTGCCACGCGCAGCTGCTGCCGATCTACTTTCGCGAGCCGAGCGTCAACCTTGGCGTCGGCGACTTCGCGGGCAAGCCGCCGCACCTGGTCGGCGAGGCGCTGCTGAGGCACTTCGGCATCCAGCCCGGAACGATCGATGCGCACGCGTTCACGCATCTCGATTTCGTCGCCGCAGCGAAGTCGTACGGCAAGGTCGGCGGCTTCGCGCACCTCGCCACGCTGGTCAGGCGCCTGAAGGCGTCGCGGCCGCACGCGCTGCTGCTCGATGGCGGCGACACGTGGCAGGGGTCCGCCACCGCGCTGTGGACGAAGGGCCAGGACATGGTCGACGCCTGCAAGCTGCTGGGCGTCGACGTGATGACCGGGCACTGGGAATTCACGCTGGGGGCGGACCGCGTGAAGGAGATCGTCGCCAGGGACTTCGCCGGCAAGATCGAATTTCTCGCCCAGAACATCAAGACCGCCGACTTCGGCGACCCGGTGTTTCCGGCGTACACGATCCGGCCCGTCAACGGCGTGCCGGTCGCGATCGTCGGGCAGGCGTTTCCGTACACGCCGATCGCCAACCCGAGGTACTTCGTCGCCGACTGGACCTTCGGCATCCAGGACGAGAGCCTCCAGAAAGTCGTCGACGAGGCGCGCGGCAAAGGCGCGCAGGCGGTCGTCCTGCTGTCGCACAACGGGATGGACGTAGACCTGAAGCTCGCCTCGCGCGTGCGCGGCATCGACGCGATCCTCGGCGGCCACACGCACGACGGCGTGCCCGCGCCGACGATCGTCGCCAACGGCGGCGGGCGCACGCTCGTCACCAATGCCGGCAGCAACGGCAAGTTCCTCGCCGTGCTCGACCTCGACGTCAAGGGCGGCAAGGTTGCCGACTTCCGCTACAAGCTGCTGCCGATCTTCTCCGATCTGCTCCCCGCGGATCCCGCGATGGGCGCGCTGATCGACAAGGTGCGCGCGCCGTACAAGGCCAAGCTCGAGGAAAGGCTCGCCGTCACCGAGGGGTTGCTCTACCGTCGCGGCAACTTCAACGGCACGTTCGACCAGCTGCTGCTCGACGGCCTGATGGCGGAGAAGAACGCCGAGATCGCGTTCTCGCCGGGATTCCGCTGGGGCACGTCGCTGCTGCCGGGGCAGGCGATCACGTACGAGCACCTGATGGACCAGACGGCGATCACCTACCCCTACGTCACTGTCAACGAGCTGACCGGGGAGATGATCAAGACGATCCTCGAGGACGTCGCCGACAACCTGTTCAATCCGGACCCGTACTACCAGCAGGGTGGCGACATGGTGCGCGTCGGGGGCCTCACCTACGCGATCGATCCGCGCGCGAAAATGGGCAGCCGCATCACGCGGATGACGCTTTCGGGCAAACCGCTCGACGCGGCGAAGAAATACAAGGTTGCCGGCTGGGCGCCGGTCTCCGAGGAAGCGAAAGCGGCGGGCGGCGAGCCGATCTGGGACGTGATCGCCCGCTACCTGCGCGCGCAGAAGACCATCGCGCCGCGCGCGCTCAACCTGCCGCAGGTCGAAGGCGCGGCGGGCAATCCGGGAATGGCCTGACCGGGCAGAAACAAGAGGAGACACATGCGCGTGAAAACATCGATTCTGGTTGCCGCGGCAGTGCTCGTCGCCGGCGGGGCCATGCCTGCTCTTGCGCAGAAAATGCTGGCGAATTACCCGACGCTGACGACATCCGCTGCGCAAGCTGCGGCGCAGGCTGCATTGGCCCGCTGCCAGAAGGACGGCTACACCGTTGCGGTGGCGGTCGTCGACCGCGGCGGGCAGCCGCTCGCCGTGCTGCGCGACAACCTGGCGGGTGCGCACACGACGCAGACAGCGGTGGGCAAGGCGGCGACCGCCGTCAGCTTTCGCACGGACACGACCGAGCTCGCCGCGACCACGCAGGCCGGCAAGGCGCAGAGCGGCATCCGCCAGCTGCCGAACGTGATCGCCGTCGGCGGCGGCCTGATGATCCGAGCCAAAGGATCGCTCGTCGGCGGCATCGGCGTCTCGGGCGCGCCGGGCGGCGACGCCGACGACGTCTGCGCCAAGGCAGGCATCGCCGCGATCAACGACGCAATCGAGCTGGAGTAGGCACGCAGCGGGACCGGACCCGCGAAGCGCACCCATGCGGCCGGACTCCGAAGTCACGCCGGAGCCACGGACCGTTCGCACTTCCAGTAACAGCCTGACCCTGCCCTAGGTCACGGTCACCCGAGCGAACTTGCGCTTTCCGGCCTGCACGACGATCGTGCGGCCCGCCGTGATCACGAGGGCCTTGTCGGCGACGACGTCGCCGTCCACCTTGAGCCCGCGCTGCGCGATCAGCCGCAACGCTTCGGACGTCGACTCGACGATGCCGGCCTGCTTCGCGAGCTGGGCGATCGGGATGCCAGCGCCTGCTGTCGACAACGTGACCTCCGGCATGCTTTCCGGCAGCGCACCCTGCCGGAACCGCGCCTCGAACTCCGCGAGCGCGTGCTCCGCGGCAGCCTGCGAGTGGAAACGGGCGACAATCTCCTGCGCGAGGGCAACCTTGGCGTCGCGCGGATTGCGGCCTTCCGCACACTCGCGCTTGAGGGCCGCCACCTCGTCCGCCGGCCGGAACGAGAGCAGCGTGTAATACCGCCACATCAGCTCGTCGGAGATCGACATCAGCTTGCCGAAGATGTCGTTGGGCGCTTCGGTGATGCCGACGTAGTTGTCGAGCGACTTCGACATCTTGTTGACCCCGTCGAGCCCCTCCAGCAGCGGCAGCGTCAGGATGCACTGCGGCTCCTGTCCGTAATGCCGCTGCAGCTCGCGGCCGACGAGAAGATTGAACTTCTGGTCGGTGCCGCCGAGCTCGACGTCGGCATGGAGCGCCACCGAGTCGTACCCCTGCGCGAGCGGATAGAGAAACTCGTGGATTGCGATCGGCTGGCCGTTGCGGTAACGATTGCCGAAATCGTCGCGCTCGAGCATGCGCGCGACGGTGTATCGCGCGGCCAGCTTGATCATGCCGTCGGCACCCAGCGGCAGGAGCCACGTCGAGTTGAACGCGACCTCGGTCTTCGCGCGATCGAGGATCAGGAACGCCTGGTCGGTGTATGTTTTCGCGTTGGCCTGGATTTCCTCGCGCGAGAGCGCAGGGCGCGTGACGTTGCGGCCGGTCGGATCGCCGATCATCCCGGTGAAATCGCCGATCACGAAGATGATGTGGTGGCCGAGGTCCTGCAATTGCCTCAGCTTGTTGAACTGGACCGTATGACCGAGGTGCAGGTCCGGTCGGGTGGGGTCGAAGCCCTCCTTGATCCGGAGCGGCTTGCCGCGGGCGAGCTTCGATGCGAGCTCGGACTCGACCAGGATCTCGTCGGCACCGCGGCGAAAGACCTCGAGTTGGCGGGTGATGTCGGCGGTCATGGTGGCGGTGCGGCTCTGTTCATGGCGGACCTTGGCGGACACCCCGTCCGCGGTCTCTTTCCCTGCCCGGAGGGGGCAGCGGGGCCGGCCGAGGGCGTTCCGGGGCGACATTTGCTAGAATCGCAACCTTGCCCGCCCGCCTACCGGCAATGATCACGCACAAGTCGACAATTCTAGCGCAAAGCGTCCATGCCTCCGCGCGGCGATCCGCACGGGCGCCCACGGTCGGGCAGTGGCTTGCCGCCGCGCTGTTCGGCCTGTCCGGCGCTGCTGCCTTCAGCCTCGTGGCCAACACGGCGCCCGAGATGACGCCCATCCGCGCGATACGGGTCGATCTCCAGCGGCCTGCGGTCTCGGTTGTCGCGGCAGAAGGGATCGGGTACTGGCGTGAAGACCGCATTCGGCGCGGCGACACCATCGGCAGCGTGCTGGCCCGGCTGGGCGTCGACGATCCGGCGGCGCTCGTGTTCCTGCGCACGAACGCTTCCGCTCGACCCTTGTACCAGCTGCGTCCGGGCAGGCCGCTGTCCGTCGAGACGGACGACGAGGGCCGGCTCATCAGCCTGCGCTTCGTGACCGGTGACGGCGAGCGCCTGACGATTGCACGCCACGGGGACGAGCTTGCGGCGCAGACCGCCGCAGCTCCGGTTGAAATCCGGTGGAAGATGGCGGCCGGTGAAATACGCTCGTCGCTGTTCGGCGCTGCCGACGCGGCGGGCCTGCCCGACTCGGTGACGCTGCAGATGGCGGATGTCTTCGCCGGCGACATCGATTTCTATCAGGACCTGCGGCGTGGCGATCGTTTTTCGGTCGTCTACGAAGTGCGGTACATCGACGGCGAACCGGTCGGCGCGGGCCGCATCGTCGCCGCCGAATTCGAGAACCGGGGCCGGACGATCCGGGCGTTGCTCTGGCGCGGCGACGACGGCCGCGAGGATTACTTCACCGACGACGGCGCGCCGTTGCGCAAGGCGTTCCTGCGTTCGCCGATGGAGTTCTCGCGCGTCACTTCGGGCTTCTCGAACGCGCGCTTCCACCCGATCATGCAGGACTGGCGCGCGCACAAGGGCGTCGACTACGCTGCGCCCACGGGCACGCCTGTGCGCGCCACCGGCAACGCCAAGGTGACGTTCGCCGGCAAGCAGAACGGCTATGGCAACGTGATCGAGCTGCGGCACCAGGGCACGTTCTCGACGCTCTACGCGCACCTGTCGCGGCTCGCGCCGCAGGTGCGAGCCGGCGCGCGCGTGGCGCAGGGAGAAGTGATCGGCTACGTCGGGCAGACAGGCTGGGCGACGGGGCCGCACCTTCACTACGAGTTCCGCGTCGGCGGCGAACAGCGCAATCCGCTGACCGTCGCGCTGCCCTCCAGCGAGCCGCTCGCACCGGCGCACCGGCTCGCCTTTGCCGAGCGTGCGGCACCGGCCGCGGCACAGCTCGCGCTCGCCCGGCAGCTCTCCGGCATGCAGCTCGCCTCGAGCGAGTAGCCGGAACGCGCCATCGCCGTCGTGCGGCAGATTTACGCCGGCGTGATGTCCGGCACGAGCATGGACGGCGTCGACGCGGTCGTGGCGGATTTCGCGCCGGCCACGCCCGGACCCTGTGCTCTGCTGGCGGCCGTGCAGCTGCCTTTCGCGCCCGCTCTCGCCGAAGAGCTGCGCTCGCTGCAGCGCTCCGGCGCCGACGAGCTTGCGCGCGCTGCCCGCGCGGCGAATGCGCTGGCCGACACCTATGCCGATGCGATCACCGAAGCCGTGGGCCAGGCGGGTCTCGCTGCAGCGGACATCATCGCCGCGGGTGTTCACGGACAGACGCTGCGCCACCGGCCCGATGAAGGTTGGACGCTGCAGCTCAACAACCCCGCACGCGTGGCCGAACGGGCCGGCGTGGCGGTCGTCGCCGATTTCCGCAGCCGGGACGTCGCGGCCGGCGGCGAAGGCGCGCCGCTGGTGCCCGCGTTCCACGCCGCGCTCTTCAGCGGGAGCGCGCATCGCGTCGTCGTCAATCTGGGCGGCATCGCCAACCTGACCGATCTGCCGGTGCACGGCGATGTGCGCGGCTTCGACATCGGCCCCGGCAACGTCCTGCTCGACCTCTGGCACGTGCGGCATCGCGGCGGACCCTGCGATCGCGATGGCGCGTGGTCGCGCACGGGCCGCGTTGACGAGGCGCTGCTGACGGCTCTCCTCGCGGAGCCTTTCTTCGCGCGCATCCCGCCCAAGAGCACGGGCCGCGATCTGTTTCATCGCGAGTGGCTCGACGCCAGGCTTGCCGGTCGCGTGATCGCGCCGGCCAACGTGCAGGCGACGCTCGTCGCGCTGACGGCGCGAACGGTTGCCGATGCGGTGCGAAACCATTGCGCAGCTGCCGCCGAGGTGCTCGTCTGCGGCGGCGGCGCGAAGAATGCGGCGCTGATGGACGCGCTGACGGCGGCACTGGCGCCGCGAACCGTCGCCACCACGGTGGCGCATGGCGTGGCGGTCGAGCACGTCGAGGCGCTCGCGTTCGCCTGGCTCGCGCGCGAGGCGCTGGCTGGCCGTCCCGGCAATCTGCCCGCGGTCACGGGCGCGCGCGGAGCGCGCGTGCTGGGCGCCATCTACCCGCGCTGACGACGGGCGCCGGGCGGCAGGAGAACGTGGGATCAACCATGGAGGCAGCATGAAACAGCTCAAGGGCATTTGCGTCCCGATCTGCACCCCCTTCACCGCCGACGGCGCCCGGGTCGACGAGCGGGCGCTGCGTGCGCACATCGACTCGATGCTCGAGGCCAAGGTCCACATCATCGCCGTCTGCGGCGGCACCGGCGAGTTTCCATTTCTTTCCGAGCCGGAGAAACGCCGGATCGCGGAGATCGCCGCGAAGCAGATCGATGGCCGTTGCGAGCTCATCGTGCAGACCTCGGCGATCCGCACGGAGGATGCGATCGAGAACTCGAAGCACGCGGAGTCGATCGGGGCCACGGCGCTGCTGATCCTGCCGCCTTATTTCGAGGGACCGGGGGAGGCCGGCGTGCGCTGGCACTTCGAGCAGATCGGCCGGGCGATCGGGATTCCGATCATGGTCTACAACATTCCGCAGTTCTCGGGCTTCGACATCACGCCGGAAGTGTTTGCGCGTCTTTCCGAGATCGATGCCGTCCGGTACATCAAGGACAGCACGTCGAACATGCTGCGCATCGAGCAGTTGGCGGCATCCGGCGCCAGCGTGTTCAACGGCTGCGATTACCTCAATCTCTATGGCCTGATGGCCGGTGCCGTCGGCTGCTTCTGGGGCGGGGCGAACGCGATGCCGAAGGAGGCCGTGCAACTCTTTGATCTGCACCAGGCGGGCAGGCACGCCGAGGCGCTGGCCTTGTGGCGGCGGATGCAGCCCCTGAACCGGTTGCTCTGGACGCTGCCGTTCAATCCCGTCGCCAAGGCGGCCGCCAACATTTCCGGCCGCAGCGTCGGCGAATGCCGGCGCCCGGTGCTGCCCCTCACCGGGGAACAGATGGCCGCCGTCAGGGCGGCGATGGCAACGTTGCTGAAGCCCGAATGATCAGCGGCAGCGACCGGGCGCTTACCGCGTGGGCGTTACGACTCACTGGAGTACCTTCGCGCTTCGCGCTCCGGTATTCGCCCTTGGGACGGCCCAGCGGGCTCATGCGCGCGCGCGGCAGGCGCGGATGCCTCCGCCCTCGCGGAAGGCGGACTCGGTGACTGCGATCCTCTGGATCACGGCTGCGGCAATGATCGCGATCGGCGTTGCCGGCACCGTCCTGCCCATGCTGCCGGGCGCCATCCTGGTCTTCGGCGGCATCGCGCTCGCGGCATGGATCGACGACTTCGCACGCATTCCCGTCTGGCTGCTGGTGCTTCTCGCCGTGCTCACGGCGATGGCGTGGGCCGTCGACTATCTCGCAGCTGCCGCGGGCGCGAAACGCGCCGGCGCGAGCAAGCTGGCGATCATCGGCGCCGGGTTGGGGACGCTCGCGGGGATCTTCAGCGGCTTGTGGGGACTGCTGTTCATGCCGCTGGCCGGCGCCGCGATCGGCGAATACGTTGCGCAGCGCGACGCGTGGCGCGCCGGCAAGGTGGGCATTGCGACCTGGATCGGCCTGCTGCTGGGCACCGCGGTCAAGGTTGCGCTCGTCTTCGCCATGATCGGAATATTCGTGTTCGCGCTCGCGGTGTAACGCGACTTCAGAGAAGGAGATCCCGATGCGCATGGAGACCGAGGTCAGGCTGGACTTCAAGGACGTGCTGATCCGCCCCAAGCGCAGCACGCTGTCCACGCGCTCGAACGTCGACATTTCGCGGGAGTTCCACTTCCGCCACACGCAGGTCGAGTACCACGGCGTCCCGATCATCGCCGCCAACATGGACACGACCGGGACCTTCGAGATGGCGCGCGCGCTCGACGCCTTCGAGATGTCGACCGCGCTGCACAAGCACTACACCGTGGACGAGACCGTCGCGTTCTTCCGGGCCCTCGCGCGCAAGCCCGCCGCGTTCTATTCGATGGGCATCGGCGCAGCCGACGAGGAGAAGTTCGGCCGCGTGATGGCGGCGGCGGGGGGCGGCGCGGACTCGGCGATCCGCTACGTCTGCATCGACGTGGCCAACGGCTACACCGAAGGCTTCGTGCGCCTCGTCGCGAAGATCCGCGAGCTGCATCCGCACCTCGTCATCATGGCCGGCAACGTGGTCACCGGCGAGATGACCGAGGAGCTGATCCTGTCGGGCGCGGACATCGTCAAGGTCGGCATCGGCCCCGGCTCCGTGTGCACGACGCGCACGATGACCGGTGTGGGTTACCCGCAGCTCTCGGCGATCATCGAGTGCGCGGATGCCGCGCACGGGCTCGAGGGCCACATCTGCGCCGATGGCGGCTGCACGACGCCGGGCGATGTCGCGAAGGCCTTCGGCGGGGGCGCCGACTTCGTGATGCTGGGCGGCATGTTCGCCGGGCACGATGAATGCGCGGGCGACGTGGTCGAGCGCGACGGCCGGAAGTACCAGCGCTTCTACGGGATGAGCAGCCGGACCGCGATGGAGAAATACGCGGGCGGCGTGGCGAAGTATCGCGCCGCCGAGGGCAAGGAGGTGCTGGTGCCGCACCGCGGGCCGGTCACGGGCACCGTCCAGGAGATCCTGGGCGGCGTGCGCTCGGCGTGCACCTACGTTGGGGCGCGCCGGCTGCGCGAGCTATCGAAGCGCACGACGTTCGTGCGGGTCTCGCAGCAGGCGAACGAGGTATTCGGGCGCGCGTGACGCGCGCCCGTCGTCATTGCAGCGGGGAATCGGTCAGGCCGAGAACGACGAGCCGCAGCCGCAGGTGGACTGGGCGTTCGGGTTCTTGATCACGAACTGCGCGCCCTCGAGGCCTTCCTGGAAATCGATCTCGGCGCCGACGAGGTACTGATAGCTCATCGGGTCGATCAGCAGCGTGACGCCGTTCTTCACCATCGCGGTGTCGTCGTCGTTGACGGCCTCGTCGAACGTGAAACCGTACTGGAAGCCCGAGCACCCGCCACCGGTCACGAAGACGCGCAGCTTCAGCTCGGGATTGCCCTCTTCTTCAATGAGGGACTTGACCTTTTCGGCGGCGCTGTCGGAAAAGACCAGCGGCGCGGGCATTTCGGTCATGTCGTTCATGCGCACTCCTCGTAGGTTTTCAATCTGAATTATCGGCCGGGCGCCGGCGCGCCGCAACCCTGTCGCCGATAGGGCTGATCAGGGTTGCGGCCGGGGCCATTGCACCCCCGGTCCGAACATCCGCTCAATCGGAAGCCACGCGCTTCAATTCGACCACCGATGCCGTACCGGGTTCGGCATGGAGCAAGCGCCCGCGCAGTATCGCCCCCACGTGCATTTCGAGCGTCTTGTAGCTGACATCGCCGGTGACGCGGGCCTTGGGCTGCAGTTCGAGGTAGTCGTCAGCGGCCACCGGCCCGTCGACCTTGCCGTTGATCACGACATGCGAGACCCGGATTTCGCCATCCACCCGGGCCTGCTCGCTGATCACGAGCGTGCTCGGGTCGCCGTTGGCGGCGATCACGTTGCCGTGGACCTCGCCGTCGATCCGCAAGCCGCCCGTGAACGTCACGTCACCGTTGACCACCGTGCCCGCGCCGATCAGGCTGTCGATCCGCTTCTGCGGCGCCGTGTGCTTCTTGCGCTCCCACATGGGTCCTCCTCACGGAATCACAAGGTTGCGGGTGGCCCGGGGGACGGACTGTCCGGATTCGAAGACACGGACGGTGACGGCGCGGACGACGCTCCCGCTCGGGACCGCGATGGTCCCCTCAAGCCGCTGATAATACTTGAATTTGAGTCCCAGTGCCGGACCCGCGCCGGGCTGGTCCTCAGGCAATGTGAGAATGGTCGGCCGGGGCGGCGGACCACTGGCGGGCACCGGCTGCACCGTCACCTGGAGCGTGACTCCCCCGATGAACTCTTCCTTCGGGTTGCCGCCGCGCACCAGCAGCAGGCGGTAACGCCAGGCATCCTCGCGCTCGCGCTCGACCGAAAACTGCTGGATCGACAGCCCGACCTGCTTGTTCGAGTCGGCGACGAGCTTCTGCAGGAAGGCGAGCTCCTCCTTGATCTGCGAATTCTCGGTCGACAGTTCGAGTGCCTGCCTGGAAAGCGACGCCTGGGCGCCGGCGGTCATCGCGAGCTCGCTTTCCTGCTGCATCGTCTTGGCGTGGAGCTCGGCGTTCTCCTTGCGCAGGTCCGCGTTCTCACGGTCGAGCGCCACGATCCGCGCTTCGATCTCCTGGCGGTTGAAGCCGCCGAAGATCTGGCCGAAATCGAAACCCCACCACCACATCCCGGCGACGACGGCGAGCACGCAGGTGCCCGCCACGGCACGCCAATGCCACGGCAGCCGCGAGCGCACCGCCATTCGCGGCGCGTCGATGGAAAAATGCTGGCGCACGCGGCGCCACCAGACGGAGAGGGCCAAGGCGCCTGCTACGGCAACACGGGTGGCGCGGACAGTCCCGTGGTCTCGGGCAGGCCGAACATCAGATTCATGTTCTGGATCGCCTGTCCGGCGGCGCCCTTCACAAGATTGTCCTCGACGACCAGGACCAGCGCCATGTCGCCGCCCTGGGGACGATGCACGGCGATCCGGCAGATGTTCGCGGCGCGAACCGAGCGCGTGTCCGGCGTCGAGCCGGGAGGCATCACGTCGACGAAGGGCTCGCCCGCGTAACGCCGCTCGAACAGCGCCTGCAGGTCGACGCGCGTGTCGGTGAGCCGCGCGTAGAGCGTCGCGTGAATTCCGCGGATCATCGGGACGAGATGCGGCGTGAAGACCAGGCTCACCGGCGATCCGGCGGCAGTGTTGAGGCCCTGGACGATTTCCGGATGGTGCCGATGGCCGGTGACGCCGTAGGCCTTGAAGTTGTCGGACGCCTCCGCGAAGAGCAGTCCCATCTCGGCCTTGCGCCCGGCGCCGGAGACTCCGGATTTGCAGTCGGCGACGAGATGCGCGGCGTCCACGATTCCCGCCTCTAGCAACGGCAGGAAACCCAATTGCACGGCGGTCGGGTAGCAACCCGGGTTGCCGACGATGCGGGCCCGCCGCACCGCCTCGCGGTTCACTTCGGGCAGACCGTAGACGGATTCGGCGAGCAGGTCCGGGCAGGTGTGCGGCATCCCGTACCATTGCGCGAAGACCGCGGGATCCTGCAGCCGAAAATCCGCGGCGAGGTCGATGAGCTTCACGCCCGCCGTCACGAGCTCGCGCGCCTGCGCCATCGCGACCCCGTGCGGCGTCGCGAAGAACACGACATCGCACGACTCGAGATGGGCGTCGGCCGGATCGGCGAACGCCAGCGCGTAACGGCCGCGCAGGCTCGGGAACATGTCGGCGACGGCCGTGCCGGCATCCTTGCGCGACGTGATAGCGCGCACGTCCGCCTCCGGGTGCTGCGCCAGCAGCCGCAGCAGTTCGACGCCTGTGTATCCCGTTCCGCCGACGATGCCGATCTTGATCATGGCTTCCTCACGCGCGCCTCGATGCGATTTTCGATTCTAGCACCGGGGCCCGCCCGCCCCGGCCCGTCGGGCAGCCGGCGCGTTCGCGCCGCAAAAAGCGAAGGCCGCCTCGGAGGCGGCCTTCACGTGCGCATCGCCGGGGCGATCAGCGCTTCGAGAACTGCTTGCGCTTGCGCGCCTTGTGCAGGCCGACCTTCTTGCGTTCGACTTCGCGGGCGTCCCGCGTCACCAGCCCCGCCTTCGACAGCGCGGGCTTCAACTCCGCATCGTAATCGATCAGCGCGCGGGTGATGCCGTGGCGCACCGCGCCGGCCTGTCCGGACTCGCCGCCGCCTTCGACGTTGATCATGATGTCGAACGTCGCCTCGTGATTGGTGAGCTTCAGCGGCTGGCGGATCACCATGCGACCCGTGTCGCGGGAGAAGAATTCGTCGGCCGGCTTGTCGTTGACGACGATCGCGCCCGTGCCCTTCTTCAGGAACACGCGGGCGACCGCACTCTTGCGCCGGCCGGTGCCGTAATAGTAGTTGCCGATCATGGTGTCAGATGTCCAGTGTCTTGGGTTGCTGGGCCGCGTGCGGGTGCGCGGCGCCGGCGTAGCATTTGAGTTTCTTCAGCATCCTGTATCCGAGCGGCCCCTTGGGCAGCATGCCCTTGACGGCCTTCTGCAGCGCCCGTCCGGGAAAGCGCGCCTGCATCTTCGAGAAATTGGTGGTCGAGATCCCGCCGGGGTAGCCGCTGTGCCGGTGGTAGAGCTTGTCTTCCGCCTTGTTGCCTGTGACGCGGATCTTTTCGACATTGGTGACGACGATGAAATCGCCGGTGTCCATGTGCGGGGTGAACGTGGGCTTGTGCTTGCCGCGCAGGCGCAAGGCGACCTGGCTCGCGAGGCGGCCGAGCACCTTGTCGGTGGCATCCACCACGAACCAGTCATGCACGATGTCCTGCGGCTTGGCGGAGTAGGTTTTCATCGGGAAAAATGGATCCAGGTCGGTTCAGCAAAGTCTTGAACTATATCCCGTTTCGGTCGACGTGGTCAAGGCGCACCGGCCCCGGTGACGAAAAAGGGCGCGGCCGTTGGCGGGCCGCGCCCAAGGATTTCCGCCCTAGGAGGAGGAAGGGGGAAAACTGTCCGCGGCCGGGGAGGGGGAATTCCGTCGTCCACGTACATTTATGATATTGGCATAGTTTGTCGGGAAATGCAACAGCCGGGCCAGGCCGCTCGGTCCGTAGCCCGCGCACTGTTGGCAACGTGCAACGGACGGACCCGTTCCGCGGGTCGTGGGGCGGGCACTCGATCGGCGGATGCGGGACAATGCGGCTTTTGCGGTCGTGGCCGGGGAGCCTATGAAAGTCAGGACGAAGTGGGTCGACGGGGTCAGTTTCGTCGGCGAATCCGGCAGCGGGCATGCGGTGGTGATCGACGGCGCGCCGGACGACGGGGGACGCAACCTCGGGATGCGGCCGATGGAACTGGTGCTACTGGGGGCGACGGGCTGCACGGCCTTCGATGTCGTGCTCATCCTGAAGAAGGCGCGCCAGCCGGTTGCCGACTGCACGGTCGAGGCCGAAGCCGAGCGGGCCGAATCCATTCCCAGGGTGTTCACCCGGATCCATTTCAAGTATTCGGTGGCCGGACGCGGGCTCGATCCTGGTCAGGTCGAACGGGCGGTGAAGCTGTCGAAAGACAAGTACTGCTCCGCCACGCAGATGCTCGGCAAGACCGCCGAGATCACCTACGAGATCGCGATCGTCGACGGCGATCGCGTGCCGTTGCCGGTGGAAAAAGTCGCGTCCGCCTGATCGCCCCGGAACGCCAGGCCGGCGCCGGAGCGGATCACCCGGCGTCGCGCAATACACGCAACAGGCTCGACGAGTCCCAGCGGCCGCCGCCTTTCGCCTGGACGCGCGCGTAGAACTGGTCGACGAGTGCCGTCACGGGCAGCGCCGCGCCCCGCGCGCGCGCCTCGGCGAGGCAGAGTGCCAGGTCCTTGCGCATCCAGTCGACGGCGAAGCCGAAATCGAACTTGTCGGCGACCATCGTGCGGCCGCGGTTTTCCATCTGCCACGACTGCGCGGCGCCCTTGCTGATGACGTCGAGTCCGCGCTCGACGTCGAGGCCGGCCTTCTCGGCAAAGGCGATGCCCTCGGCCAGCGCCTGGACGAGCCCCGCGATGCAGATCTGGTTGAACATCTTCGTGAGCTGGCCGCTGCCGGGGCCGCCCATCAGCGTGACCGCGCGTCCGTAATGGGCGAGCACGGGCTCGGCGCGCGCGAACGGATCGGGATCGCCGCCGACCATGATCGTGAGCTTGCCGTTCTCGGCACCGGCCTGGCCGCCCGAGACGGGCGCGTCGAGGAAGCCGATGCCCCGCGCCGTCGCCGCCGCGTGGATCTCGCGCGCGATCTGCGCGGACGCCGTCGTGTGGTCGACGAGGATCGTGCCGGGTTTCATTGCGGCCAGCGCCCCCTCGGGGCCGAAGACCACGGCGCGCACGTCATCATCGTTGCCCACGCACATCAGCACCAGGTCGGCGCCGGCCGCCGCCGCAGCAGGCGTGGGTGCGCCCGTCCCGGGATGCTGTCCCAGCCAGCGTGAGGCCGTCGCCGCGGTGCGGTTGTAGACGCTCACGCGGTGCCCCGCCGTCGCGAGGTGTCCGGCCATCGGATAGCCCATCACGCCAAGGCCGAGAAATGCCACATTCCTGGTGTTCATCGCGTTTGCATCTCCACGGGTTGCAGGGTTCAGGGCGATGTCGCAGCAAGCGCCTTCCGGGCGGCCGCGGCCGCGGCGCGCACCCGGACCGGGGCCGTGCCGCCGGGATGGTCGCGGCTTGCGACCGAGCCTTCGAGCGTCAGCACCGCGTAGACATCGGCGTCGATTTGTTGCGCAAACGATTGCAGTTCGGCCAACGGAACATCGGCAAGCTGGCGGTTGCTTTCCTCCGCGTGGCGGACCGCGCGGGCGACCGCCTCATGCGCATCGCGGAACGGCAGGCCTTTGCGCACGAGGTAGTCGGCGAGGTCGGTGGCCGTCGCGTGGCCCTCGGCCGCCGCTTCGCGCATCCGCGGCGCGTTGACGGCGATGCCGCCCGCGACAAGATCGGTCATGACCGCCAGCGTGTCGGCCAGCGTGTCCACCGTATCGAACAGCGGCTCCTTGTCTTCCTGATTGTCGCGGTTGTACGCGAGCGGCTGGCCCTTCATCAGCGTGAGCAGCGCGACCAGATGCCCGTTCACCCGCCCTGTCTTGCCGCGCGCCAACTCCGCCACGTCCGGATTCTTCTTCTGCGGCATGATCGACGACCCGGTGCAGAACCGGTCCGCCAGCGAGACGAACGCGAAGCGCGGGTTCGTCCACCAGGCGAGCTCCTCGGCGAACCGCGACACGTGGACCATCGCCAGCGCGGCGGCCGCCGTGAATTCGATCGCGAAATCGCGATCGGACACCGCATCGAGTGAATTGCCGCACAGCGCTTCGAAGCCGAGCTCCGCCGCGACCCGGGAGCGATCGATCGGGAAGCTGGTGCCGGCGAGCGCGGCGCTCCCCAGCGGCAGCCGGTTGACGCGCCGTCGGCAATCGCGGAGCCGCTCGGCGTCGCGCGCGAACATGGCTTCGTACGCAAGCAAATGGTGGCCGAAGGTGACGGGTTGCGCCACCTGCAGGTGGGTGTAGCCGGGCATGATGGTGTCGGCGTGGGCCTCCGCCAGGTCGATGAACGCGCCACGCAGCGCGCCCAGCCCGGCGACGAGCCCGTCGATCGCCTCGCGCAGCCAGAGCCTGAGATCGGTGGCGACCTGGTCGTTGCGCGAGCGCCCGGTATGCAGCCGCTTGCCGGCGTCTCCCACCAGCGCGGTGAGGCGCTTCTCGATGTTGAAGTGGACGTCCTCGAGGTCGGATGACCACGGGAATTCGCCGCGCTCGACTTCGCCGCGGATGATCTCCATGCCGCGCTCGATCGCGGCGAGGTCGGCCGGGGCCAGCACGCCGGCGGCGGTCAGCATCCGCGCGTGCGCGAGGGATCCCGCGATGTCCACGGCGGCGAGACGGCAATCGAAATCCACCGACGCGGTATAGCGCTTGACGAGCGGCGAGACCGGCTCGCAGAACCGGCCGGACCAGCCGCCCGGGGGCGAAGCTTCGTGCGGCGGTTTCGGGTCGGCCATGGCAATCGTATCCATTCGCGGCAGATCAAGGGTCGTGGGCACCTGGACGGCGAAAGAGGGGCGAGACCGCCGAATTCGACGTCGGAAAACGGCTGTCGCGTCCGGTCAGGCTTGCCTCGCCGACGGGGGTTGCCGACAATACCCGCTGCCACCGCCTGTTTCGGTGAACGACCTGGCGCCGGTCTCCGGCATGATGCTTGCATGCCGGTTTCGATATGCAGCCGATTATAAGGCAAAACGCCATTACTCTCGAACTGCCGGACTTCCGCAATCTCGGCACGATCCTGCGGATTGTGCTCGCCGTGAACGTGGTGACGGCCCTTGCGGCGCTGGTCAACGCGCCGCAGCTCGACCTCTGGACGGTGCAGTGGCTCGACATGACCGCGGTCGTCGAGCCGCATCTCATTGCCCAGCTCGCGGTCCTCTACGCGTTCGCTCCGTGGCTCGCGCGGCAGCCGTGGACGACCGGTGCCCTCGCGGTCGCGGCGGTCACCGTAGCCATCGGACTCGGGGTGCACATGCTCGT
>CAVVUJ010000024.1:0-41516 GCA_963751405.1 uncultured beta proteobacterium | reverse complement strand
GATGGTGGAGGTGGCGAGAATCGAACTCGCGTCCGGAAGCACTCGACAGTCAGGACTACATGCTTAGTCGAGTCATTGTGCTCTCGCCCCGACGCCGTTGACTGACAGACGACGGCGGGACCAGTCACCTAGATTTAGCGCCTTGCCCAAGTGACCCGGGCGGGCGCGATCGCTCTGAATGTCCTCGCTGTGACAGCTGCATCACCCCAGCCGAGCGCTGCTAGGTGCGAGGTCCGGCGGGATTAAGCCGCCAGAGCGTACGTTTCGTCGTTCGCAGTTAAATTTGCGATTGCAGTAGGATTTACGAGGACCTGCGCCTCGGCATGCCCCGAGCTGCTTTGCAACCCCCGTCGAAACCAGTTCACCCCCGGTGATCGTCGTGGTGCGCCGCGATTGATCCCGCGGCGCGCAGCGCTCAAGAACGCCAATGATACCACTGCGGACCTCTTCGATCCGGTCCCGGCGTCCGATTGCTAACATGGGGTAAACTCACGCCGTTTCAAGGCCTTCCGCTTAACTCCTGCTCCGCCGCGATGTCACCTGCCACGTCGAACCTCCGCCTCGTCCCCGTCATCCTCTCCGGCGGCGCCGGCACGCGGCTGTGGCCGCTGTCGCGCGAAACGGCGCCCAAGCCGTCGATGCCCCTCCCGGACGGCGAGACGCTGCTCGCGAAGACCGCGGCGCGCGCGCTGGCGCTGCCCGGCGTCGCGGAGCTCGTCACCGTCACCAATCGCGACTATTACTTCCACACGAAGGACGCGTATGCCGCGCTGCGCGGCCCGCTTCCGGAGCGCGCGTCGTTCCTGCTGGAGCCGTTCGGGCGCAACACGGCGCCGGCCGTCGCGCTCGCGGCGCAGTGGATCGCGCTGCGCGATGGCGGCGACGCGGTGCTGCTGGTGCTCCCGGCCGATCATCTGGTGCGCGATCACGCGGCCTTTGCCGCGGCGGTCGCGCGGGCGGCGCGGCTCGCGCAGGGCGGCGCGCTCGTTACGTTCGGCATCGGCCCCACGCATCCCGAGACGGGATTCGGCTACATCGAATGCGGCGCGGCGATCCCCGGCGAAGGACCGCCCGCGTACACGGCCGTGCGCTTCGTCGAGAAGCCGCCGCCGGAGAAGGCGCTCGCCTACGTCGCCGCCGGCAACTACGCCTGGAACTCGGGGATGTTCTGCTTCACCGCGGCGGCGATTCTGGCCGCGTTCGCGCGGCATGCGCCGGATGTCCTCGCCGCGGTGCGCGGAATCGCAGAGGCGCTTGCCGGCAAGGGTGACCTTGCGATGCTCGATATCGACGCCGCGCTGTTCGCTGACGCGCCGAACATCTCGCTCGACTATGCCGTCATGGAAAAGGCGGCGGCGGCCGGCGAGGTTGCCGTCGTGCGGGGCACGTTCGACTGGAGCGACGTCGGCTCGTGGCAGGCGATGGCTGAATTGTCCGCCGCCGATGCCGACGGCAACCGCGGGCAGGGCGAGCGCGTCGCGATCGCGACGACTGGAACGTACGTCCACGCTGGAGACCGCGTGGTCGCCACCGTCGGCGTCGAGAATCTCGTCATCGTCGACACGGCGGATGCCGTCCTCGTCGCGCATCGCGATCACCTGCAGCGCGTCAAGGACGTCGTCGGCGAGCTGAAGGCTCGCGGCCATGAATCCTACCGGCAGCACAAGACCGTCGCGCGGCCCTGGGGCGCCTACACGGTCCTGGAGGAGGCCCCCGGGTTCAAGATCAAGCGCATCGAGGTGAAACCCGGCGCCGCGCTCTCGCTGCAGCTGCACCATCGCCGCAGCGAGCACTGGGTCGTCGTCGCCGGAGTCGCCAAGGTGACGTGCGGCGAGGACACGTTCGTCGTCAACGCCAACGGCTCGACGTACATCCCGGTGGAGACGAAGCATCGGCTCGAGAATCCGGCGGGCGAGCCGCTGGTGATGATCGAGGTCCAGTGCGGCGCCTACCTCGGCGAGGACGACATCGTCCGCTTCGACGACATATACGGGCGCGTGCCGGGCTAGGCGGAGACGTCCGGATCGATCTGCCGCTCGAGCCACGCCATCTGATCCTTGAGCAGGAGCTTGCGGCGCTTGAATCGCGTCAGCTGCAGCTGGTCGTGCGCCGGATCGTGCGCGAGCCGGTGTATCACCGTGTCCAGATCGCGGTGTTCGACCTGGAGCGCGACGAGCCGCTGCATGAGCGCGACCCGTTCCGCGTTGCCTATGTCCGGCGCCATCGGTTCCCCTGACGATTGGAAATCGGGCTCAGATACACAACGCTTCGCGCCTCCGTTGGGCCGGCGAACCGGCCTTGGTCACGTATCTGACCCCAAACCCGGCGCAAGCGCAATATCGGCGCGGCGAAATGTCCCGACCCGGCCAGCCGGCAATTGCGCCCTACCACGTATAATCCGCGCTCGATTTGCAGTTGCTCGTGCCGCCGGCCAACCACGCCGTCGGGCCGGCGGCTGCGGCAGCCGCGGCCTCGACCACCGCCCCGGCATCCGCACCGGGCAGTAACGCCGCCGCGCCCGCGACCTCCGCTCTCGCCGCGACCATCCCGATGCTCGCGGCGTTGCCCCAGCTCGCCCCGCGTCTGCCCCCCGCCGGCCAGAAATCCCGCGCGGCCGGCTCGGCGGGCTCCGCCGATGCCCTCGCCCTCGCGCAGCTCGCCGCCGCCTGCGCCCGCGACGGCCGCCTGCTCGCGATTGTCGCCGCCGACGCGCTTGCCGCGCAGCGGCTCGCCGACGAGCTGCCGTGGTTCGCGCCGGGCCTGGCCGTCGCGCTCCTGCCCGACTGGGAAACGCTGCCCTACGATCACTTCTCGCCGCACCAGGACCTCGTATCGCAGCGGCTCGCGACGCTCCATCACGTCTCGCACCGCGAATGCGACGTGCTCGTCGTCGCCGCGACGACCGCGCTCTACCGGCTCGCGCCGCCGGGCTATCTCGCCGCATTCACGTTCTTCCTGAAGCAGGGCACGCGCCTCGACGTCGACGCGCTGCGCGCGCAGATGGCGCTGGCCGGCTACCAGCACGTCACGCAGGTCGTCTCGCCCGGCGAGTTCAGCGTGCGCGGCGGACTGATCGACCTCTTTCCGATGGGCAGCGCACTGCCGTACCGGCTCGACCTGTTCGACGACGACATCGAGAGCATCAAGACGTTCGACGTCGACACCCAGCGCACGCTCTACCCGGTGCCCGACGTGCGCCTCCTGCCCGCGCGCGAATTCCCGCAGGACGAGGCGGGGCGCACGCGCTTCCGCACGCGCTACCGCGAGGTCTTCGAGGGCGATCCGTCGCGCTCGCCGCTGTACAAGGACGTCAGCAACGGCGTGGTGCCCGGCGGCATCGAGTACTACCTGCCGCTGTTCTTCGACACGACGGCCACGCTCGCCGACTACCTGCCGCAGGACGCTGCCGTTGCCTTCGTCGGCGACGTCGCGTCCGCGGTCGACCGGTTCTGGCAGGACACCGATTCGCGGTACAAGCTGCTGCGCGGCGACAAGTCGCGGCCGCTGCTGCCGCCCACGGCCGTGTTCCTTCCGCCGGATGCGTTCAACGGCGCGCTGAAGACGCACGCGCGCATCGAGTTCCCGGCGCCGGGAGCCGAAGCGGCGGGCGCTGCCGGATCGACCGGAGCCGTTGCACTCCCGTCGGTCCAGGTCGACCGGCGCGCGCCCGATCCGCTCGCCGCGCTGAAGCGCTACCTCGCCGCCGGCGACACCCGCGTGCTGGTCTGCGCCGAGAGCGCGGGGCGCCGCGAGACGATGCAGCAGTACTTCGCCGAATACGGGCTCGACGTGCCGCTCGCCGACGACTGGCGCGCGCTCGTTGGCGGCAACGGCGGCTGCGCGCTGGTCGTGGCGCCGCTCCACGCGGGCTTCGCGTGGCCCGAGGCGAAGCTCGCCTTCGTCACCGAGGCCGAGCTCTATGCCGGCGTCGTGCGCCGCGGCCGGCGCGACGCGGCGCGGCGCACCAACGTCGACGCGATGCTGCGCGACCTCTCCGAGGTGCGCATCGGCGACCCGGTCGTCCACGAGCAGCACGGCATCGGCCGCTACCTCGGCCTCGTCACGATGGACCTGGGCGAAGGTCCCGCGGAATTCCTGCAGCTCCTCTACGCCAACGAGGCGAAGCTCTACGTCCCCGTCGCCAACCTGCACCTGATCGGGCGCTACAGCGGCGCCTCGCCCGAAGCGGCGCCGCTGCACGAGCTCGGCAGCAACCAGTGGGACAAGGCGAAGAAGCGCGCCGCGCGGCAGGCGCACGACACCGCCGCCGAGCTTCTCAATCTTTACGCGCAGCGCGCGGCGCGCACCGGCCACGCGTTCGGTTTCAAGCCGCACGACTACGAGGCCTTCGCCGAAGGCTTCGGCTTCGACGAAACGCCGGACCAGCAGGCGGCGATCGAGGCCGTCATCAAGGACCTCACGACGGGCAAGCCGATGGACCGGCTCGTCTGCGGCGACGTCGGCTTCGGAAAAACCGAAGTGGCGCTGCGCGCCGCGTTCGTCGCGCTCGCCGACGGCAAGCAGGTCGCCGTGCTCGTGCCCACCACGCTGCTGGCCGAGCAGCACATGCAGGTATTCGCGGACCGCTTCGCCGAGCTGCCGGTCAAGCTCGCCGAGCTGTCGCGCTTCCGCTCCGCCAAGGAGGTGAAGGCGGCGCTCGAGGGGATCCGCGCCGGCACGATCGATCTCGTCATCGGCACGCACAAGCTCATCCAGCCGGACGTGGTGTTCAAGAACCTGGGCCTCATCATCATCGACGAGGAGCACCGGTTCGGCGTGCGCCAGAAGGAGCAGCTGAAGAAGCTGCGCGCCGAGGTCGACGTGCTGACGCTGACCGCGACGCCGATCCCGCGCACGCTCGCGATGTCGCTGGAGGGCATTCGCGACTTCTCGGTGATCGCCACCGCGCCGCAGCGGCGGCTCGCGATCAAGACGTTCGTCTCGACCTATTCGCGCGGCATCATCCGCGAGGCGGCGCTGCGCGAGATGAACCGCGGCGGCCAGATCTATTTCCTGCACAACGACATCGACACGATCGCCACCACCGCGGAGCGGCTGGCGCAGCTGCTGCCGGAGGCCCGCCTCGCGGTGGCGCACGGGCAGATGGGCGAGCGCGAGCTCGAGCACGTGATGCGCGAGTTCTACGCGCAGCGCGTCAATCTGCTCGTGTGCTCGACGATCATCGAGACCGGCATCGACGTGCCGACCGCCAACACCATCATCATCGAGCGCGCCGACCGCTTCGGCCTCGCCCAGCTGCACCAGCTGCGCGGGCGCGTCGGCCGGTCGCACCACCAGGCGTACGCGTATCTGCTGACGCCGCCGGCGGAAGCCCTGTCGGCGCAGGCGGCCAAGCGGCTCGAGGCGATCCAGATGATGGAGGACCTGGGGGCGGGGTTCTACCTCGCGATGCACGACCTCGAGATCCGCGGCGCGGGCGAGGTGCTCGGCGAGTCGCAGTCGGGAGAGATGCAGGAAGTGGGCTTCCAGCTCTACGCCGACATGCTGAAGGCCGCCGTGTCCGCGCTGAAGGCGGGCCGCGAGCCCGACCTGTCGGCGCCGCTCGGCGTGGCCACCGAGATCAACCTGCACGTGCCATCGCTGCTGCCGGCATCCTACTGCAGCGACGTGCACGAGCGGCTCGTGCTCTACAAGCGCCTCGCGAACTGCGAGACGGCCGACGAGCTGCAGACGATGCAGGAGGAGCTCGTCGATCGCTTCGGCAGCCCGCCCGAGCCGGCGCAGGCGCTGATCGCCTGCCACCGGCTGCGGCTCGTCGCCAAGCCCATGGGCGTGGCCAAGGTCGACGCCGGCCCCGAGCGCACCACCGTGCAGTTCGTCAAGGATCCGCAGTTCGATCCTGCCACGCTGATCCAGATGGTGCAGAAGGACGGTCGCATCCGCTTCGCGGGTCCGGACCGCATACGCATCGAGCGCGCCGCGCCGACGCTCGCCGACCGTTTTGCGCTGGTGAAGGATTTCATCGCGAGGTTGGCGTGAGCGCGGCGAGCGAAGCCAGGGGCGCCTGCGCCCGACACTCGGCTGCTCGCATGGCAACGGATCTCAAGGAGGGCGCGTGAACTCCCCTGCCACCGCCGCCCTCCTCCCGCCGCAGCTGCACGTGTTCGTCCGCGACTGGCTGTCGGCGAACAACATCCTGCTGAAAAGCCGCGACGGCCACGTGCTGATCGACTCGGGCTACGTGCGGCACGCGCCGCTGACGCTGGCCCTGCTTGCCGGCGCGCGCGGCATCGGCCACGAGCCGCTCGCCTTCCTCGTCAACACGCATTGCCACTCGGACCACGTCGGCGGCAACGCGGCGATCGTGCGCCGGTACGGATGTCCGGTTGCCGTCCCCGCGGCCGAGGCGCCGCTGATCGAGCGCTGGGACGGCAAGGCGCTGCTGTACGACTACTGCGATCAGCAGATCGAGCGCTTCGCCGTCGACCACGTGCTGCCCGCGGACACGACCCACGTCTGGGGCGACCTCGAGTGGCAGGCGCTCGCCGCGCCGGGCCACGACATGGGCGCCCTCGTCTTCTACAACGCCGAGCATCGGGTCCTGATCTCCGGCGATGCGCTGTGGGAGCACGGCTTCGGGTTCGTGATGCCGCCGGAGGTCGATCCGCAGGCCCTGCCGGCGACGCGCGCGACGATCGAGATGCTGGCCGCTCTGGACATCCGGATCGTGATCCCCGGCCATGGCGAACCCTTCACCGACGTCGCCGCGGCGCTCGAACGCGCACGCAAGCGCATCGTCGCCTTCGAAGCCGACAGCCTGCGGGTCGCGCGGCACGCGCTCAAGGTGAACCTGATGTTCGCCCTGCTCGACCATCAGCGAATGCGGCTGGACGGGATGCCGGAGTACGTCGCGCGCATCGGCATCTACCGCGATTTCAATGCGCTGTTCTTTCGCCTGCCGCCGGCGCGGCTGGCCGAATTCCTGATTGGCGAACTGGAAAAGGCCGGCGCCGCGAAACGCGAGGTCGGCTGGCTCGTGCCCGCGTGAAGGGCATACCCCCGCCTGTCTGCGGACAGGTAAAACGGTGAGCTCCGGTCTTTCCCGCGGCGAAAGCGAATGCCGCAAGCCGCACCCGCGTGCGCTACCTGGCGAGCCCGCCGACGAAGTTCCGCACGCCGGACAGAAGCATCTCCACCGCGAGCGCAGTCAGCACGAGCCCCATCAGCCGCTCGAACGCCAGGACCGCGCGCTCGCCGAGCCAGCGCTGGAGCCGATCGGCCAGCGCGAGCAGGACCGTCGTCGCGCCCATGGCCACCGTCAGCGCAAGGAGCCAGCTGCCGATCCTGGCCGGGTCGCGCGACGCCATCAGCATCACGGTGGCGAGCGCCGACGGTCCGGCGATCGCGGGAATCGCGAGCGGCACCAGGAACGGCTCCGCGCCGGGCGGGTCGCCGAAGATCCCTTCGGGCCGCGGAAACACCATGCGGATCGCGATCAGGAACAGGATGATGCCGCCGGCGATGTTCAGCGACTCCTCGGACAGGTGCAGCCATTGCAGGAACGTGCGCCCGCCCAGCATGAACCCGACGAGGATCACGTACGCCGCGGCGCACTCCCGCAGCACCACGCGCACGTGGCGCTCGGGCGGAACGTTCTTCAGCGCGGAGACGACGAGCGGCACGTTGCCGAACGGGTCGATGACCAGGATCAGCAGGACCGTCGCGGAGAAGAGTTCGGCGTTCATGCTTGAATGATACGGGCCGGCAGGCACGCACGCAGCTATTTCGGCTGCGCACGCGGACGTTCGCGATGGGATAATCCGGCTCCCGCGATTCTCCGGAAAGTCCGATGAGCCTGCCGCTCCGCCATTGCCCCCGGTTGCCGCGCCACGCGCCATGGCCGCTCCTGCTGCTCGCGACTGCCGCGCTCGCGTCGGCGCAGGCGCTGCCACCGTCCGCGCCCGTGCGCACGGTCACGGACACCTACTTCGGCACCTCGGTGCCGGATCCGTATCGCTATCTCGAGGACATGAAGAGTCCCGACGCGGCCGCGTGGATGAAGGCGCAGGCGGATTTCACCCGCGCGACGCTGGATCGCGTTCCGGGCCGCGCGGCGCTCGCCAAGCGCATCGGCGAACTCGGCGATGCAGTCCCGGCGCGCGTCTCCGGCGTTCAGGTCAATGGCACTCACTATTACTATCTGAAACGGCAGGCGGCCGAGAACGTTCCCAGGCTGTATGTGCGCGCGGGATTCGCGGGCAAGGAGCGTCTGCTGGTCGACCCGCAGGCCGCCAAGGGCGCCCGGGGGACGCACTTCGCCATCGACTACTACGCGCCTTCCTTCGACAACAAGTACGTCGCCTACGGCATCTCGCCCGGCGGCTCCGAAGAGAGCGTGCTGCACGTGATCGAGGTCGCCACCGGCAAGGAGACCGGCGAAGCGATCGACCGCGCGCAGTTCGGACCGCCCTCCTGGACCGACGACAACCGGCTCATCTACAACCGCCTGGCAAAGCCCGCGCCCGACGCGCCGAGGTCGGACAAGTACCTCGGGAGCCGCGCCTACATTCACACGATCGGCAGCGACCCCGAGCGGGATCGCGCGATTCTGGGTGCGGGTGTCGTGCCGGACATGGTGCTCGACCCGCTGGCCACGCCGGTCGTGTCCACGGCGCCCGGAGCGCCTTACGTGATCGGGATCGTCGCCAACGGCAACCAGCGCGAGTTCAGCCTGTATGCCGCGCCCGCGGCCTCGCTGGCGCAGGGCATCCCGGCGTGGCGGCGCGTGGCCGGCCTCGACGACGAGGTGACGGATGCGGCGCTCTTCGGCAGCACGCTCTATCTGCTGACGCACCGGAACGCGCCGCACTTCAAGGTCCTGCGGCTCGATCTCGCGAATCCGGACCTCGCGACCGCTTCCGTGGTCGTTCCCGCGAGCGATGCGGTGATCACGGGCATCGCCGCAGGCAAGGACGCGCTCTACGTGCGCCGCATGATCGCCGGCGTGAGCGATCTCCTGCGCGTCGGCCATGCGCCGGGTGCCAAACCCGTTGCGGTAAGACTGCCGTTCGCGGGCGACATCGACGCGCTGGCGGCCGATCCGCGGCAGCCCGGCGTCGTGTTCAACACCGGAACCTGGACGCGCTTCGGCGGCTACTACGCTTACGACCCTGCCGCCGGCGTCATCGTCGACACCAGGCTGCAGCCGCAGGGCCGCTACGACAACCCGGACGATCTCATCGCGACCGAGGTGAAGGTGAAAGCGCGCGACGGCACGCTGGTGCCGCTGTCGATCGTGCACCGGAAGGGCCTGAAGCTGGACGGCACGAATCCGACGCTTCTGTATGGGTACGGCGCCTACGGCATTTCCCAGACGCCGTTCTTCCGCCCGCAGTATCTCGCCTGGTTCGAGCGCGGCGGGGTGTTCGCCGTCGCCCACGTGCGCGGCGGCGGCGAGAACGGCGAGGCGTGGTACAAGGGCGGCTACCAGCAGACGAAGCCCAACACGTGGCGCGATGCGATCGCCTGTGCCGAGTGGCTCGTCGCGAACGGCTACACGACGCCGGCACGGCTGGCGATCCAGGGCGGCAGCCAGGGCGGCATCTTCGTCGGCCGATCGATCACCGAGCGGCCCGACCTCTTCGGCGCGGCGATCGCTCAGGTTCCGGTGGCCGACGCCGTGCGGTCATCGTTCGAGTCCAACGGCGAGTTCGACAAGACGGAGATGGGGACGACCGAGACCGAGCCGGGCTTCCGCGCGCTCCTCGCAATGAGCACGTACCACCACATCCGGGACGGCGTGAAATATCCGGCGGTCCTGGTCACCACCGGCATCAACGACCCGCGTGTCGACGCGTGGCAAGCCGCGAAACTGGCCGCGCGGCTGCAGGCCGCCACGGCCAGCGGCAAGCCGGTGCTGCTGCGCGTCGACTTCGATGCGGGTCACGGTTTCGGCTCGACCAGGAAGCAACGCAACGAGGAGCTCGCCGACACCCTCGCGTTCCTGCTGTGGCAGTTCGGCGTGAAGGGCTACGTGCCCTAGCCGCGCGCGCCTTGCGGCCCGCGCGTCACTTCAGGATGACGATCTCGACGCGACGCGCTTCCATGTTGTCGCCGGAACCCTGCGTCAGTTCGGGCTTCGCCATCTCGATCTTGTCCTCGGCGACTCCCGCCGACTTCAGTTGCTCGCGCACGGCAACCGCGCGCTTCTTCGCGAGCTCCTCGTTCTGCTCGAGACTGCCCGTCGCGTCGTGATAGCCGGAAACCCTGACCTTGCTGCCGTCCCCCTTCGCCTTGGCGGCGAGCGGGGCCAGCTTGGCCACAGCGTCACCCGGCAGGTCAGCCTTGCCGGAGTCGAAGTAGAGCTTGACGATCTCGACCACCATCACCACAGCCGGCGCCGGTGCGGAGACGGCAGCCGGGGCGGCGACCTTGGCCGGCGCTGCCGCCGCGGGCTTGTCGGCGTACACGTTGGCGAGCAGCGGCACGATCATCAGCGCGACGATGTTGATGATCTTGATCAGCGGGTTCACCGCCGGGCCCGCCGTGTCCTTGTAGGGGTCGCCCACCGTGTCGCCGGTCACCGCCGCCTTGTGCGCGTCGGAGCCCTTGCCGCCGTGATGGCCGTCCTCGATGTACTTCTTCGCGTTGTCCCACGCGCCGCCGCCCGTCGTCATCGAAATCGCGACGAAGAGACCGGTGACGATCGTGCCCATCAGCAGGCCGCCCAGCGCCTGCGGGCCGAGGGCGAGGCCGACGACCACCGGCACCAGCACCGGCAGCAGCGACGGGACGATCATTTCCTTGATCGCCGCCTTGGTCAGCATGTCGACGGCAACGCCGTACTCGGGCTTGGCCGTGCCTTCCATGATGCCCTTGATGTCCCTGAACTGCCGGCGCACCTCGATCACCACCGCGCCCGCGGCGCGGCCGACCGCCTCCATCGCCATCGCGCCGAAGAGATAGGGAATGAGGCCGCCGATGAACAGCCCGACGATCACCTTGTGGTTCGACAGGTCGAACGAGACGTCCATCCCGAACGAGCCCAGCGCGTGCGTGTAATCGGCGAACAGCACCAGTGCCGCGAGCCCGGCAGAGCCGATCGCGTAGCCCTTGGTCACCGCCTTGGTCGTGTTGCCGACGGCGTCGAGCGGATCGGTGATGGCGCGCACCGAGTCGGGCAGCTTCGCCATTTCGGCGATGCCGCCCGCGTTGTCGGTGATCGGGCCGTAGGCGTCGAGCGCGACGATGATGCCCGCCATCGACAGCATCGACGTCGCGGCGATCGCGATGCCGTAGAGGCCGGCGAGCCAGAACGAGGCCCAGATCGCGATGCACACGGCGATCACCGGCCAGGCGGTGGCCTTCATCGACACGCCGATGCCGGCGATGATGTTGGTCGCGTGCCCCGTCGTGGACGCCTCGGCGATGTGGCGCACCGGCTTGTATTCGGTCGCGGTGTAGTACTCGGTGATGACGACCATCGCCGCCGTCAGCGCGAGACCGACCAGCGAGGCGCCGAAGAGGCGCAGCGTCGTGATTTCCGGATAGGCCGTCGCGACGTCGCCCATCATCCGGTTGGTGATGAACCAGAACCCGATGGCGGAGATCCCGCCGGCCACCATCAGGCCGCGATAGAGCGCGTTCATGATCTTGCCGCCGTCGCGCGCCTTGACGAAATAGCAGCCGACGATCGAGGCCAGGATCGAGAAGCCGCCCAGCACCAGCGGATACGTGACGGCGGCCTCGGCCTTCACCGGCATCAGCAGCGCGCCCAGCAGCATCGTCGCGACGATCGTCACGGCGTAGGTCTCGAACAGGTCGGCGGCCATGCCGGCGCAGTCGCCGACGTTGTCGCCGACGTTGTCCGCGATCACGGCGGGGTTGCGCGGGTCGTCTTCCGGTATGCCGGCCTCGACCTTGCCGACGAGGTCGGCGCCGACGTCGGCGCCCTTGGTGAAGATCCCGCCGCCAAGACGCGCGAAGATCGAGATCAGCGAGCCGCCGAAGGCAAGGCCGACGAGCGGCTGGATCGCGTGGTGCAGCCCTTCCTTCATCAGGTTGGGCGCGCCGTGCGCGGAGCCCAGCAGGAACCAGTAGAAGCCGGCAACGCCGAGGAGGCCGAGTCCGACCACGAGCATGCCGGTGATCGCGCCGCCACGGAACGCGACCGCGAGCGCTTCATTGAGCCCCGTGCGCGCCGCCTCGGCCGTGCGCACGTTCGAGCGCACCGAGACGTTCATCCCGATGTAGCCGGCGAGGCCGGAGAGGATGGCGCCGACGGCGAATCCGCCGGCGGTCGCGCCGCCCAGCGCCGCCCAGATGACGACGAACAGCAGCAGGCCGACGATGCCGATCGTCAGGTACTGGCGATTGAGATACGCCTGCGCGCCCGCCTGGATCGCGGCGGCGATTTCCCGCATCCGGTCGTTGCCGGCCGGCTTGGCCATGATCCAGCCGATGGACACGACGCCGTAGACGATGGCCGCCACGGCGCAGACGAGCGCGAAGATGAGTTCTGTCGACATAGGATTCTCCCTGACCCATTGAATGGCAAGAAAACCGCGCTGGAACCTCGGTGCGGGGCCTGTGGCCGGCCCGTCGACCGGAGCGCCCGGATCCGGCGGCGCCCATGCGGTTCCCACCGCGGTGGCGGCACCCGGGCTCACCCCGGCGCCGCCTCAAAAACACGCTATTGTGCCAGTTTGAGGCCCCCGAAGTCGAGCCATGACACCGGCGGAACCCGCCGGGGAGGCCCGCTAGATCTTGAACTCCGTCCCGAGCTTCTTCGGCACCGCCACGTTCTTCAGCCGCACGTACTGCGGCAGCCCGTCCTTGAACGGCGGGAAGTCCTCGCCGCGGATCAGCGGGGCGAGATAGGCGCGCGCCTTGGCCGTTATCCCGTAGCCGTCGGCGGTGATGTAGTCGCGGGGCAGCATCTTTTCCACGTTCGCGACCCTGGTGAGCGGCACCGGCGCGATCTTCCAGCGGTAGGGCTTGTCCGACGTGCGCACGATGGCCGGCATGACGGCGTTGTTGCCCGCGAGGGCGAGCAGGACGGCGGCCTTGCCCACCGCGTAGCTGTGGTCGAGATCGGTCTTCGACGCGATGTGCCGCGCGGCGCGCTGCAGGTAATCGGCTACCGCCCAGTGGAACTTGTACCCCAGCCGATCCTTGACGATGCCCGCGATCAGCGGGCCGACGCCCCCGAGTTGCGCGTGCCCGAACGCGTCGGTCGTTCCCGCTTCGCCCATGAGCTTGCCGGCCGCGTCGTGCAATCCCTCCGAGACGCCGACGCAACAGTAGCCGAAGCGCTTCACTCGGGCGTCCACCGCAGCGAGGAACCTGGCCTCGTCGAACGCGATTTCCGGAAACAGCAGGACCAGCGGAATCGGCGTGCCGGCATCCTCGGCCATCCCGACCGCCGCCGTGATCCAGCCGGCGTGCCGGCCCATCACCTCGAGCACGAACACCTTGGTCGACGTCTTCGCCATCGACGCGACGTCGAACGCCGCTTCGCGCATCGACGTCGCGACGTACTTCGCGACGGAACCGAAGCCGGGGCAGTTGTCGGTCACCGCCAGGTCGTTGTCGACCGTCTTCGGGACGTGCACGGCGAGCAGCGGATAACCGAGGCGCTCTGAAATCTGCGACACCTTGAGGCAGGTGTCGGCCGAGTCGTTGCCGCCGTTGTAGAAGAAATAGCCGATGTCGTGCGCGCGGAACACCTCGATCAGCCGCTCGTACTGCGCGCGATTCTCCTCGAGGCCCTTGAGCTTGTACCGGCACGAGCCGAACGCGCCCGCCGGCGTGTGCTTCAGCGCCGCGATCGCACGCGCGGTCTCCCGGTTCGTGTCGATCAGGTCCTCGGTCAGCGCGCCGATGATGCCGTTGCGTCCGGCGTAGACCTTGCCGATGCGGTCCCGGTGCAGTCTCGCCGTCTCGATGACCCCCGCGGCGCTCGCGTTGATGACGGCGGTCACGCCGCCGGACTGGGCGTAGAAGGCATTGCGTCTGGTCATGTCATCCGTCCGTCAGCTTTTCAGCGCGGCCAGGCAGGCGTCGCGGATCGACTCGACGCTCCCCTGCCCGTCGACCTTGCGGTATTTCGGCGCGCGCGGATCGCCGGTGGCTTCCCAACCGGCGTAATACTCGATCAGCGGCTGCGTCTGCAGGTGGTAGACCTCCAGGCGCTTGCGCACGGTGTCCTCGCTGTCGTCGACGCGCTGGATCAGGGCCTCGCCCGTGACGTCGTCCTTCCCGGCCACCCGCGGCGGGTTGTAGCGAAGGTGGTAGGTGCGCCCCGAAGGCAGGTGCACGCGGCGACCGCTCATGCGCTCGACGATGGCGCTGTCGGGCACGGCGATCTCGAGCACGTAGTCGACCGCGACCCCGGCATCCCGCACCGCGTTGGCCTGCGGAATCGTGCGGGGAAAGCCGTCGAAGAGATAGCCGTTCGCACAATCCGGCGCCTTCAGGCGCTCGGTCACCAGCGCCACGATGATGTCGTCGGAGACGAGGCTGCCGGAGTCCATCACTTTCTTCGCGGCGACGCCCAGCGGCGTGCCCGCCGCGATCGCGCCCCGCAGCATGTCGCCGGTCGATATCTGCGGAATCGAATAGGCCTGCGTGATGAAGCCGGCCTGGGTACCTTTGCCGGCGCCTGGCGGGCCGAGAAGTATCAGTCGCATGAATGCGTATCGTCGTGCAGATCAGCCAACGGCGGGTAACGATCCGCGGGTGCAACCGGCGCCGGCCCCCTGCCGACGGCGACTCCGCGACATCGGAGTGCGCCGGCGATTCTGGCCGCAATTCGCCGGTCGGTCAATTGCGCGCGATCAAGCTATTCCCGCGGCGAACAGCGCGCGCACCCGATCGAGGTCCTCGGGCGTGTCCACGCCGGGCGCCGGCGTGCCCATGGTGACCTCGACGACGATGCGGAAGCCGTGCCAGAGCGCGCGCAGCTGCTCCAGCGCCTCGAAACGCTCGATCGGCGCGGGCGCCAGCGCCGGAAACGCACGGAGGAACCGGACACGGTAGGCGTAGAGCCCGTAGTGACGGTAGAGCGGCAGCCCCTGCGGCAAGTCGTCGCGGTTGTCGGCGAAGGCATCGCGGGCCCACGGAATGGTCGCCCGGCTGAAATAGAGCGCATGGCCCTTCGCGTCGAGCACAACCTTGACGACGTTCGGGTTGAACGCCTCGGCAGGTTCCGTGATCGGGTGGCACGCGGTCGCGATCGCCGCGTCCGGATGCGCCGCGAGCAGATCGGCCACCGCGCGTATCAGCGCGGGCGACAGCAGCGGCTCGTCGCCCTGGACATTGACGACGATCGCGTCGTCGGACAGGCCGAGCTGCTGCGCGGCCTCCGCCAGACGGTCCGTGCCGGTCGCATGATCGGCGGCCGTGAGACAGGCTGCGATGCCGTGCGCCTCGACGGCGACCTTGATGCGGACGTCGTCGGTCGCGACGACGACCCGGTCCGCGCCGGCCGCCATGGCGCGTTCGGCGACCCGCACCACCATCGGCTTGCCGCCGATGTCGGCCAGCGGCTTGCCGGGCAGACGCGTCGACGCGTAGCGCGCGGGGATGATGGCGGTGAACAAGGCATGCAGCCGCGAGGCTTCGCCTATTCGTACTCCGCCGGCTCGAGCCGGCGGGCTTCGTCTTCCAGCATGACGGGAATGCCGTCCCGGATCGGGTAGGCAAGCCGGGCCGATTTGGAGATCAGCTCCTGCTTCTCCTTGTCATAGACCAGCGGACCCTTGGTGACGGGGCAGACCAGGATGTCGAGCAGCTTGGGATCCACGGAGCTTTCCTTCGATCAGGTTGACCAGTGCCACGTCGATGCGCGCCCGCACGGGCAGGTACCAGCATCGCTCATCGGCGAAGGTCTCGCATTTTAGCGCGTCCTTCTCCGTCATCAGAATCGCCTGCGCATCGGGGAGCGCGAGATCCCCGGCGACGAACCGGTGATGGTCGGGAAACGGGTGCGGCGCGGCCGTGATGCCCATTGCCGCTAATTGCGCGAAAAACCGTGCCGGATGGCCGATGCCGGCCAGCGCGTGCACGCCCTCACGCGCGAAGGCCGCCGCGGGCAACGTGGTCAACGGATCGTCGACACGCACGAACCGATCGCCGGCGAGTGTCATCGTGAATGCTCCGCGCAGTTCCGGCAGCGGAGCACGCGCCCCTGCTGCCGCGAGCACCACGACCGCGTCGACTGCATGGAGCCTCGAGGCCGGTTCCCGCAGCGGGCCGGCGGGCAGCAGCCAGCCGTTGCCCAGAGCGCGCGCCGCATCCACGACGGCAATTTCGACGTCGCGCCGCAATCGATAGTGCTGCAGGCCGTCGTCCGCCAGGATCACGTCGCAAGCCGGATGCCGGGCGAGCAACGCGCGACCGGCGGCAACGCGGTCGCGGGCGACGACGACGGGGTATCCGGCGCGCGCCAGCAGCAGCGGCTCGTCGCCGGCTCGCCGCGGGTCGGTCGTCCGGGTCGACTGGCAGCGGGTCGCCATCGTCATGGTCCCGCCCGTAACCCCGGCTGACGATGCCCGGATGGAAGCCCCGTTGCGCCAGCGCCAGCGCGAGCGCGGCGACGAGCGGCGTCTTGCCGCTGCCACCCACGGTGATGTTGCCCACGACCACCACCGGCACCGGCAGCGCCACGGAGCGCAGCAGGCCGGAGCGGTAGCCCGCGCGGCGCAGCGCGACGGCGGCACGGAAGAACAGCGACAGCGGCAGGAGCATCGCCGCGGCCAGCGTCGTTCGCGGCGAATACCACGCATCGACGAGGCGATCGGCAAGCGTCACGGCTCTCGTCCGCGCGCGGCGCTCAGATCGTCACTTGGGAGGCGGCGCCTGCGTCGCGAACGTGACATGCACGAAGCCCGCGGTCCGCGCGGCCTCCAGCACGTGGACCACCGACTGGTGCGTCGCCGTGGCGTCGGCACTGATGATCACGACCGGTTCCTTCGCGTCGCCGGCGGCCGACCTGAGGGCGTCGGCGAGAGCGGCGGTCGTCGTGTAGGTGAAAACCGTCTTGTTGATGACGTAGCGCCCCTGGGCATCGACCCCGACATTGACCTCCCTGGGCCGATCCTTCGGCTGCTCGGCGTTCGCCTCCGGCAGCGTGATCTGCAGCTCCGCGACGCGCTGGTAGGTCGTCGTGACCATCAGGAAGATCAGGATGACGAGCAGCACATCGATCAACGGGATGAAGTTGATCTCGGGATCGTCGCGCGGACGGGTGCCGCGCAGGTTCATGCCTTGCTCCGGGCGTCGGCGGACGCCGGCTGCGGCGCGTGCATCGCGTGATCGACCCGCATCGCGCCGCTACTGGCGATCGCCGTGCGCGAAGTCCACCAGCTTGATCGCCTGCTGCTCCATTTCCACGACCAGGCTGTCGACCGTCGCGCGGAAATGGCGGTAGAAGATCATGCTGGGAATCGCGACGATCAGGCCGAACGCGGTGTTGTACAGGGCGACGGATATCCCGTGCGCGAGCTGGATGGGATTGGAACCCGCGGCGGTCTGCGACCCGAAGATCTCGATCATGCCGACGACGGTGCCGAAGAGCCCGAGCAGCGGCGCCATCGCGGCGATCGTCCCGAGCGTGGTGAGAAAGTGCTCGAGATCGTGCGTGACGACGCGCCCGACCTCTTCGATCGCCTCCTTGATCACCGCGCGGGAGCTTTTCACGTTGGCGAGCCCGGCAGCGAGGATTCTCCCCAGGGGTCCCTGCTGCGCGACCCGTCCGATGAGTTCCGGGGTCGCCCCGCTCTGCCGGTACTCGACCAGCACGCGATCGACGAGACCCGGCGGCGCGACGACGCTCTGCCGCAGCGACCACAGCCGCTCGAAGATGAGCGCCAGCGCGATGACGGACGCCACGATCAGTGGCCAGATCGGCCAGCCCGCTGCTTGAACTATGGACCACACGTTGGGAGCACTCCGGTGCGAAAAGCTGCCCGCAATGTAGCGTGGCGGCACGAATTCGGCAAGCAACAACTCGTATGAGCCCGCCGGGCCGCCCCAAGCGCGAATACCGGAGCGCGCAGCGCGAAGGTACTCCAGTAAGGGCCCCGCGCAGCGATCGCGCCGCCCGCACTCACCGCTTGCGGGTTGCGGCCCGGACCGAGCGCGCGGCCTCCCCGTCGCGCGGCGACCGCGCACCCTTTCCCGGTGCCCCATCCGCGGCGAGCGTCAGGGTCGCGGTCACCGCGGCGCCCGTCAGCACGATCAGCCAGCAGACATAGATCCAGATCAGGAACACGGGCAACGCGGACAGCGTGCCGTAGACGACCTCGTAGGTCGACACGTTCTTCACGTAGAGGGCGAAGCCGTGCTTCACGCCCTCGAATGCCAGCGCCGCCGCAAAGGCGCCGGCGAACGCGTGACGCCACGGCACGCGGCGATTGGGCACCAGCGCATAGAGCAACGCCAGCGCCAGCGTCGAGAGCACGAGCGGCAATCGCTTGACCGCGAAGTCCGTCAGCGTCACCTCCATCGGCACCGCCGCCAGCGACTGCGTGAAGAGCCACGTCGTGAGCGAAATGCTGGCGCCGACGAGGACCGGTCCGAGCGTCGTGCCGAGCACGTAGACGGTGAACCGGCGCGCCAGCGGCCGCCTGAGCCCGATCCCCCAAAGCGCATTGATCTCGCGCTCGATCGTCGCGATCACCAGCGTCGCCGTCACGAGGATGAACACGATCGACAGGCCGGTCAGCCCGGCGGCCTTTTCGGTGAATTCGCGCACATAGTGGTGGACGACCTCGTTCGCGCCGCCGGGCAACGTGTACTTCAGCAGGAACGCTTCGAGCACGTCGAGCCATTGCTGGAACACCGGAAAGCGCGCGACGAACGCGAAGGCAACCGTGGCCACCGGCACGATGCCCAGCACGGTGGTGAACGCCAGGCTGCCGGCCGTGCGCGCGAGTCCGGTGTTCCGGGTCCGCGCCACGACGCCCCGCACAAACGCGACCGCGTGCCGAACTGCGCCGCCGAAGGTCATCGCGACCTGCGCGTCACGGCAGGTGCCGCGCGAGCCACCACGCGAGCGCCGAGATGAACGCCGCGCAGGGGATGGTCAGCACCCACGCCCAGACGATGCGCTCGGCCACGCCCCAGCGGACCGCGGACAGTTTCTTGACCGAGCCGACGCCGATGATCGCGCCGGTGATCGTGTGCGTCGTGGAGACCGGAATGCCGAGCCCGGTGGCGAGGAACAGCGTGACGGCACCGCCGGTTTCGGCGCAGAAGCCGCCGACGGGGCGGAGCTTGGTGATCTTCTGGCCCATCGTCTTCACGATCCGCCAGCCGCCGAAGAGCGTGCCCAGCGCAATCGCCGCCTGACAGGAGAGCACGACCCAGAACGGGATGTCGGTCGCCTTGAACTCGGGGGACAGCGACCCCTGCGCGACGAGGATTAGGGCGATGACGCCCATCGTCTTCTGCGCATCGTTGCCGCCATGCCCCAGGCTGTACAGGGATGCCGAAACGAGCTGCAACCGCCGGAACCAGCGATCGACGCGGTGCGGCGAACTGCGGAAGAACAGCCACGAGACCGCCGTCATCAGCGCGATGCCCAGGGCGAAGCCCAGCATAGGCGACAGCACGATCGCCAGGCTGATCTTGAGGAACCCGCTGCCGACGAGCGCGCCGATGCCGCCCTTCGCCACGGCCGATCCGGCGAGGCCGCCGATCAGCGCGTGCGACGAAGAGGACGGCAGGCCATACCACCAGGTGATGACGTTCCAGACGATGGCGCCGACGAGGGCACCGAGAATCACGTAGACGTCGACGATGGACGAATCGATGACGCCGCGGCCGATCGTGTTGGCGACGGAGAGTCCGAAGAACAGGAAGGCGACGAAATTGAAGAACGACGCCCAGAGCACCGCCCAGTGCGGCCGCAGCACGCGGGTCGAGACGATGGTGGCGATCGAATTCGCGGCATCGTGGAAGCCGTTCATGAAATCGAACGCGAGCGCGAGCACGACCAGAAACACGATCATCTCGAACGCGACCGGCGAAGCGGCCATCAATCGCTCCGGGCTTGGCGCGCAGGTATCGCCTGCCCGGGGTTTCGCTCTTGCGTAATCCGCGCGCCCGCGGAGCGGGCACGTCCGCGCATCCTCCGGGCTCGGCGTGCGAGCATCGCCCGCTCGGGTTTTCGCCCTTGCGTAATCCGCGCGCCCGCGGAGCGGGCACGTCCGCGCATCCTCCGGGCTCGGCGTGCGAGCATCGCCCGCTCGGGGTTTCGCCCTTGCGTAATCCGCGCGCCCGCGGAGCGGGCACGTCCGCGCATCCTCATGCGTTCTCCAGCACGATGCCCTCGATCACGTTGGCGACATCCTCGGCCTTGTCGGTGATCGATTCGAGCAGCTGGTAGACCTCCTTCAGTTTCAGGATCTGCTTCGCGTCGGACTCCTCGCGAAACAGCTTGGCGAGCGCCGAGCGGAACACGAAATCGGCCTCGCTCTCGAGTCGGTCGATCTCGCTGCAGATCTTCATGATGGCATCGGCGTTGTCCATCGACTCCAGCATCCGGACGGCTTCGCTCACCTTGATCGTGCAGGTGACGCAGATGGCCGCCAGCTTCTGCGCGTCCGGGGTGACCGCCTTGACGTCGTAGAGAAACAGGCAGGTGGCGACGTCCTCCATCAGATCGAGGATATCGTCCATGCCGGTGATCAGCTGGTGGATCTCGTCGCGGTCGAGCGGCGTGACGAAGGTCTTGTGCAGCAGCTGGACGGTCTCGTGGGTGATCCGGTCGGCCTGCTTTTCGTTCCTTTCGATGGCGCGGCTGCGAATTTCCAGCTGCGACAGGTCGGCGAGCAGCGCCTGCAGCTCCACGGCCGCGCCGGCGGCCAGCTCGGCGTGCTGGTTGAACAGATCGAAGAACTTTCCTTCCCGCGGCAGCAGGCCCATGATCGTGCGTCCCGGTCGTCCGTGAATGCCAATTATCCCACGCGGGAGTTGGCGTCCGAACCTGCCGGAGTTCGTTGTAAGCTTCGCTGCCCGACGGACGACCGATCCCATGCCGCCGCACCCGGCCCCCCTCACCCCACCTCCCCGGAGCCCGCCATGACCGCCGCACTGCCTTCGTCCCCTGCCCGGGAAACCGCTGTTCTCGGGGGCGGCTGCTTCTGGTGCCTGGAAGCCGTTTTCGACGAGCTCGCCGGCGTGCAATCGGTCGAGTCCGGCTACGCGGGCGGCCGCGACCCGAACCCCACCTACGAAGACGTCTGCGGCGGCCAGACCGGCCATGCCGAGGTCGTGCGCATTGCCTTCGACCCTTCCGTCTTGTCCTTCCGCGATCTGCTCACCGTGTTTTTCACGATCCACGACCCGACGACACGCGACCGCCAGGGCAACGACGTGGGCACGCAGTACCGTTCCGTGATCTTCTGCCAGTCGCCGGAGCAGAGCGCCACCGCACGGTCCCTCATTGCCGAGCTCTCGGCGGCAGGGCTCTGGCGGGATCCGATCGTGACCGAGATCGCCGACGGCGCGCCGTTCCACGAGGCCGAGCGCTACCATCAGGAATACTTCGCGAGCAATCCCCGCCAGCCCTACTGTGCGGCGGTGGTGGCGCCCAAGGTCGCGAAATTCCGCAAGCATTTCACCGAGCGGCTGAAGCGCAAGCCGTAGCGCCACGCGACCGGGATACTGGGGCCGTAGTCCGGTTGCGCCTGCGCGCAGCGCGCCTCGATCCGTCAGCGCCCTTCCCGTCGGGCGAGAAAGCCGGCCGCCGCAAGACTCGCGCCGACCGACCAGAACACGGGCACGATCCCGACTGACGCGCCGATGGCCCCGAGCAGGATCGGCGCCGCGAACGCCATCGAGTTGACGAGCGACATCCTCACGCCGACGGCCTCGCCGACATGCCCGGCCGGCGCGTGGGCATGCAGCAGGGACAACACCATGGGCTGGCCCGCGCCGAGGCCCAGACCAAGCGCGAACGACAACGCAAGCAGCGCCGGCACGCTCTGCGAGAACGGAAAGGCGAGGAATACCACGCCCGCGACGACCAGCGCCGCGGCGAGCACCTGATGCTCGCGCAGCCGACGGGCGATCACGGGCATGAACAGGCGGACGACGAACGTCGCGGCCGCGAACGCCGACAGCACGCCGCCGATCTCCGACGCCGAAAGACCGATCTTCGCTCCGTAGACGGGCACGAATATCGTGTGCAGGTCCCAACCCAGCGAAAGCAGCGCGTTGATCGCGAACACGTGCCGCAGCGTCCGATGGCGCAGCAGGGCGAGCACGCCGGCGTGGCGCGCGCCGCCGGCGACCGGGTGCGGCCCGGGGAGAGCGAGCCGGCCGCTTGCGAGCACCGCGAGCGGGATGAGCGGAACCAGCGCGAAGGCCGCGAATGTCGCGCGAAACCCGAATTGGTCGATCGCCAGGCCGGCGGAGAGCGGGCCGATGAATCCCGACACCGAGTAACCGAGCGCGAGCAGGCTGAAATTGCGCGACCGCGTCGCCGGTTCGCCGAGCCCGCCCGTCGTGTTCTGTGCCGCGATCTGGAACGCCATGAACCCGACGCCGAGCAGCACCGCGCTCCCGAACAGCGCCGGCATGCCCGGCAGCGCGAACGGCAGCGTCGCCCCGATGCCGATCAGGACCGATCCGACCACCATGGGCCGGCGCGCGCCGATGCGGTCGACGAGCCGGCCGACCGCGACCGACAGGAACATGGGCAGGAGCGCATAGAGCGATATCAGCAGGCCGACGGTGAACGACGATGCGCCCATCGACAATGCATCGAGCGCGACGACCACCCGGCTGCCGCTCAAGACCGAATGGTTGGCGATCCCGATCAGGATCAGGGTGGTGAGCGTGCGCGAGTCGGCGCGAGCGGCGCCGCTCACGTGGCAGCCTTGTTGCCGCGGCAACGCCAGCCGTCCGCTCCGCCTGTGCCCGTGGCGCGCACGATCGCGACGAATAGGGCGGCCAAGGCCGTTCGCCGAACCGGCACGTCAGCGCGGGAACCGCTTGTCGTATTCGGCGTTGATCCGACCGAGCGCGCCATCGACCTTCATGCCGTCCAGCGCATCGGCGAGCGCTTTCACGACCTTCCGGTCGGTCTGCGGATTGCAGGCCAGATAGAGCGGCTGCTCATTGGCAATGAATACGACCTTGATGCCCGTCACGTTCGCCGTCCTGGCCGCCTCCCGGCCGGCGTAGAGGTCGGTGATCCAGAGGTCGATGTGCTCCGGGTGGTCGCGCGGCAGCAGCAGCCGCGGCGGGTTCTGCGCGTCCTCGCGCACTGAGCGCAGGTCGTTGACCGCGTTCTCGCGGAGGAATTCGTTCTTGGCGTCGCGCTGCACGGTGCCGATCCTGTAGGGCGCGAGGTCCTTCACGCTGCGGATCGGCAGCGCGAAGTCACTCTTGCCGTACACCGCCCATGGGCTCGTCGCGATCGGCCCCACCCAGAGGAACAGGCGCTCGCGGTTCTCGAGCCGCGCCGTGGCGAACAGACAGGCGTCCTTCTGGCCCTGCGCCCTGACATAGGCCTTGTCCCACGGCAGCACTTCGAACGTCGCGGACACACCGGCGCGAGCGACCATGCCCCGTACGACCTCGGTCGCGGAGCCCTGGAGCTTGCCCTTGTCCGTAAAACTGAACGGCGGGTTCTCCTCGGTGAGCAGCATGAGGGCGGCCGCGGGCATGGCGGCGAGGGCTGCGGCAGCGAGCGCCGTCAGCAGGGCAAGCCTCCGCTTGGCAACGGCGGTGAGGGTAGGCAACGGGGGGGGCATGTCGGGACCGGGTTGAGCTTCGGACGCAAGTGTGGCACCGCAGCGCGCGGGACTCAAGGCTGTGCCGCCTGCCGGCGTGTCGACGCCACGGCGTCGGCAGCTCGAGCGGGAGGCGCGCTGTGTCCGGAAACACGCGGCGCGCCACGCCGGCCGCCGCATTCCGGACCGGGTCCGCCAAACCCGCAGCGCAAGGGCTGCTTTGCGCCAGCGCAACGTTCGTGAACACACCGCGAAAAAAGCGCCGGCAAGGGATTCCCTTCCCGTGGAATTGCGCTATAGTTCCCGCCGATGGAGTCGGATTTGCCCCTGACAGGAGGGTCCGCTTCAGAGCGTTCGGCGTTGTGTTCCGCGTCTATCCACAGGAAGGAGAAACATGGCTACCGCCAAGAAAGCAACCAAGAAGCCCGCCGCGAAAAAAGCAACGGCCAAGAAACCTGCCGCAAAGAAACCCGCCGCAAAGAAACCCGCAGCGAAAAAGGCAACGGTGAAAAAACCTGCCGCGAAAAAGGCCGCAGCAAAGAAACCCGCCGCGAAGCGCAAGCCCAACGCCGCGTTCATGAAGCCGATGACGCCGTCGTCGGTCCTCGCAGCCGTCATCGGCGCAATGCCGATGCCGCGTACCGAAGTGACCAAGAAGATCTGGGACTACATCAAGAAGAACAAGCTGCAGGACGCCGTCAATCGGCGCCTGATCAATGCGGACGAGAAGCTTCGCGCCGTGTTTGGTGGCAAAGGCAAGGTGTCGATGTTCGAAATGACGAAGCTCGTCTCGAATCATCTGAAATAATCACCCGCGCGAGGCGCGGTCTGGCGGCCGGTGGCGAGTGCGCACCGGCCGTTTTCTTTTTGGCGCGCCGCAGATCGGGCGCCAGTCCGTTATCGCCTGTTCCTGTGCTGGCCGTGCCGGATCACGTCCGGCGGCTCAGCGCCGCGATGCGCTCCTCGATCGGCGGGTGCGTCGAAAACAGCGCCATCACGCCGCCCTTGTCCGTAATGCCGAAGCCGCTCATCGCCTTCGGCAGCTCGCCCGGCTCCAGCCCGCCCAGGCGCCGCAGCGCATTCACCATCGGCGACGGCGTGCCCAGGTATTTCGCGGAGCCCGCGTCGGCGCTGAACTCACGCCGCCGCGAGAACCAGGCGACGATCATCGAGGCGAGGATGCCCAGCAGGATCTGCGCGACGATGACGGTGATGAAGTAACCGGGGCCGGTGCCGCGCTCGGTGCGGAATATCGTCCGGTCGACGATCGAGCCGATGATCCGCGCGAAGAACACGACGAACGTGTTGACCACACCCTGGATCAGCGTCAGCGTCACCATGTCGCCGTTCGCGACGTGCGCGATCTCGTGGGCGAGCACCGCTTCGACTTCCTCCTTGTTCATCGACTGCAGGAGACCCGAAGAGACCGCGACGAGCGCCGAGTTCCGGAAGGCGCCGGTGGCGAACGCATTGGGCGCACCCTCGTAGATGGCAACCTCCGGCATGCCGATCCCGGCCGTAGTCGCGAGCTTGCGCACCGTCTCGACGAGCCATGCCTCCGGCTCGCTCGCGGGCTGTTCGATCACGTGCGCCCCGGTCGACCATTTGGCCATCTGTTTCGACATCAGCAGGGAAATGATCGCGCCGGTGAAGCCGACGACCGCCGAGAACGCGAGCAGTCCGCCGTAGGAAATGCCGGTCTGCGAGTACATCGCCCGGTCGAGGCCGAGCATCTTGAGCACGACCGACAGGACCAGGACGATGGCCAGGTTGGTCGCGAGAAAGAGAACGATGCGCTTCATGGGTCGACCTCGAGAGAATTTGCCGGGACGCGATTCTAGCGCGCCGGCGGAAGAGCGAACAGGCCCAGGTCCCGCCGTTACCTTTGCGCCCGGGAATCCCGGAGCGTCACCGTCCGGTTGAACACCGGCTTGCCGGGCGCGCTGTCTTCGCGATCGGCGACGAAGTAGCCATGCCGCTCGAACTGGAACTGCTCGCCGGCGCCGGCACCTGCCAATGCGGGCTCCACGTACGCGGTGATCACGCTCTTGGAGGCGGGACTGAGGTCGGAAAGCCAGTTGCGCTCGACCGGTTCCGCGGCTTCATCGTCGACATCGTCGCCGGCCACGACCGTCGCATGCGCGACGACCGCCGCAGCCGCGGCATCATCGACCGGCGTGCCCGCCGGATTGCGCGCGCCGGGGAACGGGACCGCGAACAGCCGGTCGTAGAGCCGCACCTCGGCCGCAACGGCGTGTTCGGCCGAGAGCCAGTGGATGTTGCCCTTGACCTTGCGGGCGTCGGCGCCCGGCGTTCCCGAGCGGGTCGCCGGGTCGTAGGTGCAGTGGACGGCGACCACGTTGCCGGCGGCGTCCTTCTGGGCGCCGGTGCAGCGGACGATATAGGCGAACCGCAAACGCACCTCGGCACCGGGCGCGAGGCGAAAGTACCCCTTCGGCGCGTTCTCCTGATAATCGTCGCGCTCGATCCAGAGCTCGCGCGCAAACGGCAGCGCGCGCTTGCCCAGGTCCGGCTGTTGCGGGTGGTTCGGCGCCAGGCATTCTTCCGTCCGTCCCTCCGGGTAGTTGTCGATCACCAGCCGCACGGGATCGAGCACCGCCATCCGCCGCGGCGCACGGGCGTTGAGGTCCTCGCGCATGCAGTCCTCGAGCACGCTCATGTCGATCCACGCATCGGACTTCGACACGCCGATGCGCTCGGCGAACAGCTTGAATCCCTCCGGCGTGAAACCGCGCCGCCGCGCCCCCACGAGCGTGGGCATCCGCGGATCGTCCCACCCGTCGACGTGCCCCTGCGCCACGAGCTGGATCAGCTTGCGCTTGGACAGCAGCACGTGCGTGAGGTTGAGCCGGGCGAACTCGTGCTGCTGGGGCAGCGGCCGCGGCAGCTGCCCGCCGTCGGCAAGTCGCGCCAGCACCCAGTCGTAGAGCGGCCGATGATCCTGGAACTCGAGCGTGCAGATCGAATGCGTGATGCCTTCCAGCGCGTCCGAGATGCAGTGCGTGTAGTCGTAGAGCGGGTAGATGCACCACTTGTCGCCGGTGCGATGATGCGCCGCGTGCCGGATCCGGTAGATGGCCGGGTCGCGCATGTTGATGTTCGGGCTCGCCAGGTCGATCTTGAGCCGCAGCACGTGCGCGCCGTCGGGAAACTCCCCGGCTCTCATCCGCCGGAACAGGTCGAGATTTTCGGCAACGCTGCGGCTGCGATGCACGCTCGGCCGGCCGGCCTCGGTCAGCGTGCCGCGGAGCGCGCGCATCTCCGCGGGCGTCGAGCTCTCCACGTACGCGAGATCGTGCTCGATGAACCACTCGGCGAAGACGTAGAGCTGGTCGTAGTAGTCGGACGCGTGGTAGCGATGGGAGCCCCAATCGAAGCCGAGCCAGCGCACCGCGTCGGCGATCGACGTCTCGAACTCGACGTCCTCCTTGGTCGGATTGGTGTCATCGAAGCGGAGGTTGCAGCGGCCGCCGTTCTCGGCGGCGAGGCCGAAATTGAGGATGATCGACTTCGCGTGACCGTAATGCAGGTAGCCATTGGGCTCGGGCGGGAAGCGCGTCACGACCTTGCCGCCGTATTTGCCGGAACGATTGTCCTCAGCGATGATGGCGCGCAGGAAATTGGAGGCAGGCGCGCCGACTCCCCCACCATGCGCTCGCGGCGGCAGGCTCGGATCCGCTGCCGCCTTCCGGCGGCCCGATTCATTTTGCGGCGGTGCAGCAGTCATCGTGTTTTGTTCATGAACAAGCGGATTGGTTCCGTTATTCTAACCGGCGGGGACGTACCCGTCATCGGGCGTATTCCCCGTGCGCAGGGGCCGCTGCCCGGGAAGCCGCGCCAGACAAGGCTTTCCGCCCGGTTGCGTTTCGGCGGCAGATGGGGTTGTCCACAAATCCTGTGGATAAAAGTGTGCGTATCTTGTAAATTCGGGTCCTAAGTAGTGCCCAGGCCGAAGAAAATGCTGTCATGCTCAATTTCCTGCCTAGATTTTTTCATTTTATTTCATGGAGTTGCCGTGGCGCTCCCGGAGCAAGCCCATGCTGCCGCGCGGGGTTTCCTGCGATTTCGCAGCTTCGTTTCCGACAGGTCCGGAGGATTTTTTGACCTGGACAAATTGGTCTCTCGCCGCACGCTGTCATATCTGATGCGGTTGCCGCGAACATGAAATCGCTGCCTGCACCCGGCACCCCGGGCCTCGTCCCGACGGCCTCCGAAAGCGTTGCATCGAGCCAAGGCGGCTCGCCCGCGGTCATTCCGGTCGGCCTGCTCGTCAGCTCCGCTCGGCTCATCCTCGAACGGCATCTGGGCCTCGTCTGGGTTTCCGGCGAAATCTCCAATTTCATGCGCGCCGCCTCGGGTCATTGTTATTTCAATCTGAAGGACAGCGCAGCCCAGGTGCGCTGCGTATTCTTCCGGCAGAAGGCCCAGTTCACCGGCTTTGCGCTTGAAGGACGGACTCGCCGTCGAGGTGCGCGCCACCGCGTCGATTTACGAAGCGCGCGGCGAGTTCCAGCTCAATGTCGAGACGATGCGCCTCGCCGGAATCGGCGCGCTGTTCGAGAAATTCGAGCGCCTGAAAGCGCGACTCGCGGCCGCCGGATGGTTCGCCGCGGAGCGCAAGCGCCCACTGCCATCACTGCCGCGAGCCGTCGGCATCGTGACGTCCGTGCGCGCCGCGGCGCTCTCCGACATACTGACAACGCTGCGGCGGCGGTGGCCTGCGGCGCCGGTGATCCTCTATCCGACCTCGGTCCAGGGCGACGGCGCGGCCGCCGAAATCGCGCAGGCGATCGCCACCGCGAACGCGCGCGCCGAAGTCGATGTGCTGATCGTCGCGCGGGGCGGCGGATCGATCGAGGATCTGTGGGCCTTCAACGAGGAAGTCGTCGCCCGCGCGGTGCACGAATCGGGCATTCCCATCATTTCGGGCGTCGGCCACGAGACCGATTTCACGATCTGCGATTTCACTGCCGACGCGCGCGCGCCCACACCGACCGGCGCCGCGACGCTCGCGGTGCCCGACCGGCGCGCGGTGCAGACGGCGGTCGCCGGAATCGGAGAGCGCTGGCGCCGCGCGAGCCGGCATGCGCTGGAGACGCGGATTCAGCGCCTCGACGCGCTCGCGCGGAGGCTGGTTCATCCCGCGGCGCGGCTCGCGCAGCAACAGCGCGATGCCGCGGCGCTCGCCGGGCGTCTGTATCGGGCCCATCGCAGCCGGCTCGCGGCGGCGGCCAACGCAGTGCGCGAGCCGGGCCTGCGCCTGACGTGGCTGCTGCGGCAGCCGCTGCCGCAGTCCGCGCGCCTGGCCCCGCTGCACGACGCCATGCGGCGCGCGGCGGCGACCCGGCTGGAGCGCTCGCACGCGCGGATCGCAGCACTCGCGATGAGCCTCGCGCATCTCAACCCGCAAGCGGTGCTCGAACGCGGCTACGCCATCGTCACGACCGCGGATGGCGCAATCGTCGACACGAGCGCAAGGCTCGCGGTCGGCGACGACATCGCGCTGGAGTTCGCGCGCGGGACCGCGGACGCGAAGATCACCCGGCGGGGTTGAACGGCCCCCACGCTCACTGTGTGCGGCTACGCCGCATCCCGCTGCGCGGGACCAGCCTTCGGCTGTCCTGCGGCCTTCGGCCTGGTGTTCGCTGCCCCCGCGCGTGCGGCGGCACTGAGCGCCGCGTCCCGCGATAGGCTAGGCTTCGTCGGGATCCGGATCGTCGACCGCGGCGCCCCCGGTGGAGCGCCCTGTGGCGCCGCCGTTCGCCTGTGCCGGGATCCTCGGTGTCGTCGCGACCACGTCGGCGTTCTGCGCGCGATGCCGGAGCGCGTGGTCCATCAGCACGAGCGCCAGCATCGCTTCGGCGATCGGCGTGGCGCGGATGCCGACGCACGGGTCGTGCCTGCCGTGCGTGTTGACGACGACCGGATGCCCGGCCTTGTCGATCGAACGGCGGTCGAGCCGGATGGACGACGTCGGCTTGACGGCGAGCGTGACGACGATCTCCTGACCGGTCGAGATGCCGCCGAGGATCCCGCCCGCGTGATTCGACAGGAACCCCTGCGGGGTCATTTCGTCGGAGTGCTCGCTGCCGCGCTGCAGGACGCTCGCGAAGCCGGCTCCGATCTCGACACCCTTCACGGCATTGATGCCCATCATCGCCTGCGCGAGGTCGGCGTCGAGCCGGCCGTAGACGGGCTCGCCCCAGCCCACCGGCACGCCGCGCGCGACGACGGTGATCTTCGCGCCGCAGGAATCGCCGGACTTGCGCAGCGCGTCCATGAACGCCTCCAGCTCGGGCACGAGCGACGCATTCGCGACGAAGAACGGATTCGCGTCGACGTGCGCCCAGTCCTCGAACGGGATGACCCTGGGCCCGAGCTGGACCAGATGCCCGCGGATCGTCACCCCGTAGCGTTCGGCGAGCCATTTGCGCGCGATGGCGCCAGCCGCGACGCGCACCGCGGTTTCGCGCGCCGAGGCGCGGCCCCCGCCGCGGTGATCGCGAATGCCGTACTTCTGCCAGTACGCGTAATCGGCGTGGCCCGGGCGGAACGTGTCCGCGATCGCGGCGTAGTCCTTGCTGCGCTGGTCCTCGTTCCTGATCAGCAGCGCGATCGGGGAACCCGTGGTACGTCCCTCGAACACCCCGGACAGGATCTCGACGGTGTCGGATTCGCGCCGCTGCGTCACGTGCCGCGACGTGCCGGGGCGGCGCCGGTCGAGATCGCTCTGGATGTCGGCGGCCGCGAGCGCCAGTCCGGGCGGGCAGCCGTCGACGACGCAACCGATCGCCGGACCGTGCGATTCACCGAAGGATGTGACGCAAAACAGCGTGCCGAGCGTGTTGCCGGACATGGTGCACCACGGATCAAGGAAGAGCGGCGCCGGACGAATTTCAGTCTAGCACAGCGTCAGCGGCGTCCCGGTTCGCGGCCGCGGCGAAGCGTCAGGTCCGGGACGGCCCGCCGTCGGACGCATCCGCCTGTGCGGCCGGCGGCAGCGGCGACAGGAATCCGATCACCAGCAGCAGGATGCCGACACCCAGGAACGCGACGACGCGCGGCAATCCGGACAGCGCGGACAGATCGACCAGGAAGAGCTTCGCCACGACTGCCGCCAGCAGCGCGGCGCCGAGCATCCACAACGGTCGCAGGCGCCGCTTCGTCGCCGCGACCATCGCGGTGAGCGCGGTCAGCGGTCCACGTCAGCGTAAGGGCGGCCTGCAGCGGCTTCGACGCCAGCAGCGAGGACAGCCGCCACGGCACGTCGCCCCAGTGATGCGCGGTGCGCAGCACGACTCCGTTCAGCGCGACGAACAGGCCGGCGCCGATCCAGCGATACAGCGCGCGTTCCGCAATCCCGGCAAACCGCGCCGCCCAGGTCGCCACCGACCACAGCGCCAGCCCCAGCGTGATGTCCAGCGGATTGACGAGCGGCAGGTACGGGAGCGGGGACGCATCGCCGGGCGAGAGCACGTTGACCGCGAAGAACCAGACGGCCAGCAACCCCGCGATCGGCATCCCCGCCCGGATGGCGTAGGCCCGATGATGGACCGACAGCGGCCAGCGCGCCGTGTCGCGAAACCGGACGACGAGCCAGAGGTAGGCGATGGCGGGCAGCGCGGCCGCGCAGGGAGTCCACGCCGTGTAGTGCGCGGTGTGGCGCCCGACCCATTCGCTTGCCTCCCATGCGACCTGCGCGACCAGTGCGACCGCCGACACCGCGTGCACCGACGGCAGCCATGTCCCGGCAGCGAGTGTCGCCGGTCTAGCCGCGGCCGCTGCCCGGTTGCAGCGTCTCCGCGGCGCGCAGCGCCTGCCAATGCACGAACCAGGCGCACGGCCAGACGATCCAGCCGTAGGTCGTGAGCGTCGTCCGGGCAGCGTCGAAGTCGCCCAGCGCGGCGACGGCCATCGCCGGCAGCAGCGCGATGCCGGCCCCCGGCAGCCGCGGCCAGGACAGCGGCCGCGCCAGGACGAGCGCGAGCGCGACACTGGCAACCACCCAGGCGAGAACGGCATGCACCTCTTCCGCGCCCTGCAGCTGCCGCACGAGCTCGACGCCGCCGGCGGCGAGCCACCACAGCACGCCCCAGCCGAACACCAGCGGCACGAGACCGCGCTCGCCCGGGGTGAGCGCGCCGCCCGCGCGGTCGGCGATCAACGCGGTCGCGAGCCCCGACACCGCAATCAGCAACGCCCCGGCGAAAAACGCATTGGCGAACAACGGGCCGTCGGCTTCGCCGACACCGGAGGCGACGAACACGATCGCCGGCTGCCGCTCTCGACGACCAGCGCGAAGGCTCGGGCAAGCCACGCGTTCTGCCTCGTGCCGATCCAGTAGACGCCCGCCGCCTCGATCGCCCAGAACGCGGCCGTCCAGCGATTGTCGAGCGCGAACGGAACCGCGATGGTCGCGAAGATGACGGCCAGCACGAGAAACGCGCGCGACAGCAGCGGGAAACCGGGCTCGCGGCGCCGGCGCAGGGCCAGGAAGAGCAGCGCGTAGACGATCGCCAGCGCGAGCGCGCTCCACGCCGCGCCGTACTCGAAATCGCGCACGAGCGCGGCCTGCGATGCGAACCCGGCCAGCGGAACGCCGAACACCAGGAGACCGTCCACCGGATCGCGTGCGGCGAGCGGCCCGCGCCGTGCGTAAAGAATCGGCGATGGCGACGTAGAAGACGAAGAACAGCGCCAGGAACGGCTGCACGGTCGCGTAATGTTCCGTGCCGATAGAACTCGCGGCCCCAGACGAGCCCGAGCACGAAGGTGAACGCGAAGCCCACCGCATTGAGCACCCGCCATGCCTTCGACCACGCGAGCGCGAAGATCGCGGCGTTCAGCAGCGCGAAATAGCCGAACAGCAGCACGGGGCCGCCGTCGTTTCCCACCAGCACGGGGGCCAGGAATCCGCCGGCGATGGCCAGGCCCGCGAGCGGCTGCGAGTCGTTGCGCACGGCGAGCCAGACCGTGAGCGCCGACACCGCGATGAGCAGCACGACCGCCGGCGCCTCGGGCAGCACGCCGTAAAGGCGAAACGCCGCGTAGGCCGTCAGATAGAGAATGCCCGCTCCGGCGCCCTGCAGCGAAAGGCCGTAGCCCGGGCGCGAAGCCGCGAGGCGCATGCCGAGCGCCGTCAGCGCGAATCCGCCGCCCGCAACCATGGCGAGCCGCAGCTCGATCGGCATCGTGAAACGCTCGGTGAAGTACTTGAGCAGGAACGCGACGCCGAAGAACAGTATGACGACGCCGATGCGCGTCAGCGCGTTGCCGCCGGCGAGCCACGCCCGCAACCGATTCGCGCGCGAGGGAGCTGCCGGCGCACGGCGCTGCAATGGTTGCCTGAACCGGCGGCAGCGCCGGCGTTGCCGCCGCCTCGAAATCGCGTGACCGGATCTCGCCTTCACCGGTCGCTCGCTCGACCGGTCCGTCGGACTCCGTTGCCGCGGCTGCAGCGACGCCCGGCGCGGGCGCGGCGACCTCGGGGATCGCGATCGCCGGCGGTTCCTGCGCTGCCGCAGGCTCCGGGCCGATCCCCGCGCGGCGCTCGAGGCTCGCCACGCGCAGTTCCAGTTCGATGACGCGCCGCGCCAGCGCGCTTTCGCGCTTCCTGCCCCGTGCCGGGACGCGCCGCGGGCGCCGGCGCGGCGGGCACATCGGTGCCGATCGCGGATCGGCCCGGCGCCGCCCGGCTCCGCCATGCGGAAAACCTGACGCCGGCGAAGAAGCCCGCGATGCCGCCCAGCGCGGCGCCCCATTCGTGCCAGACGAGGTTGCCCGCGAGCGCCCCCAGGAACAGCCCGATCAATGCCGCCATTGGTGCCGCTCCCCCTTCATGCGGTTCACCTGCGCGCGCCGCGCAGCGCGAGCACGGTCGCCTGCAACCCCTCGAGCGACACCTGTCCGGCGGGCACGGGCGGGGCGGCGACCAGCGCGATCCGCGAATGGATTCCGCGCAGCCTGCGCATCGCCTTGCCGTTGGACGACCGGCTGAAGAAGCTGCCCCACAGTCCGCGCAACGCCATCGGCACGACGGGCACCGGCGTCGTCGCGATCATCTGCTGCACACCCGGCCGGAACGGACTGAGTTCCCCGGTCTCGGTGAGCCTGCCCTCGGGAAAGATGCCGACGATCTCGCCGGCGGCAAGCGCCTGCGCCGCCTCGGCGAACGCCCGGTCCTTCATCTGCGCATCCTCCTTGGCCGGGGCGATCGGGATCGTCCGCATCGTGCGGAAGATGAACGAGAGCAGCGGCACCCGGAATATGCGGTGGTCCATCACGAACCGCACGGGGCGCCGCACGCACGCGGCGATGACCACCGCATCGACGTAGCTCACGTGATTGCAGACGACGATGCAGGCCCCCTCGTCGGGAATGTTCTCCAGTCCGTCCTTGTCGACCCGGTAGAACGTGTGGATCAGCAGCCACGCCAGGAACCGCATCAGGAACTCGGGCACGAGTCCGTAGATGTAGAACGCGACCGCGGCGTTCATCAGCGCGGTGACGAGGAAGAGCTCGGGAGTCGAGTAGCCCGCGGCGAGCAGCGCAATGGCGAGCCCGGCCGAGGCCACCATGAACAGCGCGTTGAGAATGTTGTTCGCCGCGATGATGCGCGACCGGTGCGAGGGCGGCGAGCGCTCCTGGATCAGCGCATAGAGCGGAACGATGTAGAACCCGCCGAACAGGCCGATCAGCACGAGGTCCGCCGCGACGCGCCAATGGGCGGGGCTCGCGAGGAACACCTCGAGGCCCGCCAGCGAGTCCGCGTGCATGTGGCGGCTGGCGAGCCACAGGTCGACGGCGAACACGGTCAGCCCGATCGAGCCGAACGGCACGAGCCCGAGCTCGACGCGGCGGCCGGACATCCGCTCGCACAGCAGCGAGCCGATGCCGATGCCGACCGAAAACAGCGCGAGCAGGAACGTGACGACGTGCTCGTTGCCGCCCAGCGAGTCGCGCGAGAAGCCGGCGAACTGGGCGAGGAACGTCGCGCCGTAGAACCAGAACCACGAGATGCCCAGCATCGACAGCCAGACGACGCGGTTTTCGCGCGCGACCGCGAGGTTCTTCCAGGTTTCGCTGAACGGGTTCCAGTTGAGCGCGAGCCCGGGGTCCACCGCCGGCATGGCCGGAATCCCGCGGCTCACGAGATACCCGGCGACGGCGACGACGAGCGCCACCGCCCCGGCCGCAACCGGCCCGCCGCCCTCCACCGCGACGACGAGGCCGCCGATGATCGTGCCGAGCAGGATCGCGACGAACGTCCCCATCTCGACGAGGCCGTTGCCGCCGATGAGCTCCTCCGGCTTCAGCTGCTGCGGCAGGATCGCGTACTTGACCGGCCCGAACAGCGTCGAATGCACGCCGAGGAGCGCCAGCGCGGTGAACAGCAGCGTGAGGTCGCGCCGCCAGAAGCCGGCGAGGCCGATCACCATGATCGCGATCTCGAAGAGCTTGATCCAGCGGATGAGCCGCGACTTCTCGAACTTGTCGGCGAGCTGCCCCGCCGTCGCCGACAGGAGAACGAACGGCGCGATGAACACCGCGCCCGCGACATTGACGAGCGCGTTCGGGTCGAGCGTCGTCAGGGTCGCCGCGTGGAACGCGACGAAGATCACCAGCGCGTTCTTGTAGATGTTGTCGTTGCCCGCTCCCAGGAACTGCGTCCAGAAGAACGGGGCGAAACGGCGTTCGGCCAGGAGGTCGAACTGATTCGGCTGATGCATTCCCACTCCTCCACTACCGCGGCAATCCGGGACCGGCTGCGTGGCGCACAGCGCGGCCGCGCCGGGCCAGCGCGCCCGCCCCACCCCGCAACCCCGCCGCACGAACCGCATTGTGCCCGCGAAACGCTACAATTCCACCTTTGCGGTTGCCGGCGCCGCCGCGCCACGCCTGTCGCCGCCACGCCTGTCCGCCTCAGCCGTGCCCACCGCCGATGCGCCAATACCTCGATTTCATGCGGCATGTCCGCGACCACGGCCACCGCAAGGAGGACCGCACGGGCACCGGCACGCTTTCGGTGTTCGGCTACCAGATGCGCTTTCCGCTGGCCGATGGTTTCCCGCTGGTGACGACCAAGAAGGTGCACACGAAGTCGCTCATCCACGAGCTCCTCTGGTTCCTGCGCGGCGAGACGAACGTGCGGTCGCTGCAGGAGGCCGGGGTCACGATCTGGGACGAGTGGGCCGACGCCGACGGCGAGCTTGGCCCGATCTACGGCTACCAGTGGCGGAACTGGCCGACGCGGGACGGCGGGCACGTCGACCAGCTGGCGAATGTCGTCGCCGAGATCCGGCGGAACCCGGACTCGCGCCGGCTGATCGTCTCGGCATGGAATGTCGGCGGACATTCCGCGGATGGCCCTTCCGCCGTGCCATGCCTTCTTCCAGTTCTACGTCGCCGAAGGACGGCTGTCCTGCCAGCTCTACCAGCGAAGCTGCGACATCTTCCTCGGCGTGCCGTTCAACATCGCGTCCTATGCGCTGCTGACGCAGATGGTGGCGCAGCAGTGCGACCTCGGCGTCGGCGAATTCGTCTGGACCGGCGGCGACTGCCACCTGTACCGCAACCATCTGGAGCAGGTCGAGCCGCAGCTCGCGCGCGCGCCCTATCCGCTGCCGCGTCTCGTCATCCACCGCCGGGCGGACTCGCTGTTCGACTACCGGTTCGAGGATTTCGAGATCGCCGACTACCGCTGCCATCCGGCGATCAAGGCGCCCGTCGCCGTCTGACGCGCGGGGAGCGGCCCAAAAAAAAAGCCCGCCGGGAGGAGGTTAGCGGGCAAGGGGGGTCGAACTCTCCTCGGCGGCCTGCCGTTCCCGCGGGGGGCGTGACGGGCGCTTCGGACGATGCGGGGTTTCAGTAGACGCTGCGCGCGGCCGTGATGCGGTCCGCAAGTTCCTCCAGGGCGACCTGCTGCGCAGGGGACAACGAATCTTCGCGCAGCCCGTCGGCGCGCTCGTCCGGCGACGCCGACCGAGCGGCGAGCCAGTGTTGCGCGAATTCGGGCGAGAACGCTTCCATGGGTCCTGAGTGGCTGCGGCGTTGGTTTCCGCTCAGACTCAAGCAATTGACGTGCCACGAGCAGGCGCACGGCGGGCCGTGCCCGCGCAAGCGCTGCGGCTCCCTCTGAAATCACGGGTTCCGGATCGCCGTTTGCGGCCCCGGGTCGCGCACGCATCGGACCGCAATGTCTCATTTCGCCGACAGCCATTGTCGCAAATGTGCTAATTCACTGAAAAGAAGAAATAATCGCTGTCGCCGTTTCCCGACAGGCAGCGCGCCCGCGACGAAATTCGGCACCCTGATGTGACGAGGGAATGAAATTCGGCGCCGCTGCCCTGCGCGGCCTTCGCTCGGCTGGCGCGCGCCGGACTCGACGAGGGCGGGGAACCCGGACGCCCCGAAGACCGGGGCGCGCAAAACGTCAGGGCGCCTTGCCTTCCTTGAACATCGCGGGCTCGAGGCGGTGGCGCTGCAGGAGCTTGTAGAACTCGGTGCGATTGCGCTTGGCGAGCAGCGCCGCCTGGGTCACGTTGCCGTCGGTGATCTTGAGCAGCCGCACGAGGTAATCGCGCTCGAACGTCCTGCGCGCCTCCTCGAACGGCACCAGCGCGCTCGCGTCCTCGCGCAGCGCGCCCTGGACCAGCGACGCGGGGATGAGGCTGGTGGTCGCGAGCGCGACGGCCTGCTCGAGCAGGTTGAGGAGCTGGCGCACGTTGCCGGGCCAGGGCGCGGCGATCAGCAGCGCCATCGCGTCGGGCGCGAGCGTGCGGAACCGGCCGCTTGTAGCGCTCGGCGAGCCGGCGCAGGAAATGGGTCGCGAGCAGCGGGATGTCCTCGCGCCGCTCGGCGCAGCGCCGGCAGGCTCGAGCGTGACCACGTTGAGGCGGTAGTACAGGTCCTCGCGGAACTGGCCGGCGGCCTTCTGCGCGTCGAGGTCGCGATGCGTGGCCGAGATGACGCGCACGTCGACGCGGCATCGGCTGCGTCGCGCCGACGGGCCGGACCTCGCCCTCCTGCAGCACGCGCAGCAGCTTCACCTGCAGCGCGAGCGGCATGTCGCCGATCTCGTCGAGGAAGAGCGTGCCGCCGTCGGCCGCCTGGAACAGGCCCTGTGCGCCTGGACCGCGCCGGTGAACGCGCCGCGCGCGTGGCCGAAGAGCTCGATCTCGAGCAGGGTCTCGGGAATCGCGCCGCAGTTCACGGCGACGAACGGCTTGTCGCGCCGCGGGCTCGCGCGGTGGATCGCGCGCGCGAGGAGCTCCTTGCCGGTGCCGGTCTCGCCGTAGATCAGCACGCTCGCATCGGAGTCGGCGACCAGCGCGCGCCTGCCGCAGCAGATCCTCCATCCGCGGGCTCCGCGTGATGATGCCGGCGCGCCACCCGCCCGACGTGTCCGGCGCTCTCGGCCGGCGGTCGCCCGGCGACGCGGAGCGCGCGCGGCGACCTTCTGCAGGAGCTCCTGGCTGTCGAACGGCTTGGTGAGGAAGCCGAACACGCCGCGCTGCGTCGCCGCGACGGCGTCCGGGATGGTCCCGTGCGCGGTCAGGATGATCACGGGCAGCGCCGGATGCGCGCGATGGATCGCCTCGAACAGCTGGAGCCCGTCCATGCCGGGCATCCGCAGGTCGGTGATGACGACGCCCGGACGCGCGACGGCGAGCGCGCCGAGCGCCGCCTCGCCGCTGTCGGCGGTCCGCACGCGATAGCCGGCGGACCCGAGCCGCAGGCTGATGAGCTTGAGCAGGTCGGGATCGTCGTCGACCAGCAGGATGTCGCCCGTGTTCGCAGTCATCGTCGTCCGGCGACGGCCTCAGCCGCCGCCGCCTCCACCGCCACCGCCACCGCCGCCGGATCCGCCGGAGCCGCCACCGCCGCCGCCGCGGATCCGGTCGCGCAGCAGGTCCCGCTCCATCGAGCGCAGCGCTTCGAGTTTCTTGACCGCCGCGTCCGCCTTCTGCTGCTCGTCGCGGACCGCGCGCTGGCGTTCCGCCACCTGCGCCTGCAGCACGGCGGCGAGCTGCTTCAGCGCCGGCGAGCCCGGGTTGCTCTTCGTCACGTTTTCCAGCAACTGCAGCGCGCGCTGGTCGTCCTGCGGCGAGGCCCGGCGAGCGTGTAGAGCACGGCCAGGCGAACCGGTTGTAGTCGCTGCGCTGGCGCGCGAGCGCCTGCGTCGACCGCGTTCAGCTCGCGCCGGACGTCGTCGCCGCTCATCGCGCCGTAGCGCTGCAGGTCGGAAAGCAGCGCCGACAGCTGCTGGTCCTCGCGTCGGCTCGGACGGCGGTCGCGCCGGTAGGCCGCGCCGCCGGCGTTCGGGACCCGGGCGCCGGCGCCGCCGGCGCCGCGGTCTCGGCGGCATGGTGCGGGGGCAGCGGCGCGGCGCGGCGGCCTCGACCGGCTCCAGCGGCGGGGACTCGACCAGCGGCGTCCGAGCGCGGGCGGCGCGCGAGCACGTGCGCCCCGCTTGCGCTCGCCCGGCGCTGCCGCCGAGGGACACCGCGCGAGCGGAACAGGCGAAGCGCGTCTGCGAGCGCGGGTCGACGATCGCGGACGCAACGCATGAGACGGCCGCGCGGAGGCCCGCCCTCGCCAGCGGCCCGGCGCGTCGTTCGCCTCCCGGCGCGGACGGCCGACTCCACGCGCCGGCTCCGCTGCGCCAACGGCAGGCACACAGCGGAAGTGCGCGCCCTGCTTGCCGTCAGCGCGCTCCCGCACCTCGACGCGGCCGCCGTGCGCCAGCGCGTATTCTCGCGCAATCGCGAGCCCGAGGCCCGAGCCCTTCACCCGGCCCTCGACGGGCGGCTTGCCCTGGTAGAACGAATCGAAGATCCGCTCGCGCTCCTCCGGATCGATGCCGGGGCCGCTGGTCGATCACGTCGAGCACGGCGAAACCCCGCTCGACGCCGACCACGACCCCGATCGTCGCGGACCGCGGCGAGTACTTGATGGCATTCGACACGAGGTTGTCGACGATCGTGCGCACCTTGTCGGCATCGCCGACGACCTGCGCCGGCTTCAGCGCCGCGTCGAAGCGTCACCATCCGCGCGAACGCGGCGAGCTTGTGTTCCCTCAGCACGCGCCGCACGACGTCGCCAGGACACGGGACCCAGCGCCTGCGGCTCGATCGCGCGCGTCTGGTGGTAGGTGAGGAGGTCCTCGATCAGCTTCTGCAGCGAAAGCGAGTTCTCGCGGACGATCCGCACGATCTCGCGCTGCTCGGCCGACAGCCTGCCGCCGACGTTGTCGCGCAGGAGCTCGGCACCTTCGCGCACGGCGGTCAGCGGCGTCTTGAGCTCGTGCGACACGTGGCGCAGGAAGCGGTTCTGCTGCTCCTCGAGCTCGTGCAGCCGCGAGCGCAGCCATTCCAGGCGCTGGCCCAGATAGCGCAGGTCCTGCGGTCCGTTGACCTCGATCGTGTGCGCGAAGTCGGCCGTGCCCATCCGGCGGATCGCCTGATCGAGCTGGCGGATCGGGCGCGCGATCAGCACGGCGAAGAGTATCGCGAGCGCGAGCGCGATGCCGCCGTGGCGAGCGCGAGATAGAGCCACTTCTGCCTCCCTGGTCGCGATCTCCTGCAGCTGCTCGATCGCGCGCTCGGTGAGCTGGTTGGTGGCCGCGAGCATCGCCTGCGCGCCATCGGCGAGCCGTGCGTAGCCGTCGGCAAGCTGCGCCTGCGTTTCGGCCGACCGCTGCGGCACCGTCAGCAGCTTGTGCAGCCGGCTCTCGCTGTCGCTCAGTGCGTCGAGCGCCGCCAGCGGCGCCGGCCGAGTGGCAGCAGCGCGAGCTGCCCGGCTGTCGCCCGGAACTCCTGGCGGACGCGGCCGTAGTCCTCCAGCAGCGCGTTGTCCTCGAGGATCAGGTGCTGGCGCACGATGCGCTCGAGCGTGACCGACTGCTCGAACAGCTGGCGGCTCGCGCGGCCGGCCTGCGCCGCCTGCTGCACCGCCTCGCGTCCCTGCGTCTGCAGCCGGTCGAGCGACAGGATCAGCTCGCCCAGCGCGTAGAGGAGCGGCAGGCTCACCAGCAGGAAGCCCAGCAGGATGAACTTGAGGAAGGACCGGGGGTAGTACACGGGGGCCGCCGCTATAATCTGCGGCAATTATGACACCCCGACCGGGCAGGGCCGTCCCGCCGCGCCGCCGCACAATTCACCGCCGTGACCCGCGATTGCCGGAACCCGCGCGGCGCCCGCGTCGCGCTGATCGCCGCCGTTGCGGCAAACGGCGTCATCGGCGCCGACAACCGGCTGCCCTGGCGGATCGCCGAGGACTTGCGCGCTTTCGCGCGCTGACGACCGGCCACGCGGTGATCATGGGGCGCAGGACTGGGAGTCGCTCCCGGGCGCGCTGCCCGGGCGGCAGAACATCGTCGTGACGCGCCAGCGCGGCTACGCCGCCGCCGGCGCCGAGATCGCGGCTTCGTTCGACGCAGCGCTCGCGCTCGTGCGGCTGCCGGGCCCGCGTTCTGCATCGGCGGAGGCGAGCTCTACCGCGCGGCGCTGCCCGTGCCTCGACGCTCCATCTCACCGAGATCGCGCCGCGACTTCGACGGCGACGCCCGCTTTCCGCGTTCGAGCGCGGACTGGCGGGAGACCGCGCGCGAAGATCACCCGGCGGCGGGTCCGGACGGATTCGCCTACGCGTACGTGACCTACGAGCGCGCCCAGATCACTGGCTGAAATCGCTGTCGAGACGCCGGCGGCTTTCGACCGGCGGCAATTCCGTCATACCGCGTGCACCCGGCGGAATTCGGCCGGGCACGGCGCCGTGCTGACGCGT
>CAVVUJ010000023.1:0-16968 GCA_963751405.1 uncultured beta proteobacterium | reverse complement strand
CTAGCCCAGCGGCACGACCTTGACGACCTCGTCGGCGGTGGTCCATCCCGGCGGCGACCTTCATCGCGCCGGAGACGCGCAGCGGCTTCATCCCGTCCTTGTACGCCTGCTCGCGGATCGCCGAGTCGTCCGCCTCGGCGGTGACGAGCTTCCTGATCGCCGGCGTCATCAGCATCACTTCGTAGAGGCCGATGCGCCCGCGGTAGCCGGTCATCCGGCATTCGACGCAGCCGACGGGCGCCATGACCTGCGCCGGCTTCTCCGCGCGCCAGGGCGAGGTGATCGCGCGCCAGGTCTCGTCGTCCGGCGGTTCGCCGGGCTCTTTGCAGTGCGGGCACAGCGTGCGCACGAGCCGCTGCGCCATCACGCCCAGCAGCGTCGAGTTGATCAGATAGGCCGGCATGCCGAGGTCGAGCATCCGCGTCACGGCCGTCGGCGCGTCGTTCGTGTGCAGCGACGACAGGACGAGGTGGCCGGTCAACGCCGCCTGGATCGCCATGTCGGCGGTGTCGCGGTCGCGGATCTCGCCGACCATGATGATGTCCGGGTCCTGCCGCATCAGCGTGCGCACGCCGTGCGCGAAATCCACGCCGATCGCGGGCTGCACCTGCATCTGGTTGAACAGCGGCTCGATCATCTCGATCGGGTCCTCGACCGTGCAGACGTTGACCTCGGGCGTCGCGAGCTGCTTCAGGGACGAGTAGAGCGTGGTCGTCTTGCCCGATCCCGTGGGCCCGGTGACGAGGATGATCCCGTTCGGCTGCTTGATCATCCGTCCCCAGCGGTCGCGGTCCTCGGGGGTGAAGCCGAGCTCGATGAAATTGCGGACCAGCACCTCGGGCGTGAAGATCCGCATCACGACCTTCTCGCCGAACGCGGTCGGCATCGTCGAGATCCGCAGCTCCACTTCCTCGCCGCCCGGCGTGACCGTCTTGATCCGGCCGTCCTGCGGGCGGCGCTTCTCGACGATTTCCATCCGCGCGAGGAGCTTGATCCGCGACGTCATCGCCACCAGCACCGGCGTCGGAATGGCGTAGACCTGATGCAGCACGCCGTCGATGCGGAACCGGACGAGGCCGGCGTCGCGCCGCGGCTCGATGTGGATGTCGGAGGCCCGCTGCTCGAACGCGTACTGCCAGAGCCAGTCGACGATGTGGACGACGTGGCTGTCGTTGGCGTCGAGCTTGCCTTCCTGCCCGAGCGCCACCAGCTGCTCGAAGTCGCGCGCGAGCGACACCGCGCCTTTCGACGCCTCCTGCGCCTTCTTCATCGAGCGCGCGAGGTTGTAGAACTCGCCCAGGTAGCGGCGGATGTCCTGCGGATTGGCGAACGCGAGCTTCACCTTGACGTTCAGGATCTTCTCGAGCTCGTCGGCCCAGTCGCGCACGAACGGCTCCGCGGTGGCGACGGTCAGCGTCGTTTTCGTCACCTCGACCGGCAGGATGCGGTAGCGCTCCGCATAGGCGTTGGTCATCGACTGCGTGACCGCCGTGAGATCGATCTTCAGCGGATCGATGTGCAGATAGGGGACGCCGAGCTTCCCGGCGAGCCACTCCACGAGCCAATCGAGCGTCAGGGCCAGGCGCGGTGCGTTGGCCGCATGCCAGCCCTTCTCGGCGATGATCTCCAGAGGGTGGTCGGGGCGGCGGGTCGGCGCGCGCGCCAGCGTGTCGGCATCTGCGGCCGCGACGAGCCCGTCGGCGACCAGCAGCGTGAGAATCTCGTCGAGACGCAGGCTCCGTCCGCGGCCCCTCTTCGCGGTTTCATTGCCGGCAAATGCAGGTACGCTGGTCGCAGGGGTAGCCATGACAAGACTCTACACGCAAGAATCGTGCAACGTCACCTCGACCCGGCCGCTGCCCGACTGCCCGGGCGCTGCCGCCCCGGATGCCCCTGCCGGCGCCGTGGCCAGGTCACGTTGCACTGGCCGGCACCGCCGCCTCGGGCACGTCGAACACCTCGCGCAGGTACGCGACGTACGACGGATCGTAATCCATCGTCTTCGACGGCTCGTCGCTGATCTTCGCCACCGGCTGGCCGTTGCAGCGCGTCATCTTGATCACGATGGAGAGCGCCTCGAACCCGAGATCGTTGGTGAGATTGGTGCCGATGCCGAACGCCGTGTGCATCCGGCCGCGGAAGCGCTCGAACAGCCGGATCGCGAGCGGCACGTTGAGGCTGTCGGAGAACACCATCGTCTTGGTGTGCGGGTCGATGCGCATCTTCTGGTAGTGCGCGATCAGCTTCTCGCCCCATTCGAACGGGTCGCCCGAATCGTGCCGCACGCCGTCGAACAGCTTGCAGAAGAAGAGATCGAAGTCGCGCAGGAAGGCGTCCATGCCGCAGACGTCCGACAGCGCGATCCCGAGGTCGCCGCGATACTCGCGGGCCCACGTATTGAACGCGAACACCTGCGAGTCGCGCAGCCGCGGGCCGACCGCCTGGCACGCCTGCAGGTATTCGTGCGCCATCGTGCCCAGCGGCGTCATTCCCAGCTGCTGCGCGAACTTGACGTTGCTCGTGCCGACGAATTTCGGGCCGATGCCGGCGGCCAGCGTGCGCAGGACCTCCTCGTGCCAGGCGCGCGAAAACCGGCGCCGCGTGCCGTAGTCGGCGATGCGGAACTCGGGATCCTCCACTGCGTTGATCCGGTCCACCTTCGCCGCGAGCCGCCGCCGGCCCTCGGTGAGATCCGCACTCGGGTGCGTGTTGCGGTCGTAGACCTCGGACACGATGGCCAGCACCGGCACCTCGAACAGGATCGTGTGCAGCCATGGTCCCCGGATCGTGATGTCGATCTCGCGGTCCGAGCCGGCGATCCGCTCGACGTGGATGAAGCGCTCGTCCAGCTGGAAGAGGCCGAGCAGATCGACGAAGTCGCTCTTGAAGAAGCGCCAACCGCGCAGGTACGCGAGCTCGTCGGGCGTGAACCGGAGGCCGCAGAGCGCGCGGATCTCGTCGCGGATCTCGGCGACGTGGGGCGTCAGGTCGACGTCGGGGTTCCGGCACTTGAACCGGTACTCGACCTGCGCCCCCGGAAAGTGATGCAGCACGACCTGCATCATCGTGAACTTGTAGAGGTCGGTATCGAGCAGCGACGGAATGATCATGCGGTAGCCGCGGTCACGCGCACGCGGCGGATGCCGCGTGCCCGGGTAAAAGGTCGGGCAATGTTACGCGCTTGCGGCGGCTTCGGCCAACCGCCGCCGCCAGCCCGGGGACAGACCCCTCGCGGCGCAGGGTACAGACCACTTCCCCCTTTTTCCTTGTGGAAGAGTGGTCTCCTCCCTATTCGACGACGCGGATCCGCCGCACGAGCCACAGGCAGCAGAGCGTGCAGCCGACGGAGAGCCAGCCGACGACGCCGAAATTCGTGAGCGTGCCGTCCGGCGACCGGCCGATGATCAGCCCTGCCGTCAGCGACGCGATGCCCGACGCGAGCTGCTGCAGCGACGCGTTGAAGCTCATGAAGCTGCCGCGCAGCCGCGGCTCCACGCTGCCGGTCACGAGCGCGGTGGCCGGGCCGAACCGCCCCGGCACGAACACGAAGAACAGCACCGACAGCCCCACCACCCAGGCGAGCGGCAGCGGCGGCAGGTGCGTGGCGACGAGGATCGGCCCGATCGAGATCAGCGCGAGGATCGTGAACAGGCGCCTCTTGCCGTAGCGGTCGGCGAGCCGGCCGATCACCTGTGCGGTGACGAGCGACGTCGCGCCGCCGGCGAAATAGATCACCGCCAGGTCCGCCTCGGCGACGCCGACGTTGGCGACGTTGTAGGCGGCGATGAACGGCACGACGGTGAACACCGAGCACATCAGCACGGTCATGAAGACGAACGCGCGCCGGTGATTGGGCTCGCCGAATATGGCGCGCAGCTGCTCCAGCGGACGACGGCGCCCGCCCGCTGAGACGTGCGCGGCCAGCGGCGGGATCAGCCGCATGGCCGCCAGGCCGACCGCGACGGAGAGCGCGGCGAGCGCCAGGAACGGCGCACGCCACGAAAACTGGGCGGCGATCCAGAGCGACAGCGGCACGCCGGCGACTGCCGCCAGCGAAAAGGCCGCGGCGACGACCGCCGTCGCCGTCGCGCGCCGCGCGTATGGGACGAGATCCGCGACGATCGCGAACGTGAGGCCGCCCAGCACGCCGCCGAAGGTGCCGGCGACGATGCGAGCGGCGAGCAGCAACGGGTAGTCGGGCGCGATCCCGCAGAGCGCCGTCGCGACGATGAACCCCGCGTAGAGCCCGAGCAGCGCGCGCCTGCGGTCGAAGCGGTCGATCCAGAACGCGGCGACGAAGCCGCTCGCCGCCGCCGCGAACGTATAGGCCGACACCATGAAGCCGAACTGCTGCGGGCCGATCGCGAACAGCCGCATGAATTGCGGCCCCAGCGGCATCATGATCATGAAATCGACGACGTGCGTGAACTGCACGGCGGCGAGGGTCAGCAGCAGCAGGAGCTCGCGCGGGGCGCGGGGCGCCGCGGCGACGGGTGGCGTGGCGGCGCGACGCGCGGCGAAGGGTTCGGGCAAGGGGAAGGGCCAATCGGGCGGCGATTCCGCGCGGGACCGCGCCGCGCTGCGTCGAACCGGCGACGACAACGGATACGCAATTGATTAATATAGCATGCGCCCGTTGGCCCGCGCACCACGCCGGGGGCATTGGCGCACGCTGCCAGCCGCGATCGTCAACGCACCACGGACCCGGGAATCGACCATGCTGATCAACTGCGTCGCCTACCAGAACGGCAGCAAGCTGGGCGACATTCCGGTGGCGGAGATCAGCGAGTACGTGACGCGGCCCGAATGCTTCGTCTGGGTCGCGCTGTTCGAGCCGACGGAAGACGAGATCGACGAGATGGCGAAGGAGTTCGACCTCCATCCTCTGGCGGTCGAAGACGCGCACAAGGGCCACCAGCGGCCGAAGATCGAGGAATACGACGATTCGCTCTTCGTCGTCCTGCAGACGCTCGAGCCGGTGTCCGAGGCCGTTGATGCGGCGCTGACCGACGGCGAGGTCGCCATCTTCGTCGGCCGCAACTACGTCCTGTCGGTTCGCCACCGGACGCAGAAGGGTTTCAACGACGTCCGGGCCCGCTGCGAGCGCGAACCGGAGCTTCTGCGTCACGGGTCGGGCTTCGTCCTCTACGCGCTGATGGACACCGTCGTCGACCGGTATTTCCCGATCCTCGATGCCATGGAGTCGGAACTGGAGCAGATCGAGGAGAACATCTTCGTGCGCAACGCAGCGCGCTCGAACATCGAGTCGCTCTACGCGCTGAAGCAGAAGCTGATGCTGCTGAAGCACGCGATCGACCCGCTGATGGAGGCCACCGGCAAGCTCTACGGCGGCCGGGTCCCGCAGGTCTGCGCCGGCATGGGCGAGTACTTCCGCGACGTCTACGATCACCTGCACCGGATCCACGCGACGATCGAAGGCATCCGCGACATGCTCACCACCGCGATCCAGGTCAATCTTGGCATGATCTCGCTCGCCGAGAGCGAAGTGACCAAGAAGCTCGCCGCGTGGGCCGCCATCATCGCGGTGCCCACGATGGTGGCAGGAATCTACGGGATGAACTTCGAGCACATGCCCGAGCTCAAATGGACGTTCGGCTATCCGCTGGCGATCGCGACGATGGTCGCGGTCGACGTCTATCTCTACGTGCGGTTCAAGAAGACGCGCTGGCTGTAGGCGGCGCGCGCCGGCGGCGCAAGCCTCAGCGTGATGCGCGGCCGGAACCCTCGTCGGGGTCGGTGACGGCCGCGGGCGCCAGCGGTATCACCCGCCCGGACGGCGGCGGCACCTGCCACGCCGGCTGCAGCGTGACGTGATCGATCCCGAAATCGTGCGCGAGCATCCGCTGCGCCGACGCGAGCACGCGCGGCCAGGCCAGGCCGTCGGTCAGCGTGAGGTGCGCGGACAATGCGACGCGGGCGGCGCTCATCTGCCAGACGTGCAGATCGTGCACGCCGGTCACGCCGGGGATGGCCGCCAGTGCGCGGCCCACCGCCTCGTACGACACGTGCCCGGGCACGCCCTCCAGCAGCACGCCGGTCGACTCCTTGAGCAGAGCGAGCGTCGAGCGCAGGATCAGGAGCGCCACCACGAGCGACAGGATCGGGTCGATCGGCATCCAGCCGGTGCGATAGATCACGGCGCCGGCGACCAGTGCCGCCACGGAGCCCATGAGATCGCCGAAGACGTGCAGCAGCGCGCCGCGCGCATTGATGCCGCTGGCGCCACGGGACAGCATCCACGCCACGACCAGATTGACGCCGAGGCCCACGGCGGCGACGGCCATCACCGTCGGCCCCGCGACGGGCACGGGGTCCAGCAACCGATGCACGGCTTCGACCGTGATCCACAGGATCAGCGCCAGCATGGCGAGCGCATTGACGAACGCGGCCAGCACCTCGGCCCGCGCATAGCCGTAGGACGCGCGCCGCGACGGCGGGCGCGAGGCCACGGTGGCAGCGATCAGCGCGACGACGAACGATGCCGAGTCGGTCACCATGTGGCCGGCGTCGGAAATGAGCGCAAGCGATCCGGCGAGGTAGCCCGCCACTGCCTCGACCGCCGCGAACGCCCCCGTCAGCAGGAGCGCCGCCCACAGCGCGCGCCGCGTCGCGCGCGCTCCGGCGTGGCGGTGATGCGCGTGCGCATCGTGAGCGGGATGCGGCGCGTGCATGACGGTCAATCCACCGCCGGCGGCTCGTCGCGCAGGCGGACCGGGCCCTGGTTCTGCGGATGCCGTCCCCGCTTGGTCGAGTAGAACGCGCGAATGCGCGCCATGTCGGCCGACCGGTCGCCGGTCAGGTCGAGGCAGGCGCCCAGACCCACCTCGCGCCGCGGGTAATCGATGAAGCCGAGCACCAGCGGCACGCCGGCCGCGCGCGCCAGGTGATAGAAACCGGATTTCCAGTGCGGCGCGCGGCCGCGGGTGCCTTCGGGCGCTATCGCCAGCCGGAATTCGTCGTTGCGCCGGAACAGCGTGGTCATCTCGTCGATGAAGCCGGTCCGTTCGCGCCGGTTCACGGGAACTCCGCCCCAGCGCAGGAGCAGCGGCCCCAGCAGCGGCACCTTGAACAGCGTGTCCTTGCCGGCGAAGCGGATGGGCAATCCGGTCATGAACTTGACGCACAAGCCGATCGCCGTGTCCCAGTTCGACGTGTGCGGATAGAAGATCACCACGCAGCGGGTCGGCACCGGCTGCACCAGCACGACCTTCCAGCCGGCGAGGCGAAGCAGCGTCGCGCCGAGCCACGGAGCGAATCCGCGCCCGAGCGGCCGTTCGAGGACGGGCGCCGATGCGATGGGGGGCCGAGCGGACACGAGGGGACCGGAATTCCCGATGCGGACGCCGTTTGCGCGCCGTGCGGAGAGTCTAGCAAATCGAGCCGCGGGACGCGCGGCCGAAGAATCCCGCGGCGTCATCCACGATGCGCCATGCCCCGACCCGGAAAAGCTCGGTAGAATCCGCGGCGTGAACATGCCACCCTCGCCATCGCTCGCCGATGCGGTCGACGCGGCACTCCCGCAGACGCAATGCCGGCGCTGCGGCTACGACGGCTGCCGTCCGTACGCCGAGGCCATCGCCGGCGGCATGGCGATCAATCGCTGCCCGCCCGGCGGGGACGGCCTGATCGCGATATTGTCGGCGTTGACCGGACAACCGGCCAGCGCACTCGACCGGACTCGCGGCGAGCCCGGCGCGCTGACCGTCGCCCGCATCGACGAGACGCTGTGCATCGGCTGCACGCTGTGCATCGATGCGTGCCCCGTCGACGCCATCGTCGGCGCGGCCAAGCGCATGCACACGGTACTGCCCGCCTTGTGCACCGGATGCGAGCTTTGCCTGCCGCCCTGCCCCGTCGACTGCATCGCCATGGTCTCCGCGGGCCGCGCCTGGAGCCCGGAGGATGCGCGTGCGGCCCGCGACCGATACACTGCGCGCAACCGACGCCGAGCGCGCGCGCACGCATCGTCCGCGCCACGCGCGAGTTTGTCGACGGCCGAGAGCGAACGCGTCAAGCGCGAAGCCGCGGTCGCTGCCGCGCTCGTCCGTGCGCGGGCGCGCCGCAACACCTGGAACGCCGGTCGCAAATGATCGCCGGGTTTCCTCAGCGTGTTGTCCTGGGCATCGCCAACGCGTGCAACGCGCCGGAACCGGCGCCGAGGAAGCCATGAACCCGCAGAAGCGCCGCGCGATCTTCGAGCGCCTGCGCGCGGCCAACCCGCATCCGCAGTCGGAGCTCGCGCATCGGACGCCGTTCGAGCTGCTGGTCGCCGTCGTGCTCTCCGCCCAGGCGACCGACAAGGGCGTGAACAAGGCGACGGCGAAGCTCTTCCCCGTCGCCAATACGCCTGCCGCGATCGCGGCGCTGGGCGTCGACGGGCTGATCCCGTACGTGCAGTCGATAGGACTCTTCCGCAACAAGGCGAAGAACATCGTCGCGCTTTCGCAGATCCTGCTGCGCGAGCACGGCGGCGAGGTGCCGGCCGACCGCGAGGCGCTGGAGAAGCTGCCCGGCGTGGGCCGCAAGACCGCCAACGTCGTGCTCAACGTCGCCTTCGGACAGCCGACGATCGCCGTGGACACGCACATCTTCCGGGTCGCCAACCGCATGGGGCTCGCCCCCGGCAAGAACCCCGACGAAGTCGAGCGGAAGCTGGTCAAGTTCGTGCCGGAGGAGTTCCGGCAGCACGCGCACCACTGGCTGATCCTGCACGGGCGCTACGTCTGCGTCGCGCGCAAGCCGGACTGTGGCGCTTGCCCGCTGCGCGATCTCTGCGAGTACCGCGACAAGACGGCGTAGGCGGCGCGTTGTTCAATCCGTCCCGCGACGAGGCCCGCCGTTTCCTGATCGAGGCGTGGAGAAAACACCGCGCGCGGCGAGCCGTCGTCCGGCCTCGAGCGGATCGCCGCCGATCTCGTCGCGCAGCACCCCGAGTATCACGCGGTCCTCGAAGACCCCGAGCGCAATCTCGATCGGGACTGGCAGCCGGAGCGCGGCGACGTCAATCCCTTCCTGCACCTGTCGCTGCACCTCGCCGTCGCCGAGCAGCTGGCGATCGATCAGCCGCCCGGCATTCGCGCCGAGTACGACCGGATCCGCATGGCGAAAGGCGACGAGCACGCGGCGCTGCACGCGGTGATCGAATGTCTGGCGGAGGTTGTCTGGAACGCCCAGCGGCACGGCACGCCGCCGGATGCCGCGCTCTACCTCGCCTGCCTCGCGCGGCAACGATAGGAAGACGCAGCGGTTAACGGCGATCCGATCCTGCTGCGGAGTCGGTTCCGGCCGATTCAGTGCTTCGCCGAAACGGTCGCCGGCTGCGCGGCGTAATACGCGGCCAGGTTCTCGACGTCCTGCTTCGACAACGCCTGCGCGAAGCCCGCCATGATCGGGTTCTTGCGCTGGCCGGACTTGTAGTCGCGCAGCGCTTTCGCCAGGTAATCCGCGTACTGGCCGCCGATCCGCGGAAAGTCGGCGGTTGCGCTGTTGCCGTCGGCACCATGACACGCCGCGCAGACTTCGGTCGCCTTGGCCTTGCCCGCGGCGAGGTCGGCGGCCGAGGCGCCGGCGGCCGCACCGAACGCGATGAGCGCGATGGCCGCCGTCAAGAAGGATCGTCGCATCGTCATTTGCTCGCTGTCTTGACGCCACCCTGCGCGTAATACGCCGCGAGGTCGGCCATGTCCTGTTCGGAAAGCGATGCGGCGATGGCGCGCATCGACGGATGACTGCGCTCGCCGCTCTTGTACTCCTGGAGGGCCTTCACCAGATAGGCCTCGTGCTGGCCGCCGATCCGGGGGACGTGGTACACCTCCGGGAATGCCGTACGCCAACCCTCGATGCCGTGGCAACCCGTGCACATCTGGGTCTTCTGACGGCCCTTGGCGGCGTCACCGGCGGGTGTCCCCTGGGCCGCCGCCCAGGGGGAAGTGAGCGCGGCCGCCACGAGAGCGGCGTAGAGGATCGTCTTGGTCATCGTCCGGTAGCAGGGTTCGCGAATCGTGGCATCAGGTGTGCAACGCCCGCAGCGATCGCGGCGGGCCGGCACGGAAAAGGTTCGTGATTCTAGGGTTTCGGCCCGGCGCGGTCAAACGCGGCGATCGGCCGCTGCGGGGGCAGACCGTGCTTTGCGCCGCGCTCCGGCCCCGCGGCTATCGCTCGAGATATTTGCGCTTGTCCTTCACCCCTTTCCACTCATCGGCGTCCGGGGGCGCGGGCTTGCGCTCGATGATGGGCTTCCAGAGCTTCGCCAGCTCGGCGTTGAGCGCCGTGAAGGACTGCTGGTCGGGCGGGACGTCGTCCTCCGCATAGATCGCCTCGACCGGACATTCGGCCACGCACAGCGTGCAGTCGATGCATTCGTCCGGGTCGATCACGAGAAAATTGGGGCCCTCGCGGAAGCAGTCCACCGGGCAGACGTCGACGCAGTCGGTATACTTGCAGCGGATACAGGTTTCGGTGACGACATAGGTCATGCTTGGGTGTCCCGCATGCAAAAAAGCGGATTTTAGCAAATCGGGCCGCCCGCTCCGCATCGTCGTCGTCAATGTTTCCCCGGGGGCGCTTGCGCCGGCGCGGCCCTTCGGATAACGTAGGCTTCTGCTTCGACCCGCGCCGGCAGCGGCGGCCAGAGTCCCCGGCCGCGCCCGCCCGGCCCCGAACCCCACCGGGTGCCCCCTGTCATCTGCGCATCTCACGAGGAATCCATGAGCGACCACATCAAGCACGTTTCCGACGCCACGTTCGACAAGGAAGTCCTGCAGTCCTCGACGCCGGTGCTGGTCGATTACTGGGCCGAGTGGTGCGGCCCGTGCAAGATGATCGCGCCGGTGCTGGAGGACATGGCGAAGGAGTATGCCGGCCGGCTCACGGTCGCCAAGCTCGACATCGACGCCAATCCCGGCATCACGAGCCAGTTCGGCATCCGCGGCATCCCGACCCTGATCCTGTTCAAGGGCGGCAAGCCGCACGCGCAGAAGGTCGGCGCGCTGTCGAAGTCCCAGCTCGCCGCCTTTGTTGACAGCAACCTCTGAACCCGTTAGTCTGATCTTCGTGCCTGCGCCGCCCCCCTCGGTCTAGAGGGGCGGCCCCGCAGCACCGCACAGGGCGCCCCGCCTTTCTCCCGGGCGCCACGATCCCAGAGTCGATGCCGCGGCGACCCGCCGCCCCCCGTCCTTTCCGCGCGTTCCCAAGCCCATGCAACTGTCCGAACTCAAGTCCAAGCACGTGAGCGAGCTCCTCGACATCGCCAGCACGATGGAGATCGAGGGCGCGAACCGCATGCGCAAGCACGACCTCATCTTCGCGATGCTGAAGAGTCACGCGAAGAAGGGCGAGAGCATCTTCGGCGACGGCACGCTGGAGGTGCTGCCCGACGGCTTCGGCTTCCTGCGCTCGCCCGACACGAGCTATCTCGCAGGCACCGACGACATCTACATCTCGCCGTCGCAGATCCGCCGTTTCAACCTGCACACCGGCGACACCATCGAAGGCGAGATCCGCACGCCGAAGGACGGCGAGCGCTATTTCGCGCTGGTGAAGGTGGACAAGGTCAACGGCGAGCCGCCCGAGAACGCGAAGAACAAGATCCTGTTCGAGAACCTGACGCCGCTCTTCCCGGACGAGGCGCTCACGCTCGAGCGCGACATCAAGGCCGAGGAGAACATCACCGGCCGCATCATCGACATCGTCGCGCCCATCGGCAAGGGCCAGCGCGGCCTGCTGGTGTCCTCGCCGAAGTCCGGCAAGACCGTGATGCTGCAGCACGTCGCGCACTCCATTGCGGCGAACTACCCGGACGTCGTGCTGATCGTGCTGCTGATCGACGAGCGGCCGGAGGAAGTCACCGAAATGCAGCGCTCCGTGCGCGGCGAGGTCGTGTCGTCGACGTTCGACGAGCCCGCGACGCGCCACGTGCAGGTCGCGGAGATGGTGATCGAGAAGGCGAAGCGCCTGGTCGAGCACAAGAAGGACGTCGTGATCCTGCTCGACTCGATCACGCGGCTCGCGCGCGCCTACAACACCGTCGTGCCGGCGTCGGGCAAGGTGCTGACCGGCGGCGTCGACGCCAACGCATTGCAGCGGCCCAAGCGCTTCTTCGGCGCCGCGCGCAACATCGAGGAAGGCGGCTCGCTGACCATCATCGCCACCGCGCTCATCGACACCGGCTCGCGGATGGACGACGTGATCTACGAGGAATTCAAGGGCACCGGCAACATGGAAATCCACCTCGACCGCCGGATGGCCGAGAAGCGCATCTATCCGGCGATCAACGTGAACCGTTCGGGCACGCGCAAGGAAGAACTGCTGCTGAAGCCCGAGATCCTGCAGAAGGTCTGGGTGCTGCGCAAACTGCTCTACCCGATGGATGAGCTCGAGGCGACCGAATTCCTGGTCGACAAGGTCAAGCAGACCAAGACGAATTCCGAGTTTTTCGACTCGATGCGGCGTGGTTGACGCTGGCATTGGCAACGCCGGTGCCGCCGTCTCGACTCATTTTTCTTTGCCAAGCCATTGATTTTAATGTCTTATTGCCTCAAGCTCGGCAGTCCGCGCCGCGCGCTGGGTTTTGTTGCGTTGCAGCGCAAAACGGCGGATAATTTTCGTTTGGCCATGCGGGCGGCCTTGCGCAACACCGACTTCGTCCGCAGATAGCGCCGCGGCCTGAAGACGCGCCCCACGGGTCACGAGACCCCGGCGCGCAGGCCGAAAGTGAGGACATCATGAAAACCGGCATTCACCCGAAATACACCGAAATCCAGGTGACCTGCAGCTGTGGCAACACGTTCGTGACGTCGTCGACCGTGGGCAAGCCGCTGCACGTCGAAGTGTGCTCGGCCTGCCATCCGTTCTACACGGGGAAGCAGAAGGTGATGGACACCGCCGGCCGGATCGACAAATTCCGCCAGCGTTACGGCTCGAAGACCGCCGCGACGCCGGCGGCCGCCGAGCCCGCGAAAACCCCATCGCCGTAACGCGCCGGGCAGTCGGCGCAGGCGGGCGCGCTCCGGCGCTTTCGACGGGAAAGGCAGCTTCGGCTGCCTTTTTCATTCCCGCCCCCTTCGCGCAGGCCCAGGCCCCACTCGATCATGCCCATGCACGCGCCCGCCGACGCCGGATCTGACGAGGCCACCGCCCTCGGCCCGACGGGGCGCTTCGGCGCACTGAAGCAGCTCGGCCTCGTCGTGCTCTGCGCGGCGTGGGTGCTGCTGGGGACGGTCGGCCACGATCCGTGGAAGACGCAGGACGCGACCACGTTCGGCGTCGTCCTCGAGATGATGGGACGCGGCGATGCGCTCGTCCCGTATCTTGCCGGCGAGCCCGTCGTCGACAACCCGCCGCTCTTCTATCTGGCGGCGGCCGGCACGGGCAAGGCGTTGTCGCCCCTGCTGGCGTTGCACGACGCGGCGCGCGTCGCCGTGCCTTTGTTTGTTGCCTTGACGTTGCTCCTCCTCGCCGCGACAGCGACCGAACTGTATGGCCGCACGTACCTCTGGTTGCCGGTGCTGTTGTTCGTCGGTTCGGTCGGGTTGTGGGAACGCGGCCACCAGCTGTCGCCGGAAATGGGACTCATGCTCGGCATGGCCGCCGCGCTCTACGGGTTTGCCCTCGCCCTGCGGCGGCCGGTCGCCGGCGGCACGGCGTTGGGCCTGGGCGCCGGCGTCGGCTTCCTGTCGGCAGGATTCATCGCGCTCCTCTGGATAGGCGTGACGGCCGTGGCATTGCCCATCGCCTTCTCGGCGTGGCGCACCCGCCGCTACGCGTGGACGGCGGGAATCGCGCTGGCCCTCGCCGTGGCGCTCGGAGGCTCCTGGCCATTCGCGCTATGGCTCCACGCGCCCGCCCATCTGCACGCGTGGTGGGCTGCGCAATCGCCCGGCGACTTCCTGGCGCCATTGGACCCGGCAGCGTCAGGCGATGCCATGTTCCTCCTGAAGAACCTGCCATGGTTCGCCTGGCCCGCCCTTCCGCTCGTGATCTGGACGGTCGTGACGCGCGGCCGCGGCTTCAACGGTGGCCTTGCCACTCCCGGCGTTCAGCTGCCGGCGATGGCCGCCATCGTGATCTGCGCCTGCATATTGGCAATGTCCGGCCCGCGGCTGGCCAACCTCATGCCGCTGCTCCTGCCGCTGTCGCTGCTCGGGGCGCTGGAAATCGACACGCTGAAGCGCGGCTTTTCCGGCGCGCTCGACTGGTTCGGCATACTCACGTTCGGCCTCCTTTCGCTGCTCATGTGGTGGCTGTGGTTCGATGCCTCGGCGCACGGAATGGCACCGGCCGTCGCCCGGATGCTCCGCGACACCGAATCCGGCTACCGGCCTTCCTTCCATTGGCCCGCCTTCGGCCTGTCGCTGCTCCTGACCCTGCTCTGGCTCGCTCTGGTGCGCCCCGCGCGGCGTTCGAACCGCCGCGCCCTCCTCAACTGGGCGGCCGGCATGACGCTGCTGTGGGCGCTCTACTCGACGATCTGGCTGCCCTACATCGATTCACGCCGCAGCTACCGCGGAGTCGCCGAGTCGGTGCGCGCCGTGCTGCCGCAGGAAGGGTGCGTGGCCAGCCGCAACCTGGGCGATGCGCAGCGGGCGCTCTTCCACTATTTCGCGAACCTGGTGACCGTCCGCGCCGAAGTCGCGCCGATCGACAGTTGCAATGCGCTTCTCGTCCAGTACGGCCGCAATGATCGCGATCCGGCGACGCCGGACGGGTGGCGGATGGCGTGGACCGGCCAACGCCGTGGCGACGACACCGAACGCTACGTCCTCTACCTGCGGAGCGCCCCGTGAAATTCATCGACGAAGCCAACATCGAAGTCATCGCCGGCGATGGCGGCAACGGCTCGGCGTCGTTCCGGCGCGAGAAGTACGTGCCGCGCGGCGGGCCGGACGGCGGCGACGGCGGGCGGGGCGGCAGCATCATCGCCGTGGCCGACCGCAACATCAATACGCTGATCGAATACCGCTACGCGCGGATCCATCGGGCCAAGCACGGCGAGAACGGCCATGGCGCCGACAAATACGGCCGGGGTGCGGAGGACATCGTCCTGCGCGTGCCCGTCGGCACCGTGATCACCGACGCCGACACCGGCGCGTTCGTCGCCGATCTTGCCGCGCACGGGCAGCAGGCGCTCGTCGCGCAGGGGGGCAAGGGCGGCCTCGGCAACATCCACTTCAAGTCGAGCACGAACCGCGCGCCGCGCCAGTTCACGCCCGGCGAAGAGGGACAGCAGCGGCGGCTGCATCTCGAGCTCAAGGTGCTGGCCGACGTCGGCCTGCTCGGCCTGCCGAATGCGGGCAAGAGCACGTTCATTCGCGCCGTGTCGGCGGCGCGGCCCAAGGTCGCCGATTACCCGTTCACGACGCTGGCGCCGAACCTGGGCGTCGTGCGCACCGACGAGAACCGCAGCTTCGTCGTCGCGGACATCCCCGGTCTCATCGAGGGCGCGGCCGACGGCGCCGGGCTCGGCCACCAGTTCCTCCGCCACCTGCAGCGCACGCGCATGCTGCTGCACATCGTCGACATCGCGCCGTTCGATCCGGACGCGGATCCGGTCCGCGACGCGCAGGGCGATCGTCGCCGAATTGAAGCGCTACGACATCGCGTTGTTCGAGAAATTGCGCTGGCTCGTGCTGAACAAGATCGATCTCGTTCCGGAAAGCGAGCGCGCCGCGCGCGTGCGGGCGTTCGTCAAGGCGTACGGCTGGAAGGGCCCGGTCTTCGCCGTGGCCGCGGTCAATGGCGAAGGCTGCCGTGCGCTCGTCTTCAAGATCCAGGATTGGCTCGATGCGCATCCGGCGCCGGCGCCTGCCGCAACCGAGCCCGCGCCGGCCGAGCTGCCGCCAGCATGAGCACGGCTACGCCCGTCGCCGCAGCGCGCCGCCTGGTGGTGAAGGTCGGCTCGAGCCTCGTCACCAACGACGGGCGCGGACTCGACCACGCCGCGGTCGAGCGCTGGGCGACCCAGATCGCGGAGTTGCGGCGCGCCGGCAGGGAGATCGTGCTGGTGTCGTCGGGCGCGATCGCCGAAGGCGTCAAGCGGCTCGGCTGGACGCGCGCGACCGTCCACGATGCACGAGCTGCAGGCGGCCGCGGCCGTCGGCCAGATGGGCCTGGTCCAGGCCTACGAATCGGCCTTCGCCCGCTTCGGCCTGCACACGGCGCAGATCCTGCTCACGCACGACGACCTTGCGGACCGCCGCCGCTACCTCAACGCGCGCTCGACGCTCTTCACGCTGCTCGCGCTCGACGTCATCCCCATCATCAACGAAAACGACACCGTCACCACCGACGAGATCCGCTTCGGCGACAACGACACGCTGGGCGCGCTCGTGACGAATCTGATCGAGGCCGACGTGCTGGTGCTGCTCACCGATCAGCCGGGGCTCTTCACGGCCGACCCGCGCCGCGATCCGGCGGCCACGCTGGTGCGCACGGCGCGGGCGGGGGAATCGCGGCTCGAGGCGATGGCCGGCGGCAGCGGCAGCGCGGTCGGCAGCGGCGGCATGCTGTCCAAGGTGCTCGCCGCCAAGCGCGCGGCGCGCTCGGGGGCTTCCACCGTCATCGCCGACGGGCGCGAGGAAAACGTGCTGACGCGGCTCGCGGCGGGCGAGGAGATCGGCACGTCGCTCCGCGCCCCCGACGTTTCGCTCGGCGCGCGCAAGCAGTGGCTGGCCGACCACGTCCAGCTCGCGGGCCGGCTGACGCTCGATGCCGGCGCCGTGCGCGCGCTCGTCCGCGACGGCAAGAGCCTGCTGCCGATCGGCGTGGTCCGCGTCGAGGGCAGTTTCGAGCGCGGCGAGATCGTCGGCTGCTTCGACCCCGACGGCCGCGAAATCGCGCGCGGCCTCGTCAACTACAGCGCGCCCGAAACCGCGCGCATCCTGCGCAAGCCCTCGTCCGAAATCGCGGCGATACTGGGCTACATCGACGAGCCCGAACTGATCCACAGGA
>CAVVUJ010000022.1:0-28719 GCA_963751405.1 uncultured beta proteobacterium | reverse complement strand
TACGTGCCTTCAGCTCGCGCGGCGAGAACGGCTTCGTCACATAGTCGTCGACCCAGGCCTCAAGACCGGCGACCTTGTCCGCTTCGTCGGTGCGCGCCGTGATCATGATGATCGGCAGCTCGCGCGTGCGAGCGTGGGCACGCAGCTCCTTGGCAAGCACCAGACCGGACTTGCCAGGCAGCATCCAGTCGAGCAGGACCAGGTGCGGCAATGCGTCCCTGATTTCGCGTTGCGCGGATTCCGCATCCGGAGATTCCCGGACCTCGTACCCGGCGGCGACCAGATTGACCCGCAGCAGCTCGCGGATCGCGGGCTCGTCCTCGACGACGAGGATCGATGGCGTCATTGGTGTGCCCAGATGCCCGCCGCTGGCGCTGCCGGGCTCACTCGCGGCCTCCACGTACGATTACGAGCATCGGAGCACCACGCCGTCGGCCGCCTCAATCGCTCGCGGACGCGAGCTTCGCTCCTTGGCTTCGCCCCGCTCGCTCATTCGGACGCCACCTCGGCCCGGATCTGGTCGGCGGACGCGTGCCGGACATCGATGCCCTTGACCACCTGCACGACGGCCTCGGCGATGTTCTTCGCGTGGTCGCCGATGCGCTCGATCGACTTCGCGATGAACACGATTTCGAGCGCCGCCGTAATCGTGCGCGGATCTTCCATCATATAGCTGATGAGCTGGCGCATGATCGCCAGGAACGCGGCGTCGATTTCCCCATCGCGATCGATGACCTCGGCTGCCGCGCCGGCATCGAGCCGGGCGAAGGTGTCGAGCGCCATCTGCAGCATGTCGCGTGCGCGCTCGGCGGTGCGAATCAGGTCGTAGTGACGGACCTGGCTCAGGCGATCGACCCCGCGGATCTCCGCGGCCTTGTAGGCGATCTTCTTCACCTCGTCGCCGACGCGCTCGAGCTCGTTGACGATCTTGGTGATCATCAGCACGAAGCGAAGGTCGATCGCCGTCGGCTGTCGTCTGGCGATGATCTGGCTGCACATCTGGTCGAGATCGACCTGCATCCGGTTGATCTGCTTCTCGTCGGCGCCAACCTGATCGATCGCGTCGTGGTCGTCGTCCTCGAGCAGCAGGATGGCGCGATTGAGCTGCGTCTCGACGAGCCCCCCCATCGCGAGAACGCCACTGCGAATCGCCTCCATCTCGGCGTCGAATTGCTTGTGTGTGTGTTCGTTCATCGCGCTGTTCCCTCGTGAAAGCTCCGTCGCACTGCTGCCCCGGCGATGCCGTTTCTACCCAAACCGCCCGGTGATGTAGTCCTCGGTTTCCTTCTTCTTCGGCTTGAGGAAGATGGTGTCGGTCGCGCCGAACTCGACGAGCTCGCCCAGGTACATGTACCCGGTGAAATCCGACACGCGCGCCGCCTGCTGCATGTTGTGGGTGACGATCGCGATCGTGTAATCCTCCTTCAGCTCCGTGATGAGCTCCTCGATCTTCGCCGTCGAGATGGGGTCGAGCGCGGAGGTCGGCTCGTCCAGCAGCAGTACCTCGGGCCGGACCGCCACGGCGCGCGCGATGCACAACCGCTGCTGCTGCCCGCCGGAGAGCGCCATCCCGCTCTGCTTCAGCTTGTCCTTGGCCTCGCCCCACATCGCCGCCTTGGTCAGCGCCCACTCGACCCGCTCGTCCATTTCCGCGCTGCGACAGATTCTCGTACAGACTGACGCCGAAAGCGATATTGTCGTAGATCGACATCGGGAACGGGGTTGGCTTCTGGAACACCATCCCGACCTTCGCGCGCAGCATGTTGAGATCGGTGCCGGAATCGAGAATGTTCTCGCCGTTGAAGATGATCTCGCCGGTCGCTCGCTGTCCGGGGTACAGCGAGTACATCCGATTCAGCGTGCGCAGCAGCGTCGACTTGCCGCAGCCCGAGGGCCCGATGAACGCCGTCACGCGGCGCTCGGCGACGTCGAGCTCGACGTCCTTGAGCGCCTGGAACTTGCCGTAGTAGAAATCGAGACGCCGGCACGAGATCTTCGGCGGCGCTGCGCGCGGAATGCCCGTTGCGGCCTCCGACTGCGTCGCGACGGATTCGAAATTCATTGCTGTCTCCCGCGGTATGCCCATCGTCATTGCCCGTGTCGGTCTCGGCGGCGCTACCTGACCGCGGACTGGCGGAATACGGTCCGCGCCAGGATGTTGATGGCGAGCACCGTCAGCGTGATCAGCAACGCCGCTGCCCACGCCAGGCCTTTCCAATCGTCGAACGGGCTCATCGCGAACTGGAAGATCACCACCGGCAGGTTCGCCATCGGCGCGTCCATGTTGGCGCTCCAGAACTGATTGTTGAGCGCAGTGAACAGGAGCGGTGCGGTTTCGCCGGACATCCGGGCGACCGCGAGGAGTATGCCGGTGATGACTCCGCCGCGAACCGCCTTCAGCGTCACCATCAGGATCACCCTCCACATCGGCGCGCCGAGGGCGACTGCCGCCTCGCGCAGGCTCGCCGGCACGAGGTGCAGCATGTTCTCGGTCGTGCGGACAACCACGGGAATCGCGATCAGCGCGAGCGCGAAAGAACCCGCCCAGCCCGAGAAGTGGCCTACCTGCATCACGTACACCGTGTAGACGAAGAGCCCGATCACGATGGACGGCGCCGAGAGCAGGATGTCGTTGATGAAGCGCGTGAGGCTGGCCACCCAGCGGTCCTTGCCGTACTCGGCGAGATAGATGCCGGCGAGAATGCCGATCGGCGTGCTGATGAAGGTGGCAACGAACACGATCATGACGCTGCCGTAGATGGCGTTGGCGAGCCCGCCCGCCGATCCCGGAGGCGGCGTCATCTGCGTGAACAGTGTGGGCGACAGCGCACCGAACCCCTTCGCGAACAGCACCCACAGGATCCACAGCAGGAACGCCATCCCGAAGGCCATCGTTCCCAGCGACATCAGGAGGTTCATCCGGTTGACGAACAACCGCTTGCGGTAAACGGCAGTCATTTGTGCACCCTTGGCGCTGCGCGCCTTCCCTCCGAGAGGGAGAAATTCGCCCTTGGGGCGGCCCGGCGGGCCTGTTGGAGTACCTTCGCGCTGCGCGCTCCGGTATTCGCCCTCGGGGCGGCCCTTCGAGCTCATGTCTTCCTGCCCTCCCGCTTGGCGAGCTGCGCGAGCAGCAGGCGCGAGCAGGCCAGCACGATGAACGTGAGCACGAACAGCACGAGCCCCAGCGCAATGAGCGAGGCCCGATGCACGGGCTCGGCAGCCTCGTTGAACTCGTTGGCCAACGCCGAGGCGATCGAGTTTCCGGGCTCGAACAGCGACGTGCTGATCCGGTACGCGTTGCCGATGACGAACGTTACCGCCATGGTCTCGCCCAGTGCCCGGCCAAGACCGAGCATGACTCCGCCGATGACGCCGACCTTGGTGTAGGGCAGCACGACGTGCCACACGACTTCCCACGTCGTCGCACCAATACCGTACGCCGACTCCTTGAGCACCGGGGGCACGATCTCGAACACGTCGCGCATCACCGAGGCGATGAACGGAATCACCATGATGGACAGAATGATGCCCGCAGAAAGCACACCGATGCCGTTGGGTGCGCCCTGGAACAGCGGGCCGAGGATCCACAGGCTGCCGAAAACCCTGGTCAGCACCGGCTGGACGTAGTCCCCGAACACCGGCGCGAACACGAACAACCCCCACATGCCGTAGATGATCGACGGGACCGCCGCCAGCAGCTCCACCGCAGTGCCGAGCGGACGCTTGAGGATGGGCGGGCACATCTCGGTAAGGAAGATTGCAATGCCGAAGCTCACCGGCACGCCGATCAGCAAGGCGATCATCGAGGTGATAAGCGTGCCGTAGATCGGCGCCAGCGCGCCGAAGTTCATCTTCACTGGATCCCAGACATTGGTGAAGAAGAACCCGAGACCGAATTTTTCGAAGGCAGGAACGGCCGCCCAGGCGAGCGCGCCGATGATTCCGACGAGCGTGAACAGAACGAACAGCGCGAAGAACAGCGTCGTGCGCTCGAACAGCCAGTCCTGCCACGGCGGCGCGCCCCGGTGCGCGGCGGGCGGCGTGGGCTCCCGCTGGGCGAGCGGCTCCATCTGGGCGGTCATGGCGGGCGGCATAGCGGCTGTTGCAGTCGACATGATAACCCTTCAAAAAAGGGTGGCCGCGAGGCGCACCCCGCGGCCACGAGCCTTTCTTCTGGAGGAGGAGAAGAAAGTTGCTGCCCGGAGGAAGATCAGGGGGGCGCTGTTACCAGACGGCCTTGCCGGCGCCGTCCTTCAACTGCGCTTTCCACGCGTCGGCGACGACCTTGACGACACCTTCGGGCATCGGCACGTAATCGAGATCGGCCGCCATCTTCTGGCCGTTCTTGAACGCCCAGTCGAAGAACTTCAGCACTTCGACGGCATTCTGGGGCTTGTCCTGCTTCTGCTGCATCAGGATGAAGCTCGCGCCGGTGATCGGCCAGCTCGTCTTGCCCGGCTGGTCGGTCAGAATCTGATAGAACCCGGGGGCGTTCTTCCAATCGGCGAAACGCCGCGGCCGCCTGAAACGTGTCGTCGTCGGGCTGCACGAACTGGCCTTCCCTGTTCTGCACGGCGCCGTGCGCCATCTTGTTGCGTTTCGCGTACGCATACTCGACGTAGCCGATGCTGCCCTTGATCCGCTGCACGTAAGCGGCAACACCCTCGTTGCCCTTGCCGCCTACGCCTTCGGGCCACGCCACCGCCGTGCTCGCGCCGACCTTCTGCTTCCATTCCGCGCTGACCTTGGACAGATAGTCGGTCCAGATGAACGTCGTGCCCGAACCGTCGGAGCGGCGGACGACCGTGATCAGTTCGTCGGGCAGCTTCACGCCCGGATTGAGATCGGCGATTGGCTTCTCGTTCCATTTCTTGATCTTGCCAAGGTAGATGTCGGCGAGCACCGGTCCCGTGAACTTCATCGCGCCAGGCGCAACTCCTTCGATGTTCACGACCGGCACGACGCCGCCGATGATGGCCGGAAACTGCATGAGGCCCGCCGCCTGGAGGTCCTCCGGCTTGAGCGGCATGTCGGACGCTCCGAAGTCGACGGTCTTGGCCTTGATCTGCGCGATGCCGCCGCCGGAGCCGATCGACTGATAATTCATGCTGACGCCGGACTTCGCCTTGTAGGCTTCGGCCCATTTGGCGTAGATCGGGTACGGGAATGTGGCGCCGGCGCCGGTGATGTCGATCGCGATCGCATTGGAAACGCCGAACGCGAACGTCGCGGCGGCCAGGATTCCTTGGGTCAGGTACTTGCGCATTGCCATTTTCCTCGTGAGTAACGGACCTCGCCATTGTCGTGCCCGAGTGTTACAGCGGCGTTACAGCGCGGCGACTGAAGATGACAGGCGGCATGAGGAACACATGGGCAGTGAAACCGCATTCGATCACCGCGTCGGGAGCGGGGCAATGCGCACCAGCCTGCAGCGTCAAACGAAATCCGGCGCGATGACGACCTTGATCACCGTGGACGACAAGCCGCCGCGGACGCGATTGGAAAGCCACCAGACGGCTCCCTTGCGAACGCTCCATGACGCTTCGCCTTCGGTCAGCAGAAAGGCTGCGACCTCGCCGAGCGTCGGCTGATGACCGACGATCAGCACAGCCTCGCGCGCGTCGGGCCATCCCGCTGCGGCCAGGACAGCGGCCGCGGACGCGCCTGGCGCGAGCTCCGGTACGACGCGGAACTTGCGCTTCAGCGCGAGCGCCGTCTGTTGCGTCCGATCGGCCGGACTGGAGAGGATTCTCGTCGTGGCCGGCAGATGCCGATCGAGCCATTTCGCCATGCGCTCGGCTTGCTGAATGCCCTTGGCCGTGAGGCGGCGCCCAAGGTCCGGTTCGCCGGGCTCGGCCTCCGCGTGGCGCCAAAGTATGAGATCCATGGTATCTGCCTTCCTGATCAGGTGTCTGCGTTCGGTTGTTCGGCAAGTCGATCGACGAGCTCCTGCTGCGCGATGCGCGGCCGCGATCGGCGTGTGACCTTCGGCCTGGCGTAGCTCCCGTCGCCCGCGAGCTCCCACGCATCGCAATTGTCCGCGAGGTAGGGCTTCAGTCCCTCGGCGATGACGCGCTCCTTCAACTTCGGATCGAGCACCGGGAACGCGACCTCGATCCGGCGGAAAAGGTTGCGCCCCATCCAGTCGGCGCTGGCAAGCCACACCTCTTCGCCGCCGTCGTTGGCAAAGTACCAGATCCGGCTGTGCTCGAGGAAGCGGCCGATGACCGAGCGCACGCGGATGTTCTTGGAAAACCCCTCGACACCCGGGCGCAGCGCGCAGGCGCCGCGGACGATGAGATCGATCTGCACGCCCGCCTGCGACGCCGTATACAGCGCGCGGATCACGGCCTCCTCGATGAGCGCGTTCATCTTCGCGATGATCCGCGCCGGTTTCCCTTCGCGCGCGTGGCGCGCTTCGCGCCGTATCGCGAAGAGCACACGGTCGTGCATTGTGAATGGCGCCAGCAGCAGATGCTTCAGCCGCTTGGCCTTGGCGAGGCTCGTGATGTGCAGAAACACCTCGTTGACGTCGGCGCAGATCTCCTTGTTGGCGGTGAGCAGCCCGAAGTCCGTGTAGAGGCGCGCCGTGCGCGGGTGATAGTTGCCGGTGCCAAGATGCGCGTAGGCCTGCAGCCGCGTGCGGCCCTTGGCATCCTTCTCGCGGCGCAGCAGCAGCGCGAGCTTGGCGTGCGTCTTCAGCCCGAACACGCCGTAGACGACCTGGGCGCCCACCTGCTCCAGCTTCTCGGCCCAGTTGATGTTGGCTTCCTCGTCGAAGCGGGCGAGCAGCTCGACCACGACGGTGACTTCCTTGCCCCGGCGCGCGGCCTCGATCAACGCCTCCATCAACACCGAATTGACGCCGGTGCGATAAACCGTCTGCTTGATCGCGACGACGTCCGGATCATCCGCGGCCTTGCGGATGAACTCGACGACCGGATCGAACGACTGGAACGGATGGTGCAGCAGCACGTCCTGCTGCCGGATCGTGGCGAGGAGGTCGTTGGAATCGCGCAGCCGGTCGGGCAGGCCGGGGACGAAGGGTCGGTACTCGAGTCCCGCGACCGATACGGCGTCGATCAGCGCCGCCATCCGCGCGAGATTGACGGGGCCGCCGACGCGATACAGGTCGTCGTCGGTCAGTTCGAACTGCCGGAGCAGGAATTGCGCGAGCTTGTCGGGACACCCGTCGGCGACCTCGAGCCGGACGGCCTGGCCGAAGTGACGCTGCGGCAGCTCGCCTTCCAGCGCCTGCCGGAGGTTCTTCACCTCCTCCTCGTCGAACCAGAGGTCGGCGTCGCGCGTCACGCGGAACTGCGAGTAGCCGACGATATCGCGGCCGCCGAAGAGCTCGTGCAGATGGGCATGGATGACGCTCGACAGCAGCACGAACGCGTTGTCGGAGCCGGCGATCGCGCGCGGCAGCGCGATGACCCGCGGCAAGAGGCGCGGTGCCTTGACCGTCGCGACCGTGGTCTCGCGCCCGAACGCGTCGCGGCCGGAGAGCTCGACCACGAAGTTGAGGCTCTTGTTGGCCACCTGCGGAAACGGATGCGCCGGATCGAGGCCGATGGGCGTCAGCAGCGGCCTGACTTCGCGCTGGAAATAACCGGACACCCAGGCGCGCTGACCCGCGTCGAGGGCATCACGCCGCAGCAGGCGGATGCCGGCGTCCGCCAAAGCCGGGAGGATCGCTTCGTTGAGGAGACGATACTGTTCCGTCACCAGCAGGCGCGTCTCGTCGTTGATGACACCGAGCAGGGCGCGCAGCCCCGGCAGGGTCATCCCCGGCGGCGGCAGGCGGGCGCGCAGCTGTTCCTTGAGGCCGGCAACCCGGATCTCGAAGAACTCGTCCAGGTTGTTGCTGACGATGCAGAGGAAGCGCAACTGCTCGAGCAGCGGCGTCTCCGGATCCTGCGCCAATGTGAGGACGCGGCGGTTGAACGCAAGCTGCGACAGCTCGCGGTTGATCGGCGACGGGCTCTGATGTTTCATCGAATCGGCCATGCCGCGGCCGGCCAGGTTGGCAAACGCGACAGTCTGTCGCGCTCGCATGACAGCAATATTACAACGGGGTCGGGACGGGGCATCCGGGGCAAGGCGTCGCGGCCCCGTTTTCTGCTAACCTTCGACTCTCGAACCGCAATCCGGTTCCCTCGCATGCGCGAACGCAAATCCGACCCCCTTCTGGCCGTCGTCGACCTCGGGTCGAACAGCTTCCGGCTCGAAATCGGCCGCGTCGAGGGCAACCAGATCTACCAGCTCGACACGTGGCGCGAGACGCTGCGTTTCGGCGCCGGGATCGACGACAAGGGCCGCCTGAAGCGCTCCGCGATGGATGCCGCGCTCGCCTGCCTCGCCCGGTTCCGCGAACGCCTTTCCGGCCTGCACCCCACGGCCGTGCGCGTGGTCGCGACCAACACGTTCCGGGTCGCGACGAACGCGCAGGAATTCATCGCGCAGGCCGAGCGCACGCTGGGATTTCCGATCGACATCATCAGCGGGCACGAGGAAGGCCGGCTGACCTTCTTCGGCGTGGCCCACGAGCTTCCGCGTTCGGCCGAGCCGCGACTGGTCATCGACATCGGCGGCGGCTCGACCGAGTTCATCATCGGCCGCGGACTCGAGGCCGAACGGCTCGAATCGCTCACGATCGGCTGTGTCGGCATGACCCAGCGCTTCTTCGGCGACGGCAGGATCACCGCAGCCGCGTTCGACGCGGCCGAAACCCTGGCGCGGGTCGAGATCGAAGCCATCGCGGGCGCGTTCGGCGCCCCAGCCTGGCGTGAAGCCTACGGCTCTTCCGGCACCGCGGTGGCGCTGGCCGACATTCTCGAGCAGAACGCGTTCTCCGGGGGAGGCATCACGCCGGCGGGACTTGCCCGGCTGCGCCGGCGCATGCTCGACGCCGGCCACGTCTCCCGCCTGAAGCTCAATGCGCTGAAAGGCGAACGCGCGCCGGTGCTGGCCGGCGGCCTTGCGATCATGGCGGCGGCCGTCGCAGAACTCCGGATCGAGCGCATCGACCCCGTGGGCGGCGCGCTGCGGCTCGGCGTGCTCTACGACCTGCTGGGGCGCACGACCGACGAGGACGCGCGCGCGGCAACGGCCGAACGATTCATCGTGCGGTACGGCATCGATCGTGCGCAGGCGCTTCGCGTCAGCGGACTGGCTGCGATGTTCTTCCGGCGCGCGCTTCCCTCGGCCGATCCGGCGCTCGCGAAGCTGGTCGCATGGGCAGGACTGCTGCACGAGATCGGGATGTCGATTTCCCATGCCAGCTTCCACAAGCACGGCGCGTACATACTGCAGAATGCCGACATGCCCGGATTCTCGGCCGGCGAGCAGGGCCGGCTTGCCCTCCTCGTCTTCGGCTGTCGCGGCGGTCTCGCGAAGGTCGCGCACGCGCTCGGCGACCGCCAGATTCGCGCGGCCGTGCTCGCCGTGCGGCTCGGCGTGCTGGTCCATCACGCGCGTTCGAACATCGCCGTGCCGCGGACAAGGCTGGAGGTTGCGCGAGGCATCCGTTTCGGCATCTCGCAGCGCTGGCTGGCCGCGCATCCGCTGACCGACTATCTGCTCGCGAAGGAGCGGGCGCAGTGGGTGGCGGTTGGCCATCCGTGGCGGGTGGTTGCGCCCTGACACTGCGGGGTGCTGCGACGGTCTTCCCGGGAAAGCTGCGCCGCCGTTGGATGGCCGATCGGCCGCCGGACGAGCGCGGGCACGGCAGGCATCGAGCCTCCGACCACCCTACTCGTGCAGCAAAGACCCGCCCGGGGCGACACGCGTGAACCGCACCGGTACCGCTTCCGCATCGAGTCGCTCGCCGCGTCGCCGGACGCGCACAAAGGTCGACGTCGCGAGGTCTCCGGTTTCCGGATGGTCCGAACGGAAGTGCGCGCCGCGCGAGTCCTCGCGCGCCTCGCCCGCGCGGACGATCGTCTGCGACACCGCGATCAGGTTCGCAAGATTGAGTGCGTCGTGCCACGTCAGGTTGAACGCGCGCTCGCCGTCGGGGAGGCCGGTGTCGGCAAGTTCGGCGCCGAGGTTATCGAGCGCGACGGCGGCACGCGCGAGACCCGGGCGCATCGCGAACGATGCCCGCGTCGTCCCACATCACGTCGTACAGGCGTTCGCGTATCGACTCGAGCGCGCCCGCAGCAGCGCGTTTGCGCGCGAACGGCGCCTCGGCGCGCGCGACCGCGGCGTCGAGCGCCGCCGCATCCGGCTCGCGCCACGCGCCGTTGCGGGCCAGCCACGCCGCGATCGTGTCGCCGGCGATGCCGCCGAACACCGTCGAGTTGGCCACGCCGTTGCCGCCCAGCCGGTTGGCGCCGTGCACGCCGCCGGAATCCTCGCCGGCGACGAAGAGCCCGGGGCGCTCGGTCGTGCAATCGGGTGCGAACTCGACGCCGCCCATCATGTAGTGCGCAGTGGGCACGACCTCGACCTTGCCGGCGGCGAGGTCGAAGCCGCAGTCGGCGCAGCGCTCGACCATGCCCTTGAACTGCCGCCGCACGTTGTCAGGGCCGAGATGGCCCATGCTGAGGTAGACGCCGCCGTTCGTCGTCGTGCGCCCGGCGCGCATCTCGGCATCGATCGCGCGCGACACGATGTCGCGCGTCGCGCGCTCGCCGCGCTCGTCGTACCGTTCCATGAAGCGCTTGCCGTCCCCGTCCTGCAGGTACCCGCCCGCGCCGCGCAATCCCTCCTCCAGCACGGTGCCCGTCATCCGCGTGTCCGGTCCGGCGAGAAGACCCGTGGGATGGAACTGCACCATCTCCATGTCGCGCAAGGGCAGCCCGAAGCGCAGCGCCATCGCGAGACCGTCGCAGCTCTTGTCGCCCGACGGCGTGTGGAACTTGTACATCGTCGGGCCGCCGCCGGTGGCGAGCAGCACCGCCTTCGCCTGCACGAAAACGTACTCGCCGGTGCGGATGTCGACGAGCAGAACGCCAGCCGGCGCGCCCACAGTTTCGTTTCCGGCGGCCGCGACGAAATCGAGCGCCCGGTACTCTTCCAGCCGATGGATGCCGCGCGCCCACACCTGCTCGGAGAGCCGGTTCATGATCTCGATGCCGGTCAGATCGCCCTTGTGCACGGTGCGGTCGAACGTCTGCCCGGCGAACGCCTTCTGGTGAATCGTACCGTCGGGATTGCGATCGAAAAAACAGCCGAGCTCGTTCTCGAGCTCGCGGATGCGCTCGACGGCGCCCGTCACGAGCGTCCACGCGAGGTCCTGGTCCGGCAGCCACTTCCCGCCCTCGATCGTGTCCATGAAGTGGCGCTCGACCGAATCGCCAGATGCCAGCGCGACGTTGTAGCCGCCCTGGACCATTCGCGTGCAGCCGCACTTGCCGAGCAGGCCCTTGACGGCGATGGTGACGTGGAGCGCGGGATTGGCGCTGTGGGCGTGCAGCGCGGCGAAGAGTCCCGCGCCGCCGGCGCCGAGGATCAGCAGGTCGGTGCGGAGCGTTTTCAAGAGCGAGGGGGCGAACCCGACCCGACGCCCAGCGCCGCCAGCGCCGCCGCGCGCTTCGCCTTCGCGGCGGCGTCAACCGTCGCGTAGAGATTGCCGCCGCGGCTGTCCATCGCGACCCGCAGCGGGCCGAAATTGCGCACGCGAAACTGCCACAGGCTCTCGGGATTGAGGTCGTCGAGGTCGACGTCCTCGATCGCCTCGATCCACGTCGTCTCGAGGGCCGCCGCGCCGCCGACGATCGCGAGATAGACGCCGCCCAGCTCGCGGAACGCGGCCGCCGACTCGGCGCCCAGCCCGCCCTTGCCGATGACGATGCGCACGCCGCACTGCGTCATCAGCGGCCGCGTGAAGCGCTCCATCCGCGCGCTGGTCGTCGTCCCGACGCAGACGGGCGCGTAGCCGGTGGGGTGCGTCGGCCCGGGCGCCACCTTTTTTACGTTGGGCGCCGTGTGGATCACCGCATGCCCGTTGAGATCGAAGCGCGTCGCGCGGCCGCGGTCGAACAGCGCGATCTGCGTCGCGTCGCGTATGCCGAAGAGCGTGCCGTTCAGCGTAACCGTGTCGTCGACCACCAGCGCGCGCACCTGCGCTTCGGTGACGGGCATCGTGAATTCGTGATGGGCCATCGCGGTCAGTAGCCGTATTCGACGCCGTCCGCGGTCAACAGGGCGCTCGCGCGGCGCGCCGAGTGGCACTGCATGTTCACCGCCACCGGATTCATCGTGATGTGAGTCGCCGCGAGCTCGACGTGCACCGCGAAGGCCGTCGCGTCGCCGCCGAGGCCCTGCGGTCCGACGCCGAGCAGGTTTACGGCCGCAGAGAGCCGGGCCTCCAGCTCGGCGCCGTCGGGATCCGCGCAACGCGAGCCGAGCGGCCGGGTCGCGGCGACCTTGGCGAGGTGGACGCACAGGTCCGCCGTGCCGCCCACACCGACCCCGACGATGGTCGGCGGGCACGTCTTGCCGCCGGCGCCGAGCACGCAATCGATGACGAACGTCCTGATCGCGTCGATGCCCTCGGCCGGGATCGCCATCCGCAGCCAGGAATTGTTCTCGGAGCCGCTGCCCTTGGGGATCATCTCGATCTTGAGGCCTGCGAACGCATCCGAGAAATCGACGTGAATGACCGGTACGCCTATCCCGCAGGACGTGTGCTCGTTCCTGCGGGTCAGCGGATGCACGATCGACGAGCGCAGCGGGTATTCGCGCGTCGCGCGCTCGCAGCCACGCCGTATCGCCGCCTTCAGCGCCACTCCGTCGACCTCGGCATCGCGCCCGATCGTCACGTTGTAGATCGGGATGCCCGTGTCCTGGCAGAGCAGGTTGCCGGTGCGCTCGGCGACCGCGATGTTCTCGATCATCGTGCCGAGCACCGCCTTCGCGGTGGCGCCCGTCTCGCGCGCCGCGAGCGTGGCAAAGCCGCGCTTGATGTCGGGCGGCAGGTCCTTCAACGCGCGCACGTAGAGCTCCTTCGCGGCGTCCTCGATTCGTTCCGGTGCGATCCGCATCGTCCGCCTACACCAGATTCAGCGCGAAGAGCAGCGCGCACGACACGGCGACGCCGCCGGTGGCCGCGATCAGCGCCGGTTGCCACGCTGCGCGCCAGCCGCCGAATTCCGCCAGGAGCAGCCGCAACCCGCCGCCCAGATGCACGGCGAGCAGGAGCACGAGCACCACCTCGCTCGCCTTGACGAGCGGCATCTCGGTCCAGGCAAGGACGCCGTCGAGCGCTGCGGCGCCGGTCAGCGCCTGGCCCAGCACGAGGAAATGCGCGGGCAGGAAAATCGCGAGTCCGAGACCGGAGACGCGGTGAACCGCGAACGCCCACCAGCCGGCGTGCCCGCGCGCGCGCCAGTCGTTGCGGCGGATCGCGCCTTCGCTCACGTTCCCGCCCCCGCCGTGACCGCATAGACCGCGCGCAACCCCAGCGTGAGGAGCACCGCCGCGAAGGCGAGCATCGCCATGTCAATGCCTCTGCCATGACCACCGCGCATCTCCGCGACGATCGCACGAAGGCCGATGGGCGCGTGGATCGCCACGCCGAGGACGAACACCGCGTAGAACACCGCCCACACGGCGCTGCCGCGCGTGCGCCCCAGGATCTCGGCCGCCGTGAGGCCTCCGCGCACGGCGACGATCATCGTGGCGAGATGTACGACGACGCAGAGCGCCAGCACGGCGGCGCTCACCCGCTGCGCGAGCCAAAGCAGCGACTGGCTGCGCGCGCGGCTCATTGGCGTTCACCCGCGCTACGCGCGGCCCCTAAGCGAGGGGCGCCGTCTTCGTCGGAGCGGAATGACAAGAAGCTCACGGCATGGCTCCAGTCAGCGCCGCAATCGCAGCCCGGCGCTTCAACCCCGCGATCGACGTCGTCGGCGAGAGCTGCTTCGGGCAGCGCTCGGTGCAGCTCTGGTGCGTGTGGCAGGCGTGGCAGCCCGCGTCGCCCGCGACGGCGGCCAGCCGCTCGCTGCGCGCGCCGTCGCGCGGATCGTTGACCAGCGTCCATGCCCGGTTCAGCGCGGCTGGGCCGAGATAGTCGGGATTCCAGCCGACGACATCGCAGCTCGAATAACAGACGGCGCAGCCGATGCACTCGATCGCCGCATCGACCGCGCGGCGCTCGCGCGAGGCCGGCACGACGGCCGCGAAATCGTCGCGGCGCGTGGCGGTCGGAACGAACCGGCCCTTCGCCCGCGCCCACTTGTCGAAGAACTCGCGCATGTCGGTGACGAGGTCGCGGATCACCGGCAGCTGCGCCAGCGGCGCGATCTCGAGGCCGCCACCGCCGACCGCGGCCTCGACGTGCGTGCGGCAGGTCCAGCGCGCGCGGCCGTTGACCGTCATCGCGCACGAGCCGCACATGCCGACGCGGCAGGCGAACCGGTAGGCGAGCGTCGAATCGATGCGGCGCTGGATATGGGTCACGACGTCGAGGACCGTCTGCGCCGGGAGCCGCGGCACGTCGTACGTCACGAAGCGGCCGCCGGCCCCGTCGGCGCCCGTGCGCCAGACACGAACGGAAAGCATGTTCATGGTTCGAGATCTTACGCTGCCCGCACCGTCCACTTGTCCGAGATCAGCTTGGACAGGGGCTCGGACAGCTCGAACACGCTGGCGACCGCCAGCTCGTCGTTGAACGGCACGCCGTCGCGGGCGGCGCGTTGCCGCAACCGCGACTCGTGGACCTCCAGCACGTCCCTGGGAAACGGCATCAGGCCCGCATCGAGGATGCGCAGGCATCCGTCCGCGTCCCGCGCCGGCATGACGCGGCTCCTGACGTGGCGATTCGGCGACCACGGCACGTCCATCACGCCGGCGGCGAAGGCCCGCACCGTGCCGATGGCGACGTCGCCGTCGCCCATCTCGAGGACGCGGTCGATGATCGGCCGCACCTCGCGCTTGATCAGATCCTTCTCGAAGGCGAACTCCGCCAGCCCGTCCAGCCGGATGTGGCGCGCCAGGTAGATCGCCATGCGCGTCATCCGCAGGCCCTGGGCATTGATTTCGGGCGTGGGCAGCCCGAACGCCTCGTGCGTGGACTTGGTGGTGACGCTGACGGCGCCGCCGATCGCGGCCACGGTCCCCCCGTAGACCACCAGCGCCGCCGACTGCGCGTCGTCGTGCGGCCAGGCGCCCATCCAGTGCAGCGAGGTCACCGACGTGAACACGTCGGGATGGCCGCACTTGACCAGGTATTCCTGCACCAGCTCGCCGCAGGCGGAAATCGCCGCCGCGTCCTGGACGAGGTGCAGCGTCTGGCCGAGCTCGAGGCCGTAGTTGCGCACGCCCTGCGCCGCTGCCAGCAGCGCGTCCAGCACGCAGGTCATGATCGCGATGCACGGCGGAATGTTGGTGCCGGTGAGAAAGCCCGGCTGGCGCCGGTGCAGCTCGACCCCGCGCTCCTGGTACGTGGCCGCGAGGCGGTCGAGGTACTGGTAGTTGCGGATGCCGTCCTCGATCGACATTTCCTTGATGTAGGACGTCGTGTAGGCGATGCCCGACCCAAGGTAGCCTGAATAGCCGGACGCGAATCCGATCTCGCCGGTCAGCTTGGGCATCGTGGTTCCGGTGAGCATGATCGCCGGCTTGTCGATGGCCTCGATCAGCCGCCGGTTCACCGCCACTCCGTAGTTCACCAGCGGATAGCCGTTGAGCATGGACCGGCCTTCGCGCTCCGACTCCTCGACACCGCGCTGCGCCAGCGCGAAGTGCTCGTTGCGCGTGTAGCTGTCGGTGGTGGTCGGCACCACGTCGGCGAGGCCCTCCTTGTCGAGGGTCTCCATCAGCTTCAGCTGCAGCGCGAAGGTGCCGAATCCGCCGCGCGGCTGCGTCAGGCAGCGCCCCTCGGCCACCGCGCGGCGCAGAACCCATGCCAGTTGCTTGTGCTGCGGCAACGCCTGGTGCAGCGCCACCGCCTCGTCCAGGTCGACGTCGCGGCCGGTGGGCCAGCGCGCAAGGTTCTCCCGCCGCATCGCGGCGAACACGTCGTCCGGGATCCGCTGCTGCGACAAGGGCGACTTCAATTCAGGCGCGGACGGTGCGTTCATCGCCGATCTCCCCGTTCAGCGGCGCGAGATGCGCGAGTCCCAGCGCCAGCGCCTGCCGGGGCTCGACCTGCCCCAGCAGGCCGCAGGCGTAGAGAATGTACTCCCGGTCGAGCAGGAGTCGCGGCGCGCGCGGCCGCAGCGAAAGCGGATCACCGGGGTCGGCGAGCGCGGTGGCGAGGATCGCCGCGGGATCCGGGCTGTGCACGAGCGCGCCGCCGGTGCCGATCACGACGCCGACGTCGGACAGGTCCTTGCCGCGCTGCACGACCGCCGGCCCGGACACCGTGAACACCGTCTCCACCGTGCCGGCGTGGCGCTTCACCGCCAGGCGCACGGCGGCGCAGGCCAGCGCGCGATCCAGCGCTTCCTCGTCGGTGTTGGCCGGCACGCGCTCCACGCTGCGCCCCAGCTCGGCGATGAGTTCCCGCACGCGTGACACCGCGAGCCCGCTTTCCGCGGCGATGACACCCGCCCCTGCCGCTTCGTCGATCGCCGCGATGTTGTGGCGCATGCCGAGGTCGCCCTCGACCGTGCGCTTCACCCGCGGCTCGGGCAGGCCCTGCGGAATCACGCCCGTCCGGCTGGGCTCGCCCGTGGCGACCGAGTGCACGTCGGTGGTCGCGCCTCCGGGATCCACCACCAGCAGCTCGCCGAGCCCCGCCACTCCGTCGCAGCCGTCGGCCAGCAGGCGCGCCCCTTCCATGACGGCCGCCGGCGTGGGCATCAGCACGCGGTCGAACATCGCCTGCGCGCGGTCGATGCCCTTGGCGTGCACGATGCGGTCGATGAACACCTCGCGAATGGCGCCGCGTGCCGGCTCGATGTTGAGCACGTTGAACTCCGGCATCACGTTCTCGGTGACGATCACCGCCCGGCCGGCAAGCCGTTCGCAGCATTGATCCATCGCGCTCCGGTTGCCCGCCAGCACGATCGGGCAGGCAAGCCGGCTTCGGCCGAGCGCGTCGGCATTGTGCAGGATGACCTCGCTGTTGCCGCCGTCCGTGCCGCCGGCCAGCAACAGGATGTCCGGCGCCAGCTGCTCGATCCGATTCACGTCGGCTGCGGTCAGGCGGTAAGCGAATGTCCCGACCAGCCGTGCGCCGGCGCCCAGCGCCGCCTGGCGCGCCGCCTCCGCGGTCAATTCGCGCACCAGACCGACCGTCACCATGCGCAAGCCGCCGGCGGCGCTGGAACAGGCGAGCCGATAGGCGAACGGGGGAAGAACGCCGATATGACGCTCCAGATCCGCGAGCGCCGCGCGCATGCCGATGGTGATGTCGGTGCCGACCGTCGAGGGCCCCTGTCCCGCACCGATGATCGTCGCTCGCTCCACGTCGACGGCACGCAGTTTGGTGTAGGTGCTGCCGAAGTCGATGAGCAGGGCGGCTTTCATGTTTGCTGCCGTCGCATTACCGTTGCGTCGAAGAGTCCCGCGCGCGCAAGTCGAAGTCCTGCGCCAGGATGCGGATCACGTCGTCCGTCCGGGTGCCGGGCGGGAAAGCGCGGTCGAAGCCCATCGCGACGAAGCGCTGCTCCACTTCCTCCCACGTCTGCTTGCCCACGACCAGATTGCCGCCGACGTAGATCAGGATGTGCTCCAGCCCCGCCTCGATGCACAGATCGCGAAAACCGCGACAGTCGAGCTCGCCCTGCCCATACAGCGACGACACCAGGATGGCGTCGGCGTTGGTCTCGATGGCCGCCTTGACGAATTCCGCCGCCGGGGTGAGCGCTCCCAGCGCGACGACCTTGTAGCCGGCCTTTTCCAGCGCCATCGACAGGATGCGGTTGCCGACGATGTGGGTGTCGGAACCGATGACACCGGTGACCAGGGTCTTGCCGGACATGTTTGAGCCCCGCTGTTCGTCAGTGAAACACGGCGCGGGCCACGGCGCACGCGGCCACCGCCTGCGGCTCGAGACGCGGCGCGCAGCCCGCGGCGAGCACCATCGCGCCGTCCGCGAAGGCGAGCGGCTCGGCGAGCAGGCGCGTCACCGGCTTCAGGAAGCCGTTCATCTCGCCGGCATTGGTGATCAGCGTGCGCGCGACGCAGGCCTCCATCCAGCAGCCGACCTCGCACGCGACGCCGTTGCCGAGCACGGGTTCCATGCCCAGCTCGCGGATGCGCCGGATGGCTTTCGCCAGCGACCCAAGGCTGCCCATCTTCATCAGCTTGAGCTTGATGAAGCGTGCCGCCCCGAGCCTTGCCGCCCGCTCGATGTCCTCCATGCCGTAGATCGACTCGTCGAGCATCATCGGGACCGCCGACACCGCGGCCACCGCCAGCGCGCCGTCCCAATCGCCGGCGGCGCACGGCTGCTCGAACAGCTCGATGCCCTCGGGGTCGAGCGCTGCCGCGAAGGCGCAGCCCCGTTCCCGGTCATAACCCTGGTTGGCGTCGAGCCGCAACAGGCAGCGACCGGCGACGATCCTCTGGATCAGCCTGACCCTGCGGGCGTCCTGATCGGCGTCGAAGCCCACCTTCACCTTCAGCGTGCCGAAACCTTCATCCAGCAAACGAGCTACTTCCACTTCCAGCTCGTGCGCCTCGCCGCCGTTCACCACGCCGAGCAGCGGCACGCGTGTCGCTTCGTTCACCTGCAGCCAGGAGCTCGACTGCAGCATCTCCATCGCCGTCGTCAGGCCGGTCGCCGCGAACGGCGCCGTCTCGACCACGCCAGCCACGCGTTCCACGCAACGCTCCGGCGACAGGCCGGGAAAGCCGGCGGCCAGCCGCTGCATCAGCTCCCACGCGCCGTCGATCGTCTCGTCGGTGTAACCGGTGAGCAGCGTCGCCTCCCCCAATCCGATCCGGCCGTCGTCGTCCTGCGCCTCGACGAGGATGGTGTCGAACCGCGTCACCGGGCCGAAGGACAGCTTGTACGGGGTGGCGAGCGGCACTTCGAGTCGGTACAGGTTCAGTCGTTCGACGATCGCCACCTTCCACCTCACACGCCGCCGGATGCTTTCCGCGCCACCATCAGGAAGACGGGATAGCGGTGCGGCCGGCCGTCGACTTTCTTCTCGATCTCATGGGCCGTCGAGAATTCCACGGTCGCGAATCCGGCCTCCCGCGCCTTGGCGCCGAGCAGGCCGCGATCGAAACCCGGGTGGCCATCGAATCCCGCGCCGTGGAACGAGCCATCCTCGGCGTCAAGGTCGGCGATGCACAGGAGTCCGTTCGTCGCGAGCGTGGCGTGGAAGTGCCGCAGGATCGCGCCCGTGTCCGGGACGTGGTGCAGCGTCATCAGCGAGTAGATGATGTCGTAGCGCTCGGCCGGCATCGGGTCGACGAGAAGGTCGAGCTTGACCGTGTGCATCGCGGCGTCGTTCGCCGCTGCGATCTTGTCCGCGGCGACCGCGAGCATCCCGTCGGATACGTCGGCGAGCGTGACCTCGCCGAGGCGCGGGCGCAGCATGAAACTCAGCAACCCGGTGCCGCAGCCGTACTCCATGGCGCGCATCGCGCTGGTAAGCGGAACGCTGCGCACGATCGCGTCGGCGACCGCCTGCGCTCTTTCGACCTTGGCCGGATCGTCGTCCCAGGTCGCCGCCCGCGCATCGAAGTCGCTCATCGTCATGGCGTTCCGTTCTTCGCAGGATTCAGCCGTGCCGGCCGCCTGTGTCGGGGGAAGTCTTCAGTCAGGAATCTGCGATCTGACGAAAACAGATCGTACCTGGTCAAGTCGGCCAGGGGCACAAAACGTATCTGTTTGATCTCTGGCGAGCAGGGCTTGGTTTGTCCGGAGTCCAGGCTGCGCCGCAATGCCTGAAATCCGTCACGGGGCGCACACCGAAAGTAAAAGTCCAGCCTGTAGGGTCCGGGTTCCTCGGCAACATAGGGTATGGCATCAATTCCAAGCAGGCTGATCACGGCAATTTCGATACCGAGTTCCTCCAATATTTCCCGGCGCAACGCGGCCTCGATCACGTCGTCGGAAGAGCGGTCGTTGCGTGGTCGGTTTGGATCACCGGGAGTCGACTCGAGCGATCCCCCAGGAAGGCCCCATGCGCCTCTGGGCCGATAGCTGTGTTCCACCAGGAGCACCTCCAAGGGGGAGGTGTTCTCGTCGATCATGACCGCAACAGCCCCGACCAGCCACTTGCGCGCGAGCAGCCCCTTGAGGAACCCGGCCAGCCGAGGCGGAAACAGCCGCCAAACGAGAAGCGAGAACCTGTGGAGCTTGGGGTGGTGCTCAATGAAACGCGCTAGCCAGGCAAACATCTCTGTCTATGAAGGAGTGAGTAACGTCGCAGGGGATCGGACTTGATCGGGCACGCCGTGAGACATGGTTCCGGTGTGGCTTTCGCAAACCTCGCCCGCCCGGCTCCAGAAATTCAGGCCATTTGAGTTGATAGCTCTTCCGTGATCGGGTCATCAAGACCAGGGTGTCCAGTGTGCGACGATGGGCCGAAGTCAACAATATCAAGGATTACGGCCTTTCGGGAAGGACCGCTTCTGGCTGAGCAGCTTGCCCTTGTTCCACGGTACTGTACGCCGTTCGGTCTTTGTGGCGGTATCCATGAACAGCTCCTTGGTTGAGTGAAAGGAGTCTGATGTTGTTCCCGGCCGACTGGCGCTTGTCGACTCGTTGTTGCCGTTCGGACTTTAGGTAGGCGGACTTTCACGAAGTCCGAGGCGCCCCAGAACCGGCCATTCACACCATCGCGATTGAGCTTGAGAACCGGACTTTGACGAGGTCGCTCGGTGTCATAGACAATGACGGGTCTGCGTTACGCTCATTCCATGAGGCCAACGGAGAAACAATGAAATCACAATTCGGCGGCATCCTCGCCAGCCTTGCAATCATCGGCATTTCGCTGTCGACGGCCATGGCGCAGTCGCAATACCAATATTCCACTCCCCTGCCGCCGGGTATCGCCTCGCCGGACAAGGTGGAGACTCGCCTGGGGACGCTCAGGTTCTTCGACGGTTTCCCGGACAAGGCAACCGTCGAGAAGCTCTACGACAACCTCGATTTCCAACGCGCCGTGCAGGCCTACCTCCTGGCGCTGCCCCCGGTAAGCCAGGTGGCCAATCGCAAGGCGATCCTCGAGCTGGGGCCGGCCAACACGACCGTGCCGATCTTCGAGCAGCTGATGGACTCGCGCTCGATCTTCCTGACTGCGAATGACAACACCGTCTACAGCTGGATGTGGATTGATTTGCGCGGCGGTCCGCTGGTCCTGGAGGCTCCCCCAAGGGTCCTCGGGGCAATCAACGACATGTGGTATCGCTGGGTCGTCGATATCGGCTTCACGGGGCCGGACGAGGGCCGGGGCGGCAAGTACCTGCTGCTGCCGCCCGGATACAAGGGCGAGGTCCCGGATGGCTACTTCATCGTCCGGTCGCCGACCTTCAGCGTCTGGGCCCCCTGGCGCAGTTTCCTTGTCGACGGTGACCCGAAGCCGGGCGTGGACCTCGTGAAGAAGTCCACGAAAGTCTATCCGCTCGGCCAGGCGGACAAGGCGCCGGCCATGAAGTTCGTCGACGTTTCGGGAAAGGCGTTCAACACCGTCGCGCCGGCGGATTACGCGTTCTGGGAGTATCTCGACCGAGTCGTACAGGAGGAACCGAGCGAGTCGCTGGACCCGGTCAGGCTCGGACTCTATGCGTCGATAGGTATTCAGAAAGGCAAGCCCTTCGCGCCCGACGCGCGGATGAAGAAGCTCCTGACAGAGGCCGCAGCGGTCGGTGACGCCACGGCCCGCGCCATCGCTTTCAGAATTCGTCAGAAGGAAGATTTCTACTACGCAAACAGCGCCTGGCGCCTGCCGTTCCTTGGCGGCTACAAGTTCGAGGATCAGCCCGGTGTGTTCAACCTGGACGGTTACGTCATGTATTACTTCCTCGCCACGGGCGTCACGCCGGCGATGGAAGAGAAGATGGTCGGCCGCGGATCGCAATACGCCTGGGCTGCCGTTGATGCCAAACAGAATCCTCTGGACGGCGGGAAGAACTATCGGCTGCACCTGCCGCCCAATGTCCCGGTGAAGGACTTCTGGTCCGTCATCGCGTACAGCAACCAGACCCGCTCGATGATCCAGTCCGATCAGCAGTTCCCAAGCGTGAGCAGCCAGACCAAGGGACTTCTGGTGAATGAGGACGGTTCGGTCGATGTCTGGTTCGGCCCCAAAGCGCCTCCCGGCAAGGAAAAGAACTGGGTGCAGACCGTCCCAGGCAAGGGCTGGAACACTATCCTGCGTCTTTATGGTCCGTTGGAGCCATGGTTCGCCAAGAAATGGCGGCCAGGCGAAATCGAACTCCAGCCGTGACTTGCAATCACGCCGATATTCGATGAGTTGAAACAGCGGGCGCTTCGGCGCCCGTTGTTCTTTGTTCGGTCGGTTCTTCGATGGGCCATCTCGTAATCTCTCGATCCCCCGATCTCGCAATGCGCGCACCGAATGACTGCTTCGTATGCATTGCGCCAATGAAGGTCTGCTGCTGGGGGAAAACTTACGTCGGTTCTTGGCGGTACTGGGACCGCCAGGACATGAGCCGCCAACCTTGCCGCCGGAGCACGACGGCAACGGCGGCGCGTCCGCCGGCGGATTCACTCACGACGATATCCGCGAGGAACGCTCGCGACGCAGCCTTCGCTGCTGCATCCGGTGCCGCACCAGCGGATAGATCAGCGCGATGCACGCCATCACCATCAGGACGCCGCTGACCGGCCGCGTGAAGAACACGGTCCAGTCGTTGTTGAAGCTGACCATCGTCGTCATGAAGCTCGTTTCCGCGAGCGGCCCCAGGATCACGCCCAGCACCAGCGGCGTGATGGGGAAGCGAAAACGCTCGAACAGATAGCCGACGATGCCGAAGCCCGCGAGCAGCCAGAGGTCGGTCACGTTGTTGCGCGAGGCGTAGGCGCCGAGGAAGCAGCACATCACGACGTAGGCGGAGACGATCGCCTCCGGCAGGTCGAGCACCTTGACCATCAGCTTCGCGGCGAAGTAGCCGATGACGCACATCACGATGATGCCGACGAACACCGACGCGAACATCGCGTAGATGATCTGGGGCGAGGTCGTGAAGACCTGCGGCCCGGGCTGCAGTCCGTGCAGCAGGAACGCGCCGAGAATGATGGCGGTGGCCCCGCTGCCGGGAATGCCCATGGTCACCAGCGGGATCAGCGCGCCGCCCACCGACGAGGTGGCCGCCGTCTGCGGCGCGATGATGCCCTCCGGGATGCCGGTGCCCAGCTCGGCCTTCCTCCGGCCGTACTGCATCTCCGCGCCGTAGGAGACGAACGACGCGATGGTGGCGCCGGCGCCGGGCACGAGCCCGACGACGATGCCGATGAACGTTCCGCGGAGGAACGTCATCCTGGCGGCCAGCGCCTCCCGCAAGCTCGGCAGGCGGGTCTTGACATCGGCGATGCCCTCCACCGCCACGGAAACGAAGCCCTTTTCCATCCGGGAGAACACCTCGCCCAGGCCGTACGCGCCCACCATCACCACCAGGTAATCGATGCCGTCCTTGAACAGCGGCACGCCGAAGACGAAACGCTCGGCGCCGTAGATGTCGTCGACGCCCACGCTCGAGATGAGCAGGCCGAAGAACAGGCTGATGAACGCATTGGTCATCGAGCCGCCGCCGAGCGAGCCGACGCTCACCAGCCCGAAGAAGATGATGGCGAATTTCTCCGGGGTCGAGAACGTCAGCGCGATGTTGGCGATGGGCTGCGCCAGCGCCACCATGACCGTGGCCGACACCAGCCCGCCGAACAGCGCCGCCACCAGGGTCCAGCCCAGCGCCGCCGCCGCCTTGCCCTTGCGCGCCATCGTGTAGCCGTCCCAGAGCAACGGCACGTCCATCGGCTCGCCGGGAACGCGGAACAGGATCGACGTCCAGGCTCCCGCGTAGGTTCCCGACACGTACATCGCGGTCAGCAGGATGATCGCCGGCGTGATCTGCATGCGGTACGTGAACGGCAGCGCGAGCACCACGCCCATCACCAGCGTGAGTCCCGGCAGCACCGCGACCAGCAGGCCGAGCACGATGCCGACGAACAGGACCAGCAGGTTGGCGGGCTCCAGGACCTGCAGGAATCCGGTTCCGAGATGCTGCAGGATCTCCATCGCGGCGACTACCGGATGCCCATGACCTGCATGAGCAGCAGGCTCACGGCGGAGAACGGCGCGATGCCGATCGGCAGCGAGATGTAGGCCACCTTCATGAAGAAGAAGACCATGAGCAGCGTCCCGGCAAGACTGACGCCGAGCGCCACCCACATCCTGCGGTAGCGCCCCAGGCCGATGAACGCCACCAGGTACAAAGCCGTGGTGAGGAAGAAGCCCGTCACCGGCACCACCGCCGCATAAAGCACGGTGATGCCGATCCCCAGCGCCAGCAGCAAAGGGTAGGACCGGCCTTCGTCCGCCGCCGGCGGCAGGCTTTCAGCGGCGGGCGGCGAGGCGGAAAGGGTCTGCAGCACTCCGCTCACCGGATCGTCGCGCGAGAACACGCCGATCTTGACGATCTCGTAGACGCAGGTGGCGATCATCAGGAGCAGCACCATCTTGGGCCAGAAATCGGGCCCGATGCGCCCTGCGGGAGCGAAGAAGTCGATCCCGCTGGCGCTGCGATAAAGCAGCGCGGCAATCCCGAGCACGAGGACGTAGGGCGCGATGCGGGCGGCCTTGCGGCGCGAAATCATGGCGTGCTTCCTCGGAGCGCGGCGGCGGCCGCGACGGAATGGGAGAATACGGGACTGCGCCCGCGACCGGCTGCCCGCGGCCGCGGCGCGCCCCGGCGGCCTTCCTACTGCGCCATGCCCGCTTCCCGGGCGAACTTCTTCATGTTGTCGAGCTCGCTCGCCAGGAAGGCCTGCGCATCGGCCGCCGACTGGTAGCTCTTCGGACTCGCGTACTGGTCGGCCAGATAGGCCTTGTAGTCGTCGCTGGCCGCCACCTTGGCCAGCGCGTCGGCCAGCACCTTGACCTTCTGCGGATCGGTGCCCGCCTTCACCGTCACCATGCGGAACTGGTTGATGTTCACCGGGTGACCGACCTCGACGGAGGTCTGAACATCGGCATAGAGCGGGAAGCGCTGCGTGTCGAAGATGACGATCGGGCGCATCTGCTTGCTTTCGAGGAAGGTCTTCACGTCGCCCAGCTGCTCGTACAGCAGATCGGCATGGCCGCCCAGGATCGCGGTGTACCGCTCGCCCGGATTGGCGAACGGCACCGAGGCGAGGTTGATGCCCTTCTTGGTGAAGTAATTCACGGTGATGTCGTCCGGCGTGCCGAATCCGGTGACCGCAACCTTGAGCGGGCGCTTCTTCGCCTCCGCCACGAGGTCGTTCCAGTTCTTGATGGGGCTGCCGGCCGGAACGAAGAACGCCGACGGCTGCTTGATCATGATGGCGACCGGCGTGATGTCCGAGAATTTCCAGTTCGGCTTGCCGGCGGCCTGGGTGCCGAACGTGTCGCCGGTCATGATCGAAATCGTGTAGCCGTCGGGCGCCGCGGCCAGCATCTTGGCGAGGCCCGTCTGCCCCGAAGCGCCGGCGACGTTGATGACGGGGAACGACACCTTGAGCAGCTGCTCCAGCATCACGCCGGACTTGCGCGCCACCTGATCGGCGCCCCCGCCCGGACCCCAGGGAACGACGAACTCGACCGGGCGCGTCGGATACGCTTCCTGCGCCGCGGCCAGGCCCGATCCGGCCGCTGCAACCGCCAGGCAAACCCCCGCCATGGCGCGGGCCGCGACACGACGTGCGTCGACAATCATCATCGCGATCTCCTCCTTCGTTGGGCACGCGACCTCTTCCGGGCCGGCCGGCCGGGGCAACCGTCGACGACGGCCGCAACCCGGCTCCCTGCCGGCAATGTACCGGGGCCGCGGCCGGGCATCAACTACCGGCTGTCGTTGCCCGCCGCGCCGTTGCCGGCGTTCGCTGCGTCGGCGCCGCCCGCGTGCGCCGCCAGCTTGAGCCGCTGCACCTTGCCCGACGGACCCTTCGGCAGCTCCGCGAGGAAACGGAACGCCTTCGGCGTCTTGTAGCGCCCGAGCTCGTCAGGCAATGGGCGCGCAGATCGGCCTCCGCGCATGCGGCGCCCGGCTTCAGCACGACGCAGGCGAGGATCTCCTGTCCGTATTCGCGATCGGGAATGCCCACGGCCGCCGCCTCCAGCACGGCGGGGTGCTTCAGCAGCGCCTCGTCGATCTCGCGCGGCGCGATGTTCTCGCCGCCCTTGATGATGAGCTCCTTGAGGCGCCCGGTGATGAAGTAGAAGCCATCGGCGTCGCGATAGCCGAGATCGCCCGTCGCGAGCCAGCCCCCGGGGCGCAGCGTTCGCGCCGTCGCCTCGGGATCCTTGTGGTAGCCCGTCATCACGTTGTCGCCGCGCAATTCGATCTCGCCGCGCTCGCCGGTCCCGAGCTCCGCCCCGTCCGGCGCGACGACGCGCGCCGCCATGCCCAGCGGGCGACCCGGCGAGCCGACCTTGCGCGCGCCGGGATCGAGCGGGTTCGCGAACGCGACCGACGCGCACTCGGTGAGCCCCATCCCCTCCAGCACCGAAATGCCGAAGCGCGCCTCGAACGCCCGGTGGTGCTCCGGCGGCAGCGGCGCGGACGCCGAGCGCGCGAAGCGGATGCGGCGGCAGGCCTCGGCCTGCGCGGGCGTCAGGTCCGGCCCGTTGAGGAGGTACGCAATGATCGTCGGGACGATGTTGAGCCACGTCGGCCGGTAGCGCTCGACCAGCGACCACCACTGCGACACGCTGAAGCGGTGCGGCATCACGATGCTGCCGCCCGACACCAGCGGCGAGATCGTGCGCGATGCATTGGCCGTTGACGTGGTAGAGCGGCAGCGAGGAGAGCACGCGGTCGGCGGGCGCGAGCTCGTGCGCGGCGACGACGGAGCGGCCGGCGTGGACGAGGTTGCCGTGCGACAGCAGCGCGCCCTTCGGCGTACCCGTCGTGCCCGACGTGTACATCAGCATCGCGGGCGTCGTCGCTTCGGGCGCGCGGCCGGATTCAGCGCCGGTGGCCGGGAGCAACTCGAGGTCGTCGGGCGAGGTCGCCCGCACGATCGCGCGGCTGCCGATCCGCGCGACGATCGCCGCGAGCCGCGGGACGAACTCCGGCGCGGCAAACACGATCCTCGTTGCCGAATGCGCGAGCGTGTGCTCGATCAGCGCGTCCTGCGCGAGCAGGCTGACCGGCGAGACAACGTAACCGCCGTACATGGCGCCGAGGAAGGCGCTGGCGGCGGCCACGCCGTTCGGCAGCATGTACGACACGACCTCGCCGGGCCGGATGCCGCGCGCGGCGAGCTCCGCGTCGAGCGCGCGCGCCGTCGCGCGAAGTCCCGCGTAGGTCAGCTCGACGCCCGGCTCGGGGGCGAACAGGAATGGCGCGTCGGGCTGCGCGGCGGCGTGCCGATCGATGACGTCCCGCAGCGTGGTCATGCGGAAGGTCCGCCTAGAGCCCGTGCTTCGCGCGGTACTCCGCGAAGAAGTCGTCGTCGGTCGGCTCGCGCACGAGCTCCGGCGGCAGCGTGTGCACGACGCGGGTGATGTTGAGGAAATGCCGGTAGTTGAGATTGTCCGAGATGCTGTTGCCGCCCCAGGTGCCGCAGCCCATCGACAGCGAGAACGGCAGCGCGTTGTCGAAGCTGCCGCCGGTGGCGAAGCAGTGCGCCTGGTTGACGATCACGCGGCAGACGGGCAGCGTGAGCCCCAGCTGCAGCGCACGTTCCGGGACGCTCGTGTGCAGGCCGACCGAGTGCCCGGCGCCCTGGAAGCGCAACAGCCGCTCGGCGAGCGCCGTGGCCGCCGCGAAGCCGTCGGCACGATAGAGCGCCAGCACCGGCGAGAGCTTCTCGCCGGAGAACGGATGCCCCGGGCCGACGCCGGACTCCGCGACGATGAGGAACTTCGCGGCGCGAACGGCGGGCCGGTCGAGCCCCGCGCGCGCGGCGATCGTGCCGGCGGACTGCGCGACGAACGCCGGCGCAAGCTTGCCGCCGCCGAACATCGCCGCCTCCAGCTGCCGCGCCTCGAGCGCATCGAGCAGCACGCCGCCCTCGACCGCGAACTGCGCGACCAGGGCGTCGTACACGCTCGCGTCCGCGATCACGCTGTTCTCCGAGGAGCACGAGGTCGCGTGATCGAAGGTCTTCGAGCGGGCGATCTTCGCGGCCGCGGCGGCCACGTCGGCCGTCTCGTCGACGATCACCGCCACGTTGCCGGCACCGACGCCGAGCGCCGGCGTGCCGCTTTCGTACGCCGCGCGCACGTTGGTCTGCGAGCCGGTCGCGACGACGAGATCGGCCTCGCGCATCAGCGCATAGGTCAGCTCGCGGGTGACGGGCGCGGGCAGCTGCAGCACGAGATCGCGCGGCGCCCCGATCCGGTCGAGCTCGGCGTGCACGAATTCCAGCAGCAGCGCCAGCGTCGAATGTCCTTTCGGCGACGGCGCGAGGACGATCGCGTTGCGCCCCTTGAGCGCATTGATGATGTTGTTCGCCGGCGTCGCGCCGGGATTGGTCGACGGCGTGATCGCCGCGACGACGCCGACCGGCCGCGCGATCTCGACGAGGCCGCGCGCGGGGTCCGCGCTGATGACGCCCACCGACTTCGCGCCCTGGAGATCGCGCAGCAGGCCGATCGTCTTGCGCCGGTTCTTCGCGATCTTGTCGGCGACGTCGCCCAGCCCGGTGTCGCGCAC
>CAVVUJ010000021.1:0-20842 GCA_963751405.1 uncultured beta proteobacterium | reverse complement strand
TCGTGGTCGAGCTCCTTGCCCGCTTCGACGAGGAAGCCAACATCAACTGGGCGGAGAAGCTGGAGCAGGTGGGCGCCCAGGTCGTCTACGGCGTGTTCGGGCTGAAGACGCACGCCAAGCTCGCGCTGCTGCTGCGGCGCGAGAAGGATGCCAGGGGCCGCACGCGACTGCAGGCCTATGCGCATCTGGGCACCGGCAACTATCACCCGCGCACGGCGCGCCTCTACACGGACTTCGGGCTGCTGACCGCCAACAAGGAGATCTGCGCCGACGTCAACGAGGTGTTCCTGCACATCACGAGCCTCGCCAAGGCCAAGCGGCTGAAGCATCTGCTGCTGGCACCGTTCACGATGCACGACCGCGTTCTCTTCGCGATCCGGCGCGAAGCGCGCCACGCGCGCGAAGGGAAGCCGGCGCGGATCATCGCGAAGATGAACGCGCTCATCGAGGAGGCCGTGATCCGCGCGCTGTATGCGGCGTCGCAGGCGGGCGTGCAGATCGATCTCATCGTCCGCGGCGCCTGCGCGCTGCGCCCGGGTGTCGAGGGGTTTTCCGAGAACATCCGCGTGCGCTCGGTCATCGGCCGCTTCCTCGAGCACAGCCGGATCTGGTACTTTGCCAACGACGGCGGCGAAGAGGTGTGGCTTGCCAGCGCCGACTGGATGGGGCGCAACCTTTTCCGCCGGATCGAGGTCGCTTTCCCGGTGCTCGATCCGAAGTTGAAGGAGCGCGTCATCGCCGAGGGACTGAAGCCCTACCTCGCGGACAATTGCGACGCGTGGGAGCTCGCGGGCGACGGGACCTACGCCAAGCCCAAGGTCTCGCGCCGGGCGCGGCCGCGTGTTGCGCAGCAGGAGCTCGTTGATCGGCTTGCCGAACGACCGGACGCGGACACTTGAACAGGAGAACGAAAACCATGGATCTCATACTTTGGCGCCATGCGGAAGCCGAGCCCGGCGAACCCGACCTTGGGCGTCGCCTTACGGCCAAGGGCATTCAGCAAGCCGAGCGCATGGCGAAATGGCTCGATCGGCATCTGCCGGCCACGACGCGAATCCTCTCCAGTCCGGCCGATCGGACGCAACAGACGGCGCGCGCGCTGAAGCGCAAATTCCGCGTCGTACCGAGGAGCTCGCGCCGGGCGCGTCCGCGGCCGCGGTCCTGGCCGCAGCCGGATGGCCCGACGCGCGCGAGCCTGTGCTGATCGTCGGTCATCAGCCGACGCTGGGCGAGGTCGCGGCCTTTCTGCTGACGGAAGAAGAAGCATCGTGGAGCGTCCGCAAGGGTGCGGTCTGGTGGCTTTCCAATCGCGTACGCGACGGCGTTTCCTCCACGGTGATCAAGGTCGTCATCGCGCCGGATTTCGTCTGACTTCGGCGGTCGCCACCGACTGCTCTTCGACAGGCCCTTGGCGCGCATGAGCGCATTGCGCCGCGCCCGCCGCAGTCCTGGCCGCGGGAAAGCCTGACCGCCCGGCTGCCCGCTAGCGCGACATCTTGTCCCGAATCTTCTTCAGGGCATCGATCAGGCCGTTGACCCCGGCTTTGCTCAAGCCTTCCTTGGGCACATCGAACTCGATCAACAGTCGCCTTTCGTCCTCGGACACATGGCACGTGATGGTGCCGTCCCTGCCAAGGTCGAACTTCTTCTTCTTGCCGTCAGCCATGACACAGGTCCCCCTATGCCGAAACTTTGTCATGGTACCGCAGGTTTGCGCGCCGATTGTTACGGTTGTAGCAACGGCTACCGCCTGGTAATGCCGCCTTGACGACAGGATGAACGGTCATCTGCATGTCACGACCGTCGCATACCCTCGCTCTTGCATGCGATCGATCTTGGCGGCGCTCCTATGAAGAAAACGGCGTCTTTCCCGCGTCCTGTCGCAATCGTGCTTGGGTGCGGCGATGTCGGCTCCGCCATCGCGCTGGCGCTTCATCAGGCGGACCTCGCCGTCGTGCTGGTCAACGAGGCAGACCCGGCCTGGCATCGGCGCGGAATGGCGTTCACCAATGCCTGGTACGTCGGCACTGCCGAGCTCGAGAGTGCGGGGGCCTGCTTTTGCGCATCGCTGAAGAGCATCCCTTCCATTCTCGGGCGGCGGATGATCGCGGCGACGACCTGGTCGTGGCCCGGCGTGGCCGCGGCGCTGGAACCGGTATTGCTGGTGGATGCGCGCGGGCGCAGGCGCCGCGGCTCCGAGGTCCTGCGCGGCCGCGTACCGCTGACGATCGGCATCGGTTCGGACTTTGTCGATGGCGAAATCGTGGACGTGGCCGTTGCGATTTCTTCGGCCGCGCCAATCGGCACCGGCAGGCACGAGCCGGAACGTGGCTCCCAAAAGGACAACAATTGGCACGCCACCCATGGCCCGATGGCGGGAATCGCGGTCGAAGCGACGCGCCACGGCCGCTTCATGACGGAACGTCGCATCGGCGACGCCGTGCGTGGCGGCGAGATCGTCGGTGGATTGGGCAACGAGGTCATCCGCGCCCCCGAGGGTGGCGTGCTCCTGGGGCTCGCGGCGCGCGGCGCACGCATCGAACCCGGAGATACGCTGGTCGAGGTCGATCCCGGCGGAGTCGCGTTCCGTTGCTACGGCGTCGGCGAGGGTCCGCGGCGCATAGCCGCATGCGTGGTGTCCACGTTTGCGGGTCGTTGCGACCCGGCCGCCGCGCTGTAACGCCGCTGTAACACGCGGGCACGACAATGGCGAGGTCCGTTACCCACGAGGAAAATGGCAATGCGCAAGTACCTGACCCAAGGATTCCTGGCCGCCGCGACGTTCGCGTTCGGCGTTTCCACCGCGATGGCGATCGACATCACCGGCGCCGGCGCCACTTTCCCGTACCCGATCTACGCCAAATGGGCCGAGGCCTACAAGGCGAAGTCCGGCGTCAGCATGAATTACCAGTCGATCGGCTCCGGCGGCGGCATCGCGCAGATCAAGGCCAAGACCGTCGACTTCGGGGCGTCCGACATGCCGCTCAAGCCGGAGGACCTCCAGGCGGCGGGCCTCATGCAGTTTCCGGCCATCATCGGCGGCGTCGTGCCGGTCGTGAACATCGAAGGGGTTGCGCCTGGCGCGATGAAGTTCACGGGACCGGTGCTCGCCGACATCTACCTTGGCAAGATCAAGAAATGGAACGAGAAGCCGATCGCCGATCTCAATCCGGGCGTGAAGCTGCCCGACGAACTGATCACGGTCGTCCGCCGCTCCGACGGTTCGGGCACGACGTTCATCTGGACCGACTATCTGTCCAAGGTCAGCCCGGAATGGAAGCAGAAGGTCGGCGCGAGCACCGCGGTGGCGTGGCCCGAAGGCGTGGGCGGCAAGGGCAACGAGGGTGTTGCCGCTTACGTGCAGCGGATCAAGGGCAGCATCGGCTACGTCGAGTATGCGTACGCGAAGCGCAACAAGATGGCGCACGGCGCCGTGCAGAACAGGGAAGGCCAGTTCGTGCAGCCCGACGACGACACGTTTCAGGCGGCCGCGGCGTTCGCCGATTGGAAGAACGCCCCCGGGTTCTATCAGATCCTGACCGACCAGCCGGGCAAGACGAGCTGGCCGATCACCGGCGCGAGCTTCATCCTGATGCAGCAGAAGCAGGACAAGCCCCAGAATGCCGTCGAAGTGCTGAAGTTCTTCGACTGGGCGCTCAAGAACGGCCAGAAGATGGCGGCCGATCTCGATTACGTGCCGATGCCCGAAGGTGTCGTCAAGGTCGTCGCCGACGCGTGGAAGGCGCAGTTGAAGGACGGCGCCGGCAAGGCCGTCTGGTAACAGCGCCCCCTGATCTTCCTCCGGGCAGCAACTTTCTTCTCCTCCTCCAGAAGAAAGCCTCGTGGCCGCGGGGCGCGCCTCGCGGCCACCTTTTTTTGAAGGGTTATCATGTCGACTGCAACAGCCGCTATGCCGCCCGCCATGACCGCCCAGATGGAGCCGCTCGCCCAGCGGGAGCCCACGCCGCCCGCCGCGCACCGGGGCGCGCCGCCGTGGCAGGACTGGCTGTTCGAGCGCACGACGCTGTTCTTCGCGCTGTTCGTGCTGTTCACGCTCGTCGGAATCATCGGCGCGCTCGCCTGGGCGGCCGTTCCTGCCTTCGAAAAATTCGGTCTCGGGTTCTTCTTCACCGATGTCTGGGATCCGGTGAAGATGAACTTCGGCGCGCTGGCGCCGATCTACGGCACGCTTGTCACCTCGATGATCGCCTTGCTGATCGGCGTGCCGGTCAGCTTCGGCATTGCGATCTTCCTTACCGAGATGTGCCCGCCCATCCTCAAGCGTCCGCTCGGCACTGCGGTGGAGCTGCTGGCGGCGGTCCCGTCGATCATCTACGGCATGTGGGGGTTGTTCGTGTTCGCGCCGGTGTTCGGGGACTACGTCCAGCCGGTGCTGACCAGGGTCTTCGGCAGCCTGTGGATCCTCGGCCCGCTGTTCCAGGGCGCACCCAACGGCATCGGCGTGCTTTCTGCGGGCATCATTCTGTCCATCATGGTGATTCCGTTCATCGCCTCGGTGATGCGCGACGTGTTCGAGATCGTGCCCCCGGTGCTCAAGGAGTCGGCGTACGGTATTGGTGCGACGACGTGGGAAGTCGTGTGGAATGTCGTGCTGCCCTACACCAAGGTCGGCGTCATCGGCGGAGTCATGCTCGGTCTTGGCCGGGCACTGGGCGAGACCATGGCGGTAACGTTCGTCATCGGCAACGCGTACCGGATCAGCACGTCGCTGTTCGAGCCCGGAAACTCGATTGCCTCGGCGCTGGCCAACGAGTTCAACGAGGCTGCCGAGCCCGTGCATCGGGCCTCGCTGATTGCGCTGGGGCTCGTGCTGTTCCTGCTCACGTTCATCGTGCTCGCCTGCTCGCGCCTGCTGCTCGCGCAGCTCGCCAAGGGGAGGGCAGGAAGACATGAGCCCGCCGGGCCGCCCCAAGGGCGAATTGCTCCCTTCGGAGGGAAGGCGCGCAGCGCCAAGGGTGCACAAATGAACGCCGTTTACCGCAAGCGGTTGTTCGTCAACCGGATGAACCTCCTGATGTCGCTGGGAACGATGGCCTTCGGGATGGCGTTCCTGCTGTGGATCCTGTGGGTGCTGTTCGCGAAGGGGTTCGGCGCGCTGTCGCCCACGCTGTTCACGCAGATGACGCCGCCTCCGGGATCGGCGGGCGGGCTCGCCAACGCCATCTACGGCAGCGTCATGATCGTGTTCGTCGCCACCTTCATCAGCACGCCGATCGGCATCCTCGCCGGCATCTATCTCGCCGAGTACGGCAAGGACGGCTGGGTCGCCAGCCTCACGCGCTTCATCAACGACATCCTGCTCTCCGCGCCGTCCATCGTGATCGGGCTCTTCGTCTACACGGTGTACGTGATGCAGGTAGGCCACTTCTCGGGCTGGGCGGGTTCGTTCGCGCTGGCGCTGATCGCGATTCCCGTGGTCGTCCGCACGACCGAGAACATGCTGCACCTCGTGCCGGCGAGCCTGCGCGAGGCGGCGGTCGCCCTCGGCGCGCCGATGTGGAAGGTGATCCTGATGGTGACGCTGAAGGCGGTTCGCGGCGGAGTCATCACCGGCATACTCCTCGCGGTCGCGCGCATGTCCGGCGAAACCGCGCCGCTGCTGTTCACCGCGCTCAACAATCAGTTCTGGAGCGCCAACATGGACGCGCCGATGGCGAACCTGCCGGTGGTGATCTTCCAGTTCGCGATGAGCCCGTTCGACGATTGGAAATCGCTGGCGTGGGCAGCGGCGCTGCTGATCACGCTGACGGTGCTCGTCATCAACATTCTGGCGCGGACCGTATTCCGCCAGTCCGCGGTCAGGTAGCGCCGCAGAGACGGACACGGGCAATGACGATGGGCATACCGAGGGAGACAGCAATGAATTTCGAATCCGTCGCGACGCAGGCGGAGGCCGCATCGGGCATTCCGCGCGCAGCGCCGCCGAAGATCTCGTGCCGGCGTCTCGATTTCTACTACGGCAAGTTCCAGGCGCTCAAGGACATCGAGCTCGACGTCGCCGAGCGCCGCGTGACGGCGTTCATCGGGCCCTCGGGCTGCGGCAAGTCGACGCTGCTGCGCACGCTGAATCGGATGTATTCGCTGTACCCCGGGCAGCGGGCGACCGGCGAGATCATCTTCAACGGCGAGAACATTCTCGGTTCCGGCACCGATCTCAACATGCTGCGCGCGAAGGTCGGGATGGTGTTCCAGAAGCCGACCCCGTTCCCGATGTCGATCTACGACAATATCGCCTTCGGCGTCAGCCTGTACGAGAATCTGTCGCAGCGGGACATGGACGAGCGCGTCGAGTGGGCGCTGACCAAGGCGGCGATGTGGGGCGAGGCCAAGGACAAGCTGAAGCAGAGCGGGATGGCGCTCTCCGGCGGGCAGCAGCAGCGGTTGTGCATCGCGCGCGCCGTGGCGGTCCGGCCCGAGGTGCTGCTGCTGGACGAGCCGACCTCCGCGCTCGACCCCATCTCGACGGCGAAGATCGAGGAGCTCATCACCGAGCTGAAGGAGGATTACACGATCGCGATCGTCACGCACAACATGCAGCAGGCGGCGCGCGTGTCGGATTTCACCGGGTACATGTACCTGGGCGAGCTCGTCGAGTTCGGCGCGACCGACGACCATCTTCCTCAAGCCGAAGAAGAAGGAAACCGAGGACTACATCACCGGGCGGTTTGGCTAGGTCCACCGAACCGGCAGCCGGCGCCACATGGGAAGCAGCCGGGCAGAAGTGCGACGGAGCTCTCACGAGGGAACAGCGCGATGAACGAACACACGCACAAGCAATTCGACGCCGAGATGGAGGCGATTCGCAGTGGCGTCCTCGCGATGGGGGGGCTCGTCGAAACGCAGCTCAATCGCGCCATCCTGCTGCTCGAGGACGACGACCACGACGCGATCGACCAGGTTGGCGCCGACGAGAAGCAGATCAACCGGATGCAGGTCGATCTCGACCAGATGTGCAGCCAGATCATCGCCAAACGGCAGCCGACGGCGATCGACCTGCGCTTCGTGCTGATGATCACCAAGATCGTCAACGAGCTCGAGCGCGTCGGCGACGAGGTGAAGAAGATCGCCTACAAGGCGGCGGAGATCCGCGGGGTCGATCGCCTGAGCCAGGTCCGTCACTACGACCTGATTCGCACCGCCGAGAGCGCACGCGACATGCTGCAGATGGCGCTCGACACCTTTGCCCGGCTCGATGCCGGCGCGGCAGCCGAGGTCATCGATCGCGACGGGGAAATCGACGCCGCGTTCCTGGCGATCATGCGCCAGCTCATCAGCTACATGATGGAAGATCCGCGCACGATCACGGCGGCGCTCGAAATCGTGTTCATCGCGAAGTCGATCGAGCGCATCGGCGACCATGCGAAGAACATCGCCGAGGCCGTCGTGCAGGTGGTCAAGGGCATCGATGTCCGGCACGCGTCCGCCGACCAGATCCGCGCCGAGGTGGCGGCGAATGAGCGCGCGGGGCGAAGCCAAGGAGCGAAGCTCGCGTCCGCGAGCGATTGAGGCGGCCGACGGCGTGGTGCTCCGATGCTCGTAATCGTACGTGGAGGCCGCGAGTGAGCCCGGCAGCGCCAGCGCGCGAGGCAGCGTGGGGGCACACCAATGACGCCGTCGATCCTCGTCGTCGAGGACGAGCCCGCGATCCGCGAGCTGCTGCGGGTCAATCTGGTCGACGCCGGGTACGAGGTCCGGGAATCTCCGGATGCGGAGTCCGCGCAACGCGAAATCAGGGACGCGCTGCCGCACCTGGTCCTGCTCGACTGGATGCTGCCTGGCAAGTCGGGTCTGGTGCTTGCCAAGGAGCTGCGTGCCCACGCTCGCACGCGCGAGCTGCCGATCATCATGATCACGGCGCGCACCGACGAAGCGGACAAGGTCGCCGGTCTTGAGGCCTGGGTCGACGACTACGTGACCAAGCCGTTCTCGCCGCGCGAGCTGAAGGCGCGGATCAAGTCGGTGCTGCGGCGGCGGGCGCCCGAAGCGGCGCAGGAGCCGCTGGTGGCAGGCGCGCTCCGGCTCGATCCCGCCACGCACCGCGTGACCGCCGACGGCAACCCGGTGCCGCTCGGACCCACCGAATTCCGGCTGCTGCGCTTCCTGCTCGCGCGGCCGGAGCGCGTCCATTCGCGGGCGCAGTTGCTGGACCAGGTGTGGGGCGACGACGTCTACATCGAGGAGCGCACGGTCGACGTCCACATCCGGCGGTTGCGGCTGGCGCTGGAGCCGTTCGGCCAGGATGCGCTGGTCGAGACCGTGCGCGGCAGCGGTTATCGACTGGCAGTGCCGCGGTAGACCCGACGCGCGGGGACCTGAATGAAACCCGTTTTCCTGACCGGCCTCGTCGCCCCGGTCGCCGTTCTGATCCTGGCGGGGTTCGTGGCGTTGCTGGTCGGAACCGGTTGGGCGGCGACGGTGCTCGCCGTGGGGCTGGGCGCGATCATCGGCGTTCACCTGTGGCAGATCCATCGGCTCGTGCGCTGGGCTGACGCTCCGCTCGACGCGCAGGTTCCCGAGGCGCGGCGGCGCGTGGGGCCACGCGTTCTCCGCGCTCTATCGCCGCGTGCGCACGCGCACGCTGCACCACCGCGACCTCGCCACGACGATCGAGCGTTTTCGCAGTGCCGTGGAAGCGCTGCCCGACGGCATGGTGATCGTCGACGCGGCGAACCGCATCCTGTGGGCGAATGCGCGGGCGCAGGCGCACCTCGGCCTCGACCTCGCGAAGGACACGGGCCGGCCGCTGCTCAACCTGATGCGCCAGCCCGAAGTCGTCCGCTATTTCGAGGCCGGCGATTTCACCGACGCCGTGATTGTCGATTCGCTGCGCGGGGCCGCGACGACCCTTTCGCTCCAGGTCGTGCCGTTCGGGATCGACGAGCGGCTGCTGATCAGCCGCGACATCACGCAACTGGAAGCCGTCGCGCGCATGCGGCGCGACTTCATCGCCAACGTCTCGCACGAGCTCAAGACGCCGCTGACCGTCGTGGCCGGCTTTCTGGAGACGCTGCAGGAGCTCGAGCTCGAGCCGCGCCAGCGCGCGCAATACCTGCAGCTGATGGCCGAGCAGGCCACGGAGCATGCAGCGCCTCGTCGACGATTTGCTGACGCTGTCCGCCCTCGAGAGCGAACCGAGCGTCGGCGCGGACACTTCCTTCGCCGTGGTCCCGCTGCTGCTCGAAGTGTCCGCCGACGCCAAGGCGCTTTCCAACGGCCGGCACACGATCGCCCTGGACATCGGGGATGCGGCGATCGTGTCGGGCAGCCGGGACGAGCTCGCGAGCGCGTTCGGCAATGTCGTCAGCAACGCGATCCGCTATACGCCGGACGGCGGCACGATCACGCTCGGCTGGCACGTCGACGCGGAGGGGCGGGGGGCGTTCAGCGTGGCCGACACCGGCATCGGGATCGCGGCGGAGCACATACCGCGGCTGACCGAGCGCTTCTATCGCGTCGATCGCAGCCGGTCCCGCGCGACGGGCGGCACGGGACTCGGCCTCGCGATCGTCAAGCACGTGCTGCTGCGCCATCAGGCGGAGCTCGACGTGACGAGCGAGCTGGGTCAGGGCAGCACGTTCACGGTGCTCCTTCCGGCGCGGCGCGTGCGCTCGGCCGTGGCGTCCGAACCTGCCCCGGACTCCGCGCCGGCGCCCGCGCCGAGCGCTACCAGTAACTGAGCGCGGCCCGGAACAGCGACTTCAGGTCGTCGCGCCCGACGTCCTTGGGCGCGTTGCGGATCACCCGGTACTGCGGCTCGGCGCCCGTGGCGAGCGCGTCGAGATGCGACGCGTCGAAGCCCAGCGCGGTCAGGCCATTGGGCATCGCGGTGGCACGCATCAGTTCGATCACGCGCCTGCGCGAGCACCTCGCCCGCATCGCCGTTCGCGGCGCCGCGCGTCTCGGCGCCCAGGCACTGCGCGCCGTGCAGGTGCCGCTCCGGACAGCAGGGCGCGGTGTAGCGCCATACCGACGGATTGTTGAGCACGACCGCCATGCCGTGCGGGACGAGGGTCTTCCCCTCCGGGTAGCCGTCGACGTGCCAGTCCTTCGCCAGGCCGGACACCGCGTACGACAGGCCGTGCGGCAGGTGGCAGCCGGCGGCGTTGAACGCGATGCCCGCGAGCATCGCCGCGTACATCATCTCGGTGCGCGCCTCGGTGTCGGAGGCGTCGTTGACCGCGCGCACCAGGAATTTCCCGACGCCCTTGAGCGCGTCGGTCGCGAGCATGTCCGAGAACGGATTGGCCCCCTGCGACACCGGGCGGTCGATGCCCTTCGCCGGATTGAGGCGTCGCGGATACGCGCGTGCGGTCAGCGACTCCAGCGCGTGGCTCATGCAGTCGAAGCCGGTCGCGGCGACCGCGTTCTTCGGCAGCGACGCGGTAACCGTCGGATCGATGAGCGCGACATCGGGGATGAGCCGGCGCGAGATGATGCCGGTCTTGGCGTTGAGCGAGCGCAGGTTGAAGATCGCGATGCCGGTGGTCTCGGAGCCGGTGCCGCAGGTCGTCGGGCACGCGATGTGCGGCTTGACGGGCCCGGGCACCTTGCGGCCGGCGCCGATCGGCGCGTTGACGTAGGTCATGAACTCGGCCGGCTGCGACGCGTAGAGGTTGGCCGCCTTGCAGGTGTCCATCACCGAGCCGCCGCCGACGGAAACGTAGCCGTCGAACCGCCCTTCGGCCGCGAAGCGCGCCGCGTCCTGGAACGAGGCGTCGGTCGGCTCGATCACGCACTCGCTGTAGACCGTGACGTCGACGCCCGCGGCGGCGAGCGACGCCTGCACGGTCGCGACATACGCTCCGGACAGCAGGCGCGCATCCGTGAAGAGCGCAACGCGCGTGAGGCCGAGCTCGCGGGCATTGTCGCCGGCCTCCGCCAGAACGCCCGGGCCGAACGTGAACGTCGGCATCCCGATGGTGAATCCGCGATCGCTGCCTTCGACGGCGGCGAAATCGGCGTGGCAGCAGGGCATGGTCGACTCCTTGGAAAGCGTCGCGTCAGCGCGCGGCGGCGAGGATGAGATCGGCGGCCTTCTCGGCGACCATGATGACCGGCGCGTTGGTATTCCCCGAGACAAGCGTGGGCATGATGCTGCAATCGACGACGCGCAATCCGGCGATGCCGTGCACTCTCAATTCGGTATCGACGACCGCCAGCGGATCCGCCGCAGAACCCATCCTGCAGGTGCCCACCGGATGGAAGATCGTCGCTCCCTTGTCGCGGACGAAGCCGAGGATGTCCTCGTCGGTCGTCGCTTCCGGGCCGGGCCGATACTCGCCGAGGACGTAGGGCGCGAGCGCGCGCGTGGCGGCGAGCTTCCGCGCGAGCTTCACGCCGCGGACGATCGTCGCGCGGTCGCCGGGCGCCGAAAGGTAGTTCGGCTGCATCGCGGGCGCGGCGAGCGGGTCGGGCGACTTGATCCGCACGTGCCCGCGCGACTGCGGGCGCAGCTGGCACACCGACAGCGTGAAGCCGGAGAACGTATGCACGGGCGATCCGGCCATGTCGGAAGACAGCGTCGCGAGGTGGAACTGGACGTCGGGCCGGTCGAGCGCGGGGTCGGTGCGCGCGAACATGCCGCCCTGGTTGATCCCGATCGCCATCTGCCCCGTCTGCGTGAGGACGTAGCGCATGCCCATCGCCAGCGTGCGCAGCTTCGATTTCAGCACGTCGTTGGTCGTGATGGGCTTCGCGCAGCGGAAGATCACGCGTGCCTGCAGGTGGTCCTGCAGGTTCTCGCCGACGCCGGGAAGCTCGTGGACCACGGGGATCCCGAATTCCCGCAGCAGAGCCGCGGGTCCGATGCCCGACAGCTGCAGCAGCTGCGGCGACTGCATTGCGCCGGCGGCGAGGATCACCTCGCGCCGCGCCGTCGCGGTGACGTCGCGGCCGTCGCGGCGATACGCGACCGCCGTCGCGCGGCGGCCCTCGAACGCTATCCGCGTCGCCTGGGCCCCGGTCTCGATGGAGAGGTTGGGGCGCCCGCGTGCGGGGCGCAGGTAGGCGGTCGCCGTCGAGCAGCGGAAGCCGTGGCGGGTCGTCAGCTGGTAGTACCCGGCGCCTTCCTGCGTCGCGCCGTTGAAATCGGGGTTGGCGGGGATGCCGAGCTCACCGCCGGCCGCGATCAGCGCCTCGACGAGCTCGTGCTTCGCGACGATATCCGACGCCCAGAGCGGGCCGCCGACGCCGTGATACTCGCTTGCGCCGCGCACGTTGTGCTCGAGCTTGCGGAAATAGGGGAGGACGTCGCCGTAGCCCCAGCCCGGATTGCCGAGCGCCGCCCAGTGCTCGTAGTCCTCGCGCTGGCCGCGGATGTAGATGAGGCCGTTGATCGAGCTCGATCCCCCGAGCGTCTTCCCGCTCGGCCAGTAGACCTCCCGCCCGTTCATCTGCGGTTCGGGCTCGGTCTTGAAGCACCAGTTGTAGACCGGGTTGAACATCGTCTTCGCGTACCCGATCGGGACGTGGATCCACGGGTAGCGATCGGGCGGGCCCGCTTCGAGCAGCAGCACCGAGTGCCGCCCGTCCGCGGAGAGCCGGTTCGCGAGCACGCAGCCGGCCGAGCCCGCGCCGACGATCACGTAGTCCCAGGTTGTCGAGGTCGAGTGGTCATGCGTAGTCCAGACGTTGACCGGTGCGGACGTCCAGGTGTCATCTCGGAATCCGTCATTCTAATCATTCGCCATGACCGCTGGTTGCCGGCGATGCCCCTTCCTCTCGCCGCGCGGGATTCCGGGTGCCGGGTACTCGCTCTTTCCGGCCGACCGCCCGGGCACGGGCGAGACCGCATTTTGTCTTTTGCAAGCAATGACTTGGTCGATGATTCCCGATGCCGGCCCGGCCTCGGCAAATGCGCTGCCGCGGCGTTCTGCAAGGTGTTTGACCATGGGAACGGAAATTGCTATCCTTACGTGTTTCGTCGGAGGGGTTCCCGAGCGGTCAAAGGGAACAGACTGTAAATCTGTCGGCTCTGCCTTCGAAGGTTCGAATCCTTCCCCCTCCACCAATCATTGATCGAGACTGAGGGAGACAGGGGATCGATTCGGGCGTGTGCTGCGCCGCGTTGCGAATCGTCCTGGCTCTGTCTTGACGACGCGCGGGTGTAGCTCAATGGTAGAGCAGAAGCCTTCCAAGCTTACGACGAGGGTTCGATTCCCTTCACCCGCTCCAAGGGATCTGGCATGAATATGGGGAGTACGCGAACTGAACTGCAGGGCTCGTCGCGAGTTGTACCGGCAACGGACATCGCCCATGTAGCTCAGTGGTAGAGCACTCCCTTGGTAAGGGAGAGGTCGAGCGTTCAATCCGCTCCATGGGCACCACGAATTCGAAGTCAAGTTTCGAACACCGCATCTGAAGAACGACGTCTGAAGGAGTCTGAAAATGGGCAAGGCCAAATTTGAGCGGACGAAGCCGCACGTGAACGTGGGGACGATTGGGCACGTGGATCACGGGAAGACGACATTGACGGCGGCGATGACGCTGGTGCTGTCGAAGAAGTACGGTGGGGAGGTGAAGGCGTACGACCAGATCGACAACGCGCCGGAGGAGAAGGCGCGGGGGATCACGATCAACACGGCGCACGTGGAGTACGAGACGGAGAAGCGGCACTACGCGCACGTGGACTGCCCGGGGCATGCGGACTACATCAAGAACATGATCACCGGTGCGGCGCAGATGGACGGGGCGATCCTGGTGGTGAGTGCGGCGGACGGGCCGATGCCGCAGACGCGGGAGCACATTCTGCTGGCGCGGCAGGTGGGGGTGCCGTTCATCGTGGTGTACATGAACAAGGCGGACATGGTGGACGACAAGGAGCTCCTGGAGCTGGTGGAGCTCGAGGTGCGGGAGCTGTTGTCGAAGTACCAGTTTCCTGGGGACAAGACGCCGATCGTGATTGGCAGCGCGAAGATGGCGCTGGAGGGGGACACGAGCGAGCTGGGGGCGGGGTCGATCTTCAAGCTGGCGGAGGCGCTGGACAGTTACATCCCGCAGCCGACGCGGCTGATTGACGGGCCGTTTCTGATGCCTGTTGAGGACGTGTTCTCGATCTCGGGTCGGGGGACGGTGGTGACGGGGCGGGTGGAGCGGGGGATCGTGAAGGTGGGGGACAATCTGGAGATTGTGGGGCTGAAGCCGACGCTGCAGACGGTGTGCACGGGGGTGGAGATGTTCCGCAAGCTCCTGGACCAGGGTCAGGCGGGGGACAACGTCGGGCGTACTCCTCAGAGGCACGAAGCGGGAGGAGGTGGAGCGCGGGCAGGTGCTGGCGAAGCCGGGCTCGATCACGCCGCACACGAAGTTCAGCTGCGAGGTGTACGTGCTGTCCAAGGAGGAGGGGGGTCGGCACACGCCGTTCTTCCCGGGGTACCGGCCGCAGTTTTACTTCCGGACGACGGACGTGACGGGCAGCTGCGTGCTGCCGGAGGGCACGGAGATGGTGATGCCTGGGGACAACATCGGGATGACGGTGACGCTGATAGCGCCGATCGCGATGGAAGAGGGGCTGCGGTTTGCGATTCGCGAGGGCGGCCGGACGGTCGGCGCCGGCGTCGTCGCCAAAGTCATCGAGTAGCGGACAGTGCACCGCTGCCGGAGCGACCGGGCGCCTGCGGGCTTAGGATAGGGCATGCGCCCGCAGGCGCCCGGCGCACGCAGGGCGCGAACGAAGTACATTAGGCCAGTAGCTCAATTGGCAGAGCGGCGGTCTCCAAAACCGCAGGTTGGGGGTTCGATTCCCTCCTGGCCTGCCAGCATCCGGTGGCAGGCGGCAGCACTTCGAGAACCAAGGATATGGTCGACAACATCAAGATTGCCCTGGCGGTGGCGTGCGTGGTCGGCGGTGTCGCCGGGTACTACTACTTCGCCGATGCCGCGCTGGTGCTCCGCGTGCTGATGGTGATGGGCGGCCTCGTCGCCGCCGGCGGCGTCGCGTGGCTGTCCACGCCCGGCAAGGAGTTCTTCGCCTTCGCGCAGGAAGCCTGGCAGGAAGCCGGCCGCGTGTCGTGGCCGACGCGCAAGGAAACGATGCAGACCACGGGGATCGTGTTCGTCTTCGTGGTGATCATGGCGCTGTTCCTTTTTTCGATCGACACGACGCTGGCTTGGATCGTGAAGCTTCTGACCGGGCGGGGCGAGTGATGAGCGCCGCCGGGCCGTCCCAAGGCGCGAATTGCGCCCCCTCGGGGGGTGTGGGGGCCGTGACATGAGCAAAAAGTGGTTCGTCGTCCACGCGTACTCCGGCTTCGAGAAGAGCGTCCAGCGCGCTCTCGTCGAGCGCATCAAGCGCTCGGACCTCGCCGAGCAGTTCGGCAAGATCCTGGTGCCGGTCGAGGAAGTCGTCGAGATGAAGGCCGGACAGAAGGCGATCAGCGAGCGCAAGTTCTTTCCGGGCTACGTGCTGGTCGAGATGGAAATGACCGACGACTCCTGGCACCTCGTGAAGAGCACGCCGAAGGTCACGGGTTTCGTGGGCGGCACGGCGAACAAGCCGACGCCGATCACGCAGAAGGAAGTGGATGCGATCCTGCGCCAGGTGCAGGAGGGCGTCGAGAAGCCGCGGCCCAAGGTGCTCTTCGAGAGAGGCGAGGCCGTGCGCGTCAAGGAAGGGCCGTTCACCGACTTCCACGGCAACGTGGAGGACGTGAATTACGAGAAGAGCAAGCTGCGCGTCTCGGTCACGATCTTCGGCCGCTCGACGCCGGTGGAACTGGATTTTTCGCAGGTGGAAAAAGCGTAGTCAGCAGTTGAACCGGGGAGGGCGTCAAGCGCCCGCTCGCACCCATCAGGAGAATTGCAATGGCGAAGAAAATCGTCGGCTTCATCAAGCTGCAGGTGCCGGCGGGCAAGGCGAATCCCAGCCCGCCCATCGGACCCGCGCTGGGACAGCGCGGTCTCAACATCATGGAGTTCTGCAAGGCCTTCAACGCCCAGACGCAGAAGGTCGAGCCGGGTCTGCCGATCCCGGTCGTGATCACGGCGTATGCCGACAAGAGCTTCACGTTCATCATGAAGACTCCGCCGGCCACCGTGCTCATCATGAAGGCGGCGAAGGTCGAGAAGGGCAGCCAGAAGCCGCACACCGACAAGGTCGGCAAGCTCACCCGCGCGCAGGCCGAGGAGATCGCGAAGGCGAAGATGCCGGACCTCACCGCCGCCGACATGGACGCTGCGGTCCGCACCATCGCCGGCAGCGCGCGCAGCATGGGCATCACCGTCGAAGGGGTGAAGTGATCATGACCGCCCAGCAGAAACTCCCCAAGCTGTCGAAGCGCATGCAGACCGTCCGCGCGAAAGTGGAGCACGGCAAGGCCTACCCGCTCGACGAGGCGCTGCAGCTCGTCAAGGCAACGGCCGTCGCCAAGTTCGACGAGTCGGTCGACGTCGCGGTCAACCTCGGCGTCGACGCGAAGAAGTCCGACCAGACGGTGCGCGGCTCGGTCGTGCTCCCCGCCGGCACCGGCAAGAAGGTGCGCATCGCCGTGTTCGCGCAGGGCGACAAGGCGAAGGCCGCGCAGGACGCCGGCGCCGACATCGTCGGCTTCGACGACCTGGCGGCGAAGGTCAAGGAAGGCTTCATGGAGTTCGACGTCGTGATCGCGACGCCCGACGCCATGAAGGTCGTCGGCCAGCTGGGCCAGATCCTCGGCCCGCGCGGGCTGATGCCGAACCCGAAGGTCGGCACGGTGACCGCGGACGTGACCACTGCGGTGAAGAACGCCCGCGCCGGCCAGGTCCAGTATCGCACCGACAAGGGCGGCATCGTCCAGTGCACGATCGGGCGCGCGTCCTTCCAGCCCGAGCAGCTGAAGACCAACCTGCTCGCGCTGATCGAGGCGCTGAACAAGGCGCGGCCGCAGGGCACGAAGGGGATCTACCTGAAGAAGATCAGCGTGTCGAGCACGATGGGCGCGGGTGTGCGCGTCGATACGGCGAGCCTCGCGCAACAGGCGCCGGCGTAACGGCGGGCGACAGGCAGCACCACAACGAATTGAGGGAGCGCCGCGCGGGACATCGCGCGGCGAACCGTCAAAGACCGCGGGGGCGAGAGCTCAAAACGGGACGAGGGAGCGAAGGCAGGGATGGGCGGTACCCGACCTTCGAGCGCAAGTCCCGACCCAGCGCAGATGGTGTCCCGAAGACAGGATTCTCCTGGCTTGAGGTCACCGAACTGAACCCGCAGAGCATCCGTGCGGGATCGCAGCAAGAAATGGAGGTAGACCTTGGGTCTTAATCTGGAGCAGAAACAGGCGGTAGTCGCGGAAGTCGCGAAGCAGGTCGCGGGCGCCCAGGCCATCATCATGGTCGAGAACAGGGGCATGGCGGTCGCCGACATGACGAAGCTCCGCGCGAAGGCACGGGCTTCCGGCGTGTATTTCCGGGTGGTCAAGAACACCCTGGTGCGCCGGGCCGTCGAGAAGACGCCGTTCGCGTCGCTGGCCGACTCGATGGTCGGCCCGCTCGCGTACGGCATCGGTCCCGATCCGGTCGCCGTGGCGAAGGTGCTGAACGACTTCGCCAAGGGTCACGACAAGTTCGTGATCACCGGCGGCGGGATGCCCGGCCAGAAGCTGTCGGCCGGACAGATCGGGGCCCTGGCGGCGCTGCCGTCGCGCGACGAACTCATCTCGAAGCTGATGGGAACGCTGCAGGCGCCGGTCACCAAGCTCGTGCGCACGCTGAACGACGTGCCGTCGCGGCTCGTCCGCGTGCTCGCCGCGGTGCGCGACGCCAGGCAGGCCGCGTAGCCCTTCGCCGCAACACGATTACCGAAACAATCATCCCAACGATTCAGGAGAAAGCAATGTCCGCAGTCCAAACCGAAATTCTCGACAAGATCTCTTCGCTGACCGTCCTCGAGCTCTCCGAGCTCATCAAGGCGATGGAAGACAAGTTCGGCGTTTCCGCCGCGGCCGCGGTTGCCGTCGCCGGGCCGGCCTCGGCCGCTCCCGCCGCCGCCGCCGAGGAACAGACCGAATTCACCGTCGTCCTCGCCTCGTTCGGCGAGAACAAGGTGAACGTGATCAAGGCCGTGCGCGAGCTGACGGGCCTCGGCCTGAAGGAAGCCAAGGACCTGGTCGACGGCGCGCCGAAGCCCGTCAAGGAAGGCATCTCGAAGGCCGACGCCGAAGCCGCGAAGAAGAAGCTCGAGGAAGCCGGCGCGAAGGTCGAAGTCAAGTAACGACGCCGGGACGTTCGGCGCCATGCCCGGTCCGGGCACGGTGCCGAACGAGAAATCTTCGCGAAGGCGAAGACGAGCGGACTGGCCACAGTCCTCTCCTCTTTGTCTTCTGAAGCGACTGCAGGGGACAGGCATGGTCGGACGGCGCCCGCATGTGAAAGTGCGAGCGTGCCGTTGTCCGCCAGCGGCTGGTAGAGGCCAGCCACCACGCCAGGGAGTGCAATGCTCCCGACCAGTCGATGCGCGATGGGCGCGCAGTGCGCGCCTTTAGAAATCGATCGAGAACCGTTGCCGACGCGCCGCCAGCCCGGCGCGCGGCGGGCTCGCGACGATTTCCGTGAATCGGAGAAGTCCATGGCGACTGAAGTGACGACCGCAGCAACGTACTCGTTTACCGAGAAGAAGCGCATCCGCAAGAGCTTTGCCAAACGGGCAAGCGTGCTCAAGGTGCCGTTCCTGCTCGAAACGCAGCTCTCGTCCTACCGGGCCTTCCTGCAGGCGGAAACCGCGCCGGAAGCGCGCAAGAACGAGGGCCTGCAGGCCGCGTTCACTTCGATTTTCCCGATCTCCAGCCATTCCGGCAACGCGCGGCTCGAGTACGTCAGCTTCGCGCTGCTGCCGCCCGCGTTCGACGTCACCGAATGCCAGCAGCGCGGCCTCACCTACTGCTCGGCGCTCCGCGCGAAGGTGCGGCTCATCCTGATGGACAAGGAAGCGCCCAAGGACACCGTCAAGGAAGTGAAGGAGCAGGAGGTCTACATGGGCGAGATCCCGCTCATGACCGACAACGGCTCGTTCGTCATCAACGGCACCGAGCGGGTCATCGTGTCGCAGCTGCACCGGTCGCCGGGCGTGTTCTTCGAGCACGACCGCGGCAAGACGCACAGCTCCGGCAAGCTCCTCTTCTCGGCCCGCGTGATCCCCTACCGCGGCTCGTGGCTCGACTTCGAATTCGATCCGAAGGACTTCCTGTTCTTCCGCGTCGACCGCCGGCGCAAGATGTCGGTGACGACGCTGCTGAAGGCGATCGGCCTCACCAACGAGGCGATCCTCCGCCAGTTCTTCGTGTTCGACACGTTCCACTTCTCGGCCAAGGGCGCGCACCTGGAGTTCGTGCCCGAGCGGCTCAAGGGCGAAATGGCCCGCTTCGACGTGCTGGGCAAGGACCACAAGGTCATCGTGCCGCGCGACAAGCGGATCACCGCCAAGCACATCCGGGAGCTGGTCGAGGCCGGCGTCAAGAAGATCGCCGTGCCGAACGACTACATCGTCGGCCGCGCGCTCGCGACCAACATCGTCGACAAGGCGACCGGCGAAGTGCTGGCGAAGGCCAACGACGAAATCACCGACGAGCTGCTGCAGAAGCTGCACGATGCCGGCGTCGCCTCGATCGAGACGATCTACACCAACGACCTCGACCAGGGCGCCTACATCTCGCAGACGCTGCGCGCCGACGACACGCCCGACCAGACCGCCGCCCGGGTCGCGATCTACCGGATGATGCGCCCCGGCGAGCCGCCGACCGAGGACTCGGTCGAATCGCTGTTCAACGGCCTGTTCTTCTCGCCCGAGCGCTACGATCTGTCGGCGGTGGGCCGGATGAAATTCAACCGCCGCGTCGGCCGCACCGAGCTCACGGGCCTGCCGACGCTGACCAACGACGACATCATCGCCGTCATCAAGATCCTGGTCGACCTGCGCAACGGCCGCGGCGAGATCGACGACATCGACCATCTCGGCAACCGCCGCGTGCGCTCGGTCGGCGAGTTGTCCGAGAACCAGTTCCGCTCGGGCCTCGTGCGCGTCGAGCGCGCGGTGAAGGAGCGCCTCGGCCAGGCCGAGAGCGACAACCTGCTGCCGCACGACCTCATCAACGCGAAGCCGATCTCCGCCGCCATCAAGGAGTTCTTCGGCAGCTCGCAGCTGTCGCAGTTCATGGACCAGACGAATCCGCTGTCCGAGATCACGCACAAGCGGCGCGTCTCGGCGCTGGGGCCGGGCGGGCTCACGCGCGAGCGCGCGGGCTTCGAGGTGCGCGACGTGCACCCGACGCACTATGGCCGGGTGTGCCCGATCGAGACGCCCGAAGGCCCGAACATCGGCCTCATCAACTCGCTGGCGCTGTACGCGCGAACGAACGAATACGGCTTCCTCGAGACGCCCTACCGCAAGGTGGTGAAGGGCAAGGTCACCGACGAGATCGACTACCTGTCGGCGATCGAGGAAGGCCAGTTCGTGATCGCGCAGGCGAACGCCCAGCTCGACAAGACCGGCCGGCTGAAGGACGAGCTCGTCTCCTGCCGCAGCAAGAACGAGTTCATGCTGTCGACCGCCGACAAGGTCGACTACATGGACGTCGCGCCGGCGCAGATCGTGTCGGTGGCGGCGTCGCTGATCCCGTTCCTCGAGCACGACGACGCGAACCGCGCGCTGATGGGCTCGAACATGCAGCGGCAGGCGGTGCCGTGCCTGCGCGCCGAGAAGCCGCTGGTCGGCACCGGCGTCGAGCGCACGGCGGCCGTCGACTCCGGCACGGCGGTGCAGGCGCGCCGCGGCGGCAAGGTCGACTACATCGATGCCAACCGCATCGTGGTCCGCGTGCACGACACCGAGACCGCGGCGGGCGACGTCGGCGTC
>CAVVUJ010000020.1:0-20169 GCA_963751405.1 uncultured beta proteobacterium | reverse complement strand
AGCCGCCTGCCACGGCGCTCCAATCGGGTCATAGGAATCGATTTGAGCCGCCGCTCGCGCACGACGCCGTGCAGGCTCGCTCTCTGGCAGCGTTCGCTCCTGATTGAAGGCATGAACCGGTGCATCCGCGGCCGTTCCGCATTATTCTGCCGGCTGGACCCTGCCGGAGACCCTGCCATGCCCGCCATCGAGTACGTTGATCGTGCCAAATGGAGTCGACCCCGCCGGTGCGTCTCTGCCATTGCCCTCGCTGCATGCGCAGCCACGGCCCACGCGCAGAACAAGTGCACGGCCACGGGCGTGATGGGCGGCGAGAAGTTCAGCATCGCGCACTGCGCCGCTGCGGTCTACCCCGATTCGAACAGCGTGACGATCTGGTTCAACGAGGGTCCGATCACGCTGCAGGAAGCCGAAGCGTTCCAGAACAGCGCCTACGCGGATTCGAGCAAGGGCGGCAAGGAACGCACGATGCTGCTGGTGGCGTTCTGTCCGGGCGGCGGCAAGGCGACCGCTGACTCGGGCGCGGTCAAGTCGATCGACCTGGGCTTGTCGCATGCGAAATCCGCGATGGCTGGCGCGCAGTGGGTCGTGGAAGCGCCGAAGGACTTCAAGGTCGACCGGATCGCCGGCGACGTGAAGCCGGGTGGCAAGCTGACGGGTCGGATCACCGGCAGTCGCAGCAGCGACGGCCGGCCGTATTCGTGGGACCTGACGTTCGACGTTGCGCTGCCAACGAAGGAGGCAGCATCCGGGATGACCTGTGGGAAGTGAAACGCCCACGCCGCGGCAACGCCTGACGTTCTTGCTCCGCGCTTCATCGTTGGCGCTCGCGGCAGCGGCGCAGATCCTGGCGCCGGTGGCGACCGCCAGCGATTGGGTGCCGTTCGGCCCGTCGGGGGGCGCGGTCCGCGCGCTCGTGCAGGATCCCGCTACCGGAGCGCTCTTTGCCGGTACGTACGCCGGCGGCATCCTCAAGTCGGGCGACGCCGGCGCGTCGTGGACGGTCGTCGCCCCCGAGTTGCGCGGGCAGACGGTGAACGCGCTCGCGCTCGATCGGTCGGCACCGCACACGGTATTCGCCGGCACGTACAGCAGCGGTGTGTGGCGCAGCGGCGACGGCGGTGCAACATGGAAGCGCGTGCTGTTCGGCGGCAAGGACCTGCCCGACCGCCACGCACCGGTCAACGCGCTCGCGGTTGATCCTGTGAATGCGATGGTTGTCTATGCGGCGACCGACACCGGCTTCAACGCCGGCGTCTGGCGCAGCGCCGATGGCGGCGCTACCTGGACGCAGAGCACGACCGGATTGCCGAATCACTTCCGCCTGAACGCTCTCGCGCTCGATCCGAAGTCGACTTCCACGCTGTACGTGGGCACCAACGGCGACGGCGTCTACAAGAGCACCGACGCCGGGCGGACATGGGCGCCGACCGGCGAAGCGTTGCGCAAGGAGATCGTACTGTCGCTCGCGGTGGACCCGGGCGCGTCGGCGACGATCTACGCCGGCACGATGGGCGCAGGTGTGTTCAAGTCCACGGACGGCGGCGTCAGCTGGACGCCCCCCACACCGGGTCCGATCAGGAACGCGCGCGTCTTCGCACTGGCGATCGATCCTTCGAATCCCGCCATCGTCTGGGCAGGCGTACCCAACGCACTGTTGCGCAGTCAGGACGGCGGCCGGGTTTGGACTAACACGATGCCCGACCTCGACTATGCGAGCGTGCGCGCGCTGGCACTCGACAGCGCGCAACCGGCGGTAGTTCTGGCCGGCACGACGCGCGATGGCGTGCGCCGCTCGGACAACGGCGGCAAGACGTGGACCGGGCCGGGCGCGGGCTTCTTCGCGTTGGACGTCAACGGCGTTGCGACCGACGGATCCGCCACCCAGACGGCGTGGGTGGCAACCGGCACGGGCATCTGGCGTACGACCGACGGCGGCGCGACTTGGGCGTTGAAGAGCGCCGGGATCACCAATCGCAGCACGTTGTGCATCATGCGCGACGCGGCGTCGCGCATGCTGTACGCCTGCACCGGCGATGGCGTGTTCCGCAGCGCCGACGGCGGCGAGAAGTGGGTCAGGCAACACTCGGGACTCTCAACGCGAGTCATCGCGCTCGCGCTGGATCCGGCCGATCCCGCCACGCTCCATGCGCGCGACGCGCACTGGGTTTACACGAGCCGCGATGGCGGCGTGACCTGGAAGAAGTCCGACGCCGATCTCGACTCGAGCGGAACCATCGATGGCGTCTTCGCGCTTGCCACGGCGCCCGGAATGCCGGGCGCGGTGTTCGCGAGCGTGTTCCGCCACTTCTGGAAGAGCTCGGACGGCGCAACGACGTTCGCGAAGAGCGGCACCGGCCTGCCGCTGGCGCGCGTGCAGACGGTGGTGGCCGATGCCAAGGGAACGACGTTGTGGCTCGGCACCGAAGGCGAGGGTGTGTGGCGCAGCACCGACGGCGGCGCCACGTGGACCGAGAGTCGCGCTGGGATGGGCGCCGTCAATGTGCAGGCGCTGCACGTCGATGCAGTGAGTCCGGGCACGCTGTACGCGGCCGCCTGGGGCAAAGGCGTCTTTCGCAGTACCGATGCAGGCCAGTCGTGGAGCCTCGTGGGTGGACCCCCGCCGCACCCCGATGTGATCGCGCTCGCACTCGATGCCTCCGGGCCCGGTCGGGTGCTGGTGGGGACGGGCGGCGGCAGCGTGTGGCGTCTGCAGACACGCTCCCGCTAGCAGAAGAGCGGCCCGCGGCCTCGCATTGCCGGCTCAGGCCGTCGGGACCTCGTCCGTCCAGACGCGGAAACTCGCGAGCGGCCGCTGAGTAGCACATCCCTGCCACCGAGGCGTGAACGGCGGCTTCAGGTCCTAGAACCGCCAGCCGGCGCCCCGGTTCCAACGGGCGAGAACGACCCGTTCCGGCCCGTCGCGCTTCCGGGAAGCCGCCATTCGCTGTCCGGCGACCAGCGCGGCGACACGCGCATCGCAGACCTACCAACGCAAAGCCCCACGATGGTCGCGGGGCTTCGCAGGATCGCCACATCGCTGTGGCTTCATTTCGTTACGTCACCGTAACGTGCGCCGGGCGTGGGTCACCGGCATTGGGGCAGTCCAGTAGTAGATGTCATCGATACAGCACCCCCGCTTGTTGGTTGCTACAACATCGGCGCGACCTCGCAGCTGCGAACTCGGGGGAGCATCCGGTTGCGGGACGACCTACCCGGGAAAACCGACACCCACGACTGCTGCCCTATCCGCGAGCACCGATCCATCACGTGGATCACCTACGGGTTGAGACTACGCCAAGCCGGATCGAGTTTCAAGGGTCGAGTTCCGGCGCGGTCTGCCGAACTCCATAGGTGACGGCGATCCACGCGTGGAGTTCGGGGTCGCGGTCGAGTGATTTCGCTTGCCGCGAAAGGTCCTTCAACGCGTTGCTTGCCGCCTGCGACAACGGGTTGCCCACAAGAATATGCGCGTCGCCTGACCGTGGGCAAAGCGGCGCTACCAGACGTTGTGTAGAGTGAACTGTGCAATCAGTCAAGAGGAGGTGGAAATGATGATCCTTCGGCAAATTGTGATTGCATTCCTGACTGTCGCCGCATTCAGCACGGGTGCAGCAAACGCGGCGTCCACGACGAACTTCTCTGATCAGTGGTGGATCGAAGCCGAGTCGGGGTGGGGCGCGTCGGTCCTGCAGCAGGCTGACACCCTGTTCATCGACCTCTTCGTCTACGGGGCCGACAACAAGCCGACGTGGTTCACCGCGGCGGCGTTCCTCCAGGGCAATTCGCCGGCGGGCCGCGTGCTCTTCACCGGTGACCTCTACTCGACCACCGGACCCTACTACGGCGGAACCTTCAACCCGAGCGCGGTCGGCTACGCGAAGGTTGGCACGCTGACTTTCGACGCGGACACCGTCAACACCGCCAAATTGACCTACACGGTGAGCGGCGTCCCTGTCGTGAAGAACGTCACCCGCCAGTTCTGGCGGAACGATAACCTCACTGGCTCCTACTACGGCGGCATGATCGACGACGAGACGTGCATCCCAGCCTCCGGTGGCGGCCATAATGAAGGTGCCGCAACGATTCAAATTGCCCACAACGCTGACAACTCTGTCCGGGTGGCTATTCAGGTGCCGGCGACAGGAGACGACATCATCTTCAATGGCACCTATTCCCAGTTGGGGCACATGGGCCAGATCGTCGCGACATTTAGCTATTCCACGACTACCGTATCAGTAACAATGTTCGAGATCGAAAAGACGATCTCCGGCTTCACCGCACGGTATGTCGGCAACTCCCAGTCGGCCACCGAGTCGTGCGTCACGAACGGTCGCATCGGTGGCGTTCGCCGTTAAGGGTCGCGCGGTGGGGTGAGATTGGCAGCGTCACTGCCGTCTGGCGGTGAGTAGAGCGTTTAAACCACAGTGCCGAAGGGGGGCGAGATTGAGGCGAACTGCCGCGTGGAGGGTGTAGGGGGAACCGCCTCCGCCGTCTGCTTCGGGTTGACAGAGCCATTGAACGACCGCTATCAGCGAGTTCGCTCTATGGCGGCTTGTGGCCAATAGTGTTGAAAAACTCGAGCAGCGGGTGTTCGGGGTCGACGCGCAAGAACTTCGGCCTCTCAGAACGTCCCAGGATCGACGATCGTCACTCGGTTGATGGTCAGAGACCCCAGAAGACTCCTCGCCGTATGTTGGTAAGGAGTTTTTCAACACTATTGGCCGTGAGCCGCGGTTCCCAATGTTCGCCCAAAGCAGACGATGGAACGCGTTGGGTAGATCAGCGATTGGCTACTTTGCGGCGCCGGTTCCGCTGTCGGATGCCGGTCATACCGGGGCCGCTGCAATCGACGCTCCCGCGGCAGAACTTGGACGAGGAGGCGGTGGCATGGGCCGGCGCCCGCTCAGGCTGCCGGCGCGCCGTCCAGAACGGCCCTGATCTTCTTCGCAAAGGCGGCGCTTTCCTGATCGCCGGTCACCAGTTCGATCTGCCCCGGTCCGGTGACCCCGAGTCCCAGCTGCACCGCGCGCGCGATCTGTTCCTGCTCGAAGATGGTGCCGCGGCTTACCTCGCGCGTCGTACCGAAATGGCGCAGCAACGCCACCCCCACGGCGTCCACTGCGACGCGATCGGTCGCGGCCAGCACGACGCCGGCATCGACCCGCTGACCATAGTCCGGTCCGCCGCTCACGAACGCTTCCACGCCATCGAGAACGATCAGCTCGGGACGATACGCCGCATTGATCTCGGCAATCATCTGGCGCTGATGGGACGAGGAGTGCAACTCGCGCATGAAATCGTGTGCATTGCCGGGAATATTTTTCGCCGCCAGACCCACGGAGTTCTTCAGCGACAAGGTGAAATGGCCGCCGTAGCGATGGGTCTTGAGGCAGCACGTCTGGACGATGCCGCCCGCGTTGCGCACCATCCGCGGCAGCGCGAATCCCTGTTGCCAATGGCTGCCGGGCGGCTCGATCAGCTCCCAGTCGTCCGCGCGCAATTCGTCGAGGACGACGACCTTCGCGCCGAACCGTTGCGCGATCCCGAAGACCCCCTTCCTTTCCATCACTTCGCGCGTGCTGCCCATGCCGCTGCGATCGCCGATCGTCAACGGGCCCGCGCCCATGGCCTTGAGCGTCTTCAGCAGCGCGATCAGCGTGTCGTCGTGCGTGGAGCCGGGTGCCTTGTCGGCGCTGTTGAAGTTCGGCTTGACGAAAAGATCTCTGCCGTCGAAGCGCGCGATCGCCAGGAGGTCGATCGCGCGGACCGCGCCCGCCGCGCGATCCATCGTCTTCACGAAAGCCACGCGCGCGGTGGACGCGGCAACCTTTTGCGGCTCCATGCCCGCCGCCAGCGCGGGGGCCATGATGACGCCCGAAATACCTGTTGCGTTACGAATGAATTCTCTGCGATTCATCGTCCGCCTCCCGTCGATGCGGCGTTCAGTATGCTGGCCCGATCATGCCATCTGCGGACCGCCAGCCGCGACCATGCCGGCCGGCGCTTGTCCCGGGCGGGCGCCGGCCTGACGACGCCCGTCGTGGGCTGCCTCACCCGCTGACGCGCGCTTTCACGTCTGCGGCGAAGTCCTCGTACCGTCGCAGCGGGGTCACGTCCACCTGGACGTGCTGGCCGTGCAGCTTCATGATGGGCAGGTCCAGCAGGATCCGATCCAGCGTGTCCGGCCCATCCACGTTCACGACAGCCACCACGCGGCGCTCGCCCACGCATTTCCACAGGTCCACCACGGCCCCGGCCTGCTTGGCGCCGATCGCGGCCTCCGCTTCCTGAGCCCAGATGACGAAGAGGTCCTTCTGGCTCATGGTTGCCGGGTACTCCACACGAAAGTCCAGCAGATAAAGCATCTCATCCTCCCAGGTTCGCCGGTCGGTGCGACAGATCCGGGACCGGACCCGCCGCAGGACCGACGGGACATTCTAATGCGGCGCTAGGACGTTGTGCCGTCGGCTGTCGGTGACCCGAGAGGCCAGGCACCAAGCTCGCGATATCGGGGCCCGCGCGGCGAGAGCTCGGACGCGTTCAGCGTGATTTGCTCGATGCGCCACGCGATTGAAACGATGGTCCCCCTGCCGGTGGGGCGCCGGCAGTGCCGCGCCAGCGTCACGTGCGGGTGAAAGGCCCGCCGTTCGGTCGGGAACCCCTCCTTCGCCAGAGCGCCGGTCAGCGACTGCAACAGCCGCTCTAGGTCGTGCGGCGGTGCCGAGGCGCCCACCCATGCTATTCCGCCATTGCCGAACGCGCCGACCCGATCGAGCGTCAACGTGAACGGAGGCACCGCCGCGGCGACGGCGGAACCGAGCGCATGAAGAGCGGCGATGCGCGCCGCCGCGACGTCACCGAGGAACGCGAGTGTGAGATGCAGGTTCCCGGCCGGCGGGGCGCGACCCCCGGCTTGCGCGGCGGTGTCGCAGGCGAGCGCCGAAAGCGCGTCGCGGGCGCCGGCATCCGGCCACAGCGCGAAGAAAACGCGCAGCGGCGGCACGTTGCGCGGACCGGGTTCGGGCAACGTCGGCGCCATTGCGTTGGTGCTCAACCGTCAGCGGTCAACAGCGAAAAAAGGCCGCGCCGCCCTCACGGACGGCACGGCCCGTTCGCTCGCGCGCTGCGCGGGGCTACTCGTTGGCGGCCTTCTTTTTGTCGAAGAACTGCTCGTCCTCGGTCGAGTGGGACAACGCCGTCGTCGACGACTGGCTGCCCTGCACGGTCGTCGTGACCGCGTCGAAGTAGCCGGTGCCGACCTCGCGCTGGTGCCGCACCGCGGTGAAGCCCTTGTCGGCGGCCGCGAACTCGGCCTCCTGCATCTCGACGAACGCGGTCATGTTGTTGCGCGCGTAGCCGTGGGCGAGGTTGAACATCGAGTAGTTGAGGCTGTGGAAGCCCGCGAGCGTGATGAACTGGAACTTGTAGCCCATCGCGCCCAGCTCGCGCTGGAAGCGCGCGATCGTCGCGTCGTCGAGGTTCTTCTTCCAGTTGAACGACGGCGAGCAGTTGTACGCGAGCATCTTGCCCGGGAACTTTGCCTGGATGGCCTCGGCAAACTGCTTCGCGAACGCGAGATCGGGCTTGCCCGTCTCGCACCAGATCAGGTCCGCGTACGCCGCGTAGGCGAGCCCGCGCGACACCGCTTGGTCGAGACCCGCGCGCGTCTTGTAGAAACCCTCGATGGTGCGCTCGCCGGTGCAGAACGGCTTGTCGGTATCGTCGATGTCGGAGGTCACGAGGTCCGCCGCCTCGGCGTCGGTGCGCGCGAGGACGATCGTCGGCACGCCCATGCAGTCGGCGGCGAGCCGCGCCGCGATCAGCTTCTCGACGGCCTCGCGCGTCGGGACGAGCACCTTGCCGCCCATGTGCCCGCACTTCTTCACCGACGCCAGCTGGTCCTCGAAATGGACACCCGCCGCGCCGGCGTCGATCATCGCCTTCATCAGCTCGAACGCGTTCAGCACGCCGCCGAATCCGGCCTCGGCATCGGCGACGACGGGCGCGAAGAAGTCGATGTCGCCCTTGCCTTCCATGTGCTGGATCTGGTCGGCGCGCATCAGCGCGTTGTTGATCCGGCGCACGACCTGCGGCACCGAATTGACCGGATAGAGCGACTGGTCCGGATACATCTCGCCGGCGATGTTCGCGTCGGCCGCGACCTGCCAGCCCGAAAGGTAGATGGCCTTCAGCCCGGCCTTCACCTGCTGCAGCGCCTGGTTGCCGGTCATCGCGCCCAGCGTGTTCACGAACGGCTCGTCGTGCATCAGCTTCCACAGCTTCTCGGCGCCGCGGCGCGCGAGCGTGTGCTCGATGTGCACCGACCCGCGCAGGCGCACGACGTCTTCGGCCGTGTAGCCGCGCTTGATGCCCTTCCAGCGGGGATTTTCCGCCCAGTCCTTCTTGAGTCTTGCCGCTTCCAGATCGTAGCTCATCGACAACTCCCATCGTCTGCGTCATGGCCAATCCGCAGCTGCCCGTGCGGGACAGCCCGGAACCTTGGTCAGCGATCCCCGCGGCGCAACTGCAGTTCGCGCCGCGGCTACCGCAGCGTGAAACGGATGGCGAGCCCAGCCGCCAGGCGCTTCACTGCACGGACCGTCGAGGATCGCTCGGCCGATCAGGCGGGCATGGATGGGGTTGAGGCACCAGGCCCTTCATGCAGCCGTGACCGATTCAGGTCTTCGACTGCTCGTGACATGGCTACAAATTAGCAAAATCCGGCCGACCTGACAAGCGATTTTCTGCATTGCAATATACAAAATGTTACTTTAAATCATGCGCTTAAAAACAGATTCCGCCAAATGGAATCCGGGTGCGCGTTTTTGTCGCAGATTCTGCTGCATCGCGGGAGCGGAAGTTAGGGAAGCCGGCTGCCAAGATAGGCCCGGGTGCATCATCGGCATGAATATATTGATTATTTTCTTTGACTCACCGCGATCACTCGGCTCAGGACTCGCAAACGTTTCGGAAAACATTTCCATTTTCGAGCGCGTTCGCCTGCCACCGACCGTCGCCCGGCACCGATTTGGAGACCAACGGCGGCGTTACCACTCGATCTGGGTGTCACACGAGATGCACGCAATCGCCCCGCTGCGGCACCTCGACCGATGGCCAGTGCAGCCGTTCGCGCATCAGCTCGGCAAAGCCGACGGCGGTCGCGCGCTCGCCGTGAACGACGAACGCGCGTGCCGGAGGCGCATGAAACGCCGACAGCCAAGCGACGAGTGCGGCCTGATCGCCGTGCGCGGAGAGCCCTCCGATCGTGTGCACCGACGCGCGCACGGCCACGTCGTCGCGAAAGAGACGCACGCGCGTGGCACCGTCGACGATCTCGCGCCCCAGCGTTCCGGCCGCCTGAAATCCGGTGAAGACGATCGCGCATTCCTCGCGCGGCAGGTTGTGGCGCAGGTGATGCCGAATGCGCCCCCCTTCGCACATGCCGGATGCCGCCACGATGACCGCGCCGCGCGTCACGCTGTTGATCGCCATCGAATCCTGCGGCGTCTCGGTGAAGCGAACGCGGACCTGGTCCTTGTTGCGCGCCACCCAACCGGCGAGGTCACGGCTTTCGCGATCCAGGATCGCGGCGTACTTGGCCGTGATCTCGGTCGCGCGCGTGGCGAGCGGCGAATCGACGAAGATGTTCAGCGCGGGCGCCCGGCCCCGCCGCACGAGGTCGGCGAGCACGTGCAGCACTTCCTGCGTCCGGCCGACCGCGAACGCGGGAATGATCACGTTGCCACGGGGAAGCGTGGTTGCCAGCACTTGCGCGAACTCGTCGTAGGTCGTCGCCAGCGGCTTGTGCAGCCGATTGCCGTAGGTGGACTCGACGATGACGGCGTCGGCATCGGCGATCGGCGTCGGATCGTCCATCACCGGCCGTCCGGGCTGGCCGAGATCGCCGGAGAAGACGAGCTTGCGCGTCCCGCCCTCGATGTCCGCCCACAGCTCGACGATCGACGAGCCGAGGATGTGCCCGGCGTCACGGAAGCGGAAGCGGACGGACGCCTTGGGCTCGAACACCCGGTCGTAGGCGACCGGCACCAGCAGCGAAAGGCTCCGCTGCGCGTCGGCCACGGTGTAAAGCGGCGCCGCAACCGGATCGCCGCGAGGTCCACCGCGATCCGGGAACCGCGTCCGCCCGCCACGGTGGCGCGACTCGACCTCATGCGCCCGCGCAAACTCCATCTCGTGGATGTGCGCGCTATCCGGCAGCATCACCCCAAGGAGGTCGATCGTTGCCGGCGTCGCGTAGACAGGGCCGGAAAAACCGCGCGCAGCCAGCCGCGGCAGCAGCCCGGAATGATCGATGTGCGCATGCGTGATGACGACGAAATCGAGGGCGCGGACATCGAAATCCAGCGCCGCGGCGTTCTTGTCGTCGGCTTCACGGCCACCCTGGAACATGCCGCATTCGACGAGGAACCGTGCGCGACCGGTAGCCACGCGATAGCAGGATCCGGTGACCTCGCCGGCTGCGCCGAGGAAGCTTACTTCGATCCCGCTTCGTATCGTCATGCCGGCAACTGTAGCACCACGGAACCACGAGCTGGCGCCGGCAGCTTCCCGCCGGGCCCGGCGGGGCCGTTCCTTGATTCGCCGCACTTGACACCGGACGCGGACGGTGCAAACGTCCGCCGTTGGCGAGAGGCGCGTTCGGGCCCAAGCGAACGGTCTCGCCAAAGGAGGAGTTTCCTGCGCGCCGCCTGGCGGCGAAAACAACGGCGCGCGCGGCGGCAACCGCCCGTCGCGCGACCGACACTAGGAGAGCATCGTGCGTTCCATTTCCATGATCGGCGTGGCCCTGGTCGCCGCGCTGGGTGCCGCCCACGCCGCGGGACAGGGCAGCGACCCGAACCTCGGGCGAAACCTCGCCGCCACCTGCGCCAACTGCCACGGCACGAATGGCGTGAGCGTGGGCGAGGTTGCCTCGCTCGCCGGCAGGCCGAAGGACGAGCTCGTGCGCAGGATGCAGGACTACAAGAAAGGCACCGTGCCCGGAACGATCATGCCGCAGCTGGCCAAGGGCTACACCGACGAGCAGATCGACCTTGTCGCCGGCTGGTTCTCGGCGCAGAAAGCAAAGTGAGGGAGCGGCCATGAGCATGCAACGACGTGATTTCCTGAAGACGATCGGCGCGGCCTCGACGGTCGCCGCGATTCCGGGCTGCGCGACGATGAGCGGGGCGGGCGGCAAGGTCGTCGTCGTCGGCGGTGGCTACGGCGGCGCGACCGCCGCGAAGTACATCCGGATGTGGAGCAACGGCGGCGTCGACGTGACGGTCGTCGAGCCGAACCCCGAATTCATCTCGTGTCCGATTTCGAATCTCGTGCTGGGAGGCAGCAAGACGCTCGCCGACATCACGGTGAGCTACGACAACCTGATGAAGCGCCACGGCGTGAAGATCGTCAAGGACACCGCGGTCGGGATCGACACGGAGAAGCGCATGGTGAAGCTTGCCGGCGGCGGGGAGCTGCCGTACGACCGCCTGATCCTGTCGCCGGGCGTCGACCTCATGTGGGACAAGGTGCCCGGCCTCAACAACGCCCGGGCGCAGGAGACGATCCTGCACGCGTGGAAAGCCGGCGCGCAGACGGTTGCATTGCGCCGCCAGCTCGAGGCGATGCCCGATGGCGGCGTCTACGCTCTCTCGATCCCCGTCGCGCCCTATCGCTGCCCGCCCGGGCCGTACGAGCGCGCGTGCCAGGTCGCGTGGTACTTCAAGCGGGCCAAACCGAAATCGAAGGTGCTGATCCTCGACGGCAACGGCGACGTCACGTCGAAGGGGCCGCTGTTCAAGAAGGCCTGGGCGGAGGAGTACAAGGGCATCGTCGAGTACCGGGGCAACCACGTGCTGACCGATGTCGACGCGGCGACGCGCACGGCGAAGTTCGAGGTGCAGGACCCCGTCAAAGCGGACGTGCTCAACGTCGTGCCGCCGCAGCGTGCCGGGGCCATCGCCCGATCGGCCGGCGTGGTCACCGCGAACGACCGCTGGTGCGACGTGGACTTCCTGACTTTCGAGTCGGTCAAGGTGAAGAACGTTCACGTGCTGGGCGATGCGATCCAGATCGCGGCGGGCATGCCCAAGTCCGGACACATGGCGAACCAGCACGCGAAGGTCTGCGCCGCCGCGGTGGTCGCGCTGCTCGCCGGCCAGGCGCCGAACCCGACCCCGGTGCTCACGAACACGTGCTACAGCTTCATCACCGACAAGGAAGTCGTGCACGTCTGCTCGGTCCACCAGTACGACAAGGAGAAGAAGACGGTGCTGGCCGTGCCCGGCTCGGGCGGCGTGTCTCCGGCCATGAGCGAGATCGAGGGCCGGTACGCGTTCAGCTGGGCGAAGAACATCTGGGCCGACACGCTCGCCTAGACAGACCCAGGCGCAACCCCGGCTTGGGCTCCCGCCCGACCGGGTATCGGGTTCGGCTACCGCTTGCTGTGCAACGCCCCAAGAGCAAAACGGCGCCTGCTGGCGCCGTTTTGTTTGCGTTCGCTCGCTCGCGCAAGTCGTCGCCGGCCCTGAATCTCACGCCACCGGCTCGGGTTCCTTCGTCTCCTCGAACACGAGGCGGACCGTGTCGTCGTCGCCAATGTCGATCGTCACCTGACCGCCACCGACGAGCCGCCCGAACAGGAGCTCGTCGGCGAGCGCCTTCCTGATCGTGTCCTGGATGAGCCGCGCCATCGGCCGTGCGCCCATCTGCGGATCGAAACCCTTCTTGGCCAGGAAAGACTTGAGGTTGGCCGTGAACGTCGGCTCGACTTTCTTCTCGTGCAGCTGGTTCTCGAGCTCGAGCAGGAACTTGTCGACCACCTTGAGGATGACGTCCGTGTCGAGCTGCGCGAACGAGATCGTCGCGTCCAGGCGGTTGCGGAACTCCGGCGTGAACAGCCGCTTGATCTCGGCCATTTCGTCGCCGCTTTCCTTGGCGTTGGTAAAGCCCATCGTGCCGCGGGCGAGCTCGGCGGCGCCGGCGTTGGTCGTCATGATGATCGTGACGTTGCGGAAATCGGCCTTGCGGCCGTTGTTGTCCGTCAACGTCCCGTGGTCCATCACCTGCAGCAGGATGTTGTAGATGTCCGGGTGCGCCTTCTCGATCTCGTCCAGCAGCAGCACGCTGTACGGATGCTTGGTGATCGCCTCGGTGAGCTGGCCGCCCTGGTCGAACCCGATGTAGCCGGGCGGGGCGCCGATCATCCGCGACACGGCGTGCCGCTCCATGTACTCGGACATGTCGAAGCGGATCAGCTCGACGCCGAGGCAGTACGCGAGCTGGCGCGCGACTTCGGTCTTGCCCACACCGGTCGGACCGCTGAACAGGAAATTGCCGATCGGCTTCTGCGGATTGCCCAGGCCCGAGCGCGCCATCCGGATCGCGGCCACCAGCGCGTCGATCGCCCGGTCCTGCCCGAACACCACGTTCTTGAGGTCGCGGTCGAGCGTCTTCAGCGCGTTGCGGTCGTCGGAGGTGACGTTCTTCGCCGGGATGCGGGCGATCTTCGCGACGATCTCCTCGATCTCGGTCTTGCTGATCACCTTCTTCTGCTTCGACTTCGGCAGGATCTTCTGCGCGGCTCCGGCCTCGTCGATGACGTCGATCGCCTTGTCCGGCAGGTGCCGGTCGTTGATGAACCGGGCCGACAGTTCAGCCGCGGTCGTGAGCGCCGCGGGCGCGTACTTGACGCCATGGTGCTGCTCGAAACGCGACTTCAGGCCCTTGAGAATCTCGATCGTCTCGGCGATCGACGGCTCCGGCACGTCGACCTTCTGGAAGCGCCGCGACAATGCGTGGTCCTTCTCGAAGATCTGCCGAAATTCGTTGTAGGTCGTGGCGCCGATGCACTTCATCGCCCCCGTGGACAGCGCCGGCTTCAGCAGGTTCGACGCGTCGAGCGTGCCCCCCGACGCAGCGCCGGCGCCGATGATGGTGTGGATCTCGTCGATGAACAGGATCGACTTCGGATTTTCGGCGAGCTGTTTCAGCACCGCCTTCAGGCGCTGCTCGAAATCGCCGCGATATTTCGTGCCGGCGAGGAGCGCGCCCATGTCGAGCGAATAGACCTGGTAGTCGTAGAGCAGCTCCGGCACTGCCTGCTCGTTGATCCGGCGCGCGAGCCCCTCGGCGATGGCCGTCTTGCCCACGCCGGCCTCGCCGACCAGCAGCGGATTGTTCTTGCGGCGGCGGCACAGCACCTGGATCACCCGCTCGAGCTCGTGCGCGCGGCCGATCAGCGGATCGGTCTTGCCCTGCTTCGCCATCGTGTTGAGGTTGATCGTGTAGGAGTCGAGCGCGCCCTGCGTCTCGCTCGCACCCTCGCCCTCTTCCTTGGCTTCGGCCTTCTCCGGCTTCTGCTGCGCGTTCTTGGTGATGCCGTGCGCGATGTAGTTGACGACGTCGAGCCGCGTCACGCCGCGCTGGTTGAGGAAGTAGACGGCGTGCGATTCCTTCTCGCCGAAGATCGCGACGAGGACGTTGGCGCCGGTGACTTCCTTCTTGCCGGACGACTGCACGTGCAGGATCGCGCGCTGGATCACGCGCTGGAAGCCCTGCGTGGGCTGCGTGTCCGCGTCCGAGTGCGGCGACAGTCGCGGCGTGTGCTCGCTGATGAAGTCGGTGAGGACGCCGCGCAGCTCGTCCAGATCCACTCCGCAGGCCTTGAGCACCTCGGCTGCCGACGGGTTGTCCAGCATCGCGAGCAGCAGGTGCTCGACGGTGATGAACTCGTGCTGCTTCTGCCGGGCCTCGACAAAGGCCATGTGGAGGGATACTTCCAGTTCCTGCGCGATCATCTCGATTGCCTCTTTCGCCCGAATCCGCCGCGCCGCGGGTTGCGGCGACAGCATGCCTCGCTCAAGTCTCCTCCATCGTGCACTGCAACGGGTGCTGGTGCCGCCGCGCGAGATCGACCACCTGATCGACCTTGCTGGTCGCGATCTCGCGCACGTACGTCCCGCACACCCCCATCCCCTCGCGATGCACCTGCAGCATCACTTGCGTGGCCTTTTCCCGGCTCATCGCGAAAACAGTCTGCAACACCACAACGACAAAGTCCATTGGCGTGTAATCGTCGTTCAGCAGCAGCACCTTGTAGAGCGGCGGCGGCTTGACCCGGACTTTCTCAGCCTCGAGAAGGCTGCCATCCTGCTGCTGATTGGCCATTGTCCCCTAATTACGGGCAAACGTGAGATGGGTCTATGGTTGACGATTGCAACAGATTATTCAAGGGGAAAGCGCTTTGCGCGACCGCGGACTCGCCGCCTGCGGGGATCGTGCGCAACATTGCCAATCCACGTTCCGGCTTGCGGCCATTCTCCCACGCTCGCGGCGCCCGCGAACTCGGTGCCACGCGGGTGGGACCGGCCGGCCGGGCAGGAGTTCCTGGGCCCGGGCGTCGGCATTGCGCGACCGCCGGTCGGCCCGACGCGCTCCGGAAAATTGCATGCGTGCACCGGCAGGCCAGAACGGGCGGCGGCCAGCCCGCCGCGCCGCGGTCCGGCTTACATCCGCTCGATCATGGCCTTGCCGAAGCCGGAGCAGGACACCTGGGTGGCGCCGGCCATCAGCCGCGCGAAGTCGTAGGTCACAACTTTGTCGGCGATCGCCCGCTCGAGGCTTCGCGTGATGCGCTGCGCCGCCTCCTTCCAGCCCATGTGCACGAGCATCATCTCGGCCGACAGGATCTCCGAGCCGGGGTTCACGTAGTCCTTGCCCGCGTACTTCGGCGCCGTGCCGTGGGTCGCCTCGAACATGGCGATCGTGTCGGACAGGTTCGCCCCCGGCGCGATGCCGATGCCGCCCACCTGCGCGGCGAGCGCGTCGGAGATGTAATCGCCGTTGAGGTTGAGCGTGGCGATGACGTCGTACTCCTCCGGGCGCAGCAGGATCTGCTGCAGGAAGGCGTCGGCGATCGCGTCCTTGATGACGATCTCGCGGCCCGTCTTCGGGTTCTTGAGCTTGCACCACGGTCCGCCGTCGATCGGCTGCGCGCCGAACTCCCGCTGCGCCAGCGCGTAGCTCCAGTCGCGGAAGCCCCCTTCGGTGAACTTCATGATGTTGCCCTTGTGCACGATCGTCAGCGACTTGCGGTCGTTGTCGATCGCGTACTGCAGCGCCTTGCGCACCAGCCGCTCGGTGCCTTCGCGCGACACCGGCTTGATGCCGATGCTGGAGGTGGCCGGAAAGCGGATCTTCTTCACCCCCATCTCCCGGATCAGGAAGTCGATGACCTTCTTCGCCCCCTCGGTCTCGGCCTCCCATTCGATGCCGGCATAGATGTCCTCCGAGTTCTCCCGGAAGATCACCATGTCGGTCTTCTCCGGCGCCTTGACCGGACTGGGCACCCCGGCGAAGTAGCGCACCGGACGCAGGCACACGTACAGGTCGAGCTGCTGGCGCAGCGCCACGTTGAGCGACCGGATGCCCCCGCCCACCGGCGTGGTCAGCGGGCCCTTGATCGACACCACGTACTCCTTGACCACCGCCAGCGTCTCGTCCGGCAGCCACACGTCGGGACCGTAGACCCGGGTCGACTTCTCGCCGGCGTAGACCTCCATCCAGTGAATCCGGCGCTTGCCGCCGTAGGCCTTGGCCACCGCCGCATCCACGACCTCGATCATCACCGGCGTAATATCCAGCCCGGTACCATCCCCCTCGATGTAGGGGATGATCGGGTTGTCCGGCACGTTGAGACTGAAATCCTGATTGACCGTGATCTTCCGGCCAGCGGCCGGAACCTTGACGTGCTGATACATGGTTTCTCCTGAGAGGGCCTTCGCGGCAGGCGCCGGCAGCGCGGCAGCGCGATTCGAGTGCCGTGCGGCAAGCTCTTAATTATCCTGGATTCCGATGAATCCCGCCACGACCCGGCACGGCGCCTCCGGACGCGAATCGAATGCAGGCCGCGACAGGGCGCGCCGGAGTGGCCGACAGGCCCCGCCTGCCACCGCGCGAGACGGCGAGCAACGTGTGCCACGGGACCACCACGCAGCGGGCGGCCGCGTCATCCTGCTCAACAAACCTTACGGCACGCTCTGCCAGTTCACCGCCGACGCCAGCGGCAAGCCGACGCTCGCCGATTTTGTCCGTGTCCCGGATGTCTACCCGGCGGGGCGGCTCGATGCGGACAGCGAAGGGCTCGTAGTGCTGACCGCCGACGGAACGCTGCAGGCGCGCATCACGAGTCCTTCCAGCAAGCTCGCGAAAACGTATTGGGTGCAGGTCGAAGGCACCGCCGCCCCGCGACAGCTCGCGGCGCTTGCCGCCGGCGTCAACCTCTCCGGCATCGTCACGGCCCCCGCCGGAGCCAGAGTGATCCCGGAACCTGACGGCCTCTGGCCGCGCGACCCTCCGATCCGCTGGCGCAAGGCGATTCCAACATCGTGGCTGGAAATCATCCTTACCGAAGGCCGCAATCGGCAGGTGCGGCGGATGACGGCCGCAGTGGGCCTGCCCACGCTGCGTCTCATTCGACATGCCGTCGGTCCGTGGACGATCGAGGGCATCGCGCCAGGCACGTGGCGCGAGGATTTCGCGAGGCCCCGCGTGCTATGATCGTTGCCCGTCCGCTCCACCGCTCTCGGTGCGCTTTGCGCAGCCGCCCGCCCCAACCGTCGGTCTCCTCGCCCGACCTGGTCGGACGCGCCACCCTTATGCCGCGATGATCCGCCGCCTGCTTGCACGCCTGCTACCCCGGAAGAAAAGCGGGACACGGGATCCCCGCATCTATGGCCCGGGCGACCATCCGATCCGCCGCCAGCAGCTGGGGCGCGGCGCGATCGAGGTGACGCGCAAGCTGCACGAGGCCGGGTTCAAGGCCTTCGTCGTCGGCGGCGCCGTGCGCGATCTGCTGCTCGGCATCGAGCCGAAGGATTTCGACATTGCCACCGACGCCCGGCCAGAGCAGGTGAAGCCGCTGTTCCGCCGCGCCTTCGTCATCGGTCGCCGCTTCCGGCTCGTGCACGTTCATGTCGGTCCGGAAACAATCGAAGTCTCGACGTTTCGCGCGGCGCAGACCGGCGATGACGCAACCGACGAGCACGGCCGGCTGCTTTCGGACAACGTCTACGGCTCGCAGGCCGAGGACGCGGTGCGACGCGACTTCACGATCAACGCGCTCTACTTCGACCCGGCCACCGAGCAGGTGTGGGACTACGTCGGCGGCGTCGCCGACATCCGCGCGCGCCAGCTGAAGCTGATCGGTGTGCCGGTGACGCGCCTGCGGGAGGATCCGGTGCGCATGCTGCGGGCCGTGCGGCTCGCCGCGAAGCTCGGCGTTGCGATCGAGCCGAGGACGGCCGCCCCGATCCCGAAGCTCGCGCCGCTGATCCAGAACGTCCCGCCGGCGCGGCTCTTCGACGAGATGCAGAAGCTCCTGCTCTCCGGCCATGCGGTCGAGACACTGCGTAGCCTGCGGGCGCACGGCCTGTCCCACGGGCTGCTGCCGCTGATCGACGTGATCCTCGAGCAGCCGCTCGGCCAGCGCTTCATCGAGCTCGCGCTCGCCGAGACCGATCGGCGCGTGCGCGAGGATCGCGGCGTCTCGCCCGGCTTCCTGTTCGCCACGCTCCTCTGGCACGAGGTGCTCGCGACGTGGAAGGCGGCACGCGCGGGCGGCGGGAAAGCGATTCCGGCGCTGTTCGAGGCGATGGACGCGGTCCTGGGCGAACAGGCCAAGAAGATCGCGATACCGCGCCGGTTCGAGGCCACGATCAAGGAAATCTGGTCGCTGCAGCCGCGCTTCGAGCAGCGCGCCGGAGGGCGACCCTTCCGCCTGCTGGAGCACCCGGGCTTCCGTGCCGGCTGGGACTTTCTCGACCTGCGCTGCCAGAGCGGCGAGCTCGAAGGCGAACTCGCGGGCCTGGCCGACTGGTGGGATCGCTTCGCCAACGCCGGCACCGACGAGCGCGAAGCGATGTTGAAGCCCGAAGAAGGCCCGAAGCCGCGCAGCCGCGGACGGGGCCGCGGGCGCAAGCGCCGCGCCGACGGCGAGACCGCGCAGCCGGACGGCAATCCGCCGGCCGGAGAGGCATGACGCTCGCGTTCGTGGGACTCGGCAGCAACCTCGCCCATCCGCGCCGGCAGCTTGCCCGCGCGGTGCGCGCGATCGCGCGGCTGCCGCGGATGCGCGTCATCGCCGTTTCCCCGAACTACGCGAGCGCGCCGATCGGCTGCGACGCGCCGCAGCCCGACTACGTCAACGCCGTCGTCGCGGTGCGCACAGCGCTCCAGCCGCGCGCCCTGCTCGCCGCGCTTCATTCCATCGAGCGCCGCCAGCATCGACGGCGCGACCGCGAGCCGAAGCGCAACGCGTCGCGGACGCTCGATCTCGATCTGCTGATATTCGGCCGCCGCCGAATCAGCCTGCCGACACTGACGGTCCCGCATCCGCGCATGCACGAGCGCGCGTTCGTGCTGCGTCCGCTCGTCGATATCGCCGCGGAGGCGACCATCCCCGGGCGCGGGCTCGCGCGCCGCTTCCTCGGCGCCGTGCGCGACCAGCGGATCGCCCGCACGCGCTCCCAGCGCCTGCGCTGACGCCTCGTCCGCCACGCATCCGCCGATGGACCTCGAGAAGTGCCGCTACGTCGTCGTCGAAGGGCCGATCGGCGCGGGCAAGACGAGCCTCGCGCGCGTGCTCGCGCACCACGTCGGCGGCGAGGAGCTGTTCGAGCAGCCCGAGGACAATCCGTTCCTCGAGCGCTTCTACGGCGACATGCCGCGCTTCGCCCTCGCCACCCAGCTCACGTTCCTGTTCCAGCGCGCGGACCAGCTATCCGGGGTCGGCCAGTTCGACATGTTCCGCCAGCTGACCGTGGGCGATTTCCTGCTCGACAAGGACCCGCTGTTCGCTCGGCTCAACCTGACGGATGCCGAGTACCTGCTCTACGAGAAGGTCTACTCGCACCTGAAGCCGCAGACGCCGACGCCGGATCTCGTCATCTACCTGCAGGCGCCCGTCGACACGCTGATCGAGCGGGTGCATCGGCGCGGCGTCGATTTCGAGCGGAAGATTTCGGCGAGCTACCTCACGCGCCTGGCCGACGCCTACAGCCGCTACTTCTATGCCTACGAGGCCGCGCCGCTGCTGATCGTCAACAGCGAGCGACTCAATTTCGTCGACAACCCCGACCACGCCAAGCTGCTGCTGGCCCGCAT
>CAVVUJ010000019.1:0-44865 GCA_963751405.1 uncultured beta proteobacterium | reverse complement strand
GATCACGCCGAAGCGCTGCTCAACCGCACGTGGCGCCCGGCGCTGTCGGTGACCGGCGCGGACGGGTTTCCCGGCCATTGCCGATGCCGGCAACGTGTTGCGTCCGCGCACGTCGCTCAAGCTTTCGCTGCGCTTGCCGCCGCCCGTGGATGGCGCCAATGCGATGCAGGTGCTGAAGCGCCTGCTCGAGGCGGACCCGCCGCATGGCGCGACCGTCCGCTTCGAGGGGGACGAAGGCGCGACCGGATGGAACGCACCGGCAACCGCACCGTGGCTCGAGGAGGCGCTCCAGACCGCGTCGAACGCGTACTACGGCAAGCCGGCCGCGGCGATGGGCGAGGGCGGCACGATCCCGTTCATGGCGATGCTCGGCAAGCATTTTCCGGACGCGCAGTTCCTGATCACCGGCGTGCTCGGACCCAAGTCCAATGCGCACGGGCCCAACGAATTCCTGCACATTCCCTACGCGACCAAGCTGACGGCGTGCGTCGCGACGGTGCTGGCGGCGCATGCGGCGCGTGGCGGCTAGGGTGCAGCGTGCCACCGGACGGGACGCGGACCGAGCCTAGTCTGCGGGACCGACCGCGCCGGGAAGCGCCAATATCTCGTGCTTTCCTTTCGCGAGCACGCGCATCAGCAGCCGCGCGATGTCGGCATCGAACTCCGGGCGCGGGGGCGTTTCGACGAGACGGCCGAGCTCGCCGTCGTCCCGGGCGGTGCCGAGCCAGCACCAGTCCCGGAGCACGTGCAGATCGACCCGATCTCCCAGCAACGAGCGCTCGCGAATCGCCGCGAGTCCAGCGAACGGCCAGGGCGGAATCGCGAGCGGCACGAGCGCCTGCCGCAGCCGCTCGTGATGATCGGCGGCGGATTCGGCGCCCACGCACGCGCCGGCGCACCGTTTCACCTGGCGCGCGAAGCACGGGCCCAGCCGCTTTTCGAGACCCAGCGCCTTCCAGCACAGCGCGTGCTCGGCAGCGAGCGAGCGCAGCGCCTCGCGCGCCTGCCGCTTCGACGAGAATGGCCCGTATCGGCCGGGGAGCTCGCCGGCCGCGACGCTGGTGGCGGGAATGAAGCCCGGCGGGCCGGGCGCGGCCGGCAACTCGAGCACGCCTGCCTCCGCCTTGCGGCGCAGCGCGTGGTTGTGCGCGGGAACCATCGATTTGACGAGCGCGGCTTCCCGCAGCAGCGCGCCGATTTCGCCGGCCGTCTCCTCGAACTCGATCCGCTGCAGCTCCGTCGAGAGGCGAAGGTCGGTTGCGGAACGATAATCCGACGAGAAATGAGCGCCCACGCGCTCGCGCAGGTTCGTGCTCTTGCCGATGTACAGCGGCAGCGCGTTGAGGCCATAGAAAAGGTAGACGCCTGGCGCCTCCGGCAGGATGTCGAGCGCGTCGGGCGCGAGCTGCGGCGGAAGGCTCGGCGTCTTGAGGACGCGTTTCGCGGCGGCTTCGATCGCTTCCGCCGGCAGATCGCGGTAGAGCGTCTGCAGGAACGTCCACAGGACGCGCGCGTCGCCGAGCGCGCGGTGTCGCCCGGCCACGGACAGGCCGTGCCGTGCGATCACGCTGTCCAGGTTGTGTCGCGACTCGTCGGGAAACAGGCGCCGCGACAGCCGGACCGTGCAGAGCACCCGCGCGGAGAAGGCGCGCTGCTCCCGCGCGAACGCATGCTTCAAAAAACCGTAGTCGAAGCGCGCGTTGTGCGCCACGAACAACGCGCCGGCGGTCCGCGCCGCAACTTCGTCTGCGATGCGGGAGAAGGGCGGGGCATCGCGGACCATGGCGTTGGTGATCCCGGTCAGCGCCTGGATCTCGGGCGGAATCGGCATCCCCGGGTTGACCAGCGTGCTCCACTCGGTGATGCGGGGACTCGCGACGCCCTCGGGATCCGCTTCGACCCGCACGATTCCGATCTCGGTGATCGCGTCGGCCGCGGCGCCCGTGCCGGTGGTTTCGAGGTCGACGAAGGCCAGGACCGGGGCGAACAGGCGCATGGGCAAGGAGGGGGCCGGAAGGGGCTTGACGGACGAACGCTCGTTCGCTATTGTACCGCCATGTCGAACGATCGTTCTTATCTCGCGTCGCTGCAGGATTACTACGCCCGGCATCGGGCGTTGCCGTCGTACGCATCGATCGGCAACCTGCTCGGACTCAAGTCCAAGTCGTCGGTGGCGGCCATGGTCGCACGGCTCAAGCTCGCCGGCTACATCGAATCCACGCCGGACCGGCGGCTCGCGCCGACCAGCCGGTTCTTCGCACGGGCGCTGGCCGAGTCACCGGTGCAGGCCGGGCAGCCTAATCCCGTCGAAGATGGTCACGCCGATGCGCTGACGATCGACGACTACCTGATCGAGCGGCCATCGCAGACGGTCCTCATCCGCGTCAAGGGCGACTCGATGCAGGACGCCGGCATCCTCGAGGGCGATCTCGTCGTCGTCGAAAAGACGGCCTCGGCCAAGCGCGGCGACGTCGTCGTGGCGATCGTCGACGGGCAGTTCACGCTTAAGCGGCTCGATGTCGATCGCGGCCAGTTCGTGCTGAAGCCGGAGAACAAGGCCTACCCCGTCATTCGCCCCGAGGGCACGCTCGAAATCTTCGGCGTGATGGTCGGGCTCGTGCGCAAGCTCTAGACGTTGCGCTGCCGGGACGCGGGCACGCCCGCGCTGACCGGCGTCAGAGCCTTTCGACGTCGACCAGGCAATCGTAGAACGTCGCGGCGCGCCCGAGGTCCGTCAATGCCTGGCCCGTCACGGCGTTGGCATTGGCGCCGTCCGGGGAGAGTTTCTTCCACCAGACCGACGGCGCGACGACGACGCCCGTTCGCGCACGATCCGTCACGCGCGCCGTTGCCGTGAAGCTTCCCCGGTCGTTGCGGATGCGCACGCGATCGCCGCTCGCGATCCCGCGCGACCGGGCGTCGTCGGGATGAATGTCGAGCCACGGCGTCTTTTCCTCGGCGATGAACGTCGGCAAATTCGCGAACGACGAATTGAGGAAGTTGCGGGCGGGCGGCGACAGGAACGCCAGCGGATAGCGCCGGGCGAGCGTCGGGTTGCTCGCGACCGACTCGCGCGGCGGGATGAACGTCGGGAGAGGATCGTGGCCTTCCCGCGCGAGCGTTTCGGAGTAGAACTCGCATTTGCCGGACGGTGTCGGGAAATCGCCGGTGGCGAACGGCGCATGGGCCACCGGCACGGCCAGTCTCTGGAAGCCCTTCGCCTTGAGCTCGTCCCAGGTCATGCCGCCCGCGCGCGGGTGATCCGAACGGAACGCGAGCCGCGCGAGATCCTCGTCGCTGTCGCGAAAGCAGGACTCGGAAAATCCCATCCGCGCGGCGAGCAGCCGGAAGACCTCGGTGTTCGGTTTCGCCTCGCCGAGCGGCGCGATCGCCGGGTTGTTCGCGACCGCATAGAGATGTCCGTACGAGCTGTGCACGTCGAGCTTGCTCGAGCTGCGTGGTGGCGGGCAGGAGGATGTCCGCGTAGTCGGCGGTGTCGGTCCGGAAGATCTCGTGCACCACGCAAAAAAGATCTTCGCGCGCGAAGCCGGCGGCCACTTTCGCCGACTCGGGCGCCACGGCGACCGGGTTCGAGTTGTAGACGTAGATCGCCCGGATCCGCGGGTCGTCGGCATCGAGCAGCGCGTCGCCGATCGTGCTCATGTTGATCGTCCGCGGCTTGCCGCGAATGAGATCGGGGCGTTCGAGCGCCGCGGTATCGACGGGATAGGTGCCCGATGACGACAGCAGCGCACCACCGGCCGGATCGCGCCAGGCGCCGACGAGCGCCGGCAGGCAGGCGACCGCGCGCACGGCGTTGCCGCCGCCGGCATGGCGCTGCATCCCGTAGTTGACGCGGATCGCCGCCGGGCGGGTGGTGCCGTAGGCCCGTGCGAGTTCGACCACCGTATCCGCCGCAATGCCGCAGAGGCGCGCCACGCGCTCCGGTGGAAATTCGGCGGCACGGCCGCGCAACGCATCGAATCCGGTCGTGTGCCGGTAGATGTATTCGTGATCGACGAGATCCTCCGCGATCAGCACGTGCATCATGCCGAGCGCAAGTGCGGCGTCGGTCCCCGGAACGAGCGCCACGTGCTGGTGGCACTTTTCCGCGGTCTGGCTCCGATACGGGTCGATGGCGACGAGCTTCGCGCCGCGGCGCTTCGCTTCCTGCGCCTGGCGCCAGAAATGCAGATTGGAAACGACCGGATTGCTGCCCCAGATCAGGATCAGCCGGCTGTTCGCGAATTGCTCGACGTCCGTCCCCATCGCCGTACCGACCGTCGCGACCCAGCCGGCCTTGCCGGCAGTGGCGCAGATGGTCCGGTCGAGGAGCGACGCGCCGAGCCGGTGGAAGAAACGACGATCCATCGAGCCGGATTGCAGAAGCCCCATCGTTCCCGCGTAGGAGTACGGCACGATCGCCTGCGGGCCCTCGGGCGAAGCGGCAATCGCGCCGAACCGGGTCGCGATGGTGTCGAACGCCTCGTCCCAGGAAATGCGCTCGAAGCGACCCTCGCCCTTCCGGCCCACGCGTCGCATCGGGTGCAGCACGCGCTCCGGGGAATAGGTGCGCTCGAGGTACCGTGCGACCTTCGTGCAGAGCGTTCCAGCCGTCGGCGGATGGTCCGGCGCGCCCCGCACCTCGATCGCGCGGCCGTCCTCGACCGTGATCAGCATCGCGCAGGTGTCGGGGCAATCGTGCGGGCAGGCGCCGCGAACGACGGTGCGGCCGGGAAGCGTGTCGAGGGGCATGGGCGGAAAGCCGGGTCCGGGTTCGCCATTATCCACGCGTTGGCCCGCTGTGGACCGGTCGGTCCTGCGCGCGATCACGGGACTGCGGTTCCGGTATCCTCGGCCGGATGGCGCAAAGGCCCCATGGCGACATGCCTTCGGTGACGTTCCCGGACGGAACGACCGCGCCGGCGCTCGGCCTCGGGACCTGGACCATGGGCGAGCGCGAGACCCGCGCGGCGAACGAGGCCGCAGCGCTGGCGCTCGGTTTCGACCTGGGCATGACGCTCGTCGACACTGCCGAGATGTATGCGGAGGGCGGCGCCGAGAGGGTCGTGGCACGCGCGATCGCCGGGCAACGCGATCGGCTGTTTGTAGTCAGCAAGGTGTATCCCCACAACGCTGGCCGAAAAAGCGCGATCTCTGCCTGTGAGCGCAGCTTGAAGCGGCTCAAAACGGATCGGCTGGATCTCTACCTCCTGCATTGGCGGGGGCGGATTCCGCTTGCCGAAACGGTGGCTGCCTTCGAACGGCTGCGCGCAGACGGAAAGATTGTCCGGTGGGGCGTCTCCAATTTCGACACCGCCGACATGCGCGAATTGTTTGCCCTCGCCGAAGGGCGACGCTGCGCGACCAATCAGGTCCTCTACCATCTGGGTGAACGCGGCATCGAATGGGACCTTCTCCCCTGGCTGCGCGAACACCGGATACCGCTGATGGCCTATTCCCCGCTGGGGCAGGGAGCCTTGCTGCGGAATCCAAGACTGGCATCGATCGCGCAACGAAGCGGAGCGACGCCGGCGCAGATCGCGTTGGGCTGGCTGCTGCGATCCCCGGATGTCGTCGCCATCCCGGAATCGGCCGACGTCGAGCACATCCGGGCCAACCGGGCCGCGGCGACGCTGCGGCTCGACCCGCCGACGCTCGACGCGATCGACGCCGCGTTTCCGCCACCTGCGGGCCCTACGCCACTTTCGGTGATTTGAACGGCCCCCACGCGCACTTGCGTTTGCTGCCACCCCCGCGGGAACAGTCCGCGCACTTCGGATGGCCGCGCCGGCGGATGAACGCCCCAACGCTCACGGCGTCTCGCGGTCTGGCACGGTTGCTGCTACATGCTTGTCGAGCAACAAGCGTTAGCCGACCGTAACCGACCGAGGAGGCCGCTGTGAACTACACGCGACACACTACGATTATCTCGAACTTGCGCAGGATGCCACTCCGGCACGGATTGAAGCCGCCTACCTGGGACTCCTCGAACGCTTCGGCTACGGCACGACGGATGCCGGTCAGGACATGAGCACTCGCGTGGTGATGATCCACGCCGCCTACAACGTCCTGGCGAACCCCGATGCGCGCGCCCGCTACGACGCGACTCTGGCGCGCGAAGCCGCCATGGCCGACGCGGAGCTCAAGGCGACCCTCGATCAACGGGATGCCGGCGTGCGCTATCGCGGCGAGGATCCGCCGGCGTGGCTCGACGACACGTACGCGGCCATTGCCGCCTGACGCGCTCGCCGCCAACACGGACTTGCGGCGGTTCGCAGATTTCACACGGATATGGCGATGCGGTCCGCAGTTGCTTACTTCATCCGCCGGCGTCGCCCCGCCGCGCGCAGGGCGGAGGATCGCGCGCGCACGCAAACGCGCGTCCGGTTCACCGACCACCCCTCCCGGCGTGATCGGCGACAGGCCGCCGCGGGCAAACGCGGTCCGGCACTCCGCTCGTTGACCGCCGTGGCAGGCCGAGCGCCACTCTCCCGCGTGCGACCGCTGAAGTGCCTGCCGCGCGGGGTCGTTCCCTACATCAAGCACTGAGTCCTTCGACCAGGATCATGTTCATGTTCGCAGCGCCGGCGCGCTCCGTGCGCGCGGCGCGGTACTCCGGCGACTCGTAGAATCGCTTCGCCGTCTGCGCATCCGGAAATTCGAGGACCACGATGCGATTCGGATGCCAATCGCCTTCGAGCCGGGTGGTTTCGCCACCGCGCGCCAGGTAACGCCCCCCAAATTTCGCGATCGCCTGCGGCGCGAGCTGCTTGTAGCGCTCGTAGCGTTCAGGGTCGGTCACTTCGCAATCCACAAGCAGGTACGCCGGCATCGGTGGCTCCTTCGTCGAGGTTGAGATGATGGCGCGAGTGTATTGCGCTGGCGCCATTTCGGCCATGCCGACGCGATGCCCGGGACGCCATGTCTCCGGGAACGCGGGAAAGCAAACGTTCGGTTCGATAATCCGCTAAAATCCATAGTTTTGCTGCAGCGAGGCAGATTAGTGCAGGTTTTTCGCGGTATTCCACCGGCGGCCGACGTCCCGATTGCGTTGGCGATCGGCAATTTCGACGGCGTCCATCGCGGCCACCAGGCGATGCTCGCCCGGCTCGCCGAGGCGGCGGACGACCTTGCGCTGCCGGCCGCGGTATTGACCTTCGACCCGCCGCCCCGCGAATTTTTCGCCAAATCGACTGCGCCGCCTCGGTTGTCGTCCGTGCGCGACAAGATCGAGCAGTTCGCTGCACGCGGGGTCGCCCGCACGTACGTGGCGCGATTCGACGGACGGCTCGCCTCGCTCGAAGCGGCGGCGTTCATCGACGCCGTGCTCGTGCGTCGGCTCGGCGCGCGCTGGCTGCTGGTGGGCGAGGATTTCCGCTTCGGCAAGGGGCGCGCGGGAGACCTGGCGACGTTGCGCCGCGCCGCGACCGGATTCAGCGTGGAAGCGATGCGCACCGTGACGGTCGGCGGTGAACGGGCATCGTCGACGGCCGTGCGTTCGGCGCTGGCGGAAGGCGATCTGGCGCGTGCCCACGCGCTGCTCGGACGTTCGTTCTGCCTCTCGGGCCGCGTCGCCCACGGGGCGAGGCTCGGGCGCAGTCTTGGATTTCCGACGGCGAACCTGCCGCTGAAGCGCACGCCGCCCGTCGCCGGGATCTTTGCCGTGCGCGTGCACGGCCTCGGCAACACGCCGCGCACGGGTGTCGCGAGCGTGGGCGTGCGCCCGACCGTGACGGCCTCGGGCGTGCCGATGCTCGAAGTGTTCATTTTCGACTTCAACCAGACGATCTACGGGCGGCGCGTCCGCGTCGAGTTCGTGCACAAGCTGCGCGACGAAGTGCGCTATCCGGACCTCGCCGCCCTCACGCGCCAGATCGAGGCCGACGCCGCGCAGGCGCGCGAGTTTTTCAACATGGCCGACGCGCAGCAGGACTGACGCGCGTCCCGAACGCTACCCAGGAAAGAACCGGCACCGCATGCCCGATCCATCGAAAACCGATTACAAGACGACGCTGAACCTGCCGGACACGCGCTTCCCGATGCGCGGCGATCTCGCGAAGCGCGAGCCGCTCTGGATCAAGGAGTGGCAGCAGAACAAGGTCTACGAGGCGATCCGGGCCGCGTCGGCCGGCCGGCCCCGTTTCGTGCTGCACGACGGCCCGCCCTACGCGAACAACGACATCCACATCGGCCATGCCGTCAACAAGATCCTCAAGGACGTCGTGGTCAAGAGCAAGCAGCTCGCCGGCTTCGACGCGCCGTACGTGCCCGGCTGGGATTGCCACGGGATGCCCATCGAGGTGCAGATCGAGAAGGCGCACGGCAAGCACATCCCGGTCGAGGAAACGCAGCGCTTCGCCCGCGCCTACGCCAACGAGCAGATCGTGCGGCAGAAGGCGGACTTCCAGCGGCTGGGCGTGCTCGGCGACTGGGACCATCCGTACACGACGATGGCGTACCGGAACGAGGCCGATGAAATCCGCACGCTGGGCAAGCTCCTCGAGAAGGGGTTCATCTATCGCGGCCTGAAGCCCGTCAACTGGTGCTTCGACTGCGGCAGCGCGCTGGCCGAAGCCGAAGTCGAATACGAGGACCGCGACGACATCGCGGTCGATGTCGCGTTCCCGCTCGACGACGGCGACCGGGACAAGCTCGCCGCGGCGTTCGGCCTTTCCGCGATGCCGGCCGGACCCGCAATGACGGTCATCTGGACGACGACGCCGTGGACGATCCCGTCGAACCAGGCGCTGAACGTGCACCCCGATTTTGCCTATGCGCTGGTGGCCACCCCGCGCGGGCATCTCGTGCTCGCGCAGGATCTCGTCGAATCCTGCCTCACGCGCTTCAAGCTCGAAGGCCGTGTCGTTGCCTCGACCACGGGCGCCGCGCTGGAGCTGATCCGCTTCCGGCATCCGCTCTATGCGCGGGCTTCGCCGGTGTATCTCGGGGCCTACGTCACGCTGGAGCAGGGCACCGGCGTCGTGCATTCGTCGCCGGCGTATGGCATCGAGGATTTCCAGTCGTGCCGCCGCTACGGGATGGCCGACGACGAGATCCTGAACCCGGTAGGCGGCGACGGCCGCTTCGCCGGCAGCCTGCCGTTCTTCGGCGGCGAGAAGATCTGGGAAGCCAATCCGCAGATCGTCGCCAAGCTGCGCGACGTCGGCGCGCTGTTCTCGGCCGAGAAGTTCACGCACAGCTACATGCACTGCTGGCGGCACCGCACGCCGGTGATCTATCGCGCGACGACGCAGTGGTTCGCCGGCATGGACGACGTTCCGGGCTGGAACGGCAGGAAGCCGGAACGGACGCTGCGCGAAACGGCCCTCGCCGGTATCGAGGCAACCCGGTTCTACCCGAGCTGGGGCAAGGCACGGCTCTACGGCATGATCGCCAATCGGCCGGACTGGACGCTGTCGCGGCAGCGGCAATGGGGCGTGCCGATGCCGTTCTTCACGCACAAGGACACCGGCGCCCTGCACCCGCGCACGCTGGAGCTGCTGGAGGAAGTCGCGCGCCGCGTCGAAACGGGCGGCATCGAGGCGTGGCAGACGCTCGATGTGCGCGAGCTCGATGCCGGCGATCTGGCCGATTACGTGAAGATCAAGGACACGCTCGACGTCTGGTTCGATTCGGGCTCGACGCACCAGACGGTGCTGGGCGGACCGGATGGGCCGACGGCGGGTACCGGCTCCCACACGCGCGACACCGGGTTTCCGGCGGATCTCTATCTCGAGGGCTCCGACCAGCATCGCGGCTGGTTCCATTCGTCGCTGCTCGTGTCGTGCATGCTGAACGGCCGGCCGCCGTACAACGCGCTGCTGACCCACGGCTTCGCGGTGGACGGCGAGGGCCGGAAGATGTCGAAGTCGAAGGGCAACGGCGTCGAGCCGCAGAAGGTGTCGAACACGCTGGGCGCCGAGATCCTGCGCCTGTGGGTCGCTGCGACCGACTACTCGGGCGAGCTCTTCATCTCCGACGAGATCCTGAAGCGTGTCGTCGAAGGCTATCGCCGCATCCGCAACACGCTGCGCTTCCTGCTGGCGAACACGTCCGATTTCGATGCCGGCGAAGGACGCGGTTCCGCTCGACGAATTGCTGGAGATCGACCGCTACGCGCTCGCCGCCGCCCGTGCGCTCGCCGATGCGGTCGAGGCCGATTACGCGCGCTACGAATTCCATCTCGTCGTGCAGCGGCTGCAGACTTTCTGCTCGGAGGACCTCGGCGGCTTCTACCTCGACGTGCTGAAGGATCGCCTGTACACGACGGGCAAGGCGAGCGCCGCGCGACGCTCGGCGCAGACCGCGCTCGCACTGATCCGCGATGCGCTGCTCCAGCTGATGGCGCCGGTGCTGTCCTTCACCGCCGAGGAGGCCTGGCGCATCGTGCGGCCCGGCGACGCCTCGATCTTCTGCCGGACGTGGGTGGACGGATTGCCGAAGCTGCCGGATGCCGGGCCGCTGCTGGCCAAGTGGTCGCGCATCCTCGCGGTGCGCGTCGCCGTGCAGAAGGAGCTCGAGACGCTGCGTCAGGGCGGCAAGATCGGATCGTCGCTGCAGGCGGAAGTGGCGATCGGCGCATCCGGCGAGGACTACGACGCGCTGGCGAGCCTCGGCGACGACCTGCGCTTCGTCCTGATCACGTCGGCGGCCACCGTTGCGCGCGCCGACGCGCTCGCGATCGGCGTCACCCCCAGCGGGAAGGCCAAGTGCGAGCGCTGCTGGCACTATCGATCCGACGTCGGTGCGGACGCGGCGCACCCGACGCTGTGCGGCCGCTGCATGGCGAACCTCTTCGGATCCGGCGAGCGTCGCGCGATTGCGTGACCGGGCCGCCTTGTCGATGGCAACCTGCAAATGCGCACTGGCACCCGCTGGCTGTGGCTGGCCGCGGGCGTGATCGCGGCCGACCAGATGTCGAAGGCCGCGATCCTTGCCATGCTGCGGGAGGGCGACGGGCGGGCGGTCACGGGCTTCTTCAGCCTCGTGCTCACCTACAACACCGGCGCCGCCTTCAGCTTCCTCGCCACGGCGTCCGGCTGGCAGCGCTGGTTGCTGGCGGGCATCGCCATCGCCGCCGACGATCGTGATCGTCGTGCTCCTGCGGCGCGGGGGAAGCGCGCTGTACAGCACCGGACTGGCGCTGATCCTGGGTGGCGCGCTGGGCAATCTGTACGACCGCCTCGTGCTCGGCAAGGTGGTCGATTTCCTGCTGTTCCACTACGCCGGCTGGGCTTATCCCGCGTTCAACGTGGCGGACAGCGCCATCACGGTGGGCGCTGCACTGATCATTCTCGACAGCTTTCGCCGGCAGCGCAGCGACGCGGCCGGGTCCGCTGGAGGGCATCTGATGGAAGTCCTGCTCGCCAATCCACGTGGTTTCTGCGCCGGCGTCGATCGCGCAATCGCCATCGTCGAGCAGGCGCTCGCGCTTTACGGCGCGCCGATCTACGTCCGCCACGAAGTGGTCCACAATCGATTCGTCGTCGACGACCTGAAAGCCAAAGGCGCCGTCTTCGTCGAGGACCTGGACGAAGTGCCGGCGGGCAGCACGGTGATCTTCTCCGCGCACGGCGTTCCGAAAAACGTGCGCGCCGAAGCGGACGCGCGCGGCCTGCGGGTCTTCGACGCAACGTGCCCGCTGGTGACCAAGGTCCATGCCGAAGTCGAGAAGATGCGCGCGCAAGGCCGCGAAATCGTGATGATCGGCCATGCCGGGCACCCGGAGGTCGAAGGCACGATGGGCCAATGCGACGGCGGCATCCAGCTCGTCGAATCGGTCGCGGACGTCGCCCGGCTTTCGGTTGCCTCCGCCGACGCGCTCGCCTACGTGACGCAGACGACCCTCTCGGTGGACGACGCGGCCGCCATCGTCGCGGCGCTGAAAGAGCGATACCCGCGGATCGTCGGCCCGAAGAAGGACGACATCTGCTATGCGACGCAGAACCGGCAGGACGCCGTCAGGTTCATGGTGCGCCAGGTCGATGTCGTCATCGTCGTCGGCAGCCCGAACAGCTCCAACTCGAACCGGCTGCGCGAAGTCGCGGCGAACCGCGGCGTGCCCTCCTACATGGTCGATCGGGCGGACCAGTTGCGACCCGAGTGGATCGCCGGAAAGGCCTCCGTCGGCGTCACGGCCGGCGCGTCGGCGCCCGAGGTGCTGGTGCAGGAAGTCCTCGCCAGACTCGCGGCGCTCGGCGCGCGTGGTGTCCGGGAACTCGAGGGCGTCGCCGAACGGGTCGTGTTCCCCTTGCCCAAGGGTCTGCAAGGACCGGCGGCGACCAGCGACTAGAAACAGCACCGGATTCGACTCCCCGGCAGAGCACCGCCTCCCGGCGAAGGGGCCGAAGTGTCGAGCCGGACGCTACTTTTCCTTTCCTCGGCGCGGAACGACAGCAATATCGCCACCAGCGCGGCCAGCGCGAGTGCCGTGGCGACGGCAGCGACGTACGCATGCCGGCCGGACTCGGTCATGGCGCGGACGATGCCTTCGGCAGCGAACAGCGGCAGCATGAGGCTCGCCACCTGGCGCGCCTTGCGCTTTCCGCGCACGAGCGAAAGCCAGACCCATGCGAGCGGCACGACCTTCAGCGCAAGCCATGAACCGCCGGGCCGAAGCGGGGCGAGCGCGAGCTCCCAGAGACCTTCGAAGAACACGAGCCCGGCCATGAGCGCCACCGCCAGCCGGTGCCACCGCGCGGCCGTGGAAAGGTTCGGAGCCGGCGGCACCGCGGCAGCGGATCAGCCGACCGCGGCGAAATCGTAGATCTCGAACCCGGGACCCTGTTCGACGAGCTTGGTGAGCACCGCGAAGCCCGTTTCGCCCGCTCGCGTCAGCGCCACGCCCTGATCGACGCCGAAGGTGCCCACGGTCACGATGAGCTGGGGCAACTCGTCATCGGCGCCGGAACTGCCGGCAACAGGCGGAAGCACGACCACGGGCACGCGCTTGCCGTCCGGCGCGCTTTCGAGCGCCGCCGCCGCCGCCTCGGGATTGTCCGACAGGACTTCGCAACCGAACTCGAGCCCGGTTCCGCGCATCGTATTGCGGAACCAGCGGACGATGGCGACCTGTGGCCCGGCGCGGCCTTCGATGCGCAGCGCGAGCAATTCGCTGATGCGCAGCGCGGACGGCTGGGCGTCCGTTTGCCGCAGCGCATATCCCGCCGGCGTGTGGTTGATGACCTGGCAGTGCATCAGCGGCGGCATCGCCTTTGCCGAAACGGCGACGCCGCTATGCCGGCCGCGGCTGTACTGCCACACGCCCAGAAGCTCGGTGCACATCACCACGCGCGCCTGCGAAGGCAGCCGGTTGAATTGCCGCGCGGGCGGTATCGCCCACTGCCGCAACAGCCGCTTGAGCAGCGTGAGATAGCGCCGGCGCGAGGCCGCGTCGCGGCCGACGGCCGCAGGAAAATCACCGCCTCCCTCGAGCTTGTGCACCTGCTCCTGGATCTGGAACGCGAGGTCGAAGGCCAGCAGGTAGAACTTGCTGCCTTCGATTGCCCCCCCCTTGCTCGCGGAGAACGGCGGAAAGTCGTGCCCGACCGGGACGACCGCCACCGCTTTCGCCATCCGGTGCACGGGCGCCACGTCGGTGAGAGTCACCCAATGCGAATGCTCCTGCACGTAACGGATCACCGTATCGAACTGGCCTTGCAGGAAACCGTAGGGATTGGCGAGCGCCAGCAGCAGTGCCTGCACGTACGCGCGTTCAGGTGTCGCCGCCGGATCCTCGCCCGCGATCGCACGCTGGTGCACGCCGCGCTCGTGCGCGAACGCGTAGATCCGGTGCACGTCGAGCCAGGTTCGCGGCAGGACCGGAGCATAGGCGAGATAGCTGTTGACGAGGATGCGCCAGACGCATTGCATGCAGCGATGCACCAGCACGGCCAGCGCGCGGTTGCCGCCGAAGAGCGCGCGCTTGTTCGCCTCGTTCTCGAGCACGCGCTTGTAGGCGACGAAGAGCTCCTGCGCGAGAAAGAGGGTCGCCTTGGCCGCGTCCAGGGCTTCCCCGCGCAGCGGATGCGCCGCGGTGGCAAAGTACAGCTCGAGCCGCGGCCAGAGAATCTCGGCGGTGCGCCAGTACTTTTCCGCCAGCTCGAGACGTCGCGAGTCCGCGACGGCGACGGAATTGGTGGCGGCCAGGGCGTCGCCGATGACGCGAGCCGCCTCGATCGCGTTGCGGGTCAACGCCTGGTCGAGCCAGGCCGCGACCTGTGCCGGTCGGGTCTCCGGCGGATTGACCGGATGCAGGTCGACCGGCGATAGGCTGAGCTTCAGGGCCATGGAAGAGGGCGATTGTAAGCGATGCCGGCCCGTTTTGCCCGCTGCGAGCCCGAGGCGGGCTGACGCTCACCCGTTCGCGGGGCGCTCCGCTGCCGATGGCGGGATCGATGCGGCCCGCAGGAAGGCCACGACGGGATCGATCTGGCCGGCGGACAGCAGCATCGGCGCGTGACCGACGTCGGCGAATTCGATGATTGCAGGTTTCGGACCGCGCTTGCCCATCTCCGCGGCCGTGGCCGCCGAAAGCAGATCCGACTGCGCACCGCGCAGGACGAGCGTGGGACAACGGATGGCGTCCCAGACACCCCACAGATCGGGTGGCGCGGCCGACGCGCGGAACGGCACGGCGATGCCCGGATCGTAGGCCAGTCCCCAGCGGCCGTCGGCACGCTGCCGGACGTTGCTGCGCGTGACGTGCTCCCACTGCGCGTCGGTGAGGTGTCCGAACGGTGCGGAGACCGTCCGGATGTATTGCCCGATCTCCGCGTACGTCGCGAACGTGGGATCAAGGCCGAAATAGCCGCGGATGCGATCGAGCGCAGCCGGCTCGATGGCGGGACCGACGTCGTTCACGACGAGGCGCCGGATCGGACTCTTCGGCTGCGCCGCGACGACGATGCCCAGGAGCCCGCCCATCGAAGTGCCGACCCAGTCCACCGTCTCGGCGCCGCTGCGCGCGATCAGCGCGACCAGCGCGGTCAGGTAGGTCGTGAAGACGTAGTCGTTCGGGTCGGCGAGCCACTCGCTTTCGCCGCGGCCCGGCATGTCGACCGCCAGCACCCGGTGCGTGGTCGACAGCGCCTCGCCGAGGACGTCGAAGTCGCGGCCGTTGCGTCCCACGCCATGGACGCACAGCGCGACGCGCGGATTGTCCGCATCGCCCCATTCGTAGTACACGACGCGATGAAACCCGTGCGGCGACAGGCTCGCAAGCTGATGGCGGCGTGGTTCGGTGGCGGTGAGTGGCATGGTGTGCGTCCGGCAGTTGGATTTGTGGTTGGGCCCCCACGCTTGCGGCTGCCGCCGCCGCGCTGCCCCCGGGGGGTGTCATTCGCGCCTTGGGACGGCCCGGCGGCGCTCATTGGCCGCCGTCGCGCAACGTGCGGTCCAGGATCAGCAGCATCGCGGCGGTGGCGCCCCAGATGTAGCGTTCGCCATAAGGAATCGCCCAGAATTCGCGGCGCAGGGTGCCGAGCATCCGGTAGTGGCGCTGCTGGTTTTGGGGATCGAGCAGGAAGGCCAGCGGAACCTCGAACACGGCGGCGACCTCGACGGGATCGGGCGTCAAGACGAGCGGAGGCTCCACCCAGCCGACGACGGGCGTCACGCGAAAGCCGGTCACGGTCTCGTACTCGGACAGATGGCCCAGCACCGTCACCTGCCGCGGCGGCAGCCCCACTTCCTCGGTCGCCTCGCGCAACGCGGCGGCAGCCAATGAAGCGTCGTCCGGCTCGACGCGGCCGCCGGGAAAGCTGATCTGGCCGGGATGGTCGGGCAGATCGGCGCTGCGCTGCGTGAGGAGCACCTGCAGCCCCTGCGGGCGATTGACGAGGGGGACCAGCACGGCGGCGGCGGTGGGCGCCCCCTCGCGTCCGGGCAAGCGGAACCCGTCGGACAGGTTCTTCGCGGACGCCGGCGCCGGGCGCGCGAGCGCCTGCGCCAGCCATTCGCGCTGGGCGTGCGGGGAAAGCCGGAACAGTGGCAGGGGCATGGGACGCAGTGCGGCAATTCGCGGGCGGTCGCGATCGCTGCACGCCGCCATGCACCCGCGCTCCACCGGGAACCCGGGCGCCAGCGCGAATGATACCGCGCCGGGCCGCGGCGCCCCGTGGTCGCGTCAGTTCGAGCGTGAAGGAACGGCGGTGACCCCGGGCGCGTCACCGTGCATCGTGCCACCTGCCGATGGATCGCATCGCCGGCGAAAGCGGGGCTGCGGCGTCCGCGCCGTGGGGGCGTATACCGCGCGATAGGCAGCGAGGCCAGCGAGTGCCGCCGTCGCATCGCCATCCGCACGGAGGGCGAAGGCGTCGAAGCCACACTCTGCCAGCGCAAAGAGTTGATCGCGCTACACGTCGCCTATCGCGCGGAGCTCGCCGCCGAACCCATGGCGCTCGCGCAACAGTCGTCCGATCGAATAGCCGCGGCCATCCGTGAACTGCGGAAAATCGACAGCTATCAGCGGCAGTTCCGCCATGTCGGCGCCCAGCGTTTACGGGATCGTCGTCCGGGGCGAGCCACACGCCGACGCCGCCACGGGCGCGCAGCTCATCCCGATGCGCGAGCCATGAGCGAAGGGCACGATCGCCGACGCCGCATGCCGGCCGCGTCCGCAACCACTGCCGCGTCGCGCAGCATTGTCCAACGATCGGCTCGGAGGTCCCGGTCCTTAATGAGTTGCCGCATAGACGCGCTCCTTGAACGGCGCCACGCCGATGCGCCGCACCGTCTGCAGGAAACTCTCGTCCGTGCCCCGGCGGCGTTCGACGATACACGTCGAGGATGCGCGCGATCGTTCGGCGACGCTGGCTTCGGCACCGACGGACCGATCACCTCGCCCAGCGAGGCATCGTTGGCCGGCGAGCCGCCGAGCGTGATCTGGTACCACTCCTCGCCATGCTTGTCGACGCCGAGGATGCCGATGTGCCCGACGTGGTGGTGGCCGCAGGCGTTCATGCAGCCGGACATCTTGATCTGGATTTCGCCGAGGTCGTACAGGTAGTCGAGGTTGTCGAAGCGCTCGTTGATCTGCGCCGCGACCGGAATCGACGTGGCGTTCGCCAGGCTGCAGAAATCCCGGCCCGGGCAGCAGATCATGTCGTTCAGCGTGCCGATGTTCGGCGTCGCCAATCCCAGTTCGTCGAGCTGCTGGTACAGCGCGTGCAGCTCGTTTTGCGGCACGTCCGCCAGCACCAGGTTCTGGTCGTGCGTCACCCGCATTTCGCCGAAGCTGTGGCGCTCGGCCAGCGCGGCCATCGCGTCCATCTCGCGCTGGTCATGTCGCCCGGCGGCGACGCCGGGCTTCTTCAGCGACACGAACACTGCGCGATAGCCCTGGCGCTTGTGCGTCCGCACGTTGTGGTCGTGCCCAGCGCGGCGAACGGCCGGCTGCCGGCGCCCGCGGCGCGGTACGCGACGCAGTCGGCGGGCAACGTCGCATAGGGCGGCTCCGTGAAGAACGACTGCCAGCCGCGCCACCTCGGCGCGGCACCGTCCCGCGGCGCGAACGCGCGGTCGGCGGCCCATTCGGCCTCGACCTGGCGCGCGAATTCGGCGGCGCGTCAGCGCCTTCACCAGGATCTTGATGCGCGCCTTGTGGATGTTGTCGCGGCGGCCATAGCGGTTGTACACGCGCAGGATCGCCTCGATGTAAGCCAGCAGATCCGCGCCGGCAGGAACTCGCGGATCTCGCGCCCGAGGATCGGCTGCCGGCCCAGGCCGCCGCCGACCAGCACGCGGAAGGCGATTTCGCCGCCATCGGCCGCGCGCTCGATTGCAGCCCGATGTCGTGGATCGCGGTCGCCGCCCGGTCCCTGGCCGAGGCGCTCACCGCGATCTTGAACTTGCGCGGCAGGTAGGTGAATTCCGGGTGCAGCGTCGACCATTGGCGGATCAGCTCGCACCAGGGCCGCGGATCGCAGAGCTCGTCGGCCGCCACGCCGGCCAGGTGGTCGGAGGTCACGTTGCGCACGCAGTTGCCGCTGGTCTGGATGGCATGCATCTCGACGCTGGCCAGGTCGGCCAGGATGTCCGGTACCTCTGCAAGCCGCGGCCAGTTGTACTGGATGTTCTGCCGGGTGGTGAAATGCCCGTAGTCGCGGTCGTACTTGCGCGCGATGTGCGCCAGCATCCGCAGCTGGCCGGCGGACAACAGCCCGTAGGGAATCGCAACCCGCAGCATCGGCGCGTATTTCTGGATATAGAGTCCGTTGCGCAGCCGCAGCGGCCGGAACTCATCCTCGCTCAGTTCGCCGCGGAGGAAGCGCTGCGTCTGGTCGCGGAACTGGGCGACACGCGCGTACGAGGGCGGCGTCGAATTTATCGTAACGGTACAAGGGGTGCGGCACCGCATATGATCAACGACGCATCGTACCGTGCGGGCTCCGTTATGCATAAGAATAACCGAGATATGTCTTCGTATCCCGTAGCTATAAGCCCGGCACCCCGTACCCAAGTAACGATGAATAGCGGCATCGCGTCCCGCCATCATCCTGTTCGCGCATGGGGCCCGCGATCCACGGTGGGCCGAGCCCTTCCTGCGCGTCGCCGAGCGCGTCCGTGCCGCAGCGCCTGACCTGGCGCTCGAAGTGGCCTATCTCGAGCATCTCGAACCGAATCTTGCCGAGGCGGCGCGCCGCCTCGCGCAAGGCGGCGCCAAGGCGATCCGCGTGGTGCCGCTCTTCATCGGCCGAGGCGGGCACTTGCGGGTGGAGGTCCCCCGGCTGGTCGCCGAGGTGGTTGCGGCGCTGCCGGGCGTTGCGATCGACCTCGCGCTCCCGGCGGGCGACGACGACGCGGTGATCGACGCCCTGGCTGCATTCTGCATCCGCGCGGCGCAGGAACCTCACGCGCCGACCGATTCCTGATCGCGCGTGCGCGGCGCGCAGGGGGCTGCGCACGCGCCGGGATCTACGCCGCCAGCAGGTCGGCCAGCGCCAGCGCGACGACGCGCGTCGCCTTGTAGAGATCGTCGAGCTTGAGCTTCTCGTCGGCGCGATGGCCGTTGGCTTCGAGCAGCGTGTGCGGCCCGGCGCCGTAGAGCACCGTCGGAATGCCGGCCGTCGAATAGAGCCGGGCGTCGGTGTAGATCGGCACGCCGTGCGGCTTCACTTCCTCGCCCATGATCGGCGTCGCGTGGCGCGCGATCGCCGCGACGAGCTTCTCCTGCCCGGGAATCGGCACGAACGGTACCGCCAGCAGTATCCGGCGAACGTTGCAGGCGATGCCGGGCCACTTCGCGGCCGCGGCGCGGATCTGCCGGGTGAGCGTGGCTTCGGCCTCGGCCGGATCCTCCTCGGGAATGATGCGCCGGTCGACGCGGAACATGACCTTGTCCGGCACGACGTTGGTGTTGATGCCTCCGGAAATCAAGCCCACGGTGAGCGTCGCGCTGTCGATGCCGTCGACCTTCGATTTCCTCGCTGCGTACGTCTTGCGGATCGCGTAGAGGTCGGCGAGCACGCCGGTCGCCGCTTCCAGCGCATCGATGCCGGTGTCCGGCCGCGCCGCGTGCGCGGACTTGCCGACGATCTCGACTTCGAGGTGCAGGCACCCGTTGTGCGCGGTGGTGATGCCGTAGGCGAAGCCGGCGGAGATCGCGAAATCCGGCCGCGAGATCCCCTGCGCGAGCAGCCACGCCGGACCGATGTTGCCGCCGACTTCCTCGTCGTAGGTGAAGTGCAGCTCGACGGTGCCGCCGAGCTTCGCGCCGCTCGCCTTCAGCGCGAGCAGCGCGAACGCGTACGTCGCGAAGTCGGACTTCGACACCGCGACGCCGCGGCCGTACATGAAGCCGTCCATGATCGTGCGCCATAGGGGTCCACGCTCCAGCCGAGCCCCGGCGGCACGACGTCGCCGTGGGCATTCAGCGCGATCGTGGGTCCGGGGCCGAAGCGCTCGCGCACGACGAGGTTGATCGCGGAGACCATCCCGTTCGCGCGGACGACGTCGGCCGGCACCGGATGCCGCTCGACGGTGAAGCCGAGCGCCTTCGAGCAGCTCGGCCGCGCGCTTCGCATGGGGCGCGCAGTCGCCCGGCGGGTTGTCGGAAGGAACCTTCACCAGCTCGGCGAGGAATCGCGTCTGGTTGTCGCGCTGTGCCGCGAGGTAGTCCTCGATCGCGCGGGCGGGGGTCTCTGGCATGGCCGGGCCTTCAGGCGGCGGGTTGGAAATGCTCGATGAAGCGCAGGAAGACGCGCGCGGACAGTTCGGCATCCTCGACCGTGATGGCTTCCAGCGGATTGTGGCTGATGCCGCCCTCGCAGCGGACGAACAGCATGCCGATGTCGACGAGGTCGACGATCGCCATCCCGTCGTGGCCCGCGCCGGAGGGCAGCCGGCGCACGGGCAACCCTTCGGCCTCGATCGCGCGCCCGATCTGGTCCTGCAGCCAGGGAGCGCAGGCGGCGGTCATCCCCTCGTGCGTCTGCCGGATCGCGACCTTCACGTTGCGGCGGGCGCAGATGGCCGCGATGGCCGCCTCGACGTCGGCCTGCGCGTGCCGCCGCTGCTCGTCCCGCGGCGCGCGGACGTCGATCGTGAAGCGCGCATTGCCGGGGATCACGTTGGTCGCGCCCGGCGCTGCCTCGATGCGTCCCACCGTGCCGACGAGGTCGGATTCATCTGCGCAGCGGGATTCGATCGCCAGCACGCATTCCGCCGCGGCCGCGAGCGCGTCGCGCCGCAGCGGCATCGGCACGGTGCCCGCATGGCCCGCGATCCCTTCGATTTCGACGGCAAGGCGGCTCGCGCCGTTGATCGCGGTCACGACGCCGACCGGCAGGCCCTCGGCCTCGAGCACGGGGCCCTGCTCGATGTGGAGCTCCACGTACGCGAGCACGTCGGCGCGCCGGCGCGCCGCGCGGGGGACGCCGTCGGGGTCCAGCCCGAATGCCGTCAGGGCCTCGCGCATCGACGTGCCCGCGCCGTCGCGGCTGTCGAGCAGCTTCGCGTCGAACGTGCCGGCGAGCGCGCGGCTGCCCAGCAGCGTCGCGCCGAAGCGCACGCCTTCCTCGTCCGCGAAGCCCACGATCTCGACGGCGAACGGCAGGCGCGCGCCGCGCTCGTGCAACACGTGGACACAATCGATCGCGGCCACCACGCCCAGCATGCCGTCGTACTTGCCGGCATTGCGCACGGTGTCGAGGTGCGAGCCCAGCATCAGGCACGGCGCGCCCGCGGCGCTGCCTTCGTAGCGGCCGACCACGTTGCCGATCGCGTCGAGTCGGGCGCTCATTCCGGCTTCGCGCATCCAGGCCAGCACGAGCTCGTTTGCCGCGCGCTGTTCCGGCGACAGGAACACCCGCGTCAGCGCGTCAGGCTCCTCGCTGCAGCGCGCGAGCGCCTCGCAGCGATCCCAGATGCGCCGTCCCGAGGGCTGCAGCGATCCGCTCATGCCGGGCTGCCCGCTGCAACATACGGATGGCGGTCGATCCAGTGCCGGGCGATGTCGGCGCGGCGGCACACCCACACCCGGTCGTGGCGCTCGATGTGATCGAGAAATCGCTGCAGGCCGGCGATGCGCCCCGGCCGGCCCAGCAGCCGGCAGTGCATGCCGATCGACAGCATCTTCGGCCGCTCGGCGCCTTCGGCATAGAGGACATCGAAGGCATCGCGCAGATAGGCGAAGAACTGCTCGCCGGTGTTGAAGCCCTGCGGCGTGGCGAACCGCATGTCGTTGGTGTCCAGCGTATAGGGAACGACGAGGTGCGGTCGCGTGGCTCCGCCGGCGGTCTCGACCTCGGTCCAGAACGGCAGGTCGTCGCCGTAGTAATCGGAGTCGTACAGAAATCCGCCGTGCTCGACGACGAGGCGGCGCGTGTTCGGGCTGTCGCGACCCGTGTACCAGCCGAGCGGGGCGCTGCCCGTCAGGCGCCGGATGATCTCGACGCCGATGCGCATGTGCTCGCGCTCGGTAGCCTCATCGACGCTCTGGTAGTGGATCCAGCGCCAGCCATGGCAGGCGATCTCGTGACCGAGCTCGACGAACGCCGCGGTCACCTCCGGGTTCCGCTCGAGCGCCATGGACACCCCGAAGACGGTGAGCGGCAGCGCGCGGCGCTCGAACTCCCGCAGGATGCGCCAGACGCCGGCCCGCGACCCGTATTCGTAGATCGATTCCATGCTGAGGTGGCGCGCCGGATACGCCTGCGCGCCGATGATCTCGGAGAGGAACTGCTCCGAGGCGGGGTCGCCGTGCAGCACGCAGTTTTCGCCGCCCTCTTCGTAGTTGAGAACGAACTGAACGGCGATACGGGCACCTCCGGGCCATTGGGCGTGAGGAGGGCTGCGGCCGTAGCCGGTGAGGTCGCGCGGGTAAGGGATGTCAGGCATCGAATTGGGGGACACCGCAGGGGCGGGGGTTTCGCTATAGTATGCCCGAGGAGGCGCAGGCAATGCCGGAGAGCATGGCAGGTTCGAAGGGCGATGGGATCCGCTTCATCCTGGACGGCAAGGTCCTTGCCGTCGACGACGTCGACCCGACGCAATCGGTGCTGGGTTTCCTGCGCGAACGACTGGGGCGCACGGGCACGAAGGAAGGCTGCGCGGAAGGCGACTGCGGAGCGTGCACGGTGGTCGTGGGCGAGCTCGCGGGCGACGACGTTGCCTTGCACGCGGTCAATGCGTGCATCCAGTTCGTCCCGACGCTGGACGGGAAGGCGCTGTTCACCGTCGAGGACCTGCGCCAACCGGATGGCGCGCTGCACCCGGCACAGCAGGCGATGGTCGAATGCCATGGCTCCCAGTGTGGTTTCTGCACGCCGGGTTTCGTGATGTCGCTCTGGGCGCTCTACCTGGAGCACCAGCCGCAGCAGACCCGCCCGACGGACGGCGAGATCCGCAGCGCGCTCACCGGCAACCTTTGCCGCTGCACCGGGTATCGGCCGATCCTCGATGCGGGTGCGCGGATGTTCGATCTCGCGCCGGCGTCCTTCGACCGTGCCGCGTTGCGCCGGCAGCTGCGCTCCATCCAGCGGGATCGTTCGCTCGTCCACGAATACAACGGTCGCGTCTTTTTCGCGCCGCGATCGATGGCGGAGTTGACCGCGCTGCGGGCAAGCCATCCGCAGGCGACGATTCTCGCCGGCAACACCGACATCGGCCTGTGGGTGACCAAGCAGCTGCGCGAGCTCAAGGAGATCATCTACATCGGTTGCATCGACGAGCTCAAGTCGATACGCGAAAGCAACGGCACGCTGCGCATCGGCGCCGGGGCCACGCTGACCGAAGCCTACCGCGCGCTGGCGCGGCACTACCCCGAGATCCGCGAAATGTGGGAGCGCTTCGCGTCGCCCCCGATCCGCAACGCGGGGACGATGGGCGGCAACGTCGCGAACGGGTCGCCGATCGGCGATTCGATGCCGGGGCTGATCGCATTGGGGGCGACGGTGACGCTGCGCAACGCGGAGGGGTCGCGGACGCTGCCGATGGAGGACCTCTACATCGGCTACATGAAGAAAGCCATGGCCGCCGACGAGATACTCGAAGCCATCACGGTACCGCTGCCGAAGCCAGCGCTGCGCTTTCGGACCTACAAGGTTTCGAAGCGCTACGACTCCGACATCTCGGCCGTCTGTGCCGCGTTCGCGATCGAGCTCGCGGGGGATCGCATCGAGCGCTGCCGCGTGGCCTTCGGCGGCCTGGCGGCGACGCCGAAGCGCGCTGCCGCCACCGAGCAGGCACTCGTCGGGAAGAACTGGACCGAGGCCACCGTGCGGGCGGCAATGGCTGCCCTCGATACCGACTACACGCCATTGACCGACATGCGGGCGAGCGCCGCGTATCGCACTGCGACCGCAAGGAACCTGCTGTATCGGTTCTTCCTCGAGACACGCCCGGACAACCCGTTGCCGGCAGCCGCGGTCAGCGTGTTCGCTGCCGCGTGATGAACGACCCCCACGCTCACTCGTTCGTTGCCCCCGGGGGGCAGTCAGAGCCCTTCGGGCGGCCGGGCGAGCGGGCGCGTCCGGCCGCCGGGGCCGACCCTCCGCACGAGTCGGCGCACCTGCACGTCGCCGGCGAGGCACTCTACGTCGACGACATTCCGGAAATCGCCGGCACGCTGCACGCGGCGCTGGGTCTGTCCGAGAAGGCGCACGCGAGGATCCGTTCGCTCGACCTCGCGCCGGTACGTTCGGCGCCGGGTGTCGTCGCGGTGCTGACCGCCGCGGACATCCCCGGGGCCAACGATTGCGGCCCCATCATCCACGACGACCCCATCCTCGCCGACGGGCTCGTCCAGTACGTCGGGCAGCCGATGTTCGTCGTCGTCGCCGTCATCCTACGACGCCGCGCGCCGCGCCGCGCGCCTGGCGAAGATCGACTACGAGGTGCTGCCGCCGGTGCTGACGCCGCAGGAAGCGAAGCGCCTGCATTCGTACGTGCTGCCGCCGATGCATCTCAAGCGGGGCAAGCCGGCCGCGGCGATGGCCGCGGCCCCACGCCGGCTCGCGGGCGAGTTCTACGTCGGTGGGCAGGAACACTTCTATCTCGAAGGACAGGTCTCCTACGCGGTGCCGAAGGAAGACGGTTGCATCCACCTCTACTGCTCGACGCAGCACCCGACCGAGATGCAGCACGTCGTCGCGCACGCGCTCGATCTCGTCGCGAATCAGGTGGTGGTCGAGATGCGGCGGATGGGTGGCGGCTTCGGCGGCAAGGAGTCCCAGTCGGCGCTGTTCGCCTGCGTCGCCGCCGTGGCCGCACAGCGGTTGCGCCGTCCGGTGAAGCTGCGGCTCGATCGGGACGACGACTTTCTGGCCACCGGCAAGCGGCACTGCTTTCACTACGCCTACGAGGCGGGCTTCGGCGACGACGGCGTGATCCGGTCGGCCAAGGTCGAGATGACAGCCCGCGCCGGCTTCTCCGCCGACCTTTCGGGCCCGGTGTGCACGCGCGCGATCTGCCACTTCGACAACGCGTACTACCTGCCCGACGTCGACATTCTCGCGCTCGCCGGCAAGACCAACACGCAGTCGAACACCGCGTTTCGCGGCTTCGGCGGCCCGCAGGGCGCGATCGCGATCGAATACGTCATCGACAACATCGCGCGGGAGTTGGGGCACGACCCGCTCGACGTGCGCAAGGCGAATTTCTACGGCACGACCGATCGCAACGTCACCCCGTACGGGATGACCGTCGAGGACAACGTGATCCACGAGCTCGTGGCCGAGCTCGAAACGTCGTCCGACTACCGGCAGCGACGCGCCGCGACCCGCGCATTCAACGCGACGAGCCCGGTGCTGAAGAAGGGACTGGCGCTGACGCCGGTGAAGTTCGGGATCTCGTTCAACGTGGTCCACTACAACCAGGCCGGCGCGCTGGTGCACGTGTACACCGACGGTTCCGTGCTCGTGAGCCATGGCGGCACCGAGATGGGGCAGGGGCTCAACACCAAGGTGGCCCAGGTCGTGGCGCACGAGCTCGGCATCGACCTCGCGCACGTGCGCTCGACGGCTGCCGACACGAGCAAGGTCGCGAACACGTCCGCCACCGCGGCGTCGACCGGCAGCGATCTCAACGGCAAGGCCGGGCAGGACGCAGCGCGGCAGATCAAGGCGCGCCTCGCGCAGTTCGCCGCGAGCGTCTATGGCGGGCAGCCGGACGACGTGACGTTCGCCGCCGGCACCGTGACCGCGAACGGCACGGCGCTCCCGTTCGCGGAGCTCGTGGGACAGGCGTATCGCGCACGGGTTCAGCTGTGGTCCGACGGCTTCTACGCGACGCCCAAGCTGCATTGGGATCCGCGCACGATGAGCGGCCGGCCGTTCTACTACTTTTCGTACGGTGCCGCGGTGTCGGAGGTCATCGTGGATACGCTGACCGGCGAATGGAAGCTGCTGCGCGCCGACCTGCTGCACGACGCCGGCGAATCGATCAACCCGGCGATCGACATCGGGCAGATCGAAGGCGCCTTCATACAGGGGATGGGGTGGCTGACGACCGAGGAACTGTGGTGGAACAAGGACGGCGTGCTGATGACGCATGCGCCGTCGACCTACAAGATTCCCGCCGTCAACGACTGCCCAGCCGAGTTTCGCACGCAGCTCTTCCGGAACAGCAACGTCGAGGACACGATCCTGCGGTCGAAAGCGACCGGCGAGCCGCCGCTGCTGCTGCCGTTCTCCGTGTTCTTCGCGATCCGCGAGGCAATCGCGAGTGTGGGCGATTACCGCGTCCATCCGCCGCTCGACGCGCCGGCAACCGGCGAGGCGATCCTCAAGGCCGTCGATGCCGTGCGGGCGGCTGCGCAAGGGGCGCTAGCCGCAAGCGTGGGGGTCGTCGAATGAACGACTGGGTCAGCGCGTTGGCGACAGAGGCGCACGCGGGCCGCGCGGCCGTTCTCGTGAGCATCGTCGCGACGAAGGGATCGGTTCCGCGCGCGGCGGGCACCCGGATGGTCGTTGGCGCAGAACGAATCCACGGCACGATCGGCGGCGGGCATCTCGAGCACAAGGCGATCGCAATCGCGCGGGGCCTGCTCGCCGACCGCGGGGCCCCGGCACTCCATCGGTTTCCGCTGGGGGCGAGCCTCGGCCAGTGCTGCGGCGGCGTGGCGCAACTGCTGTTCGAGCCCCTCCAGCGTTCTGCCGCATGGGTCGAAATCATCGCGGGCATGCGGACTGCCGGTGTCGAATGCGCGCTCGTGACACCGGTCCGAGGCGATGCGACCGCCGGGCGGCGCGTTGTCACCGCGACGACGGCGATCGGCACGCTGGGCTCGGCGCCGCTGGACGACGAAGCCACGGTACTCGCCCGGGCTCTGCTTGCCGAAAATGGCGAACCGCGGCTGGTGACGCTAGGGGCTGGCACGGGGCTCGAGGTTTTCATCGACGGGCTGCGCCGGCCCGACTTTTTCGTCGTGCTGTTCGGTGCAGGACACGTTGGTCGCGCGGTGGTGCACGCGCTCGCCGGCATAGACTGTCGCATCCGGTGGATCGACTCCCGCGACGACGCCTTTCCGGCGACAGTGCCCGCCAACGTCGACTGCGTGATGACCGACACGCCGGAGGCGGAAGTTGCCACGGCCCCGGAGGGCGCGTATTTTCTCGTGATGACGCACAGCCACCCCCAGGACGAGGCGCTCGCGGAGCACATACTCGCGCGCGGGGATTTCGCGTACTTCGGATTGATCGGCTCGGCGTCGAAGCGGCGCCAGTTCGAAAAGAGACTGGAGGCGCGGGGCACGCCACGATCGCGCCTGGCGTCGATGACATGCCCGATCGGGATCGCCGGGATTGCGGGCAAGGAGCCCGGCATCATCGCCATCGCTGTCGCCGCGGAGCTGCTGCAGGTGCGCAGCCGGGTGGCGCTGAACGACGCGGCCACCGACCGGCCCAGCGCCTGAGCGTCGGCCGAAGAACAAGAACGCAGCGCGACCGGGGCCAGGGGAAGCAATGTCCAAACCACCAGCCACGAGGGCGCCGGGCGAGGCCCGCGCCCGGCTCGAGATGCGTGGCATCCGCAAGGTCTATCCCACGGTGGTCGCCAACGATGGCATCGATCTCTCGGTGCTGCCCGGGGAAATCCACGCGGTGCTCGGGGAGAACGGCGCCGGCAAGTCGACGCTGATGAAGATCATCTACGGCGTGACGCGGCCGACCGAGGGCGAGATGTTCTGGGAAGGCGCATTGGTGACGCCGGCCAATCCCGCTCATGCGCGCACGCTCGGTATCGGGATGGTCTTCCAGCACTTCTCGCTGTTCGAGACGCTGACCGTCGTCGAGAATGTCGCGCTGGCGCTGCCGGGCGCGCCGGATCTCGGCTATCTCGCGCGGCGCATCGAGAAGGTCTCGGAAAAGTACGGCCTGCCGGCCGATCCGCGCCGGCTCGTCCACGCGCTGTCGGTGGGGGAGCGGCAGCGGGTCGAGATCATCCGCTGCCTGCTGCAGAACCCGAAGCTCCTGATCATGGACGAGCCGACGTCGGTGCTCACGCCTCAGGCGGTGCGCAAGCTGTTCGAGACCCTGCGCCAGCTGGCCGCGGAGGGTTGCAGCATCCTCTATATCAGCCACAAGCTCGACGAGATCCAGGAGCTCTGCCATACGGCCACGGTGCTGCGCGGGGGCAAGGTGACCGGCCATTGCGTGCCCGCGCAGGAAACGCCGAAGACGATGGCGCGGCTCATGATCGGCAAGGACCTGCCCGTGTGCGAGCACAGCCAGGCGCAGGAGGGCGGCGAAGTCCGGTTGCGTCTGCTGGGGCTCTCGCACGCCTCGGACGATCCGTTCGGCACCGACCTCCGGGACATCCACCTCGACGTGCGCTCGGGCGAGATCGTCGGCATCGCCGGCGTTTCCGGCAACGGGCAGCAGGAGCTGCTCCACGCCATCTCCGGAGAGGGGCCGCTCGCGGAGAAGTTCCCCGTGCAGATCTGCGGCACCGAGGCGGGGCGGATGATGCCCGGTCGCCGCCGCAAGGCAGGCCTGTGCTTCGTGCCGGAGGAGCGGCTCGGGCGCGGCGCGGTGCCCAGCATGTCGCTCGCCGAGAACGCGCTGCTCACTGCCGCCAAGTCGCGCGGACTGGTAAGCCATGGGCTGATCGACTTCGAAGCGGCCAGCAAATTCGCCATGGAGTGCATCGAGCGCTACAACGTCAAGTGCGGCGGACCGCGAAGCGCAGGCGCGCTCGCTTTCCGGCGGGAACCTGCAGAAGTTCATCGTCGGCCGCGAGGTCATGCAGGACCCGAGAGTGCTGGTCGTCGCGCAGCCGACGTGGGGCGTGGACGTCGGCGCGGCCGCGTTCATCCGGCAGTCGATCATCGACCTGCGCAACGCCGGCTGCGCGGTGCTTGTGATCTCCGAGGAGCTGGACGAACTGTTCGAGATCTGTGACCGCATCGCGGTGATCGCCAAGGGCCGGCTGTCGCCGGCGAAGCCGGCAAGCGAGACCAACGTCGAGGAGATCGGCGTCTGGATGAGCGGCATGTGGCCCGGGGCCGACGACGCCGAGACCGGGCATGCTTAAGCTGGAACCGCGCCCCGAAGCGTCGGAGACGATGCGCTATGCGTCGCCGGCGATCGCCGTCGCGCTGACGCTCGTCGGCGGCATGATCATCTTCGCGGCGCTGGGCAAGAGTCCGGCCGAGGGCTTCAAGGTTTTCTTCCTGAACCCGATACGCGACCTCGGCGCGATCGCCGAACTGCTGCTCAAGGCGACACCGCTCATGCTGATCGCCGTCGGCCTCGCGGTGGGCTTTCGCGCCAACGTGTGGAACATCGGCGCCGAAGGCCAGTTCCTGACGGGCGCGATCGCGGCGACCGGCATCGCGCTCGCCTTCAAAGGGACGCATGCCGTCGTGCTGCTCCCGTCGATGGTCGTCGCCGGCGCCCTGGGCGGTGCGCTATGGGCGGCGATCCCGGCGCTGCTCAAGACCCGGTTCAATGCCAACGAGATCCTCACGTCGCTGATGCTGGTGTACGTCGCGCAGCTGATGGTGTCGTGGCTGGTGTTCGGACCCTGGAAGGACCCGGCGGGTTTCAATTTTCCGCAGACCGAGATGTTCGAGGACGCCGCGCTGCTGCCGATGCTGATCGAGGGCACGCGACTCAACTATGCCTTCGGCATCGCGCTCGCCGCGCTCGCCGCCGGCTACGTCTTCATGGAGAAGAGCTACACCGGCTTCAAGATGCGCGTCGCCGGAGAGTCGGAGGCAGCCGCGCGCTACGCGGGATTCTCGGGGGCCGGCACGATCTGGCTCGGTCTGCTGGTAGGGGGCGCCGCCGCGGGGATCGCCGGGATGGCGGAGGTGTCCGGCCCCGCCGGACAACTGACCGACAAGCTTTCCAGCGGATACGGCTTCGCCGCGATCATCGTCGCCTTCGTCGGACGCCTGAATCCGGTCGGCATCTTCTTCGCCAGCCTGCTGATGGCGCTGCTCTTCATCGGCGGCGAGCAGGCGCAGCAATACCTCGGACTGCCGTCGTCGATCTCGAAGGTGTTCCAGGGAATGCTGCTCTTCTTCCTGCTGGGCTCCGACGTATTCATCCTGTATCGCGTGCGGTTCACGGCGCGTTTCCGCTAGGCCGCGACCATGGAATCGATCATCACTTCGATGCTGTTCGCGACGATCGTCGCCGGAACCCCGCTCGTCATCACGGCGCTGGGCGAGCTCGTCACGGAGAAATCGGGGGTGCTCAATCTCGGCGCCGAGGGCATCATGGCGGTCGGTGCCGTCGCCGGTTTCGCTGTCGCGCACGACAGCGGCAGCGCGTTTGCGGGTGTGTTCGCGGGCCTGGCTGCCGGCGCGGCGATGTCGCTGCTTTTCGCCGTCGTGACGCTGACGCTGATGGCCAATCAGGTCGCCTCGGGGCTGGCGCTCTCGATCTTCGGCGTCGGGCTCTCGGCGTTCATCGGCAAGCCGTACGAATCCGATTCGATGCTTGCCGTGCCGCCGCTCAGGATTCCGCTGCTTGCCGACATCCCCATCGTCGGACCCGCCCTGTTCGCGCAGCAGTGGCTGGTCTACGCGTCGTGGCTGCTGCTCGCCGGCGTGGCGTGGTTCCTGTACCGGTCGCGCGCCGGCCTGGTGCTGCGCGCGGTCGGCGAATCGCCGACCTCGGCGCATTCGATCGGCTACCCGGTCATCCGCATTCGCTACCTGGCAACGATCTTCGGCGGCGCGATGGCCGGCGTGGGCGGGGCGTTCCTGTCCGTGTTCTACACGCCGCTGTGGGTCGAGGGCATGGTCGCGGGTCGCGGCTGGATCGCGCTCGCGCTGGTCGTGTTCGCCACGTGGCGCCCGGCGCGCGTCCTGGTCGGCGCCTATCTGTTCGGCGGTGTCATGATCACGCAGCTGTTCCTGCAGGGTTCCGGCGCGCAGATCGACATCCCGTCGCAGTTCCTGACGTCGCTGCCGTACTGGGCGACGATCGTCGTGCTCGTCGTCATCTCGCGCAACCTGCAGACGATCCGGCTCAATTCGCCGGTGTCGCTCGGCCAGCCTTACCGGCCGGATTGACGCGGGGCGGCGTGACGAGGGTGTCGGAATCACGGTTGCAAAGGTGGTCGCGCTGTCCGAGAGGGCGCCGGTCGCGGGTGGAGTGAGAGTGGTGCTGGGAAAGAGATCCGTTCGGCCGGTGGCCGGTAGTTTCATCATGAAATCGAGGAGAAGAGCGATGTTCGATCGCAGAGAGTGGTTGGGGGCGGCGGGCGCAGTGGCGCTGGCCTGCGTGGCGGGGATCGCGTCGGCACAGGCGCCGGCCGCGGCCGGGACGCCGGTCAAGATCGGCTACGTGTACGTGAGCCCGATCGGGGATGCCGGCTGGACGTTCCAGCACGACCAGGGCAGGAAGCAGATGGAAGCGGCGCTCGGCGGCAAGGTGCAGTCGAAGTTCGTCGAGAACGTGGCGGAGGGCCCGGATGCCGAGCGCGTGATCCGCGAGATGGCGCAGAGCGGCAATGCGATCATCTTCACGACCAGCTTCGGCTACATGAACCCGACCGAGAAGGTGGCGAAGCAGTTCCCGAACGTCAAGTTCGCGCACGCGACCGGCTACAAGACCGGCCCCAACTTCGCCAACTACAACGCGCGCTTCTACGAGGGCCGCTACCTCACCGGCATCATCGCCGGCAGGATGACCAAGACCAACATCCTGGGTTACGTCGCAGCCTTTCCGATCCCCGAAGTGCTCCAGGGTATCAACGCGTTCGCGCGCGGCGCGCGCAGCGTGAACCCCAAGGCCGAGGTGCGCGTGATCTGGGTGAACTCGTGGTACGACCCGGGCAAGGAACGCGAGGCGGCGCTCACGCTGATGTCGCAGAACGCCGACATCGTCACGCATCACACCGATTCGACCGCCGTCGTGCAGGCCGCCGAAGAGAAGGGCAAGTACGCCTTCGGTTACCACTCCGACATGTCCAAGTACGGGCCGAAGGCGCACCTCACGGCGACGACGCACCAGTGGGGCGATTACTACACCAAGGCCGTGCAGGAAGTGATCGCGGGGACCTGGAAGCCGACGGCGACCTGGGGCGGCTACAAGGACGGCATGATCAAGCTGGCGCCGCTCAATGCCGCGATCCCGGCGGACGTCAAGGAGTCGATCGTCAAGCTCGAAGGCGACCTCAAGGCCGGCAAGTTCCATCCGTTCACGGGTCCGGTCAAGGATCAGGACGGCAAGGAGCGCGTCGCGGCCGGCAAGACGATGACCGACGACGAACTCGGCAAGATGGACTACTACGTCGAAGGCGTCGGGAGCAAGCTGCCGAAGAAGTAGCGCCCGATCCTCCGCCTTGCCCGTGGCCGCACGGCGGCCACCGGGGGATCTCCGGCGACCGGCGACCGGAGGCAGCGCCGCGTTCTCCCGCTCGCAGGGGTGTCGCATGGAAGCATACGCAGTCGACTGGATCAACCTGCTCGTCCGCTGGCTGCACCTCGTCAGCGGCGTTGCCTGGATCGGCGCGTCCTTCTACTTCGTGATGCTCGACAATTCGCTGACGGCGCCGAAGCGACCCGAAGATGCCGGGCGCGGCGTATACGGCGAGCTGTGGGCCGTCCACGGCGGCGGCTTCTACAACAGCCAGAAGTACCTGACCGGACCGAAGGGCGAGCCGCTCTCCGAGAACCTGCACTGGTCGAAGTGGGAGGCCTACACCACGTGGCTCTCGGGGATGGGACTCCTGGCCATCATCTACTGGTACGGCGCGAGCTCGTACCTGATCGACCAGTCGGTACTGGCGCTGTCACCCGGTGCCGCGATTGCCATCAGCATCGCCTTCCTGACCGGCGGCTGGCTGGTCTACGACCGGTTGTGCCGATTCTTCGCCGGGAGGGAAAACGTGCTCGCCGGCGCGATGCTCCTGCTGGTGATGGCCGCCGCGTGGGCGCTGTTCCACGTCTTCGGCGCGCGCGCCGCCTTCGTCCACGTCGGTGCGATGATCGGCACGATGATGGCGGGCAACGTGTTCTTTCACATCATCCCGGGCCAGAAGGCGATGGTCGCCGACATCCGCGCGGGGCGGGAGCCCGGCCCGGGTCCGGGAATCATCGGCAAGCAGCGATCGGTGCACAACACGTACTTCACGCTGCCCGTGCTGTTCGCGATGATCAGCAACCACTACCCGATGACCTACGGCCACCCTTACGGCTGGATCGTGCTCGGCGTGATCATGCTGGCCGGCGTGCTGATCCGGCAGTTCTTCGTGCTGCGGCACAAGGGCCGGACGTCGTGGCTGCTCCCCGGGGGCGCCGTTGTCCTGCTGCTCGGGCTCGCCGTCGCGATGGCCCCGGCGCCGATGAAGCCGGCAAGCGGCGAGGCGAACTTCGCGCAGCTGAAGACGGTGCTCGATGCGCGCTGCGTCGGCTGCCACGCCGCGCAACCGACCCATCCGGGATTCGCGCAGCCGCCGAAGGGCGTCCTGCTGGAGACTCCGGAGCAGATCGGGCAGAACGCGGCCAAGATCGCCGAGACCGTCGGCAACCGCTACATGCCGATCGGCAACCTGACGCAGATGACCGACGACGAGCGCGGCATTGTCGCCGCCTGGTTCGCGCAGGGCGCGAAGCACTGACGTGCCGGGCGCGCACTGATGGCACCCACGCAGACGGACAGCCCGGCGAACGTCCGGGCCTTCCGCGGCGAGTTCGTCGATTTCGTCGGCGATCCGGCGACGCTGGGGGATGCTGCGCACTGCCATTTCACCGACGGCCTGCTCGTCGTGCGCGACGGCCGCGTCGCGGCGCTGGGTCCGGCCGCCGAGCTCCTCGCGACGTTGCCGTCCGCTGCCGCGGTCACCGACTATCGCGGCAAGCTGATTCTGCCCGGCTTCGTCGACACGCACGTCCACTACGCCCAGACCGACATCATCGCGTCGTACGGCGCACAGCTGCTCGAGTGGCTCGAGCGCTACACCTTTCCCGCGGAAGCGAGGTTCGACGCGGAGGACCACGCGCGGGAGGTGGCGGAATTCTTCCTCGACGAACTGCTGCGCAACGGCACGACCACCGCCATGGTGTTCGCGACGACGCACAGCAACTCGGTCGACGCCATATTCGAGGCGGCGCGCGCCCGCTCGATGCGGTTGATCGCGGGCAAGGTCCTGATGGACCGCAACGTCCCGGAAGCGGTCCGCGACACTGCCGATTCGGGATATGCCGACAGCAAGGCGCTCATCGCGCGCTGGCATGGGCGCGACCGGCTGCTCTACGCGGTGACGCCGCGTTTCGCGCCAACGTCCACCGAGCGGCAGCTCGAGCTCTGCGGGCGCCTCCTCGACGAGCATCCGGACGTCTTCCTGCAGTCGCACGTCGCCGAGAACCGCGGCGAGGTGGCGTGGGTGGCCGAGCTCTATCCGTGGAGCCGCAGCTACCTCGACGTCTACGATCACTACCGCCTCCTGCGGCCCCGCGCCGTCTACGCCCACTGCATCCACCTCGACGCGACCGATCGGCAGCGGATGGCGGCGACCGGGCGCCGCGATGTCGTTCTGCGCGACGTCGAACCTGTTCCTCGGCAGTGGGCTGTTCGACGTTCGGGCGGCGCACGACGCGGGCGTGCGCGTGGGCCTCGGCACCGACGTCGGCGGCGGCACGAGCCTGTCGCTGCTGCGCACGCTGGACGAGTCGTACAAGGTCTGCCAGCTTGCCGGCCAGACCCTGTCGCCGCTGCGCGCCTTCTATCTCGCCACGCTGGGCGGCGCGGCCGCGCTGTACCTGGACGACCGCATCGGCAGTTTCGCCGTCGGCAAGGAAGCCGACTTCGTGGTCCTGGACCCGGCTGCGACGCCGCTGCTGGCGCGTCGCATGGCGCGCACCACGACGCTCGCGGAGAAGCTGTTCGCGTTCATGATCATGGGCGACGACCGCGCGGTGCACGCGACGCACGTGCTCGGGTCGCCGGCGCACCTGCGCACGCATGCCTGAAACACGGACCGGCAACCCGGCAGCCGGGCGAACACTGCTCGCCCGCCACGCCGACGTGCTGGTCACGATGGACGACGCGCGGCGCGAGATCCGCGACGGGGCGCTCTTCGTCCGCGGCAACCGGATCGAGCAGGTCGGCGCGACCGCCGACCTGCCGCCAACCGCCGATGAGGTGATCGATCTCTGCCGGTCACGTCCTGCTGCCCGGCCTCGTCAACACGCACCATCACATGTTCCAGACGCTCACCCGCGTCGTCCCGGCGGCGCAGGACGCCGAGCTCTTCGGCTGGTTGAAAGCGCTCTATCCGATCTGGGCACGGCTCCAGCCGGATGCCATCCGCGTTTCCGCGTTGACGGCGATGGCCGAGCTGATGCTCTCGGGCTGCACGACCTCGAGCGACCATCTGTACACGTTTCCGAACGGCTGCCGGCTCGACGATACGATCGATGCCGCGCGGCAAATCGGCCTGCGCTTCCATGCCATGCGTGGTGCGATGAGCCTCGGCGAGAGCAGGGGAGGGCTGCCGCCCGACGCGCTGGTCGAGGATGAGGACGCGATCCTGCGGGACGCCAGGCGCGTGATCGAGGCCTACCACGACCCGGCGCGACTGGCGATGGTGCGGATCGGCGTCGCGCCATGCTCGCCCTTCAGCGTCACCGAGTCCCTGATGCGCGAAGCGGCCCTGCTGGCGCGCAGCTGCGGCGTCCGGCTTCACACGCACCTCGCGGAGAGTGCGAACGACGTCGCGTTCAGCCGCGAGAGGTACGACCAGACACCCTCCGAGTACGCGGAAGCGCTGGGCTGGACCGGACCCGACGTGTGGCACGCGCACTGCGTGCAGCTCGACGCGCCGGGGATCGCGCTCTTCGCGCGGACGGGAACGGGCGTGGCCCATTGCCCATGTTCGAACATGCGCCTTGGATCCGGCATTGCGCCCGTGCGCCGGATGCGCGATGCCGGCGTCGCCGTTGGACTGGGCGTCGACGGCAGCGCCTCCAATGACGGGAGCCAGATGCTGGCCGAGGCGCGTCAGGCACTGCTGCTGGCGCGCCTGTCCGGCGATCCGGCCGCGCTCTCGGCCCGCGACGCGCTGGAAATGGCAACGAGAGGAGGGGCGAGCGTGCTCGGCCGCGATGACATCGGCCACCTCGCGCCCGGGATGGCCGCCGATTTCGTCGCCTTCGCCGTCAACGATCTCCGGCACGCCGGGGCGATGCACGATCCGGTCGCCGCGCTCGTGTTCTGCGGAGCAGGCGACGTCGGCACCGCGGTGATCGACGGCCGGGTTGTCGTGCGCGAAGGGCACCTCGCCACGCTCGACCTCGGCCCCCACCTCGAAACGCACAACCGGATGGCGCGGCGCCTGCTGGTGTAGACGGCACCCACGACGCATTCGCCGGGCCGGCCGGCAATGCGGGGCCCGGGGCGAATCAGGTCTTCGGTCGTGCGCGTTTCTTCCTGGGACGCACCGTCGCCAGCCGCAGCATGTTCGTCGTCCCCGCCTGTCCGAACGGAACGCCGGCCGCGATGACCACGTTGTCGCCCACCTTGGCGAAGCCTTCCTCCAGCGCGGTCTTGCACGCGAGATCGGTCATCGTGTTGATGTCGGTGGTCTCGTTCGTCAGCACCGAATGCACGCCCCAGACGAGCGCCAGGCGGCGCGCGGTCGAAAGCTTCGGCGTCAGGCTCAGGATCGGGGCCTCGGGCCGCTCGCGCGAAGCGCGAATGCTGGAGGAGCCGGAATGCGTGTAGATGACGGTGGCCTTGGCGGACACGATGTGCGCCGCCTCGCGCAGCGAATGCGAGATGGCATCCGCGGCGGTCGCGCGGGGCTCCGCATGCTGGGCATCGGTGAGTATCCGGTAGTGCTCGTCCTGCTCCACTTCGCGGATGATCCGGTCCATGATCTCCACCGCTTCGAGCGGAAACTGGCCCGACGCCGATTCGGCCGACAGCATGACTGCGTCGGCACCATCGTAGACCGCGGTGGCGACGTCGGACGCCTCGGCGCGCGTGGGCACGGGCGACGTGATCATCGATTCCAGCATCTGGGTGGCGACGATCACCGGTTTTCCGGCGTGGCGGCACGCGCGCAGGATGCGCCGCTGCACCGTAGGCACCTGCTCGGGCCGCATCTCGACCCCGAGATCGCCGCGCGCGACCATGATGCTGTCCGCGCGCTCGACGATGGCGTCGAGCTTCGTGATCGCCATGGGCTTCTCCAGCTTGGCCATGATGCCCGCACGGTCGCCGATCAGCGCCCGGGCTTCGTCGATGTCCTCGGGGCGCTGCACGAACGACAGCGCCACCCAGTCGGCGCCCAGCTCGAGGCCGAACTCGAGGTCGCGGCGATCCTTCGCCGTGAGCGAGGACAGCGGAATGATCGCGTCCGGAATGTTGACGCCCTTGCGTTCGGAGAGCTTGCCGCCCACCTTGACGCGGGTGATCGCGTGGCCGTCGTTGCAGCGCTCGACCTCGAGGCGCAGCTTGCCGTCGTCGAGAAGCAGCTGCAGGCCGGGCTTCATGATGGCGAAGATTTCCGGATGCGGCAGGCAGACGCGCTTGGCGCTGCCCGGCGCCGGATCGAGATCGAGGCGCAGCGACGCGCCCGCGGCGAGCAGCACGGTGCCATGCGCGAAGGTGCCGACGCGCAACTTGGGACCCTGCAGATCCATCAGCACGCCGATGGGCCGTCCCGCCTTGGCTTCGACCGCGCGGATCGCTTCCATCCGCCGCCGATGATCGGCGTGGGTGCCATGGCTGAAATTGAGGCGGAAAACGTCGACCCCGCGATGGAACAGCGAGGCGATCATTGCGGGCGTCGAGCTCGCCGGTCCCAGCGTGGCGACGATCTTGGCATTCCTTTGGCGGCGCATGCGGTTCCTTCGCTGTCGGCACGAGGGCGCCGTCGCCCCCGTCGCGATTCTACGGGTGCTGGCCGATTTCGTGGTTGGCCATGATCTCGAGCGCCCGCACCATCGCCGAATGATCCCACCTGGCGCCGCCGTGCGCGGCGCAGGCGTTGAACAGCTCCTGCGCCGTGGCGGTGTTCGGGAGCGCGACACCCAGCATGCGCGCGCTGGCGAGCGCAAGGTTCAGATCCTTCTGGTGCAGCTCGATGCGAAAGCCCGGGGCAAACGTGCGCTTGACCATGCGCTCGCCGTGCACCTCGAGGATGCGCGACGAGGCGAAGCCGCCCATCAGCGCCTGCCGCACCTTGGCCGGGTCGGCGCCGGCCTTCGACGCGAAGAGCAGCGCTTCGGCCACGGCCTCGATGGTCAGCGCGACGATGATCTGATTCGCGACCTTGCAGGTCTGGCCGTCGCCGTTGCCGCCGACCAGCGTGACGTTCTTGCCCATCAGGTCGAGGAGCGGCTTCACCTTGGCGAACGTGTCCTCGGCAGCGCCGACCATGATGGTCAGCGATGCCGCCTTGGCGCCGACTTCGCCGCCCGAAACGGGCGCGTCGACGTACTGGCAGCCGAGGTCGTTGATGCGCTTGGCGAAAGCCTTGGTCGCGATGGGCGAGATCGAGCTCATGTCGATGACGATCTTGCCGGGGGTCGAGTCCTTTGGCCACGCCGTTGTCGCCGAACAGCACGTCCTCGACCTGCGGCGTGTCCGGCACCATGAGGATGACGACCTCGCTGCGCTCGGCCACTTCCTTGCCGGAAGCGCAGGCGACGGCTCCTTTCTCGACGAGTGCCGGCGGCAGGGGCCGGCGGGCGTGCGCGAAAAGGGCATGGCCGCCCGCGGCGAGGTGTCCCGCCATCGGGGCGCCCATGATCCCGAGGCCGATGAAACCGATGCTTGCCATGCGTTGTTCTCCTGGATTGAAGTGCTCGAAGCCGCGCGATCAGCGATACGCGGCGAGCCACGACAGGCCGGCGGCGGTGCTCGTCGCCGGCTTGTACTCGCAGCCGATCCACCCATCGTAGCCGAGATTGTCGATGTGGCGGAACAGGAACGGATAGTTGATCTCGCCGGTGCCCGGCTCGTTGCGTCCCGGATTGTCGGCGATCTGCAGGTGGCGGATGCGCGCGAGGTTCGCCTTGATCGTGTTCGCGAGCTCGCCCTCCATCCGCTGCATGTGGTAGACGTCGTACTGAACGAACACGTTTGCCGAGCCGGTCTCGTCGATGAGGTCGATCGCCTGGCGCGTTCCCGAGAGGAAGAATCCGGGGATGTCGAAGGTGTTGATCGGCTCGATCAGCAGCCGCAGGCCCTCGGCCTCGAGTTTCCCGGCGGCGAACGCGAGATTCGCAACGAGCGTCGCGCGCGCCGTCTCGCGGGTAACGCCTTGCGGCACGATGCCGGCAAGGCAGTTGAGCTGCGGCACGCCGAGCGCCTTCGCGTAGGCGATCGCCTTGCCCACGCCCTCCTGGAATTCGCCGATCCGGTCGGGGTGGCACGCGATGCCGCGCTCTCCGGCCTCCCAGTTACCGGCAGGAAGATTGTGCAGCACGAGCGCGAGACGGTGTTTCGTCAGCCGCTCGGCAATCTGCTCGGCCGGGAACGCATAGGGAAACAGGAATTCGACGCCACGAAAGCCGGCAGCTGCGGCGGCGGCGAAGCGGTCGAGAAAGCCGTGCTCGTTGTAGAGCATCGTCAGATTGGCGGCGAATTTGGGCATGGTGGCTTCCGGCAGGGTTGTGGCGTGGCAGGTGTCAGTCGAGCATCGCTGCGACCGCGGTGGGCGCATCGGCGAGGCTGTCCGGCCAGCTCCTCGAACTCGACGATCTTGTCGATCTCGGTCCCCATCGCGATGTTGGTGATTCGCTCCAGCATGATCTCGATGACGACCGGCACTCTGTGCTCGGCCATCCATTTCTCGGCCTGCGCAATCGCCGGGTCGATCTCCTCCTGCGTGTGCACGCGGATGGCCTTGCAGCCCAGGCCCTGCGCCACGGCAACGTGATCGACGCCGTAGCCCTTGAGCTCCGGCGCGTTGACGTTGTCGAAGCCGAGCTGCACGCAGTAATCCATGTCGAAGCCGCGCTGTGCCTGGCGGATGAGACCGAGATACGCGTTGTTCACGACGATGTGGATGTAGGGCAGGTTGAACTGGGCGCCCACGGCGAGCTCCTCGATCATGAACTGGAAGTCGTAATCCCCCGACAGCGCGATGATCCTGCGCGTCGGGTCGGCAACCCGCACGCCGAGCGCCGCGGGGATCGTCCACCCGAGGGGCCCGGCCTGCCCGCAGTTGATCCAGTGGCGCGGCTTGTAGACGTGCAGGAACTGCGCGGCGGCGATCTGCGACAGGCCGATCGTCGTGACATAGCAGGTATCCTTGTCGTCGAAGGCGCGGTTGAGGCACTGGTAGACGCGCTGCGGCTTCATCGGGACGTTGTCGAAGTTGGTCTTGCGCAGCAGCGTGCGCTTGCGCTCGCGGCATTCCTCCGCCCACGCGCCGCGATCCTTGAGCCGGCCCGCCGCCTTCCATTCGTCGGCGACCGCGACGAAGAGCTCGAGCGCCGCCTTCGCGTCGGAGACGATCCCGTAATCCGGTCCGAACACGCGGCCGATCTGGGTTGGCTCGATGTCGACGTGGACGAACTTGCGGCCCTTTGCATAGACGTCCACCGAGCCCGTATGCCGGTTGGCCCACCGGTTGCCGATGCCGAGCGCGAAATCGGACGCGAGCATCGTCGCATTGCCGTAGCGGTGGCTGGTCTGCAGACCGACCATGCCCGCCATGAGCCGGTGATCGTCCGGAATCGTGCCCCAGCCCATCAGCGTCGGGATCACGGGAACGCCGGTGATCTCGGCGAATCGGACGAGGAGGTCCGCCGCGTCGGCGTTGATGACGCCGCCGCCGGAGATGATGAGCGGCCGCTCGGCGTCGTTCAGCATCGTCATCGCCTTCTCGATCTGCGCGCGCGTCGCCTTCGGCTTGTAGACCGGCAGCGGTTCGTAGGTGTCGGCGTCGAATTCGATCTCGGCAATCTGCACGTCGAAGGGCAGATCGATCAGTACCGGTCCGGGTCGACCCGAGCGCATCAGGTGAAAGGCCTGCTGAAAGGCGCGTGGCACCTGTGCCGGCTCGCGCACGGTGACCGACCACTTGGTCACGGGCTTCGCGATCGACTCGATGTCCACCGCCTGGAAATCCTCCTTGTGCAGACGCGCGCGCGGCGCCTGCCCGGTGATGCAGAGGATCGGGATGGAGTCGGCCTGCGCCGAGTAGAGCCCGGTGATCATGTCGGTGCCGGCCGGGCCCGATGTCCCGATGCAGACGCCGATGTTGCCCGCGACGGCGCGCGTGTAGCCCTCGGCCATGTGTGACGCGCCCTCGACATGGCGGGCGAGCACGTGCGCGATGCTGCCCCGCCGCTTCATCGCGGCGTAAAGGGGGTTGATCGCTGCGCCGGGAATGCCGAAGGCGCAGGTGATGCCTTCCTTCTCCAGCACGAGCACTGCGGCGTCGATTGCGGTCATGCGGGCCATGGCAACTCCGATAGGGTGGTCGATGCGTGCCGTGCAGTGTATTGTGGAAGCAAAGGTTTGATAATATCCAGTTTTGTACACGCATTCGATACATTTGATACCGAATGGACCGATTCAAGGAAATGGCGTCGTTCGTCGCGGTGGCCGACCGGGGAAGCTTTGCCGCCGCCGCGGCGGAGGAGGGCGTGACGCCGGTCGTGATCGGCCGGCGTATCGACGCCCTCGAGAAGCGCCTGGCAGCTCAGCTCCTCCATCGGTCGACGCGCCGCCTGACGCTCACCGAAGATGGCGCCGTCTTTCTCGAGCAGTGCCGTCGCGTCCTCGCCGATGTCGAGACTGCCGAAAGCGCGGTCAGCGCGGGCCGCCACGCGGCGATCGGTCACCTCGTGGTCTCGGCGCCGGCCGGATTCGGCCGCCAGCACGTGGCTCCGCACGGGTCCGCGTTCATCAAGGCGCACCCGCAGGTCCGCCTGTCCTTCAACCTGTCGGACCGGGTCGTCGATCTCACGCGCGAGGGGTACGATCTGGGCATCCGGATCGGCGGCGAGCTCGATCCGAACTACGTCGCGATCAAGCTCGCCTCGAACCGGCGCGTGGTTTGCGGCACGCCGGCGTATTTCCGGCGGCGCGGCAAGCCGCAGACGCTCGACGATCTCACCCGGCACAACTGTCTGGCATTCAACCTGCAGGGTGGCCAGCAGCGCGGCTGGCTGTTCCAGCGGAACGGCCGGCCGGTGAACGTGAGAGTGAGCGGAAATCTCGACTGCAACGACGGCGAGCTGCTGCACCGCTGGGCGCTGGAGGGCCTCGGCATTGCGTGGCGCTCGACCTGGGAGATCGCGCCGGAACTCGAACGCGGAGAGCTCGTCACCGTGCTCGATCCCTTTGCGCTGCCTTCCTACGACATCCATGCCGTGTATCCGCAGCACCGCGATGTGCCGGCCCGACTGCGGCTCTTCGTCGACTACCTGAAGCGAGCCTACGCGCGCCCGGGTTACTGGTCGCGCACCGCCTGATCCCCGGCCCCTCACGCCTGGCCGCCACACAATGCTGCGGCGCTGCACTGGCAGTAGCGTCTACTTGCCGGGGCCGAGCACCACCGAACCGGAAACGGTAACCGTCACCGCGTTCTTGCCGCCCTCGACCGGCACCGGTGGCGCGGCGTCCGCCATCGCGGACATCGCGACACCCCGAAAAGCCACCGGCGCATGCACGGGCCCGTCGCTGCGCACGACGATCTGCCCGAGCATATAGCCCGGGAAGCCGAAGCCCTTGGCGACGGCGCGCGCCTTCTCCTGGAACTTGCCGAGCGCTTCGGTCAAGAGCGTCGCTTCGGCCGCCTCGCGCGCGCCGCGCGAAAGCGAAAACGTCATCGACCAAAGCTTGAGCGCTGGTTGCAGCGCGCCGGCCAACGCTGCGACCGCCTTGAAGTCGCGGCTCTCGAGCACGATGTCGGCCCGGGTCCGCCAGCCGGTGATCTGGTTCGCGCGGTCGTACGTTGGATTGGTCTGGTAGTTGCCCGAGCGCGCTTCGACCTTGGGCTCCTTCCTGGCCTTTGCCAGGGCGTCGTCGAGGCGGGCATTGACCCGGGTCGCAAGCTGCCCGGGGTCGGGCCCTTGCTCCTCGACGAAGAGCGTCACGGTGAGCGTGTCGGTAGGCACGTCGGCCGTTGCGCTCGCCTCCAGAGTGATCACGTTGAAGAAGGGTTGCTGGGGCGCCTGCGCGAACGCGGAGGCCGCAGCCAGCGCCAGCACGGCGACAAGCAGATTGGGACGCATGAAGGTTCCTCGTGGTGTGGAGAGCAAAGCGTGCTCTGTCTATTGGCGACCGATGTCGGTGCCGCGGGGCCCAGAATGTACAATTCTAATCTCGATTCTAGGAAGGAAAAGCAATGGAACCCCAAGCGGACATTGCCCTGATCGGACTTGCCGTGATGGGCCAGAACCTGATTCTGAACATGGACGACCACGGTTTTACCGTGGTGGCCTATAACCGCTCGACGGAAAAAGTCGATCGATTCCTGGCCAACGAGGCCAAGGGGACGAAGGTTCTGGGAGCCCATTCCATCGCGGAAATGGTGGCCCAGTTGAAGAAACCGCGTCGCGTCATGATGCTCGTCAAGGCGGGCAAGCCCGTCGACGAATTCATCGACCAGCTCATCCCGCACCTCGACGCCGGCGACATCATCATCGACGGCGGCAACTCCCTGTTCAACGACACCAACCGGCGTCAGACATACGTCGAGAGCAAAGGCCTGCTCTACATCGGTACCGGCGTCAGTGGCGGCGAAGAAGGTGCCCGGCACGGCCCCAGCATCATGCCCGGCGGATCGCCGGCCGCCTGGCCACATGTGAAAGACATCTTCCAGGCCGTCTCCGCCAAGGTCGAAGGCAATGTGCCGTGCTGCGAATGGGTCGGTGAAATGGGCGCCGGGCACTACGTCAAGATGGTGCACAACGGCATCGAATATGGCGACATGCAGCTCATCTGCGAGGCCTACAACATCATGAAGACCGGCCTCGGCATGAGCGCCGACGCAATGCAGGAAGTCTTCGCCGAGTGGAACCGCGGCGACCTCGACAGCTACCTCATCGAAATCACGCGCGACATCCTCGGCAAGAAGGACGATGACGGGAGCGCGCTGGTCGACAAGATCCTCGACACCGCCGGGCAGAAGGGCACCGGCAAGTGGACGGTGATCAACTCCCAGGATCTCGGCATTCCCATCACGCTGATGGCCGAAGCCGTCTACTCGCGTTGCGTCTCTGCCCTCAAGGACGAACGCGCGGAGGCTGCCGCCAGGCTCGACGGCCCGAATCCCGCGCTGACCGAGATCGCCGCCGACCCGGCGAAGACGAAAGCCTTCGTCGAAGAAATCCGCAAGGCGCTGTACGCCTCCAAGATCGTCAGCTACGCGCAGGGCTACATGCTGATGCGCGCGGCGGCCAGGGAATACGGCTGGAATCTCAACTACGGCGGCATCGCGTTGATGTGGCGGGGCGGGTGCATCATCCGCTCGCGCTTCCTCGGCAAGATCAAGGAGGGCTTCGACAAGCACCCGGAACTTTCCAACCTCCTGCTCGACGACTACTTCAAAGACGAGATCCAGAAGGCCCAGTCGGGCTGGCGCAACGTCGTAGCGACCGCGGCTATGAAAGGCATCCCGGTCCCAGCGTTCAGCACGGCATTGGCCTTCTTCGACCAGTACCGCAGCGCCGTCCTGCCGGCCAACCTGCTGCAGGCGCAAAGGGACTATTTTGGCGCGCACACCTACGAGCGCATTGATCGGCCGCGTGGCCAGTTCTTCCACACCAACTGGACCGGCAAGGGCGGTACGACGGCGTCCAGCACTTACAACGTCTGAGTCAGCGGAGCGACCATGAGGATCTCGCTGACCGCGCCAGCTATGCTCCAGACTCAGTGCGTCGACGATGGCACTATTTGACATAATAACAATTATGCGTCATTTCGGCCCATGAAGCCGAGCCCGCGACACAGGTCTCCATGCGGTAAGCTCGCCGCCATGAAGCAGTGCCACGTCACC
>CAVVUJ010000018.1:0-97452 GCA_963751405.1 uncultured beta proteobacterium | reverse complement strand
TGAGAGCGGTGCGGCGCGACGGTTCCGCTATAATCGTGCAGGTCGCCGCCCAACGACCGCCAGATCGAAAGTCTGGCGTTAAACGGCGAGCGAATCCTGCCGGGGTCTGTTCGAAGGAGTCTTTTCCATGCGCACGACTGCCCTCGTCTCCATAGGCTGGCTGCTGGCCGGCGTCTCGGTCGCGTGTTTCGCGCAGTCGCGCGCGCCGCAGACGTGCCCGCAGCCGCGTTTCACGGGCAAGGCACCGGAGCCCTACTACAGCCAGAAGAATCCCCTGCCGGCGGACCGGGACCTCAGCGCCGCAGAGAGGCTATTCAAAGGGGAGATTCAGGGGAAGTTCGGCTGTGCGCCCTGCCACGGCGCAAGCGGCGCCGGCGACGGAAAACTGTCGGCGCAGTTCGATCCGCGTCCGCGCAATTTCGCCTGCGCCGAGACCATCAGGGATGTGCCCGACGGGCAGCTGTTCTGGATCATCCGCTTCGGCTCCCCGGGCGCCTCCATGCCGCCGCACAAGGACTTCAGCGACGAGCAGATCTGGGAGCTCGTGATGCACGTCAGGCACCTCTCCAAGTAGGCCGGTCCCGGCTGCACGCCGAGCTTCGGCCGCTTGGTGGCACGTCAGGCGACGGTCACCGTCGCCTTGCCAGGTTGCGCATGGCGATAACCGCCAGCAGCATCGACAGCAGGATCATCGCCCATTGGGAGAGCGTCGGCACCGGCGTCACCGTTGCAGTGCCCCCGCCGCCGGATCCCGTGCCGCTCGATCCAGGGCCGCCTTGATCGACGATCGTGCCATTGGCCGTCAGATCATCGTCACCGAGTTGTCCATCGGTAATCGTGAAGGTGATCGTATTGCCGACGATGGTGGCAGGCAGCACGTACCACGCAGCCGCTAGCGGCCCGGGTTGCGGACCGTACTTGTAGTACTGGGTGCCCGCCGGAAGGGCGCTCGGGTAGACGATCGTCATGGTGATCGTGGAACCCTGCGTGCAGCCCGTCGTGGTGAAATCAAACAGCCCGTGCGGAAAGCTGACCCCGGCGGGTGCGCTTCCGGCGGGCGGGCTGCTCGGATTTCCCGTAACCGCAATGAACTGCGCAGTGCCGAACGTGCACGTGTCCCCGCCGCCGGTGAAAGACGCGGTAATGGTGCCGCTGCCGGTCGCCGACGGGCCGGATACGGTTGGAGCTGGCGTAACGGAGTTCGATGCCGCCGATGCCGCACTGGGACCCACGGCATTGGTGGCGGTGACGGTGAAAGTGTAGGCGGTGCCGTTGGCGAGGCCGGTCACGTTGATCGAAGTGCAGGGCGCTGTGCAGTTGCCGGTGATGCCGCTGGGATTCGACGTGGCCGTGTAGGTGGTGATCGCGCTGCCGCCGTTGGACGCGGGCGCGGTAAAGGTCACGGTCGCCTGGGCATTGCCGGCGGTCGCCGTGCCGATGGTCGGCGCGCCGGGTACGGTTCGCCGGCGTGACGGAGTTCGACGCCGCCGATGCCGCGCCGGTGCCCTTGGCATTGGTGGCGGTGACGGTGAAGGTGTAGGCGGTGCCGTTGGCGAGGCCGGTCACGTTGATCGAGGTGCAGGGCGCCGTGCAGTTGCCGGTGATGCTGCCGGGATTCGACGTGGCCGTAATAGCGGTGATCGTGCTGCCGCCATCGGACGCAGGCGCGGTGAAGGTCACGGTGGCCTGGGCGTTGCCGGCGGTCGCCGTGCCGATGGTCGGCGCGCCGGGCACGGTCGCCGGCGTAACGGTGTTCGACGCCGCGGATGGCAGCACCGGGGCCCACGGCGTTGGTGGCGGTGACGGTGAAGGTGTAGGCGGTGCCGTTGGCGAGGCCGGTCACGTTGATCGACGTGCAGGGTGCCGTGCAGTTGCCGGCTGATGCCACTCGGGTTGGAGGTGGCGGTATAGCCGGTGATCGCGCTGCCGCCGTTGGAGGCCGGCGCGCGTGAAGGTCACCGTTGCCTGCGCATTGCCGGCAGTCGCCGTGCCGATGGTCGGCGCGCCGGGCACAGTCGGTGGCCCGGCTGGCGTGACGCTGTTGGACGCCGCCGAGGCCGCTCCGGTGCCCGCGGTATTGGTGGCCTTCACGGTGAAGGTGTAGGCGGTGCCGTTGGCGAGGCCGGTCACTGATCGAGGTGCAGGCTGCGGTGCATTGCCGGTGATGCTGCCGGGACTCGAGGTGGCCGTATACCCGGTGATCGCACTGCCGCCGTTGGACGCCGGCGCGGTGAAGGTCACGGTTGCCTGCGCGTTGCCGCCCGTCGCCGTACCGATGGTCGGCGCGCCGGGCACGGTCGCCGGCGTCACGCTGTTCGATGCCGCCGAAGCCGCACCGGTGCCCTTGGCATTGGTCGCGGTGACCGTGAAGGTGTAGGCGGTGCCGTTGGTCAGGCCGGTCACGGTGATCGAGGTGCAGGGCGCCGTGCAGTTGCCGGTGAAGCCGCTGGGATTCGAGGTGGCCGTGTAGCCGGTGATGGCGCTGCCGCCGTTGGACGCGGGGGCGGTAAAGGGCACGGTCGCCTGCGCATTGCCGGCGGTCGCGGTGCCGATGGTCGGTGCGCCGGGCACGGTCGCCGGCGTCACGGCGTTCGATGCCGCCGATGCCGCACCGGTGCCCATGGCATTGGTCGCGGTGACGGTGAAGGTGTAGGCCGTGCCGTTGGTGAGGCCGGTCACGGTGATCGAGGTGCAGGGCGCCGTGCAGTTGCCGGTGATGCCGCTGGGATTCGACGTGACCGTGTAGCCGGTGATGGCGCTGCCGCCGTTGGACGCCGGCGCGGTAAAGGTCACCGTCGCCTGCGCATTGCCGGCGGTGGCCGTGCCGATGGTCGGCGCGCCGGGCACGGTCGCCGGGGTGACGTTTCGAGGCGGCCGAGGCCGCGCCGGTGCCCTGGCGTTGGTGGCGGTGACCGTGAAGGTGTAGGCGGTGCCGTTGGTGAGGCCGGTCACGATGATCGAGGTGCAGGGTGCCGTGCAGTTGCGCGGTGATGCCGCTGGGATTCGACGTGACCGTGTAGCCGGTGATGGCGCTGCCGCCGTTGGACGCGGGCGCGGTGAAGGTCACGGTGGCCTGGCGTTGCCGGCGGTCGCCGTGCCGATGGTCGGCGCGCCGGGGACGGTTGCCGGCGTGACGGTGTTCGATGCCGCCGATGCCGCGCCGGTACCGATGGCGTTGGTCGCGGTGACCGTGAAGGTGTAGGCGGTGCCGTTGGTCGAGGCCGGTCGACGACTGATCGGTGCCGCGTGGCCGCGCAGTTGCCGGTGATGCCGCCGCGCCGATGTAGGGCGTGACCGTGTAGCCGGTGATCGCGCTGCCGCCGTTGGACGCCGGCGCGGTGAAGGTGACCGTCGCCTGCGCGTTGCCGGCGGTCGCCGTGCCGATGGTCGGCGCACCGGGCACGGTCGGTGCCGGGCGTCACGCTGTTCGAGGCCGCCGATGCCGCGCCGGTGCCCGACGGCGTTGGTGGCCGTCACCGTGAAGGTGTAGGCGGTGCCGTTGGTGAGGCCGGTCACGGTGATCGAGGTCCAGCGTGCCGGCGTTGCCGGTGATGCCGCCTGGGATTCGACGTGGCCGTGTAGCCGGTGATCGCGCTGCCGCCGTTGGTCGCGGGCGCCGTGAAGGTGACGGTCGCCTGGGCGTTGCCGGCGGTCGCCGTGCCGATGGTCGGCGCGCCGGGCACGGTTGCCGGGCGTGACGCTGTTCGATGCGGCCGAGGCCGCGCCGGTGCCCACGGCATTGGTGGCTGTCACCGTGAAGGTGTAGCCGTGCCGTTGGTGAGGCCGGTCACGTTGATCGACGTGCAGGGTGCCGTGCAGTTGCCGGTGATGCCGCTGGGATTCGACGTGGCCGTGTAGCCGGTGATGGCGCTGCCGCCGTTGGACGCGGGCGCGGTGAAGGTCACGGTCGCCTGCGCGTTGCCGGCGGTCGCCGTGCCGATGGTCGGCGCACCGGGCACGGTCGCCGGCGTGACGCTGTTCGATGCCGCCGATGCCGCACCGGTGCCTACGGCGTTGGTGGCTTTGACCGTGAAGGTATAGGCGGTGCCGTTGGCGAGGCCGGTCACACTGATCGAGGCGCAGGGGGCCGTGCAGTTGCCGGTGAGGCTGCTCGGACTCGAGGTGGCCGTATAGGAGGTGATCGCGACGCCGCCGTCGGACGCGGGCGCCGTAAAGGCCACGGTCGCCTGGGCATTGCCCGCTGTTCGCCGAGCCTATAGTCGGTGCGCCCGGCACCGATGGGTCGAGTGTGGTCAGGTTTGGTGCAGTGGCATTGGTCCAGAACGTACTTCCGTTTGAGTTGTATGTCGTATTTGGACTGGTCTTTTTCCAGCCAGGCTGAGTACTGGCCTTGATCTCGACCAAATTCGACAAGCCACCGGTATCCGACACCGATGTAAGCGGTTCGACGGCCAGAAATGCAGCATCCATCGTCGCGGTAACAAATGTGTTTACGGCAGATGGAAGACCATTTTGCAGTAGTCTCAGACCGTATCCGTTCCACAGGGAGGTTGAAACCGTATCGTGGCAAAGTGCGCAGCTGGCGTTGTTGCCGGAGGCCGAAAAGTTATACGTAGCGGTGTTGTACCGCGCGTTCCACTGAGTGAGGTATTGCGATCTGGCCTGCGAACTTCCGGAAAAAACCAGGAGGGCGGTCGCTAACAATAGCGGCATCCAGGAAAGCTGATGCAAGCGGCTCGTCGTCATGGAACTCCCCTCGTCTACGCATTTGCTCGAATCCGTCAGACAGACCACACCCTGGGAATCTTGTTCTGCTCATGCGGATTACTGCGTTGCCTGCGGACCTGCTGTACCAGCACAATGGTTGCTCATTGCGTGTCGGCTGGCGCAAAGGATAGCCAGACCTCGGCGGCTGATTGTGATAGGGTCGGTCGGGTGGGTCAAGCGTTTACTTTCGGCGCGAGCTTGCCCACCCGGCTTGGCATCGGTCGCCGCCAACGGCCACGGGGTCGGGCGAGTGCGTCCGGGCGTGGCGTTATCGACTCGTGCGCCTCCCGCCCTGGTGGCGAGGCTCTGTATCGGTGCCCGATGCTTCCGTCGCCGGCGGACGCTGATGGCATGCTCACCGGTTCCGCTATACTCGCACGAAGGCGTCGCTGGTGCCTGGTAACGTTGCCGCCCTAAGTGCACGCACTGCCGGTGTGACGGGGTGCTGTGCCCGGGTTGCCTACAGCGCGGCCGCAGGCGCGCGACGCACGTTCATCAGCGCAGCTCGCGCTGACGTACATTCGCTGCCCCTCGTGGGGGTGATCATCACCCTTCGGGCGGCCGATTGGACGCACATCCATTCGGATATACTCCGCCGAAGGCATCGGCCCCGCAGGGCAAGCTTGCTGCCTTTCGATTCCGGGCATCGTGACTGAACTCTCCCCATTCGCGCGCGAAGCCGTTCGCAGCCTGCGCGCCTCGAAGATCCGCGAAGTGGCCAACGCCGGCCTGGGGCGCGAAGACGTGCTGGCGTTCTGGTTCGGCGAGCCCGACGAAGTCACGCCCGCGTTCATCCGGCAGGCGGGGATCGACGCCCTCAATGCCGGCGCGACGTTCTATACGCACAACCTCGGGATACCCGAGCTGCGGCAGGCCATCGCCGCCTATCTCACCCGCCTGCACCGCCCCGTCGAAGTCGACCGGGTCGTGGTCACGAGCTCGGGGATGTCGGCATTGATGCTGGCCACGCAGGCGCTCGTCGGGCCGGGCGACCGCGTCGTGGCGGTCACGCCGCTCTGGCCCAACCTGGTCGAGATCCCGAAGATCCTCGGCGCGGAGGTCACCTGCGTCGAGCTGACGTTCGGGCCTGCGGGCTGGACGCTCGACCTCGACCGTCTGCTGCGCGCGCTCACTCCGTCGACCCGTGCGGTCTACATCAATTCACCGAACAATCCGACCGGCTGGACGATCGACGCCGAAGAGCAGCGGGCCATCCTGGCGCACTGCCGCAGGCACGGCATCTGGATCGTCGCGGACGATGCCTACGAGCGGCTCTATTTCGAAGGCGCGGGTGTCGCGGCCGCGGCGCCGTCGTTCCTCGACCTGGCCGAACCCGAAGACCGGATCGTGAGCACGAACACGTTTTCCAAGACCTGGCTCATGACCGGATGGCGTCTGGGCTGGATCGTCGCGCCGCGGGCAACTCGTTCCCGATCTCGGCAAGCTGATCGAGTACAACACGTCGTGCACGCCGGTGTTCATCCAGCGCGCCGGCGTCGTTGCGGTGAACGAAGGCGATGCGGTGATCGCGCATACCGCGGATCGCCTGCGCCGCGCGCGCGATTTCCTGCATGCGCGGCTGCAACGGATACCGGGCATCGAGGCGGCGGCCGCGCCGGGCGCGATGTACGCGTTCTTCCGCGTCGAAGGCGTCGTCGACAGTCTTGCTTTCTGCAAGCAACTCGTCGCCGAGGCCGGCCTGGGTCTCGCCCCCGGCATTGCGTTCGGCCCGGAAGGCGAGGGATTCGTGCGCTGGTGCTTCGCTGCGAGCGAAGCGCGGCTCGCGGAAGGCATCGAGCGCCTGCAGCGGCACCTGGCGCGCCGTGAACCCGCACCTGTAACCTGACATTGCGAGGACCGACATGGACGAGCAACTGCGCATCGCCGCACTGGAGTACCACCGCCTGCCGACGCCCGGCAAGATTTCGGTCACTCCGACCAAGGGCCTCATCAACCAGCGCGATCTCGCGCTCGCCTATTCGCCCGGCGTGGCGGCCGCCTGCGACGCGATCGCGGCTGATCCGTCCGAAGCGCGCTCGCTGACTTCCCGCGGCAACCTCGTCGCGGTCATCACCAACGGCACGGCCGTGCTGGGACTCGGCAACATCGGACCGCTTGCCGGCAAGCCGGTGATGGAGGGCAAGGCCTGCCTGTTCAAGAAGTTCGCCGGCATCGACGTGTTCGATATCGAGATCGCGGAAAACGATCCGGAGGAGCTGGTCCGCACGATCGCCCGGCTCGAGCCGACGTTCGGCGGCATCAACCTCGAGGACATCAAGGCGCCGGATTGCTTCTACGTCGAGCGCAAGCTGCGCGAGCAGATGAAGATCCCGGTCTTCCACGACGACCAGCACGGCACGGCGATCGTCGCCGGGGCGTTCATGCTGAATGGGCTCAAGGTGGTCGGCAAGGACATCACCAAGATCAAGCTGGTTTGCTCCGGGGCGGGCGCCGCGGCAATCGCGTGCCTCGACCTGATGGTGGGCGTGGGCTTGAAGCGCGAGAACGTGATCGTCTGCGACAGCAAGGGCGTGATCTTCAACGGCCGCGAGTCGCCGATGGAGGAGAACAAGGCGCGTTACGCATGCAACACCAAGGCGCGCACGCTGGCGGACGCCATCGGGGACGCCGACATCTTCCTGGGCCTGTCCGGTCCGAAGGTGCTGACGCCGGACATGGTCAAGCGCATGGCGCGTGACCCGCTGATCCTGGCGCTCGCGAATCCCGAGCCCGAGATCCTGCCGGAACTCGCGAAGGCCGTCCGGCCCGACGCCATCCTCGCCACGGGCCGGTCCGATTATCCGAACCAGGTGAACAACGTCCTCTGCTTTCCGTTCATCTTTCGCGGCGCGCTCGACGTGGGCGCCACGACGATCACCGAGGCGATGAAGCTTGCGTGCATGCGCGCCATCGCCGAGCTCGCGCACGCCGAGCAGTCCGACATCGTCGCGCAGGCGTACGCAGGCGAGGATCTCTCGTTCGGTCCGGAGTACCTGATCCCTAAGCCGTTCGATCCGCGACTCATGGTGGTCGTGCCGCCGGCCGTGGCGAAAGCCGCGATGGAAAGCGGCGTCGCGACGCGGCCGATCGTCGATTTCGATGCGTATCGCGAGCGCCTGTCGCAGTTCATCTACCACTCCGGCCTCATCATGAAACCGGTGTTCGCAGGGGCCAAGCGGTCGCCGAAGCGCGTGGCTTATGCGGAAGGCGAGGAGGAGCGTGTGCTGCGGGCGGTGCAGGTCGTGGTGGACGAAGGCCTGGCGAAGCCCGTGCTGATCGGGCGCCCGGAAGTCATCGAGGCGCGCATCGCGAAGTTCGGCTTGCGTCTTCGTGCGGGAACGGATTTCGAGCTCGTCAACATCAACAGCGACGCTCGCTACCGCGACTGCTGGCAGCTCTATTACCAGCTGATGGGGCGCAACGGCATCTCGCCGGAAGATGCCAAGGAGGCCGTGCTGCGCAAGCCTTCGCTCATCGGCGCGCTGCTGCTGCGCATGGGCTCCTGCGACGCGCTGGTGTGCGGGACGGTCGGCAAGTACCAGGCGCACCTGCGCCACGTCGCGGACGTCATCGGCCAGCGCTCCGATGCGCCGGTGTTCGCGGCGATGAACGGGCTGCTCCTGCCGAACCGAACCGCTGTTCGTCTGCGACACCTATGTAAACCGGGACCCGTCGGCCGAAGAGCTGGCCGGAATCGCCCGGCTGGCGGCCGACGCCGTGCGGCGCTTCGGCCTCGTCCCGAAGGTCGCGCTGCTGTCGCACTCCAATTTCGGCAGCGACGACTCGGAATCCGCGCGCAAGATGCGCGAGGTGCGGCGCCTGCTCGTCGAACGCGCGCCAGACCTGGAAGTGGACGGCGAAATGCACGGCGATGCGGCGCTCTCGGAAGCGATCCGCAACCGGGTCCATCCGGATTCGACGCTGAAGGGCGAGGCGAACCTGCTGGTGATGCCGAATCTCGATGCCGCGAACATCTCGTTCAATCTGCTGAAGATCACGGGCGGCGACGGCGTGACCATCGGCCCGATTCTGCTGGGGGCGCAGAAGACCGTGCTGATCGCCACCCCGTCGGCCACCGTGCGGCGGCTCGTCAACCTGACGGCGCTGGCGGTGGTGGGAGCGGCCGGCGCCGGCGATTGAAGGGCGGTCGAGCCGTCATTTCGGCCGCCATTCGCGGGCGCGCCGGCGCGCTTCCTCGATTTCGGCCGGCGTCATCCGCGCGACCAGCTGGTCCCGGTTCCTGATCACGAGCCCGCGGCTCTTCGCTTCCGAGGCCCGGAAGGTCGTCGCGGAAAGCGTGTACCACTTGTGCGCCTCGACGAAATCCTGGGGGACGCCGTGGCCGTGCTCGTACATGACCCCGAGATTGGCCTGGGCCATCGGATGGCGGGCTTCTGCGGCCTTCCGATACCAGGCCACGGCCTCGACGTGGTCCTGCGCTACGCCAAGGCCGCCCTGGTAGGCGTTGCCGAGGTTGTGCTGCGCATTGGTGTCGCCCTGATCGGCGGCCTTGCGGTACCACTGCACAGCCACTGCAGGGTCCCTCGGCACGCCATGGCCATGCTCGTACATGACGCCCAGGTTGTTCTGGGCGTCGTGGTTGCCCTGGTCGGCGGCCCGGCGATACCATTTCAGCGCCTCGGCGTAACTTTTCGGCACGCCGAGGCCGCTTTCGTACATCACGCCCAGGTTGTCCTGGGCAGGGGCGCTGCCCTCTTCGGCCAGCGCGCGATACAGCGCCACCGCCGTCGCGTAGTCGCCGCGCTCGTGCGCTGCCCTTGCTCTATTCCAGTCGTCCTGGGTCATTGCGGCGGGACCCTCACAACAGCCCGAGCGACGCCAACTCGCTCCGGAGCGCTGCCGGCGATCGGAAGTGAATGCCGTGGATGCCCAACGCCGTCGCCGCAGCCGCATTGGCCGGACTGTCGTCGATGAACACGGCCTCTTCCGGCGCGATGCTATAGCGCTCGAGCAGGATACGGAAGATCCGGGGATCGGGCTTGATGACGCCTTCCTCGCCGGACACCACGATGCCGTCGAACCATGACAGAAACTCGAAGCGCTGGCGCTGGGGACGAAACGTCTCGGCCGAGAAGTTCGTCAGCCCGTAACGCGGTACGCCGGCCCGCTTGAGGTCCGCGAGAATCTCGACGGTGCCTTCGATCGGTCCCGCGATCATCTCGTCGAAGCGCTGGCCGTACGCCGCGATGAGCGCTGCCTGGTCAGGGTGGCGCGGCAGCAACTCGGCGACCGCATCGGCGAAGCTTCGCCCCGCGTCCTGGCGCTCGTTCCACGCCGGCGTGCAGACGTTCGCGAGGAACGACTCCATCGCCGCCTCATCGCCGGCGAAGAGCTTCCGATAGAGGTGCCGCGGATTCCAGTTGAGGAGGACACCGCCGAAATCGAACACGACGATGCGACGCTGCGGCAGAAGTGCGGACGCGGACGACATGTCAATCGAGGAGCGCGCGCGTCCGATCGGGCGCGACGTGCGGCGGGCTGACGGTGGCCGGCGCTGTTTTCATGGCGGTGCTTTTCGAGCCTTGTGCAGGCTCGCGGACGCAGAACTGCAACCGTACCATATCGGAGGCCGCGACTGCGCGCGTCCACGCCGCGCACCCGCGGCGGCGGCGTGGCCCCCCGGCGCGGCGCAATCGGATATATTGCACCCGACGATGCTCGCCAATTTCATCCTCTTCCAGATCGGCTGGTTCGCCTGCGTGCTGGGCGGCGCGCTTGGCCGGCCGTGGCTCGGCACCGGCATTGCCCTCGCCATCGTGGCGTGGCACGTGGGACGGGCTCCGCGCCCGCGCGCTGAACTGATCCTCGTCCTCGCGTCCGCGGGGATCGGCGCCGTGGCCGACAGCGTGCCGGTTGCCGCCGGCTGGGTGCGCTATGCCTCCGGCACGGTCGTCCCCGGCACCGCGCCGGTCTGGCTCGTCGCCATGTGGATGCTCTTCGCCACGACGCTCAACGTGAGCCTCCGCTGGCTGCGACGGTACCCATTTGCCGCGATCGCGCTCGGCGCAATCGGCGGCCCGCTTGCCTATTGGGGTGGCGCACGCCTTGGCGCAATGGAGTTCGTGGCCCCGGTCGCGGCCACCGCAGCCCTGGCTCTCGGCTGGGCCGTGCTGACGCCGCTGCTCCTGCGGCTGGCGCGACGATTCGACGGTTACGCGCCGGTGATGGCTTCAGGCGCGGCGACGCAGGCGCGGCATGCTTGAACCCGCTGCCGCGCTGAGAGGAGGACGATGAATCCGCTGCTGAACGAGCGCATCGCGCGTTTCGATTCCCCATTCCGCCGGCTGGACGAATGGCTCGCGGGCATCCCGCCCAACCCGCAGCTGCCGCCGATCAACATGTCGGTAGGCGAGCCGCAGGATGCGCCGCCTTCGTTGCTGAACGAGGCCGTTGCTGCCAACGCCCACCTGTGGAACCGCTACCCGCCGGCGATCGGCACGCCCGAGTTCCGGCGCGCGGCGGCGGGATATCTGGAGCGCCGCTATCCCGCCACGCGCGGCCGGATCGACCCCGATGCGCAAGTCTCGCCGGTCACGAGCAGTCGCGAAGGCCTCTACCTTGCGGCGGCGATCGCGACGAGCCCGGCACGCATCGAGCCGCTCGCGCTGATGCAGAACCCGTTCTACCAGACCTATCGGGTCGGGGCGATCATGGCCGGCGCGGAGCCCCGCTATCTGTCCCACAGCGGGTTTCCGGAATTCGCGCTCGATCTCGCGGAGCTTGACGAGGCCACGCTGTCCCGCACGTCGATCCTCTACCTGTGCTCGCCGTCGAATCCGGATGGGCGGGTGATTCCGCAGCAACAGCTGCGATGGGCGATCGAGGCCGCGCGCCGGCACAACTTCCTCGTCGTCTTCGACGAGTGCTACGCCGAGCTCTACGACAGCGAGCCGCCGCAGGGCGCGCTCGACGCGCTGGCCGCGCTCGATGCCTCGGCGCACTGGCTCGACAACGTGCTGGTGCTGCACTCGCTGTCCAAGCGTTCCAGCGCGGCGGGGCTGCGTTCCGGCTTTGCCGTCGGCGCTGCCGACGTCCTCGCCGCGCTCAATCGGGTGCGGTTGAACGGCACTTCCTGCACGCCGCTGCCGCTGCTCGCCGCCGCGACGGCGCTGTGGTCGGAGGACACGCACGTCGACGCGATGCGCGTGCGGCTGCGGGAGCGCAAGGACACGGCCGACCGGCTGCTCGGGGGTTATCCGGGGTACTACCGTCCGTCGTGCGGCTTCTTCCTTTGGGTGAAGGTCGACGACGGGCTGGCGCTGACCCGACGCCTGTGGCGCGATTTTGCCCTGCGCGTGCTGCCCGGAACCTATCTCACCCAACCCGGCGCGGACGGCGCCAACGCCGGGGACGCCTTCGTGCGGATCGCCCTGGTCCACGACCCGCAAACGACGGTTGCCGGACTCTCGCGGCTGGCCGCGGCGCTGGGCCTCCCTGCGGCCTCGGCGGAGTAGGGCGCGACACCCCACTCGCCATTTGCCGAAAGTCGGCTTACACTCGTGCCGCGTGAAATTTCGAACCCGACTTCGGTCGATCTCTGGGAGGAAACCATGATGAAGAAACTGGCAGTTGCCGCGGCGCTTCTGGCCGCGTTCACGGGTAACGCATTACGCGGGCAAGACGCTCGACACGATCAAGCAGCGGGGCACGCTCGTCTGCGGGGTCAATCCGAGCCTGCCGGGGTTTTCGGCGGCGGACAGCCAGGGCAACTGGACCGGGCTCGACGTCGACGTCTGCCAGGCGCTCGCGGCGACCATTCTCGGCGACGAGAAGAAGGTCAAATGGGTGCCGCTCAACGCGTCGCAGCGCTTCACGGCGCTGCAGTCGGGCGAGATCGACGTCCTGTCACGCAATACGACGTGGACGCTGACGCGCGACGCGTCGCTGGGCCTCGAGTTCACCGGCGTCACGTACTACGACGGCCAGGGCTTCATGGTGCCGAAGAAGTCGAAGATCACCAGCGCCAAGCAGCTGAAGGGCGCGACCGTCTGCGTGCAGTCCGGCACGACGACGGAGAAGAATCTGTCCGACTTCTCGAAGGCCAACAACCTGGGGATGAAGCCCGTCGTCTTCGAGACGCAGGAAGCCACCGAACAAGGCCTACTTCTCCGGTCGCTGCCAGGCCTACACGACGGACGCCTCGGGGCTCGCGTCGGTGCGCAACAAGGAAGCCGGCAATCCGGAGGACCACGTGATCCTGCCCGACCTCATCTCCAAGGAGCCGCTGGGGCCGTCGGTGCGCCGCGGCGACGACGAGTTCTTCACGATCGTCAAGTGGGTCGTCTTCGCGCTGATCGAAGCCGAGGAGTACGGAATCTCGCAGGGAAACGTCGACGGGATGCGGGCGTCCAGCACCGATCCGGTCGTGCAGCGGATCCTCGGCACGTCGGAGGACACGGGCAAGCTGCTCGGGCTCGACAAGGACTGGGCGTACCGCGCGATCAAGGCCGTCGGCAACTACGGCGAGATCTTCGAGCGCAACGTCGGCCCGAAGTCGCGCGTTGAAGCTGCCGCGCGGCGCGAACAACCTCTGGAACAAGGGCGGCCTGATGTACGCGCCGCCGGTGCGCTAGGCAGATTCGCAAGGCCGGGCGTGGAGGACGGTTCCTCCACGCCCGGCGGCCTGTCGCGGGGCGGCGCGCGCCTCCCGCCCTCGACTTACCAACGGCGCAGGGCGTCGTCATGGCGGCTCCTCCCAAACATTTCCGGTGGTCGTGGCGCAGCGCGGCATTTCGCGGCCTGGTCTACCAGATCGTCGCCGTGCTGCTCGTGGTCGCGGCGGGCTGGTATCTGGTCCACAACACGCTGCTCAACATGCGCGTGCGCGGGATCCAGAGCGGGTTCGATTTCCTGCAGCAGCCCGCCGGCTTCGCGATCAGCGAGAGCCTGTGGGAGTTCGACTCGGCGGAGACCTACCTCAAGGCGTTCCTGATCGGGCTGTCCAACACGCTGCGCGTCGCGATCGTCGGCATCGTGCTGGCGACGCTCCTGGGCACGCTGGTCGGCATCGGACGGCTGTCGAAGAACTTCCTCGTGCGCTCGCTTTGCACCGCGTACGTCGAGAGCGTTCCGCAACGTGCCGCTGCTCCTCCAGCTGTTCATCTGGTATTTCATCCTGACGGAGTTCCTGCCGCCGATCGACGAGGCGCTGCAGCCGCTGCCGAGCGTCTTCTTCAGCAAGAACGGCCTGCAGTATCCGATCCCGCTGTGGGCGATGGGCCACGTCTGGCTCGCGGTGGGCGTGCTCGGCGGCGTGTCGTCGGGGCCTGGTTCTGGGCGAAGTTCGCGCGCAAGCAGACACGAGGCCACGGGACGGGCGCCGCCGGTGTTCCTGCCGGCGCTGGGCATCATCATTCTCGGGGGATTCCTCGGGTGGCTCGCCGGAGGCGCGCCGTCGGCTCTCGACATACCCGAGAAGACGGAGATCACCGTGGTCGGCGGCGGCGCGGTGACGCCGGAGTTCCTCACGGTGCTGATCGGCTTGACGCTGTACACGGCGAGCTACATCGCCGAGATCGTTCGCGGCGGCATCCAGGCGGTCGCCTACGGGCAGCATGAGGCCGCGGCGGCGCTGGGGCTCAACCGGATGCAGGAAGTCCGGCTGATCCTGCTGCCGCAGGCGCTGCGGGTGATCATCCCGCCGATCACGAGCCAGTACCTCAATCTGACGAAGAACTCGTCGCTCGCCGTGGCCGTGGGCTATCCGGAGCTGGTCTCGATCTCGACGACGACGCTCAACCAGACCGGCCGCGCGATCGAGGCGATCTCGCTGGTGATGCTCTGCTATCTGACGCTGTCGCTGCTGACGGCGCCATCATGAACTGGTACAACCGCCAGTCGCGGCGATCCGCGAGCGATGAGCGCCGCGGCCGAAGTCTTCGCGGCCATTCCCAGCCGCCCGCCGCCGGTCGCGACCGAGGGCGTGCTGCCGTGGCTGCGGCGCAACCTGTTTTCCGACTGGAAGAACACGCTCGGCACGCTGATCGTGCTGGCGGTCCTCGTGCGGTATCTGCCGCCGGCGCTGAACTGGGCGGTGTTCGACGCGGTGGCCCGCCCGGACAATGCCGCCTGCCGCGCGCTCGGCCATGCCGGTGCCTGCTGGGGCGTCGTCGCCGAGAAGTATCGGCTGATCCTGTTCGGGCGCTATCCGTACGAAGAGCAGTGGCGGCCGCTGGTCGCGACGGCGCTGATGATCGCGCTGCTGGCCGCAAGCTGCTACCGGCCGTTCTGGAGCCGCTGGCTGATCGTCGCTGTGGGTCGGTCGATGCTCGCCGTGTTCTTCGTGCTGATGATGGGCGGCGTGTTCGGCCTCACCTTCGTCGAGACGGCGCGCTGGGGCGGCTTTCCGCTGACGATCATGCTGTCGACGATCGGCCTGGCGCTGGCCTTTCCCCTGTCGATCGCGGTCGCGCTCGGCCGGCGCTCGCGCCTGCCGGGCATCCGGACGCTGTGCGTGCTCTACGTCGAGCTGATCCGCGGCGTGCCGCTGATCTCGGTGCTGTTCATGGCGTCGTTCATGTTTCCGCTGTTCATGCCGGCCGGGTGGACGATCGACGTGCTCATCCGCGTGCAGGTGGGGATCATCCTGTTTTCCGCCGCCTACCTCGCCGAGGTCGTCCGCGGCGGGCTGCAGGCGCTGCCGCGGGGCCAGATCGAGGCGGCGCAGTCGCTCGGCCTCTCGTACTGGCAGACGACGCGCATGATCGTGCTGCCGCAGTCGCTGCGGCTCGTCGTGCCGGCGATCATGAACACGTTCATCGGCGCGTTCAAGGACACCTCGCTCGTCACGATCGTGAGCCTCTACGACCTCACCGGCGCGCTGCAGCTGGCGCTGGGCGACTCCGACTGGCGCAAGTTCTTCCTCGAAGGGCAGCTCTTCGTCGCCGGCATCTATTTCGTCTTCTGCTTCGCGATGTCGCGCTACAGCCAGTGGATCGAGCGGCATCTCAACACCGGCACCCGCCGTCAATAGCGCGATCGAGGCCACCATGCAGGCGACCGAACCCATCATCGAGTTCTCCCGCGTCAACAAGTGGTACGGCGCGTTCCACGTGCTGCGCGACATCGACCTCTCGGTCGCGCGCGGCGAGCGGATCGTGATCTGCGGCCCGTCCGGCTCGGGCAAGTCGACGCTGATCCGCTGCATCAACCGGCTCGAGGAGCACCAGCAGGGCACGCTCAAGGTCGACGGCGTCGAGCTCACCGACGACCTGAAGGCGATCGAGGCCATTCGCCGCCAGGTCGGGATGGTGTTCCAGCAGTTCAACCTGTTCCCGCACCTGACCGTGCTCGAGAACCTGACGCTGGCGCCCGATGTGGGTCGGGCGGATCCCCAAGAAGGAGGCGGACGAGCGCGCGATGCAGCAGCTCGTGCGCGTCAAGATCGCCGAGCAGGCGCGGCAAGTATCCGCTGCAGCTCTCCGGCGGTCAGCAGCAGCGGGTGGCGATCGCCCGCGCGCTCTGCCTCACGCCGAAGATCATGCTGTTCGACGAGCCGACCTCCGCGCTCGATCCCGAGATGATCAAGGAAGTGCTGGACGTGATGATCGAGCTCGCGAACCTGGGCATCACGATGCTCTGCGTGACGCACGAGATGGGCTTCGCCCGCTCGGTCGCCGACCGCGTGATCTTCATGGACCAGGGCCAGATCGTCGAGCAGAACTCCCCGGCCGAGTTCTTCAACAATCCCAAGAGCGAGCGGACGAAGGATTTCCTGTCGAAGATCCTCGCGCACTGAAGCCGGGGACAGACCGCTTCTCCCGGCGATTGGCAACATCCACGTCTCCGGCTGTGTCGAACGACGTGGTCTGTCCCCGTCTCCCAAATGAGTATCTTGCCGTGCATGCCCAAAACGGGTATGCTCATGCCCAATATGGGTACACAAGCGGCAACCAAAGGCCGACGTCGGAAATCCGGCTTGGCGGACGCCCTATTTTCGACGACGCAGCAACGCGTGCTTGGCTTGCTGTTCGGTCAATCCGATCGCAGCTTCTACGCAACCGAAATGATCAGGCTGATGGGCGCCGGGTCCGGCGCGGTGCAGCGGGAACTCGCCCGGCTGGAAGAGGCCGGCCTGGTGACGATTCGCCGACTCGGGACGCAGAAGCACTATCAGGCCAATCCGGAATCGCCGCTCTACGCAGAGTTGTGCAGCATTGCGCGAAAAACATTCGGTCTGGCCGAGCCGCTGCGCGAAGCCCTCGCCGCGCTGGCATCGAAGATCACGGCGGCCTTCGTGTTCGGTTCCGTCGCCAAACGTCAGGACACGGCCGCCAGCGACATCGATCTCATGGTTGTCAGCGACCGCCTGACCTACGCGGATATATTCGCCGCGCTCGAGCCGCTCAGCGCAAAGCTCGGTCGATTGGTCAATCCCACCGTCTACAGCAAGAAGGAACTGCACAGGCGCATAGCGCAAGACAACGCATTCGTGAAGCGCGTCCTGAACCAGCCCAAGATCTGGGTGATTGGAACCGAGGATGACATCGCCGCTTGATCACCTGGCGGGCCCGGGCAAGACATTGTCGGCCGAGGCGCCGGATGCGAAGGAAATCTCCGGCCTGAAGCGGTCCGGCTTGGTACGGCTCGAAGATGCGTGCAACCTCACAAATTCGCTCGAAGGCCGCTTCGATCTCGTCTACAACGCAGCCCATGCGCTTTGCCTCGCAGCATTGCGGCACTGTGGCTTCCGGCCTGCCAATCGGTACATCGTGTTCCAGGTGTTGCCGCACACGCTCGGCCTCGGGCCCGAAACATGGCGCGTGCTCGCCAAGGGCCACGAGATTCGCAATCTTGGTGAATATGAAGGCGATCTCAATATCGACGAGCGCCTCGTCGCGGATCTGATCACGGCGTGCCGCGCGGTGGCGGCGAAGCTCGAAACGTTGCCTCCTGTTCGTTGATGCGCCAGATGCGCGCGGGCTCGAGCGATCGGGCCGTCTGCACTGCGTGCAAGATTCGGCGATCGCCCGCTGACAACTTTGGGAAAGCATGATGACCGTCCCGGCGATCGAGCGCCATATCCTGGACACCCCTGGCGACGTCGTCGCCCGGCCGCACGCGAACTGCTATTGGGTGATTGCGGGGCGGCTGCTCGCCGGCGAGCACCCCGGCGCCATGGTCGCTTCCGAGGGCATCGCCAGAGTCGATGCGCTGCTCGACGTCGGCGTCCGGCAGTTCATCGACCTCACCGCCGAGCACGAGGGACCGGGGCCCTATGTCCCGATCCTGTTCGAGCGCGCGGCGGCGCGAGGCGTCGGTGTCGCCCACCGCCGCTTCGCGATTGCGGATTTCGGCGTGCCGTCACCCGAACTGATGCGCGCGACGCTCGACGCGATCTATACCGCAATCGACGCGGGCGAGACGCCTTACGTCCACTGCTGGGGCGGTGTCGGGCGGACCGGCACCGTCGTCGGCTGCCTGCTGCGCGAGCAGGGGTTCGACGCAGCCGCGGCGCTCGCCGTGATCGAGCGCAAGTGGCGGTCGATGGCGAAGCGCACCCGGCATCCGAAGTCGCCGGAGACCGCCGAGCAAGTCGCGTTCATCGAACGGTGGCCAGGCTTTTGCCACAAATAGTTGTCGAACTGCTATTCTCAAATTCCGACCATTGGCATGAGTTTCGATACGGAGCGAAGCATGGGAGAACTCAATCGCATCACGCAGCAGCCGGAAGTGATGGGCGGCAAGCCGTGTATCCGTGGGATGCGCGTGACGGTCGGCATGATAGTCGGCCAGATCGGATCCGGCCACAGCTTCGATGAGGTCCTTGCCGACTACCCCTACCTTGAGCACGAGGACATCATGCAGGCCCTTCGCTACGCTGCGTGGCGAGCCGAAGAACGCGAGGTCACGCTGCCCACTGCATGAAGCTGCTTGTCGATATGAACCTGTCACCCCGCTGGGTAATCCTGCTGGCCGGTGCAGGCATCGAGGCGGCGCACTGGTCGACGCTCGGCTCGAAGAACGCGCCGGACTCGGAGATCATGGCCTACGCCCGTGCGAATGATTACGTGGTGCCCACCCACGATCTGGACTTTGGCGCAATCCTTGCCGCCACCCACGGCGAGAAACCCAGCGTGGTGCAAATCCGCGCCGAGGATGTCAGCGCGGACGCGATTGGCAAGCAAGTCATCGTCGCCTTGCAGCAGATGGCATCCGAGTTGGAGGAAGGAGCGTTGATCACCGTCGACCCGAGCCGCACGCGCGTGCGTGTGCTGCCATTGCAGCCGAGGTAGGCCAACGCCAAGGGGCCCGACACGCCGGAAGTGGTACCGCCACGAAAAAGGTGCCATTCCACGTTTTCGACACAGTTGGCGGCGTGGGTGCGACCATATGGTATGATGAAACGTCATACCATGGAGATGGACAATGGGTAGCGTAAAAGTGGCGATTACGCTGGACCGGGAAACGCTGGTCCGCGTTGACGGCCTGGTCTCGAAGAGCATTTTCCCCAATCGCAGTCGCGCAATTCAAGCGGCCGTGAGCGAGAAGCTTGCGCGCATGGAGCGTGGTCGCCTTGCGTCGGAGTGCGCCAAGCTCGATCCAAAGTTTGAAAAAGCCCTTGCGGAGGAAGGCCTGGGCAAGGAACTTGAGTCGTGGCCCGAATACTGAGAGGCGAAATTCGCTGGGCCGATCTGAACCCGATACGTGGCCGCGAGCAGGCCGGCTTGCGTCCGGTACTGATCCTCAGCCACGACGTGTTTAACGAGCGCTCCGGTACTGTCATCGCTGTTGCGTTGACCAGCCAACCTCAGCGCGCGGGATTTCCTCTTACACACGAACTGAAATCTCCGAAACTAGCTAAACGTTCGTGGGTCAAGATCAGCCAGATCCGAACGCTGTCCGTTGAGCGCATCGGCACGAAGCTCGGTCGCTCTACGCCGGAGGAGCTTGCACTTGTCGTCGAGGGACTCAATGAAATCATCGGGATCTAATTGCAATTCTCGATTGCCAGATAGGGGACGCGGCGGGGCCATCTGTAGCGACGGTCGATCAAGCTGATATTCGCGCGTTGGGTAGCAGCATGACTGCTGTGCGTCGCGGCGCTGCCTCGGTCCAGGTTGCATTGAGACCTGCGCCGCGCGCGCCCGGAGCGCCCGACTTGATCGACGACTCCGTCGTCGCCTGTCGGGCAGAAATCGATGCTGTCTTCGGGGCTGACATGCCCATCGCCAGCCTCATTCCCATCGCTGGACGAAGAGGCCATCGAAATCCGGGGAGGTTCCTACAGCTGGGACTCGTGACTGGATTGAGTATCGGGAAAGTTTACAGTCGCTTGGTGCGCACTTAATTGTTTGGCTGAGGTAGTTGCGCTAAGCATTTGAAAATAGAGTTCTGTCTGTTTCCTGGCGCGTCGTGTGCTAGGGAGGGCAATCGGCCCGTCGGCAAGGGTTGGTTGGAGTTCTTTCTGGCGAGCGGGCGGAATCCATTTCGGATGCCGCCTTCAGGATCCTCATAGCGCATCGGTGCGCTACTGCGCCGAGCGTACCGTTTCTTTGACACGGCCTGACGAAATCACATCCGGCCAGAATCGTGAGAAAGCCTGGGTTTTTCGAAAGAATGACGGTTTCTCGTGCCGAGCCATTGACTAATACTAATCATTAGCGTTACCGTTCGCCCCTGTGTGCGCGAGCAGCCGCACAAAGGGATGTTCGTTCCTGGTGTCAGTGGCAAGTCCTTGAAGGATAGACGATGAATAGCTTGCGTAAGGTGATTGGGTTCCTTGTCGCGCCATTGATGTTCGTGGCGTTCGTGATGTCGTCGGGCGCCGCATTCGCCGCCGACAAGCAATACACGCTCACCATGTCGCCACTGACTGGCCCGGTCACCGACGGCGATAACGGCCCTGTTTGCGAACAAAGGCAACTCGTCGTTCAACTCGCTTACCCTCAACGTTCCCGCTGGCTATGCGGTGACCGGCAACATCACGACAACGCGCGGGGACATCAGCATCAGTGGCAATGTCATCTCGGTCATCAACATCAACCTCCCCACCGGGAGCGGCCAGACCCTCACCGTGACGATGAACGGTGTGACCACCGCGGGGACCTGCGGTTCTGGAACACCCGGTAACTGGACGGCGGTGCTCTGGACCGGTTCGACGCTCTCAGGCAACAATTTCGCCCAGGTTCAGCCTTCCAAGACGTCGACGTCCATTTCGCCGTCGTGCTTCACCGTCTCGCCGTCCTCCTCGAGTGGCAACGGGACCATCGGCCCGAATACGGCGCAGACGGTCGCTGCCAATGCCACGCCGACGTTCACGCTCAGCCCGGCCACCGGCTATAACAGTGCCTCGGTGACCGGGACCTGCGGCGGCACGCTGGTCGGCAACACCTTCACCACGGCGGCGGTGACCGCCAACTGCACGGTGATTGCGAACTTTGCGATCAACACCTACACGGTGACGCCATCGGCCGGCGCCAACGGCAGCATCTCGCCGTCGACACCGCAGGGGGTAACCTACCTGGGCAAAAAGGCGTTCACGGTGACGCCGAACACTGGCTACAAGATCGTCGAACCCGTGGGCGGCACCTGCACCGGCACGCTGTCCGGCAATATCTATACGACGGCGGCGGTGACGGGGGACTGCACTGTGACCGCCAGCTTCACGAAGATCGCCTACACGGTGTCGACGTCGGTCGGCGCCGGCGGCGGCAGCTTCACTCCGGCGTCGCAGTCGGTGCTTTATCAAGACACGACAACGTTCACGGTGACGCCGGACAGCACTCACTACATCAGTTCCGTGACCGGCTGCGGTGGCTCGCTCTCGGGAAGCACCTTCACCACGGGGCCGATCACGGGCGCCTGCACGGTGACGGCAGCCTTCGCCCTCAATACGTTGTCGGTTACTTCGGCGCCGACGAGCGCCGCCGTCGGGAAGCCGTTCGATGTGACGATCGGCAGCACGCCGGGGGGCGCGACGGTTTTGTTCGAGCCGGGATGCGATGCGTCGGCAACCAGCACGTCGACCGCGACCTCGACCACGTTCGCCATCACCATCGCGACGCTGCCGCCATCCGGCACCTGCACGATGACGTTCTCGGCGCCGAACTACCAGTCGGCGTCGCTGCCCAACTTCAAGGTCTACAAGGGCGTGCTCTTCTGTGGCGACTACGACAGCGTCAACGGCCCGGGAGACACCTCGTACGACCCGGATCTGCCGTCTTCGTTGACCGGTCTGGGTTCGTCGTACGTCGGCACGCCGGGCTGGGGTTTGCGTCGCGGTCCCAACAAGGACGGGTCACCGTGCGTGAAGGTCAACTACAGCTGCAACCTCGACGGCCGAGCGACGAACCTCGCGAGCTGCAGCTTCGACAAGACTTCCGGCCAGCAGGCGACATTCAAGTACCTGTTCCTCTGGGCGCCGAGGCCGCCCGAGGCGAATGGCTGGACGGATTATCGCCCGCAGGTGTCGTGGAACATCGCGAGTCCCGGACGATTCGGGCACATGCGCCGAATTGTGCGCCGCTGCGTGGTCTGCGTAAGCGACCTGTTCCCGATCCTGCGACTGCCAACGACGATATTGCCGATCGATCCCGAACGTCGCGCCGTTCACGGACAGCGCGAATACCTGCCGAGTAACGGCGGGCTGCCGCAATACCAACCGGGTGCCATGGCGCTGGTTTGCGGCGGGCAGCAGGGATGGACGGCGGTAGGGGCGCCGCGTCTCCGGCATGACCCGCAGCTTCAGTTCTGGAACATCATCATCGACGAGGCCGACCTTAGAGTTATCGGGCCATAGCAGTAGCCTGGTTGGCATAAATGCGAAGCGGCCCTGCGGGGCCGCTTCGTTTTGTGGAGGCCAACTAACGCGGTGGCAGCGGCACCGGGGGAACCGCGCGGACCTTGCGGCTCGCGAGCAGGCTTCGTGTTTCGTCGATCAACTCCAGCGGCGGCTCGACGCCTTCCAGCCGGTCGAGCTCGATCAGGGACAGCGACGTGAGCGTCGCCTCGAATGGGTCCTGGCATTCCCTTGCCGCCGCGAGACTCGCGTCCAGCGCGTCGCGCGCGCCCCACAGGTCGTCCTGCAGCATCAGCGCGTGTCCCTGCACGCGGTACAGAAACGGCACCATCCGCGCGACCCCGCTCGACGTGTCCGCACGGCCGAGCAGTTCCTCCACCAGTGCCAGCGCCGCGTCGGGTTCTCCCTTGCGCACGCGGCATTCGGCCATCCACGCCGTGATAGGCGGAATGTCCTGCTCGGCGCCGACGTGCAGATAGCTCGCCTTCGCCGCCTCGAAGCGCGCCAGCGCGTCGTCGAAGCGACCCAGGCGCGTTGCGACACGGCCCAATTGCTCGAGGCAGGTGCCAAGGTAGAACTGATATCCCGAGGCCTTCCACACCGGCAGCATTTCCAGGAGCATGGTCTCCGCCTCGGCCCACTCGCCCCGGTCGATCAGAATCTCCGCGACGTTCAATCGCGCAGTCGTTGCGGCGACGGTGCCGCCGAGCTTGCGCGCCGCGTCGCGGCTGCGTTCGAAATAGGCGATGGCCTCGTCCCAATGTCCTGCCTGCCGCTGTCCGCACAGCCAGCCCAGGTTGACTCAGCATGTCGGCCTGGCGGACGAGATTGCCGGACCGCTCGAACTCCTTGAGGGCGCGCTCCATTTGCGACTGCGCTTCCGGTTTGCCGAGGTCGCCGTTGGCCCAGCCCATGACGAAGTAGGCTTCGCCGGCCGCCTCCGGATGCGCCGCTGCCTCGGCCTCCGCCGCCGCGCGTGTCGCCCACTCGATCGCCTCGGGTGTTCGGCCTTCCGCCTGAAGCAGGAAGGCGTACCAGGCACCGGCCCATGCGGCCTGCCGCGCGGCTTCGGGGTCGGGCAGCTTCAGCAGCACTTCGCGCGCCTGTTCGGTCCAGCGCTGCGCCTCCGCGTACTTGCCGATCTTCTCCTCGACCCTGGAAAGCCGGATCAGAAGGGTGGCGTCGGTCAGCGCGTCACCCTTCGCGAGTTCGCGCGCTGCGGTGAACGCTGCCGAAGCCTTTTGATACTCCTTCGCGATGTACCACGCATTCCCGAGCGCTTCATGCGCGTGCGCGAGCTCGCGACGGTCGAGGTCGGGCGTCTGGCGTCCCGCCTCCAGCGCGCGCCCGTACAACCCGGCCGCTTCGACATACGCGTAGACCGCCGCGGCGCGCTTCGCCGCCGCCGTCGCGTAGTTCCACGCCTGGCGGTACTCACCGGCTTCGAGGTAGTGCAACGAGAGCGTCGCACCGGCCTCCTCCGGGAAATCCATTTCCGCTTCGAGATGCGCCGCGACGGCGGCATGGAGTTGCCGCCGGAGCTTGAAGGGCAGCCCCTCGTAGGCCGAGTCGCGCAACAGCGTGTGCCGAAAGTGCAGGTACCCGTCGGGCTCCTCTTCGAACAGCTCATGCAACCTCGACAATGCCGCGGCGTCGGGCGCCGGACCGTCCTCGTCCGAATAGAGCCAGGACACCATCCGCGGGTGGAACGTCAGGCCGAACACCGCGACCCGACGGACCAGCGCCCGGTCGTCGGGCGCCAGCGTGTCGATGCGCGTCATCGTGGCTGCTTCCGCGGACTCGGGGAGGTCCGCGGCGCCGCCGGATCCGATCGCCGTGCGCAACAAGTCGCGCAGGAACTGCGGGTTGCCGCCCGACCGCTTCGCGACGACATCGAGCACATGCGCCGGAAGCGGACTCTGCGCGGTCGCCAACTGGGCCAGGCGCAGCGCGTCCTGCGGCGCGATCGGCTTCAAGTCGATCCGGACCACCTCGGGCGCTTCGGCCGCCTCGAATCCGGTGCTCAAGGGGCGGCGCCCGAGGGCGAACAGCCATGGCCGGGCGGCGAGACCCCTGGACAGATGCGTCAGAAGCTCGGCCGATGCCTTGTCCATGTGGTGCACGTCGTCGATCTCGACCAGCAGCTTGTCGGGCAGCATGGCTTCGAGGAACCGCGCGACTGTTTCATGCAATTTCGTGCGGCGGTTCGCCTCCGCCAGCAACTCGACCTCGGGTGTCGGTGCGACCTCGATGTCAAACACGGCCCCCAGCAGCGGCAGCCACGGCTCGAGGTCAGGCGCCCGCGCCGCCACTTCGGCACGAACACGTTCCAGGATTTCCGCTTCGGGGGTGTCCCGGCCGAACCCGAGCACCTCGCGCAGCAGCTCGCGCCAAACGACATACGGGATGGACGCGGTGTAGGCCTCGCAGGTCGCGCGGAGCTTCTGGAACCCCGCTACGGCGTCGCGCAACGCTTCCAGCAGCCGCGTCTTGCCGATCCCGGCGTCCCCCACCACTTCGATCAGGCGGCCCGCCCCGGATCGCGCGCTCGTGAACGCCTTGCGGATGACGCCGAGTTCGACGTTGCGCCCGGTCAGCGGCAGACGCTGCAGCGTGACCTGTCGGGCTCGCGATCCCTTGGCCGGGCCGACCGACCACGCCTGAACCGGCTCGGCCTTGCCCTTCACGGCAAACGGCTCGAGCTGGGTCGTCTCGAACAGGGTGTTGGACCGATCGAGAACGTCACCCGTCGCGTAGATCATGCCCGGCTCGGCCTTGGCCATCAGCCGCGCGGTCAGGTTCACGGCGTCGCCCATGACCGTATAGGTGCGGCGATACCAGGGCCCGATGTCGCCGGCGAATACGGATCCGCGGTGGACGCCGATGCGGATCGGAAGCGCCGTCGCGGCATCGACGATCTTGCGCAACGCGAGCAGCATGTGCTCCTCGTCGTCGCCCGTCACGTTCGGTGCGCCGGCGGTCAGGATCAGCTTGCCGCCGTCGGCATCGACGTCGGAGGCGAGGAAGGCAACGCCCTGCTCCTCGGTGGCGGCCTCGACGACGCTGACCAGCTGGTGCAGCGCCTCCGCGGCGGCCTGCGCGCCGCGTTGCTCGATCAGTGCGTCCGTCCCTTCGAAACGGATGAACGCGATCGTGACGGGGCGGTGCTCGGAGGTTCCGCCACCGGCGAGCACGTGGGCGCGGACCGCCGGCGACAGGCAGTGCAGCAACTGCTCCGGGGCCATCTTCGGTCGCGGGATATACGGAACCTTTTCGTCGTGACCGGGCGGCTCGCGCAGCAGCAGAACGCCCGGCGCCTTGGCGTCGCCCCGGCAATCTTGCGGGAGGAGGGCGGCTGTCTCGGTACTGACGAGAATCTCGTCCGCCTCGGCCGCATGTTCCATGGCGACCGCGCGGCTCCACGCCGGGCCCGTGGGCAGCATCTCGAGGTGCGAGGTGCCGGCGGCGAAGAAATGGAAACAACCCGTGTGCACGCCCTGCGACATCCGCAACGTGACCTGCACGCCCGGCAACTCGATTTTGCCGACCTCGTCGAGGGCCCGGCGCATCCGCACCGTCGCCGCGCAGGCGCGCCCCGCATGGTCATCGCCCTGGAACCACAGCAGCAGCGCGTCGCCGCCGAATTTGAGGAGGCTGGCGCCGTTGTCGTAGGCGACCTTCAGGATCGACTCGAAGCTGCCGCCGATCGTATCGGTAATCTGTTCCGCGCCCTCGCGGCCCTTGCGCGCCAGCTGTTCGGACAGCTGAGTGAACCCGGAGATGTCCGCGAAGGCCGTGGTGCCCTCGGCAGTCCAGCACCGCGCGTCCGGTTCGGCGACCAAGTGCTTCTGGAGAACGCGGGCCAGGTACGGAACTGCACGTTCGGCGTTGGATCCGGCGTCCGGAACCGCCGGTGCGCCCGGTGCTGCCGCGTCCGTGGCCGGGGGCGAGGGGTCGCCCGATTCGTGCGCAACGGATGGAGATTGGGGCTCGACGTGCATGGTATCGGCTGGCTTCGGATCTTCGCGCCGACTATACCGTCCGCAGCGGCGCCTGTCACAGTCCGGCGTTGCCAGACGACGGAGCGGAACCTGCACGGGGTAGCAACGGCGCCAGCGCCGCCACGTCCGCAATCGCGTAATAGCTCACGCTCTGGGCGCGTCCGCGCACCTGGACCGTGTGCTCGGGAAATGCCGAGAGATCGATGCCGGCGGCCTGCGCGCACGCGGCCGACACCACCAGCGCACATTGGTGACTCTTGGTTTCGCTCTCGAGCCGCGAGGCCACGTTCACCGTGTCGCCCAGCGCGGAGACGATCGGCTGTGCCGGAGGACCCATGGCGCCGACGATCGCCTCACCCGCGTGCATGCCGATGCCCACGCGCAGCGGCTCGCGCAGCTCGGAGGCCAAGGCCTCGTTGATCCGCGCGAGCCGCCCCGAGACTGCGATCGCGCCACGCAGCGCATCCTGGCAGCCGTGCGCGAGATCGGTCGTGGTGCCATAGAGCGCCATGAAGCCATCGCCGTTGAACGTCGAATAGTAGCCGCCGGTCTCGGCGAGCGCCTCAGCCATCTCGCCAAAGAACCGGTTCAGGATGAAGAGGACGTCGTACGGGAGCCGGTGCTCGGCGAGTCGGCTCGAATCACGCAGGTCCACGAACATCACCGCGACGGCGCGCTCGCGTCCGCCGTCCCCCGTCTGGTTGGCATCCGCGGCCCCGGCATTGGCGGGAAGCAGCGGCGTGATCTGCAGGTCGCTTGCCGGACGAAGCTGACACGCAAGACGCACGTTGGGCTCGGCATGGATGCGCTGGAGCGCCAGCAGTTCCGCGGCATTCGGCTTGGGCAGCGTGCCCAGGCCGCGGCCCACACGCACGCGGCACGTGGTGCAGCGTGCCCGGCCGCCGCATACCGAGGCGTGCGGAATGCGCGCCTCGCGCAAAGCCTCCAGCAGGGACTGGCCGGAATTCGCGACCAGCGTGCTGCCGCCCGCATGGGCGATGCGATACGTTCCGTGCCGTACCCGCAGGTTGCGCCGTGCAATGCGCGCCAGCAGCACGAGCGCCAGCATGCCGCCCGCCAACCCCAGCGCCAAGTCCTTGCGCTCCTCCAGTCGCTTCTGCAGAACCGCGGCCGAAGAGCCTGTGCCTTCGCTCCCTGTGGCGGGCGGGACGGCGTTGTTGGCGCCGCCGTAATCGCCGGCCGCAGCATTGATCTCCGCGGCCGCGGTCCTGGCGATCTCGAATCCCGCACCCCAGAAGCCCAGCAGGGCGAGCAGGGGAATCATCGCCGCGATGGGGTGGATCACGGGCAGCCAGCGCCGGTAGCCGCTGCGCAGCCGCAGCCAGTAATGCAGCCCGAAGACGAGGTGCGTCCAGACGACGACCACCAGCAGCGGCTGCCGGATCAGGGTCTCGTAACTGGACCAGAGGCGGGTGACGACGTTGGGGTAGGTGGTTTCCACGCCCACGATCTCGGCCGCTACCCGCGTGCCGAAGACGTGCGGGATCAGCATGAACGGTACCGCGAGGCCGAGTGCGAGTTGTGTCAGCTCCCACGCCGGCATGCGCAACGTCTCCCGCCGCCAAAGCGAATAGAGCCCGAGCAGCGGGTGCACGATCAGGGCGAAATACAGCAACACGGTGCCCGGGACGCTGCGCCAGACCGGGGACACCACCTGCCGCATCGCTTCCTGGGCATCCACGGAGATGATGCCGAGCGCATGATTGGAAAAGTGGACGGTGACGAACAGGGCCAGCACCAGTCCGGTCGCAAGGCGCAGGGAGCGGAGGGTTCGCATGGGGGGTTGACGGCGTCGAGCGGATCGGCCTGCGGGAGTGCCGGTGGCCCACCCTTCGGCAGGAGAGGTGTCGCCGGTCAGGTGAAATGTGGCAAGATGGCACGCGTGGCCGGACATCGCGCGGTCGGCTATAGTACGCGGCATGTCGGAAGCGCCTACCGATGGACCGGGTCGGTCCACCATGGGCTCCGGACAGGCTTGGATGTCCGTCGTCTCGCGCTGGCGGTGTAAACTGAAATGTTGTTTCCTTCCAGGAGTTTGAATGTGGGCACACAGGAGATCGTCGCGTTAGCGTTGAAGCTCGATCCTGCGGAGCGTTTCAAGCTGGTGGACGAGGTTTTGCACAGTCTTGATTGCCCCGATCCGGAAATTGACCGCATCTGGCTGGAAGAGGCGGAGCGGCGTCTCGCCGCCTATCGCGCCGGCAGGGTGAAAGGTATTCCCGCAGACGAGATTTTCGGGGCGTCTTGATGCGGGTGATGTTTTCGCCCGAGGCACGGCAGGAATTCGAAGAGGCGGAACGGTATTACAACCAGCAATGGCCGGAACTCGGCAACCGGTTTCGCGAGGAAGTGAGGTCCGCGTTGCCCCGTCTGCGTTCCTGGCCGCTTTCTTGCCCCAAGGAACGCGGTGATATCCGGAGGCTTGCGTTGAGCCGTTTTCCCTACAAGTTGCTTTATTCGGTGGAAAGCGACCACATTTACGTCATCGCGGTCGCGCACCTGCATCGCAAGCCGAATTATTGGGCCGAGCGGATCAAAATCCCTTAACGACCTTCTCACCGAAAACCTGCCAGCCCCCGGTACTCTCAAGCGTCCAGGCGTACGTTCGCGCGCGCCACGAACAACGGAGTGCGCGGGATGCTCTGCGGATCCGGGCGAGGCTGGTCCGGTAATTCGCACCTATCAATTGTCCATGCGCGCCCGATGTATGCTCGCGGACCGGGTGCGAGTCGTGGATAATGCCGGCGTTGGCAATCGTCACGTCCGGGACCGCGGACAGAAGGCAGGGGATGGGGTGGAACGACGCAAGCGACTTAACGACGCACGGATCCTGATCTACAGCCACGACAGCTTCGGCCTCGGCCACCTGCGTCGCTGTCGGGCGATCGCGCACGCGCTGGTGGACCGGTTCAAGGGCGTGTCGGTGCTGATTCTGTCCGGATCGCCCATCATCGGCAGCTTCGACTTCCGCTCGCGGGTCGATTTCGTGCGCATTCCCGGCGTGATCAAGCTCTCCGACGGCGAATACCAGTCGCTCGGCCTGCACATCGCCCTCGACCAGACCATGGAGATGCGCGCCGCCATCATCCGGCAGACGGCGCTCAGCTTTCGTCCGGACCTGTTTCTGGTGGACAAGGAGCCGCTCGGCCTCAAGGGCGAGGTCGTGCCGACGCTGCAGATGCTGAAGGCGCAGGGGACCACGCTCGTGCTGGGCCTGCGCGACATCATGGACGAGCCCAAGCTCCTGCTGAAGGAATGGAAGCGCAAGCAGGTGCTCCCCACGCTGGAGCATGTCTACGATCAAATCTGGGTCTACGGCCTCGAGGATTTCGCGGACCCGCTCAAGGGCGTCGCCTGTCCGCTGGCGGTGCGCGACAAGCTCATCTACACGGGATACCTTCGCCGCGCGGTGCCGCAACTCACCGAAGCGGACGCCGTTCCGGTCGGCGAGCAACCGTATGTGCTGGTGACCGTGGGCGGCGGCGATGACGGGATGTCGGTCGTCGACTGGGTGTTGCGCGCCTACGAGCACGATGCCGGAATCCCGCTGGCCGCCGTGCTGGTGCTCGGCCCGTTCATGCCGCCAGCCAAGCAGCGCCAGTTTCGGGAGCGCGCGAAGCGTCTGCCCCACATCGCCGTCGTGACGTTCGACGCCCACGTCGAGCTGCTGATGGAGCGCGCCGTCGGCGTGGTGGCCATGGCGCGGGTACAACACCTTCTGCGAAATCCTGTCGCTGGACAAGCGCGCGATTCTCATCCCGCGGACGACACCGCGGCAGGAGCAGCTGCTGCGTGCGCTGCGTGCCGCCGAACTGGGGCTGGTCCGCACGCTCGACCCGCGCGGCGAGCACGATCCGGCCGTCATGGCCGCCGCGTTGCGCGGGCTCCCGCAACAGAAGCTGCCTTCCGCGCTGGGCGCCGAACGGATGCTGGGCGGCCTCGACATCATCACCGATCTCGTGGCGATGCATGTCGGGGAAGCCACCTCGATAAAAGCAAAGGTCGCCGGAATCTGACCGGCACCCGCTCGCGATCCGGGCGGGCAGGTCGCGCGCCCGGCATCACTTCCTCGAACCGTCCTTCGGCGCATGTCCATGCCAGTCGTCATGATCTACGTCCAGCATCTGCTGGGCATCGGCCACCTGATGCGCGCCCGCCTCATCGCCGAGGCGCTGGCCGACGCAGGATCCGACGTGCACCTCGTGAGCGGCGGCATGCCGATCGGCGGGCGCATGCCGCGCGGGGTGCGTGTCGTGCAATTGCCGCCGATCCGGGTCTCGGACGCGAGCTTCATGCCTCTGCGCGACGCCGATTACGTGCCCATCGACGAAGGGTATCGAACGACACGGCGCGATATGCTGCTCGCCACCTTCGACGCGGTGGCGCCCGACGCGGTCATTTTCGAGACATTTCCGTTCGGCCGGCGCTCGCTGCGCTTCGAGCTCATGCCGCTGCTGGAGCGCATCGATGCGACGCGCCCGCGGCCCGTGGTCGTGGGTTCGGTGCGCGACATTCTGCAGATCCAGCCGAAACCGGAGCGCGAGCGCGAGATGCTCGGCTGGGCGAAGACCTGGTTCGACGCCATCCTCGTGCACGGCGATCCCCGTTTCGCCCGCTTCGAGGAGACGTTTCCGTTGATGCCCGAGCTTGGGCCGCCGGTGCACTACACCGGTTTCGTGCTGACGCCCGGGGATCGACTCGCCGTGGGGGAGGGCGGCCACCGGCCTGAGGTGGTGGTGTCGGCGGGGGGCGGCGCGGTCGGGATCGAGCACCTCGCGATGGCGCTCGCGGCGCAGAAGGAATCGCGCTTCGGCCATTTGACGTGGCGAGTCCTGGCCGGACCCAACATCCCGGACGAGGGGATGCGCCGACTGCTGCGCGAGGCCGGTCCCGCTGCCGTGGTCGAGCGCTCGCGCGTCGATTTCCCGGCGCTGCTGCGGCAGGCGTTCGTCTCTGTGTCGCAGGGTGGCTACAACACCGTCATGGACGTCGTCACCAGCGGTGCGCGACCCGTGGTCGCGCCCTTTACCGGCAGCGGGGAAACCGAGCAGCGCGCGCGCGGCGAGCGCCTGCGCGATTTCGAGCTCGCGGTCGTCGTGGACGATCGGACCAGCACGCCGGCGATCCTGGCGGCGGCCGTCGATGCGGCCGGCACTCGCGAACAGTGGGGGCGGTGGGATTTCGACAGCGAGGGAGCAGCGCGCAGCGCGGCGATCGTGGCCGATCTTATCGCCGCACGGGGAGGAGACAGGGCAGGGCGCACCGCATGAGCCGGCCGGGCCGCACCAAGGGCGAATACCGAAGCGCGAAGGTAATCCAGTGAGCGCCTGGCAGCGCCTCGACGCCGAGCTCGACGCGTGGCGGGCGGCCGGCCGGTACGCCGACCTCTGGTGCCGCGACGACGACGCGTGCCGCGCTTCGCCCGCGCTCGACCGACTGCTGGGAATCGCGCGGGACGCGGAGGTTCCCGTTGCGCTGGCCGTCATCCCGGCGCTGGTGGAGCCGGGCCTCGTCGATGCGGTGGCGCAGGTCCGATTCGCGACGGTCGTCCAGCACGGCTACGCGCATCGCAACCACGCGCCGCCGGGCGCGCGCAACTGGGAGCTGGGGAGCCAGCGGCCGGTGAGCCAGACGCTTGGCGAGCTTGCCGCAGGTCGCGCCAGCCTCGCGTCGAGTTTCGGCACGCGTTTCCGCCCCGTGCTCGTCCCGCCCTGGAATCGCATCGACCCGCTCGTGGTCGCACGATTGCCCGAAGCCGGATTTGCCGGCTTGTCCACCTTCGGGCCGCGCGCCGGGGCGCATCCGGTTCCCGGCCTGGTCCAGTGCAATACGCACGTTGATCTGATCGCGTGGCGGCGCGACCGTGCTTTCATCGGCGTTGAGGCCGCGATCGATCGTCTGGTCCTGCACCTCGAGTCGCGGCGCGCAGGCGTCGGCGACGCGGCGGAATCGACCGGAATTCTCACCCACCATCTCGATCTCGACGCGCCCGCATGGGAGTTTCTCGCCGACCTCTTCGCGCGCACGCGCGATCACGGTGCCGCGACGTGGCTCGATGTCGATGCCGTGTTCGGCATCAGGAAGTAGGGTCTGACCGACTTCGCGCGCGCGATGCACAGCGCCGAGGGACAAGTCGGATCGATCCTACTTTTCCCGATCAGCATGAAGCGGACGTAGCGCCGCATCCTGCGCTCGCCGGCAAAGAGCACCTCGCGCATGGGCGCCTGCGCCTGAAAAGCCGCGAGATCGGGAACGCAGTTGACGTGCTGGGCGCACGCGAAATAGTCGTTCGATTGGAGCACCAGACGTTTGCCCGGCGGAATGCGTTCGTACCAGCGGTCGAACGCCGCGAGATGCTCGCAGCTGGTGTTGATGACGAGATCGTCAGGCGGGGCGCCCGGCCGGCCGGCCTCGGGGCGCGCGTAGTCCACTTCCAGCATGTCGGCCGTCCTTGCCGCAAAGCGACCGGCGCGTACGTGGGTCGCGTTGAGCGACTCGGCGATCGCGGCGCAGCGCGGGTCGATGTCGATGCTGACCACCTTGCCGATCGTAAAGCGCGGGTCGTGCAGCAGCACCGCGCCCAGAACGCCGAACCAGCCGCCGAGAATCGTGACGTCGCCGAGATCGGGGCCGATGGCGCCCAGCAGCGACTCGGCGAGCCACATCTTGCTGGCGATCTGGTTCTTGTTGAGCGCGGCGCCGAGGTCCGGTTCGTCGTACCGCGAAATCGTCGCCAGGACATCGCGCTGCAAGGCGCTGCCGGTATAGATCGCCAGCCCCTCGATGATGTCGCGGTAGAACTCGTCGGTCGCGGTCGTCAATGCCATCTCCTTGCGGCGAGGAGGGTCAAGCGGCGTCCTTCTGCGCTCCGCCGGACCGCCATCGGCGCGCTTCTGCCGTGGCCGACCGCCGGTCGCGCCCGGCGCGCGGCGCGGATCCTCGCACCGCAAAGCATAGCAGTCGCCGGGCGGGCTGCCCGGTCAGCCACCTTTCCTCCTGTCGGGCTATGTCGTATTCTGTTGCCGAAACGTCGATCGGCTTGGCCACGGAGGCTGCGAGTGGATGTATTTCAGGAAGCGGAGATGCTGCGGAAGGTGCCCTTCTTCGGAGGGCTCGATCCGGCCAAGCTCAAGCTTCTGGCGTTCACCAGCCGTGCGTTGCGGTTCGCGGCCGGCGAGGAGCTGATGCGGGTGGGCGATCCGGCCGACAGCGCCTACGTCATCATCGAGGGCGAGGTGGAGATCATCGGCAAGACGCCCGCGGGCGAGTTCGTCATCGGCGTGCTGGGCAGCAACTCCCTGATCGGCGAGATGGGCGTCATCGCGAACGCGCCGCGAGGGACCACGGTCCGGGCGAAAGGCGAGGTGCGGGCGCTGCGCATCGCGGGCGATGTCTTCCTGCGTCTGCTGACCGACAATCCCGGTTGCGCGCTGCACGTGATGCGCGACTTGAGCGGCCGGGTCAACGCGGGCAATGCCCGCCTCGCTGCCGCGTTGCGCGAAGTGGAGGCGCTGAAGCAGCAGCTGCGCGACGCGAAGGAACCCTCGCGCGGCGCGCCTGCCTGATTCCTGGCCTGATGTCCGCGGGCCTGGCTGCGCTCAAACTGTCATGGATACGCAAACGATGACCGCCGTCGACGTCGGCGAACGCCGGTTCACGGATCTGTGGCGCCGTCACGTAGCCTCGCCGCCATCGCCGGATGGCCGCACCGTCTACGCCGAGCTGCGCCGCCTGTACACCGCGCCCTACCGGCGTTACCACAACCTCGGCCACATTCAGGATTGCCTGCGCCTCGTCGACGAGGTGGCGCCGCTGCTCATCGATCGCGATGCGGTCGAATTCGGAGTGTGGTTTCACGACGCCGTGTACGACACCGGCGTCACCAACAACGAGTGGCGCAGCGCCGAGCTGTTTCTGGAGGTGTCGGCCGGGGCGCCGTTCACATTCCGGCACCGCGTCTGCGGTCACATCCTGGCGACCCGCCACACGCGGACGGCGCGCGGCAAAGACCGGTGTTTCCTCGTCGACATCGACCTTTCCGGCTTCGGCGCGCCGTGGGAGGAGTTCATGCGCAACGGCGCACTGCTGCGCGAGGAATCGTCCAACCAGTCCGACGCCAAGTACCATGCGGGCCAGGTCGTCTTCCTGAGCGCCCTGCAGCAGCGGCCCCATTTCTTCCAGACCGAGTACTTCCGCGACCGGTACGAGGCGATCGCGCGCGCGAACCTCGACCGCCTGCTCGCGGAACTGCGCGCGATGGGTCACGGAGCCGCTTCGCGCTCGACCTTGTAGATCCGCGTTGGGGTAGTGCGCCCGCGGACGAGCGCTTCGTCCAGCAAAGCGAACGCGAATCGCTGCGGCCCGGCATGGTCCCGCGTCGACGCGGAGACGATGATCGAGGTGGCGTAGGTCTTGTTCAGGGCCTCCAGCCGGGCGGCGATGTTGACCTCGTCGCCGATCACCGTGTAGCCGAGCCGGTCCGGCGTGCCGATGAGCCCGTGGATGACGACGCCCGTGTTGATGCCGATGCGCGCGCGCAGCGCGAGCCCCTCGCCGAACGTCCGCTCCTGCAGCAGGGCCTGGATGTCGAGGGCCGCCTGGATCGCATTCGCGGCATGGTCCGCATTGAGCCGCGGCGCGTTGAACGTGGCGAGAATGGCGTCGCCCTGGAACTGCGTGATGACGCCGTCGTGCCGCATGATGGGCTCCGCGACCGCCGCGTAGAACGCATTGAGCGTGCGCACGAGGTCCTGCGGCGCGAGGCGCTCCGACAGCGTCGTGAAACCTTCGAGATCGAGAAAGAGCACCGTGGCCTCGCGCGGCTCGCCCGACCCGACCTGGACGCCGTCGGCGGAGGTCTTGATGAGATTCGCGACCTCCGCCGGCACGAAGCGCGCGAGATCCTGGTTGCTCGCGCTCTCGGTGACGGCGTAGGTGAGCAGGCGCCGGTTGCGCATGATGGCGAAGCCGAGGATGGCCGTCACGACCAGGATCGAGATCACCTTGTCGACCTCGGCGCCGATCAGGATGCTGTTCGAGGTCATGTAGTGCACGTAGTCGCGCGTGATCATGCTGTCGCGCGGGTCGATCGTGATCACGTAGAAGACGAGCACGATCCAGCCGGCCGCGGCAATGAGCCCCGCGGTCACGACCTTGCGCGCGTCGAAATTGAGCGTGCGCAGCGCGATGAAGATGAACACGTAGAGGAGTGTGGGCGCCTTGAGATAGAACGACGGCGGCTGCTGGTACTGCAGGTGAAAGCTCCAGATCATGCCGACGAGCAGCGTCATGTCGATGCCGATGGACAGGTAGCGCAGCCACTCGGGCAGGCGATGGCGGTGGGCGAGGGTGAGGCGCACCAGCGTGAACGCGAGATACGCGGCGAGCACCCAGGGCACCGGGCGGAACGGCGCCGCCTCGGTGAAGGTTTTCGGGGCCACCAGGTAGACGATGGAAAACCCCAGGACGACCGCCAGCTGGACCCAGCCCACCAGGATCTCGCTGGCTTCCTCCTGCGCGCGCACGCGCACGGCGATCCGGGCGGGAAGCTCCACCCGGCGCAAGGATCGGCCGAGGCGGCTCATCCGGGGAATGGTCAGTGTCTGCGCCATCGGGTTTGCCTCTCGCCAGTGAGATCGCTAGAGCATCCTTCGCGACGAAAGTGTCAGTCGTCGGGCGGGCAACAGACCTTACGTCGCCGCAACGCCGGATTTGCCGACGAGCGGCACGTTGCATTCGACGACCGAGATCCGCCCGCGGGTGTCGACGGCGAACCGGTGGAGCGTGCCGTTCTGCAGCCGGACGGGCGGTTTGCCCATCATGTCCCAGCCGGTCGCGGCGGCAAGCACGGCCCGCAGCACACCCTTGTGCGTGACGGCAACCACGGGCTCACCACGCGCGGCAACTTCCCCGAGCCAGCTCACGACCCGGGCACGCACGTCGCGCGGGCTCTCGCCGCCGGGCGGCCGGAAATCCAGTCCGGCCGCTTCGTTCCTCGCAAACGCGTCGCCGAAGCGTTGGCGCAGCTCGTCGAGTCCGTACCCTTCCCAGTCGCCCCAATCCATCTCGATCAGCGCGGGCTCGTCGCGCGGCGGCGCGCCGGACAGGATCTGCGCGGTCTCGACCGCCCGCCGGAGCGGGCTCGAATGCCAGTGCACGGCGCCAGCCGCGGGGAGCGCCAGGTCGGCCGGCAGGCGCCAGGTGCGAACCTCGGCGCGACCCGAATCGCTCAACGGTATGTCGCGGCGGCCCTGCATGCGGCGCTGCTCGTTCCACGCCGTGCTGCCGTGACGGACGAAGGCTACGATCATCGCGCCGCGGCCGGAATGGCGCCGGTGCCGGCCCGCAGGGCACCCCGATCCGTGACGCTGCGCAGCACTGCATCGATCCTTGCGGCGGCCACCGGCAGGTCGTGTTCCGCGTGTGCGTACACCGGCGCGGCCTCGGCCATCTGTCGCCGCAACTCCGCGTCGGTCAACAGCCGGCAGGTCGCAGCGGCAAAGGCCTCGGCGTCGCCCACCGGGACCAAGAGACCCGTGCGGCCCGAGCGCACCACGGCGCCGACACCGCCGCCATTTCCGGCGACGACCGGGAGGCCGCAGGCCTGCGCCTCGATGAAGGCCATCCCGAAGGCCTCGTCGATCGCGGGCCAGACATAGACGTCGCTGGCGCGCAACCATGCAGCCACGCTGGAGGCGGCCTGGAAACCGACAAACCGCACCTGCTCCGGAGCGAATGGTGCGAATGCCGCCTCGACTTCCAGGCGCGCGGGGCCATCGCCTACGACCACGAGTTCCCAGTCGAGGAACGGCATGCGCGCCAGCGCCGTGGCCAGCAGGCGGTACGACGCGAGCTTGGCGCCCGGCCGCATCATGGCCACGGTGATCAACCGGAGGCGTGCGCCGCGCTTGGCCACTCTGGCAACGGTTTCTTCCGTCGACCGGGCAAACGCGGCCAGATCGAGGAACGGCGGCACAAAGGCATCCACGCCGACGGCACCGCGGACCCGGCGAATCCCGGCGAGGTCGACAGGGTTGAGCGAGATCGTCGCGGCTGCCGCCTCGATCGCCGCCACCGATCCCTGATACCCAATCGCCCAGGCCCCGTCGCGCTGCTTTGCGGCAACCGACGCCTCGGCGACGACGTAGGGGACTTCCAGCGCGCGACTTACCGCAGGACCCAGCCAATCGGGAGCCTTGTGGTAGACGTGATAGGTAAACCAGACGTCGGGGCGAGCGATCGCGTTTCGATAGCGAACGACGAGACGTTGCGCCAGACGTCCGCCCAGCTCGCGCAGGCGCGCCTGCCTGGCTGCATCACCCGTGCGGTCGTAGCTGCGAAAGCGCGAAGCGACGAACGTCTCGTGGCCGCCCGCGCGCAGGGCCTGCAGCAGCGCTCGCGCGAGTTGCCGATCACCGGACGGGACCGGGTGATCCGCCGGTTTCAGCGGCGCGTAGAAGGCGACCTTCATGGCGTAGCGGGCCGCGACGCCGAACCTCGTGGCGAGCCGATCGGCGCCGGCATCCAGCGAGAACGTCCTGGTGGCGCGCTCGCAGCCGGCCTCACCCAGGCGTCGGCGCAGCGCGGGATCGGCGATCAGTCGGGTCAGCGCGTCGGCGAGGGGCGCGACGGCGCGGGGCTCGACCAGGAGCCCGGTGACGCCGTCCTGGATCAGCTCCGGTATGCCGGAAATGCGGGTCGACACGCACGCGAGCTTCTGGCTCTGCGCCTCGAGCAAGACGTTGGGGAGCCCGTCGCGGTCGCCGTCGGCCGAAATGCGGCAAGGCAGCGCGAAGATGTCCGCCGCGCGATAGGCGGCGAGCACCGCGGCCTGCGCTTGCGGGCCGCGCCAATCGATGCGTTCCGCGATGCCGAGGCTTCGTGCCGTGTCCTTGAGCTTGCCCAGCAGCGGGCCGCCACCGATGTGGACGAGCCGCCAGTGCCGCCCGCTGGGGATTCGCACCAGCGCGGCCAGCAGATCGTCGAAGCCCTTCTTGTCGACGGCCCGCCCCACCGCGAGAATCACGACGGGCTGATCGGGATCGGTGCCGTCGGCGCCGCGATGTGCGACGGGCGAAGGGGGAAACCGGCGGGTGTCGAGCCCGTGGTAGATCAGATCGACCTCACGGTTCGCGCCGGCGAGGCCGCGCAGATGGCGGGCGTTGACCTCCGTGCAGGTGGTCATCCAGGCGCAGGCGGCGAGCTTTTCGCGCTTCTCCCATTCAGGCGTCGTCCAGATGTCCTTGGCGTGGGCGGAACAGCTCCAGGGCAGGCCGCGCAGGATGGCGGCGTACATCGTCACCGAGGCCGGCGTGTGCAGGAAATGCGCGTGCAGCTGGACGACGTCGCGCGGCAATTCGGCCGCCAGCACGAACGCCTGCCCCAGGCGGCGAATCCGCGATCGTGTCGGGTCGCGCCGGAAGTCGCGCCGCCACGCGGCGAGCGTTTCCTGGTACCCGGGAAGACGCCGGGCGGCGCGCCAGGCGCGCCAGACGCGCACCGGCGCGTCATGCAGGTACTCGGGCAGGTAGAAGACCGGCGCGCGGATCGCCGCGTGGATCGGATGGGTCTCCCGGTCCGTGGGGTGGCGCAGCGAGAACAGCGCCAGGGCGACCCCGCGCGCCTCGAGGGCGTGCAGTTCCTGCGCAATGAAGGTTTCCGACAGGCGCGGATACCCTTTGAGGATCACTGCGATGACGCCGGCCGCGAGCGGACCATCCATCCGGTTTCCGTTGCCTGATTCGGTGCCGCCGCGGGTCCCTCGAGCAGGGCGGGCGCGCCGTGACGGACCGTGCCGGGAGCGACAGATGTTAACATCGCCGGGCCTCCGCGTGTGCCCCTGTCCGCCCTTCGGCGATCGGCGGCCGCCACGCGCCTGAGGGAGGCTTTGCGGCGCATGGAACGGTCCCTTTTCCGCTACATCTTCCAGCACACCTGGCGCAATCAGGTGCTGCTGCTGATCGTCACCGCGATCAGCTTTCCGCTGATCTACATCAATCTCGAGATTCCGAAGCGCATCGTCAACAGCGCGATCGGCGGCAAGAACATACCGTCGACCTTCCTCGGCTTCGACGTCACGCAGGTGTCCTACCTGATGGCGCTGTCGTTCCTGCTGCTCGCCCTCATCACGCTCAACGGCGGGATCAAGTACTGGCTCAACGTCTACAGCGGCGTCATCGGCGAGCGCACCATGCGCCGGCTGCGGCACAGCCTGTACCAGCAGGTGCTGCGCTTTCCGCTGCCGCAGTTCAAGACGATGTCCTCCGGCGAGATCATTCCGATGATCGTCGCCGAGACCGATCCGATCGGCGGCTTCATCGGCGAGTCGATCAGCCTGCCTGCTTTCCAGGGCGGCCTGCTGGCGACTTACCTGATCTTCATTTTCATGCAGGACTTCTGGCTGGGCCTCGCCGCGATCGCGCTCTATCCGCCGCAGGTGTTCCTGATCCCGCGCCTGCAGAAGAAGATCAACCTGCTCTCGAAGGAGCGGGTGCAGACGGCCCGGGCACTGTCGGACCGGATCGGCGAGTCGGTAGCCGGCGCCGCCGAAATCCGCAGCAACGACACCTTCCATCTCGAACGCGCGGACATCAGCGAGCGGCTGGGCAAGATCTATTCGATCCGGTTCGACATCTTCAAGCGCAAGTTCTTCGTCAAGTTCCTGAACAATTTCCTCGCCCAGATCACGCCGTTCTTCTTCTACTCGGTCGGCGGCTATCTGGTGATCAAGGGCAGCCTGTCCCTCGGCGCGCTGGTTGCCGTGCTCGCCGCGTACAAGGACATTCTGGCACCGTGGAAGGAGCTCCTCACCTGGTATTCGACCAAGGAGGACGTGCGGATCAAGTACGAGCAGATCGTGTCCCAGTTCGAGCCCGCGGGCGTCATCGACTCGAAGCTGATGGAGGATCCGCCGGCGACCGTCGCTCCGCTCGCGGGCGAGATCGCGGCCACCGCCCTGACCTATGCCGAGGAAGGAGGCGCCAACCGCGTCGAGCGCGTGTCGTTCAACATCCCCGCCGGCGAGCACGTGGCCCTGGTCGGAGGAGGGCATAGCGGCAAGGACGACCTCACCCACCTGCTGGCGCGGCTCGTCTTTCCGGTCGGCGGGCGCCTGGCCGTCGCCGGCGCGAATTTCGCCGACGTGCACCAGGCCGTTCCCGGACGGCGGATGGCGTTCGCCACGCAGAACGCGTACATCTTTTCGGGGACGCTGTCGCACAACCTCTACTACGGGCTCATGCACCAGCCGCTGCGGCCGCCGAATTACGACGAAGCGCAGGCGCAGCGGGAACAGGCGCGCGTGCGCGACGCGCTGGCATCCGGCAACAGTCCCGATGACGTCCGCGCCGACTGGATCGACTACGCGGCCGCCGGCGTCGCCGACGCCGGCGCGCTGGCCGAGGCCGCGCTCGCGGTGCTGCGCCGCGTGGACATGGAGCAGGAAGTCATCGGTTTCGGTCTCGCCAGCGCGTCCGACCCGCAGGCTCATCCGTCGATCGCGGCGATGGGCCTCGACGCACGCGCGCGCATCCGGGATCGCGTCCAGGGCGAAGATCTCGCGTCGTTCGTCGAGCTGTTCGATCCGGCGCGCTATCACTCGAATATCAGCGTCGCGGAGAATCTGCTGTTCGGCACTCCGCGCAGCCCGGCGTTCCAGCCGGCCAATCTTCCCGGCAACCCCGAGTTCGTCGCGTTGCTGGGCGAAGTCGGCCTGCTGGACGACCTCTACCAGGCGGGCGTGACGGTGGCGGGGCTCATGGTCGAGCTGTTCGCGGACGTCGCGCCGGACAGCGATCTCTTCGCGCAGTACAGTTTCATCAGCGCAGACGACTTGCCGGAATTCCGGATCCTGCTGGCGAAGATCGCCGACGGCGCGCTGGCCGCGGCGAGCGACGACGAGAGGGCGAGCCTGCTGGCGCTCACCTTCAGGCTGGTCGTCGCGCAACATCGGCTCGGCGTGATCGACGAGGGCATGCAGGAGAGGATCGTCGCGGCGCGGGCCGAGTTTCGCCGGCGCTACACGGAGCGCGAGGACGTCGTCGAATTCTTCGAGCCCGACCGTTTCAGCTCGACGCTCTCGATCCAGGACAACATCCTGTTCGGCCGGGTGGCCATCGAGCATGCCAATGCCCAGGGGCGCGTGAACGCGCTGGTGCGCGAGGTCGCCGCCGAGGTCGGCATGAATGCCGAACTCGTCCGGCTCGGGCTCGAGTTCGAAGTCGGCAACGGCGGATCGCGACTTTCGTATTCGCAGCGGCAACGGCTGGCCATCGCCCGGGCCATCATGAAGAACCCCGACATCCTCGTGTTCAACGAACCCACGTCGGGCCTCGACCCGGCCACCGAATCGCGCGTTCTGGGCACGGTGCTCGACTGGGCCAAGGGGCGCACGGTCGTCTGGGCCCTCGGACGGGCGGACCTCGCGCGTGCCTTCGATCGCGTGTTCGTCCTGGAAGAAGGCCGACTCGTCGAGCAGGGGACCGTCGCCGACCTCGAACGTCCGGGGACGGCGCTGTCGCGGCTGCTCGCCTAGGATGAAACGACCCCCACGCTCACTATGTTCGCTGCCCCCCGAGGGGGCGCAGTCAGTACCCTTCGGACGGCCGGGCGGGTACTGATATGACGGCAGGCTGGCACGGGCGCCTGGGCCAGGCGCGCATTTTCCTCGCCGTCGCGTGCATCGCGGCGAGTGAACTCGGCGCGGCGGCCGTTTATCAGGCGTCGCCGGAAACCTATCGCGCGCTGCTCCCGCGCCTTCGTGCGGGCGACACGCTCATCCTTGCCGCAGGCGATTATCGGGACGGCCTGCCGGCGCACCGGTTGTCCGGCGCGCCCGACGAACCGATCGTCATCGCCGGGCCCGAGCGCGGCCCGCCGGCGACGTTCTTTGCCCGGCCCGGACACAACACGGTCAGCATCGTCGATTCGCACCATCTGGTGATCCGCAATCTGGTGCTGGAAGGCAACAACATCGCGGTCGACGCCGTGAAGGCCGAGCGCCAGTCGCGCGCGGCGCATCACATAACGCTTGAGAATCTGACGATTCGCGGCCACGGCAACGATCAGCAGACCGTCGGCATCTCGACCAAGTGCCCGGCGTGGAACTGGGTGATTCGCGAGGTGACGATCGTGGGTGCGGGCACGGGCATGTACCTCGGGGATTCCGACGGCAGCGCGCCTTTCGTCGGCGGCCTGATCGAGCGCAACCTCATCGTCGACACCATCGGCTACAACCTGCAGATCAAGCACCAGGCGCCCCGGCCCGACATTCCCGGAATGCCGGAGGGGCGGAGCATCACGATCCTTCGCCACAACGTGTTCGCCAAGCCCAATGCGGGCCTGGCCGCGTCCGCGCGCCCCAACGTGCTGGTGGGCCATTTTCCGCGCGAGGGCAGGGGTGCGGAGGACGATTATGCGATCCATGGCAATTTCTTCTACCAGAACCGTAACGAGGCCCTGTTCCAGGGCGAGGGCAACGTGGCGCTCTACGGCAATCTGTTCGTGAACGACTACGGCGACGCCGTTCGCATTCAGCCGCACAACGACATTCCTCGTCGGCTCACGGTCGCTTTCAATACGGTGCTGGCCAGAGGCGCGGGGATCGTCGTGGCGCAGAAGCCCGACGCGCCACAGTTCCGGCAGGACGTGTTCGCCAACGCCGTGTTTGCCGGGGTCCCGCTGGCCGGCGCCCAGGGGTCACGCAACCTCGGTGCGCCCCTCGACGAAGCGTCCGCGTACCTCAGACGGCCCTTCGCGCCTCCGGGCGAGCTGGATCTGCGCCCAAGCTGGGATTGGGCGGCAACGATTGCCGGAGCCGCGCTTCCGGAAACGCCGTTGCCGGACCGCGACCAGGATTTCGATGGGCGCGCGCGCGACTCGAATGCCATCGGTGCCTACGCCGGGGGCGACGCGGGACGGGGGTGGTTCCCGGGTCTCGAACGCAAGCCCGACGCGCGTCGCGAGCGAGCTGGTTCATAATGCCCAATTGCGGTACGCACGAACATCCGGGAGCATCATGGTGAACAAGCGAAGCGCAGGCCTGCTGCTGGCCTTGCTGGCCCTTGCGGCCTGCTCGAAGGCCCCCGATTCGGGGAACGCCGCGGTGACCGGTGCGCCGAACGTGGCACCGCCGGCGCTGGCGGCGCAACCCGCGCCGGTGGCGGCGGCCCACGGTGACGCCGGCATCGCCTGGCGGAAAGGCGACGTCGACGCGGCCTTTGCCGCGGCGCGCGCGGAGAACAAGCCGGTGTTTCTGTATTGGGGCGCGATCTGGTGTCCTCCCTGCAACCAGGTCAAGGCCACGATCTTCAAGCGCCAGGATTTCATCGACCGGTCGCGTTTCTTCGTTCCTGTTTACATCGACGGCGACAGCCCGAGCGCGCAGAAGGAGGGATCGCGCTTCAAGGTCAGCGGCTATCCGACGATGATCCTGTTCACGCCGGACGGCCGCGAGATCACGCGTCTGCCGGGCGAGGTCGATGCCGACCAGTACATGCGCGTGCTGGCGATGGGCATGAGTGGCAGGCGGCCGATCAGGGAAACCCTGGCGGCGGGGCTTTCGACGGCGGGCGGCGCGCGGGCGGGACTGGCGGCCGAAGACTGGCGCATGCTGGCCTACTATTCGTGGATCACCGACGAGCAGCAGCTGGTCCCCAAGAACGACCTCGCCCCGACCCTTTCGCGCCTGGCGAAGGCCTGTCCGCCCGACCAGACGGAGACCGCCACGCGGCTCGAATTGCAGGCCGTGGCGGCCGCGGCCGCGGGCGCCAAGAGGCCGCATCGGCGGGCGGATCCTGTCGCCGTGCAGCGCGTGACCGCAGTCCTGACGGACGCCCGGCGCGCGCGCGAAAACTTCGACCTGCTCGTCTACTATGCGGGCAGCATCACGGGTTACCTGACGCCGGCCCAATCGGCCGAGCGAGGGCAATTGACGACCGCGTGGAACGAGGCGCTCGACCGCTTCATCGCCGATCCGGGCCTCGCCACGGACGACCGGCTCGCGGCCGTCAATGCCAAGGTCGAATTGGCCCGGCTCGCCATTCCGAAGGGTGCGCTGCCCGAACCCCTGCTGGCGACGGTGCGGGACCAGGCGGCACGCGCGGATCGGGAAACGACCGATATCTACGCGCGGCAATCGGCGATCAGCGGCGCGGCGTCGGTGCTGGCAGACGCGGGCCTCCTGGACGAGTCCGACGCATTGCTCACGCGGGAGCTCGCGCGCTCGCATTCGCCTTACTACTTCATGCTCGGCCTCGCGGCCAATGCCAGGAAGCGCGGCGACAACGAGCGCGCACTCGAGTGGGCGGAAAAGGCCTATGCGGAAGCCAAAGGGCCGGCGACGCGCCTGCAGTGGGGCGTCGGCTACATCAAGGCTTTGATAGCCGCCGCGCCGCAAGACGCGGCACGCATCGAACGCGCGGCGGGCCAGGTCATCGGCGAGCTGGAGGCGACACCCGAGACGTTCTACGATCGCAACCAGCGCGCGCTCGAGCGCATGGGCAAGGAACTCGCCGCGTGGAACAAGAACCGGAAGCACGACGCCTCGTTGCAGCGCATTCGCGCCCAGATGGCGAGTGTGTGCGCCAAGCTGCCGGCCGGCGATCCCGCGCGCGCGAGCTGCGACGGTGCGCTGCGTCCCGCGAAGGCCTGATCAGGATCAGCTCCGACTCTGGTTCGGCCTGGCCGTAAAGCGGGGGACAGACCCCGCCTTCACGCCTGTCAGCGGTAGGGATCCGCCGCGTCGCGCAGGCCGTCGCCGAAGAAGTTGAACGCCAGGATCACGATGATCACCGGCACCACGGGCATCATCAGCCAGGGATAGAGCGCGACGACGTTGATGTTCTGCGCTTCGTTCAGCAGCACGCCCCAGCTCGTGATCGGAGGGCGCAGCCCGATGCCGAGGAAGGAGAGCGCCGTCTCGCCCAGGATCATGCTCGGAATGGAGAGCGACGCCGCGGCGATGAGGTGGCTCATGAAGCCCGGCAGCAGGTGGCGGCCGATGATCCGCTTCGGGCTCGCTCCCATGAGCCGCGCGGCGGTGCAGTAGTCCTCCTCGCGCAACGCCAGCAGCTTCGAGCGCACCGCCCGGGCGAGCCCGGTCCAGTCGAGCAACGCCAGGATTCCCGTGATGCCGAAGTAGATGAGGAGGGGGCTCCAGGTCACGGGCAGCACGGCGGACAGCGCCATCCACAGCGGCAATTCGGGAAACGAGCGGATGATCTCGATCACCCGCTGGATGACCATGTCCGGCCAGCCGCCGAAATAGCCGGCGATCCCGCCGAAGAGCAGACCCAGCGCGAAACTGACCGCGATGCCGATCAGCCCGATGGTGAGCGAAATCCTGGCCCCGTAGAAGATGCGTGACAGCACGTCCCGGCCCAGGCGGTCGGTGCCGAGGAGGAAGAGCGTGGCGCCGTCCGGCGGGCATACCAGATGGAAGGACATGTCGACCAGGCCCCAGAATTCGTAGGGGTCGCCGGAGCAGAAGAAGCGCACCCGGTAGGGCCGCGTCGTGTCCTCCGAATACTCCCGGCGCAACGTCTCCATGTTGAGCGTCTTGACGAGCGGATAGACAAAGGGCCCGACGAACTCGCCTTCGTGCACCCAGTGCACGCTCTGCGGCGACGCGTAGATGAAATCCGGGTGCCGCGTGTGGAGGTTGTACGGCACCAGCACCTCGGTGACGAGGGTCGACCCGTACATGAGCAACAGGATGATCCCGGAGATGACCGCGACGCGGTGGCGCTTGAACTTCCACCACATCAGCATCCACTGCGAGGCGAGGTAGAAGTGCTCCTGCTCGGGCGTGAGGCGGACCGCCGAGGCGGGATCGAACGGCGCCGTCGAGACGAGGTGCCCGGGCTCGCCCGCGACCTGCGCGAGTTGCGAGGCGCTCATCGGTGTGCCCCCACGCTTGCGGCATTCGCCGCTGCGCTGCCCCCCGAGGGGGCGCGATTCGTGCCTTGGGACGGCCCTGCGGCGCTCATCGGGCAACCCCTCCCCGCAGCCGAATGCGCGGGTCGAGCGCCACGAGCGCCAGGTCGGAAACGAGCACGCCGACGACGATCATGAACGCGAGGAACATCAGGAACGATCCTGCGAGATACATGTCCTGGCTCTTCAGCGCGGCCAGCAGCATGGGGCCGGTCGTCGGCAGCGACAGCACGACCGCGGTGATCTCGGCCCCCGAGATGATGTGCGGCAGCAGGCTGCCGATGTCGGAGATGAAGAAGTTGAGCGCCATGCGCAGCGGATACTTGCGCAGCACCTTGCCGGGCGGCAGGCCCTTGGCCCGTGCCGTCACCACGTACTGCTTCTGCAGTTCGTCCAGCAGATTGGCGCGCATCTTGCGGATCATGCTGGCGGTGCCGCCGGCGCCGATGATGACCACCGGAATCCAGCTGTGCTCGAGGATCGAGACCAGCTTGGCCCACGACCAGGGCTTGTCGATGAACTCGGGGCCCATCAGCCCGCCGATCGACGTTCCGAAGACCACGTTGGCGAAGTACAGCATCACGAGCGCCAGCATGAAATTGGGAATGGCGATGCCGAGGAAGCCGAGCAGCGACAGGCCGTAGTCACCCCAGCTGTACTGGTGCGTGGCCGAGTAGATGCCGATGGGGAAGGCGATGGCCCAGGTGAAGAGAATCGTGAACGACGACACGAGGATCGTCAGGAACATGCGGTCGCCGACCACCTTGGTCACGGGCAGGTTGAATTCGAACGAATAGCCGAAGTCGCCCTTCAGCATGCCCCCGGCCCAGCGCAGGTACTGCTCGACCAGGGGCTTGTCGAGCCCGTACTCTTCGCGGAGGAAGGCGATCTTCTGCGGATCGACCGATTCGCCCTGCGCCTGCAGCTCGGCGATGTAGCTCTCGAGATAGTTGCCCGGCGGCAGCTGGATGATGGTGAAGACGATGATGCTGATCGCGATCATCGTCGGGATCATCAACAGCACCCGGTTCACGACGTAGCGCAGCATCAGCGCGGCTCCTGCGGTTCCAGCCAGAACGTGTCCGGGCGGTACATGCCGAAATACGATCCCGGGTCCCAGCTCCAGAGTCCCTCGGCGGGAACGTTGCGGACCTTGTTCTTGGCCACGATCGGCTGCAGCGCCTGCGACACGATGCCGATCGTGAAGACCTGCTGCGCGTGGATCTCGAGCATGCGCAGCCAGATCTGCTCCCGCTCGCTCGCGCTGCGCGACATGCGCCAACTTTCGTAGAGCTCGACCAGCTCCTTCGCTTCGGGCAGCGTCGGCGCCTCTCCGCTCTTGCGGCTGTTCTCGAAGTACTGTCCCCACATGGGCCACTGCAGATGCTCCTGCGCCGTGGGCGCGAGCTCGTTCGGGCTCATCTCGGAGGTCGGTATGCCGTTGCTGAGGCCGGACCAGACCGTCATCATCGACTTGCCGGAGTACACGCGCTTGCGGAACACCTCGCGCACCGACGGCCGCGAGAACAGCGCGATGCCGAGCTTGCGCCAGCTGTCGCGCACGAGCTCCAGCACGTCCGTTTCCTCGGTGCTCTCGCCCGCGGTGTCGATGATGATCTCCATCGGCCGGCCGTCGGGCAGCAGGCGCAAGCCGCGCGAATCGCGCTTGGTGAGCCCGATCGAATCGAGCAGCGCGTTGGCGGCCTTGATGTCGTACGCCGCCCACGCGGTCCGGAACTCCGGCCGGTAGAGCGGACTGCGCTGCAGCACGGTGTTGCTCGATTCCTTGGCGAGACCGAAGTAGACCGCCTCGTTGATCTCGTGCCGGTTGATGCCCAGCGACAGCGCGCGCCTGAACCGCACGTCGCGCATCAGCGTGCGCCAGACGGGATCTTCCACGTTGAGGTTCGGATAGAGCGCGACCTGCGAGCCGATGCCCTTTGGCCAGAGCAGGACGCGAAAGTTGTTGCGTTTCGAGTTCTCCTTGAGGAACGTGTAGTTGTCGAAGCGCAGATCGCGCGCCTGCAGATCGCCGTCGCCGGTGCCGGCCTTGGCCGGTATCAGCTTGCCGTCGGTGATGTTGGCGACGATGCGGTCGATGTAGGGAAGCTGCCGGCCCGCCTTGTCGACGCGATGGAAGTACGGGTTGCGCACGAACACGAATCGCGTCGACGGCAGGGGCGTCGTGTTGATCCACGGCTCCAGCGTCGGCAGGTCCGGATTGTCGAAGCGGAACTGCTCGTCCTTCTTCTGGTGGAAGCCCGCCCAGCTGCGGGCGCCGGCCTCCTTGGCCTGCGCCTTCGCCTTGTCGAGGCCGATGTATCGCGGATGGAACTGGCGCAGGTAGTGCGCCGGCCGGTAGATGTACAGGGGGCTCGGACCCGCGAGCTGCGGCAGGAACTGCGGATTCGGCTCGTCCCAGGTGTAGCGCACCGCGGTCTCGCTCAGCACCTCGAACCGAGGGCCGCGGTCGCGCACCTTCAGCACCTGCGGCAGGCCGAACGGCGACAGGTCGGGGTTGTTGGCGACGTCCTCCCAGAAATAGCGGAAATCCGCCGTCGTGAACGGCTGCCCGTCCGACCACCGGTGGCCCGGGCGCAGGTGCAGCGTGAAGATGCGGCTGTCGACGTTCTCGACGCGCTCGAGGATGTCCGGGATGAGGTTCAGCTTCTCGTCGTAGCCCACGAGGCGCGAGTAGCCGTAGACGACCATCATCCGGATGTCGCGGTCCTTCGCGAGCAGCGTGCGCAGCTCGCCGCCATAGCGGCCGATCGTCCAGTCGCTGCGGTTGATGTCGACGACGAGCGGCACGCGCGGCAGCCGCTGGGCCATCGGCGGCAGCTTGCCGTCATCGACGTCGGCCTTGAGCAGCGGCGGCTCTTCGGCCCCGGCCCATGCAGAGAGCAGGAGACCGGTCGCGAGTGCGAAGGCGAGCCGGGCAAGGCGCCGCATCATGCCGTGAGCCTTTCGTCGTTGCCGCCGGACTGCATCCGCACCCGGTGGCCGTCGCCGACGTCGATCAGCTCGCCGGCGCTGGTCGCCGTCCAGCCATACGGCGCGCGCCATTCCTGCGGACTGCGCGCGGCGCCGTCGAGCACCGCGGCGAGATCGAGCTTGCGCTTCAGGTCCGCGTAGGGCACGGCCGCGAGCAGGCCCAGCGTGTAGGGATGAAGCGGGTTCGTGAACAGCACCTCGCGCGGCGCGATCTCGACGATGCGGCCGCGGCACATCACGGCGATCTCGTCCGCGATGTAGTCGACGACGGCGAGATTGTGCGAAATGAAGAGGTACGTGAGCCCGAGATCGGCCTGCAGGTCCTTCAGCAGGTTCAGGATCTGCGCCTGGATCGAGACGTCGAGCGCGGACACGGGCTCGTCGCAGAGCACGAGATCGGGCTTGAGGGCGAGCGCGCGGGCGATGCCGATGCGCTGGCGCTGCCCGCCCGAAAAGCTGTGCGGATACCGGTTGAGGAAGCGCGGGTCCAGCCCGACCAGACGCATCAGCTCCTTCGCCATTTCGGCCCGGTAGTCGGCGTCGCCGACCTCGTGGATCACCAGCGGCTCGCGCAGGATGTCGAAGACCGTCATGCGCGGGCTCAACGATCCGAACGGGTCCTGGAAGATGTACTGCACGCGGCGGCGGAACCGCATCAGGGCCTCGGGGTCCGCGCGCACGACGTCGACCATCGTGCCGCGGTCGTTGAACAGCACCTCGCCGGAGTCGGGCTCGAGCGCGCGCATGATCACCTTGGACAGCGTGGTCTTGCCGCAACCGCTCTCGCCGACGAGACCGAAGCATTCCCCGCGCGGGATGGAGAAGCTGACGTCGTCGACGGCCCGGAATGCCGGACCCTTGCGCTGGCCGAAGAGGCCGCCGCCGCCGCGCTGCTCGAACGTCTTGGTGACGCCGCGGACGTCGAGGTGGATCGCCGGGGCGTCGGGGGGCCACGGCTCCGTCTTCTGCACCAGCGCTCCGGCGTGATAGTCGATCGGGCGCACCGGAACGAGCCGCTCGCCGGGCTTCATGTCGAAATGCGGGACGGCGTGCAGCAGCGCGCGCAGGTACGGATGGGCGGGCCGTTCGTAGAGCGCGGCGATCGGCCCCTGCTCCATCACTCGCCCCTCATAGAGGACGACGACTTCCTCCGCCAGATTGGCCACGACGCCCAGATCGTGCGTGATGATCAGCACGGCCATGTTGAGCTCGGCCTGCAGTTCCTTGACGAGGGCGAGGATCTGCGCCTGGATGGTCACGTCGAGCGCCGTGGTCGGTTCGTCGGCGATGAGCAGCGAAGGGCGGCAGACGAGGGCCATCGCGATCATCGCCCGCTGCCGCAGGCCGCCGGAGAGCTCGAACGGATAGCTCTTCAGCGCGCCCGCCGGATTGGGGAAGCCCACCAGACGCAGCATTTCCTCGGTCCGCGCCATGCCCTCCTTGTGGCCCACCCGACGATGCAGGAAGAGGGGTTCGCTCACCTGGTCGCCGATGGTGTGCAGCGGCGACAGCGACACCATCGGCTCCTGGAAGATCATCGAGATGTGCCGGCCGCGGATATTGCGCAGCGCAATGCCGTCGGGCTTGAGCTTGGTGATGTCGCGCGGCGGCTTGTTCGAGTCCGGCGCCGCGAAGAGAATCTTGCCGGAGGTGATGCGCGCGGTCTTGGGCAGGATGCCCATCATCGCCTGCGCCGTCACCGATTTGCCCGATCCGGATTCGCCGACGAGCGCGACGGTCGAGCCGGCACGGATGCGGAACGAAATGCCTTTCAGCGCGGGCACCATCGTGCCGCGATTGTCGAAATCGACGGAAAGGTCCTCAACCTCGATCAGGTCTGCCAACCATCTCTCCTTGCGCGGCCCGTCATTCCAGGCCGCGAAGCGGCACCCAGACCCGATCAGCCAGCATTGCCAACCCCGAAGAATGCCCGTACTCGGCCGCGGCGTCGAGTCCCCCCGCGCCAGGGGGGCCGCCGATTGGCCGGCCCCGGGGGGCAGGGTGACGCGCCTCCGGCAGCGCGACGCAACCTTGCCCGTCGCGGCCATCCGGCCTAGGCTCCGACCCGACAACCGGAACGCCGGCACCGGATGGGCAAAGCCCTTGAGGGTGAGCGGCGCGAGCGTGTCCACCTTCGTGCCGTCGTCGAGCGCCGCCCTGACCTTGCGGTCGATCAGCACCTCTCCGGCGCTCGCCTTGTTGCACAGCCGGTGGGCGAGATTGACGACGCTGCCGATCGCCGTGTAATCGACGCGGCCCTCGTAGCCGAAAGCGCCCAGCGTGGCGAACCCCTGCGCGATGCCGATGCCCAGGTCCAGCTCGTAGCCGAGCTTGGACCAGCGCGCGCGCAAAGGCTGAAACTGCTCCTGCATCGAGAGCGCCATGCTCGCGGCGCGCTTCGCGGCGTCGGGCACCGGCAGCGGATCGTTGAAGAAGATCAGGATGCCGTCGCCGGCGAAGCGGTCGACCGTGCCCCCGTGCTCCACGATGAGCGCCCCCATCGTGGCGTGATACGCGCGCAGCACCGACTCCACTTCCTCCGGCTCGGCCGAGTCGGTGAAGGCCGTGAAGCCGCGCAGGTCGACGAAGACGTAGCAGATCTCGCGCCGGTGCGGCGTGAGGATCGATTTCGCGCCGGCCGACAGGATCGCGTCGGCGACGGCCGGCGCGAAGAAGCGCTTGAGCTGGTCCAGCCCCTGCAGCTGGGCGACCTGCTCGGCGACGCGCTCCTCCAGCTTCACGTTCCACTCCTTGAGCGCCTCGGCCTGGCGCCGCACTTCGTCCTGCAGGGCCTTGATGCGCAGCAGCGAGCGCACGCGGGCGAAAAGCTCGGCCTGATTGATCGGCTTCGGCAGGAAATCGTCGGCTCCGGCCTCGATGCCCTTGACCCGCTCCTGCTGCGGATCGAGCGACGTGACGAGCACGATCGGCAGCAGCGCCGTCTGCGGATCGGCGCGCAGCTGCCGGCACACGTCGTAGCCGGAGAGGCCCGGCATCATGACGTCGAGCAGCACCAGATCCGGCTGCTCCGACGCCACCTTGACGAGCGCCTCCTCGCCGTTCACCGCCGTCGCGACCGCGTAGCCCTTGACCGCGAGCAGGTCGGCCAGCAGCTTGACGTTGTGCGGCGTGTCGTCGACGACCAGTACTTTGGCTGGAGTGGTCATGGTCCGGGCGGATCAGGTGGTCTTCTCGACCATCGCGCGCACCGTCTCCAGGAACTCCTTCAGGTTGAGCGGCTTGCCGAGGTAGCCGTCGAATCCGGCCTCCGTGATGTGCTTGCGATCCTGCTGCATCACCGAGGCGGTGACGGCGATCGCGGGAATGGCTGCCGTGTCCGGATTCGCGCGCAGCATGCGCAGCGCCTCGATGCCGTTGATGCCCGGCAGCTGGATGTCCATCAGGATCAGGTCGGGCTTGCGCTCGGTGGCGAGGCGAACGCCGTCCTCGCCGGTGACGGCCTCGATCGTGGCGTAGCCCTTGGCCTGCAGCACGTCGCGGACGAGCTTCATGTTCTTGTCGTTGTCTTCGACGATCAGTATCAGGCTCATGTGTACCCCCACGCTTGCGGCGGCGCTCATCGCTTGATCGGAATGGTAAACGTGAACGTCGAACCCTTGCCCGGCTCGCTTTCCAGCCAGATGCGGCCGCCGTGCAGCTCGACGAACTTGCGCGTGAGCGCGAGCCCGAGGCCGGTGCCCTCCTGCTTGTTCGTGTAGTGGCGTCCGACCTGCCGGAACTCCTCGAACACGGCCGCCTGGTCCTCCGCGGCGATGCCGATGCCCGTATCGTGCACCGCGACGACGATGTCGTCTGCATCGCGGCGCGCGCTCACCTCGACCCGCCCGCCATCGGGCGTGAACTTGACCGCATTGGTCAGCAGGTTGAGCAGAATCTGCTTGAACTTGCGCTCGTCGGCGACCGCTTCGCCCAGCTGCCGGATCGGCGTCGAGCGCAAGCGCGATCGCATGCCGCTGCGCGCGCTCGCGGATCAGCGTCATCGCGTTGGAGATGGCCGACGGCAGGTCGAACGTCGCCAGGTCGAGCTCCATGCGGCCCGCCTCGACCTTCGACAGGTCGAGGATGTCGTTGATCAGCGTTGAGCAGGTGCCTGCCGGAGGAATGGATGTCCTTCAGGTAGTCGTCCTGCTTTTCGTTCAGCTCGCCGAACAGCCGCTCCAGCAGGACTTCGGAGAAGCCGATGATCGCGTTGAGCGGCGTGCGCAGCTCGTGCGACATGTTCGCCAGGAACTCGGACTTGTGCTGGTTCGCGGTCTCGAGCTGCCGGCTCTTGTCCTGGATCTCCCGGAACAGGCGCACGTTCTCGAGCGCGATCGCGGCCTGGTCGCCGAAGGTCCGCAGGAGCCCGATTTCGCGTGTCGCTGAATGGCCGCACGTCCGCCCGGCGCAGCAGGATCGTCCCGAACGCCTTGCCTTCGCGATAGAGCGGCGTGACGACCACGGTGCGATGGCCGAAGCGCTCGGCGATCTCGTGGCTCAGTGGGTACTCGGACGCCTCGGCCAGCATGTCGCGCACCTGAATCGTCTCCTGGTCGAGCAGCGCACGGCCGGAGATCGACTCACGGTTGATCGGCAGCGTATCGACGCTGGTCACCAGAGTCAGCGTCGAGGATCCCTTGGAAGCGAGGTGCCGCAGCGTATCGCCCGTCGGTCAAGGTACATCGAAGCCGCGGACGCGTCGCACAGGCGCGCCGCGCGCTCGGCGATTGCATCGAGCACCGGCTGCACGTCGGTCGGAGAGCTGGAGATCACGCGCAGGATTTCGCTTGATCGCCGTTTGCTGCTCGAGGGCTTCCTTCGTCTCGTTGAAAAGACGCACGTTGTCGATGGCGATTGCCGCTTGCCGCGCGAAGGTCTGCACCAGCGCGACCTGGTCCGGCGTGAACAAACGAGCTTCTCGGCGATAGAGGAAGATGCCGCCGTAGGCGCCGCCCTCGCGCATCAGCGGAACCGCCAGCACGGCACGGCACCCTAATCGCAGCACGTTTTCCCGTGCGCCGGGAAATTCGGAGTCGAGCAAGGGAACGATGTCGGCGTGGTGTACGGTCTCGCGATCTATCGCGGCACGACCGGTACGGAGGTCCTCGTCCAGCGGCACCGGGTGGCGCGCTCGACGTCCGCCGCGCTCGGATCCGGCGTCAGTCCCGGCCGCGAGCAGCGCAGCACGTGGCCGTCGACCAGCACATCCGTCGCAAACGGCGCGTCGCACAGTTGAGCCGCGCGTTCGGCGACCGCCTCGAGCACCGGCCGCACATCGGTCGGCGAGCAGGAATCACGCGCAGAATCTCGCTGATCGCCGTTTGCTGCTCGAGCGAGTTCGTGAGCTCGCGCGTCCGCTCGTCGACCTTGCGCTCGAGGCCCGCATACGACTCGCGCAACTGCGCGCTCATCCGGTTGAACTGGTCGGCCAGTCCCTCGAGTTCGTCGCCGCTGTGGATCTCGATCTTCTGGTCGAGATCGCCGGCACCGATGCGCCGCGCGCCTTCGTCGAGCGTCCGGATCGGGCGCACCATGCCGCGCGCCAGCGCCAGCGCGCCAAACGCCGAAATCATGAGGCCGGCGAGCAGCAGCAGTCCGGTGCGCAGGATCGAAGCGTTCAGTTTCCTGTACACCTCGGCCACCGGCTGCTCGACGAATACTTTCCAGTCGAGCGTTTCGATCGGGGCGACCGACGTCAGCACCTCGGTGCCCGTGAGATCCGTCGACAGCATCGCCAGCTCGTCGGTGCCCTGCCTGGCGGTCGCGGCCTTCACGTGCGCCAGAATCGGACAGGTCGGTCTTGCGCAGCACCAGGCCGATGTCCGGGTCGGCGATGAGGAACCCGTTGCCGTCGACGACGTAGGCCTTGCCCTTGTCGCCGATCTTGATGCGCGACACGACGTCCCAGATGAACTTGAGATTGACGTCGGCGACCGTGACCGGCCCGGCGTCCCCGCCCGAGCGCATCGCGATCGTCATGTACGGCTCGGTCTCCTTGCGGAAGTACACCGGTCCGTGCCAGGGCTGCCCGCGCTTGGCGTTGCGGAACGCCGGCTCCTGCGAGCGATCCTTGCCCGAGGCGACGACGTCCATCCCGAGGCGCGAGACGGCGATCGTTTCGCGGCCGGCGGCGTCGAGCTGCGCGATGTCGGTGACCTCCGGCGCCTGCCGCAGCAGCTTCAGGAACTCGATGCGGCGCAATTCGACGTCGCTCGCGTCGACCTGCGGCAATGAGGCATACGCGAGTTGCTGCGAAATCTGGCGTATGTACTGCTCGATCCGCGACGCCGCGGCGAGCGCCTTCTCGTGCTGCAGGCTGGCGAGCCCCGACTTGTTCTCCTGATACGAGAAGTAGACGCTGATCCCGCCGGACGCGAGCAGGGCGATAGTGACCAGCGTGAGGATCAGCAGCAGGTACTTGCGGAACAGCCGGCCGCGATGCGCGCGGACGGGCGTCGCGGTCTCGGCACGAGGGGGGAGGGGGCGGGCATCGGTCCAGCGTGGCGCGCGGTCACTGTATCACCTTGCGCACGCAGCAGCAGCGACTGCAGGATCGGTGAGGCCGGGCACCTTCGCGGTCTCGAGGCTGACATCAAGGGCCCGAAATTGAAGCCGCGGTGCGCTGCCCTTCCGTGCGGCGAGTCCCTGTGCCCGCAGCGCGTCGAGCGAGGCGTTGGGCGTGAGCGCCTGCGGATCCAGCTTGAGGTGCAGCAGCGCGGGCTTGCCGCTGGCCTGCGCGCGCTCGAAGGCCGGCGCGAACTCGTCGGTCCGCTGCACGGTCTCGCCGTGTGCGCCATAGGCACGGGCCAGCGCCGCGAAATCCGGATTCATCAAGTCGCTGCCTGAAACACGCGCCGGATAGTTTCGCTCCTGGTGCATGCGGATGGTCCCGTACATGCCGTTGTCGACGACCACGAAGATCACCGCGAGGCCGTACTGCACCGCGGTCGCGAGCTCCTGCCCGTTCATCAGGAAGCAGCCGTCGCCATTCCACGAGATGACCATGCGCTCGGGGTACAGGACCTTCGCCGCGACTGCCGCCGGCACGCCGTAGCCCATCGCGCCGGAGTAGGGCGCGAGCTGCGTGCCGAAGCCGCGGTAGCGAAAAAGCCGGTGCAGCCACGTCGCGTAGTTGCCCGCGCCGTTGGTGAGAATCGCATCGTCGGGCAGCCTGGCGTCGAGCCACGAAACGACCCGCCACATGTCGAGCAGTCCCGGGACCGGACGCGGCGCGCGCCAGGTCTCGAGGTCGGCGCGCGCGGCGGCGAGCGAGCCGCGCCAGGCGGCCGGGTCGGGCGCGGGCTCGCGGTTCATCATCGCGAAGAACGAGCCGGGCGTCGCCGCGATCGCCAGCGCAGGCTGGTAGACCCGGCCGAGCTCGTCGGCTCCCGGATGCACGTGGATCAGGCATTGCTTCGGTGTCGGCGCCTCGACGAGGGTGTAACCCGAGGTCGAGATTTCGCCCAGCCGCTCGCCGACGACGAGCAATACGTCGGCATCGCGGATGCGCGCAGCGAGGGCCGGATTGACGCCGACGCCGACGTCGCCCGCGTAGTTCGGGTGCCGGTTGTCGAACAGGTGCTGATGCCGGAACGCGCAAGCCACCGGGACCTCGTTCGCTTCGGCGAAGCGCTTGAGCGCCGCGCAGGCATCGCTGTCCCAGCGGCTGCCGCCTACGAGCACCAGCGGCCGCCGGGCGCCGGCAAGGAGCGCGCGCGCCGCTGCCGCCTGCGCCAGGTCGGGCGCCGCGCCGATCGGCTCCACGCGCGCCGCATCGCCGCATTCGGCGCGCGCCGTCAGCATGTCCTCCGGCAGCGCAAGCACGACCGGGCCCGGCCGGCCCGACATGGCCGTGCGGAACGCGCGCGCCACGTACTCGGGAATCCGGTCCGCGCGGTCGATCTGCGCGACCCATTTGGCCACGCTGCCGTACATGCGCCGGTAGTCGATTTCCTGAAAGGCTTCGCGATCGAGGAAATCGCCGCCGACCTGGCCGACGAAGACGATCATCGGCGTCGAATCCTGCGCCGCCGTGTGGATGCCGATCGCGGCATTCGAGGCGCCCGGCCCGCGCGTGACGAAGGCAATGCCCGGACGTCCGGTCAGCTTGCCCTGGGCTTCGGCCATGTACGCGACGCCGCCTTCCTGGCGGCAGACGATCAGGCGCAGGCGATCGCGGACGTCGTGCAGCGCATCCAGCACCGCCAGAAAGCTCTCGCCGGGAACGCAGAAGGCGTGCGTCGCCCCCTGCGCAAGCAGATTGGCGACGAGGATCTCGCCGCCGGTTCGAAGAAGGGTCAAGGGCGTCTCCGCAATGCCGCCGCCGCGAACTGCGGCCGGCCGGACACCGTCCATTCTATAATCCGATCGCGTCGGCGTCGCCAGCAGATTCAGGCTTCCGCTCAAACTGGCGTACCGTACGGCGCCAAACACCAGGCCGCTATCCGCTCTCGCCACCGACGCCGCCCTGTTTGCAGTCGCGGCCCTCGTGCTCGCGCTCCTGACGATCTGGCTGCGGCGCGACCTGCGCCAGGGCACGGTGCACATGGTGATCATCATGCTGGCCGGCCTTGCCGCCCTGGCACTGCTCGAGCGGTTCGGCCCGGGACCTGTCCGATGCGATGCTCGCCGCCATCCTCCGCGAATTGGCGCTGGTGGTTTTCGCCCTCGGTGTCGCGCGCATCGCCGTGACGTTCGCGTTTCGCGCCGCGCTCGGCACGGTGGCGGTGCCGAAGATCCTCGCCGACGTGCTGATGGCGCTGGTGCTCGTCGTCTTCCTGCTCTGGCGGATGACGGCGGTCGGCGTGAACCTCGCCGGCATCGTCACGACGTCCGCGGTGGTCACCGGCGTCCTCGCGTTCTCGCTGCAGGAGACGCTGGGCAACCTCTGGGGCGGCATCCAGATCCAGCTCGACAACACCTGCCGCCTTGGCGACTGGATTCGGGTCGACACGGTGATGGGCCAGGTGATCGACATCCGTTGGCGGTACGTGGCGATCGCGACCAACAACGGCGAGACGGTCATCATTCCCAACGGCTCGCTCGTCAAGGGCCGCGTGGTGGTGGTCGCGCGCCGGGGCGACAAGCGGATTCCCTGGCGGCGCGAGGTCGAGTTCGGCGTGGCCTACGAGGTCCCTCCGGTGCGGGTGATCGCGGCGGTCGAGGCGGCGCTGCGGCGAGCGGAGATTCCCCATGTCGCGGCGCACCCGGCCCTGGACGTGTTGTGCCACGAGTTTGGCGAGAGCTCCTATCATTACCGGGTGCGCTACTGGCTCACCGATCTGGTGCAGGACGACTGGACCGATTCGCAGGTGCGGCTGCACGTCGCCGCGACGCTCGCACGGCACCGGATGGAGATCCCGTACCCGCATCGCGTGCTGGTCCGGTCCAGGCCGCGGGAAGTCCGCGACGCGCACGAGCTCGCGGCCCGCATCGCCACGCTGGCGCAGCTCGACCTGTTCGTGCCGCTGACCGACACCGAACGGCAGGCACTGGCGGCCGATCTTGCCGATTGTCCCTTCGTGACCCACGACGTGATCGCCCGGCAGGGCGAGCCGGCCGATTCGCTGTTCATCCTCGCGCGCGGACACGTCGCGGTCTTCGACGACAGCAAGGAGGGCACCGGCGTGCGGGACCGCCTGGCGACGCTCGAAGCGCCGGGTTACTTCGGCGAGATGGGACTCCTGACCGGGCAGGCGCGCGGGGCGACGGTGGTCGCCGAGGACGAAGTGCTCTGCTACCGGCTGGAGAAGGCCGGCTTCGACACGATTCTCCACGCGCGTCCCGAACTCATCGAAGCGCTGTCGCAGGTGGTGGCGGCACGCCAGGCGGCCAACGATGCGAAGCTGCAAACGCTGTCCGCCGACGCCCGCGCCAAGCGGGCCGTCGGGCGTGCCGGCGGACCTCGTGCACCGGATGCGGCGCTTCTTCGCGATCCAGTGACGGGGCGTCCGGACGCGAGAGAGCGAGCGGGAGCGGCTAACGGCCCGCGATCAGGTCCTCGCGCTTGACGAGGAAGACGCTGTCCGAATCCGTCGCGGTCTCCAGCCACACGAGCGGCAGCCGCGGGAACGCGAGTTCCACGCCGGGGCGGTTGTGGCCGACCTCGACCACGAGGGTTCCGCCCGGATTGAGGAAGCGCGGGGCCTGCTCGACAATCGTGCGCACGGCATCGAGGCCGTCTTCGCCGCCGGCCAGCGCGATACGCGGCTCATGCCGATATTCCGCGGGTAGCGCGGCCATTGCCACTGCGGTCACGTAGGGCGGATTGCTGATGATGAGGTCGTAACTCTTCCGCGCAAGGTTCGAGAACAGGTCGGAACGGATGAGGTTGATCCGGTCCGCCAGTCCGTAATCGGCCACGTTGCGCTGCGCAACGGCGAGCGCGTCCGTGGCAACGTCGACCGCGTCGACATCGGCAGCCGGGTACGCGTAGGCGAGCAGGATCGCGAGGCAGCCGGATCCGGTGCAAAGGTCGAGCACGGTCGCGACGTTCGCCGCGTCACCGACGTAGGACGAGAGGCCGTCAGGCAGCAGTTCCGCGATGAAGGAGCGCGGGATGAGGACGCGCTCGTCGACGTAGAACCGGAAGTCGCCCAGCCAGGCCTCGTGGGTGAGGTAGGCGGCCGGAACGCGCCGGTCTATTCGGCGCTCCAGCAGTTGCGCGACCTGCGCCCGCTCCGCCTGTGTCAGCCTCGCGTCGAGGAAAGGCTCGAGGCGATCGAGGGGCAGGTGCAGCGCATGCAGCAGCAGGTAGGCTGCCTCGTCGTAGGCGTTGGTCGTGCCGTGACCGAAGGCGAGCCCGGCCTCGCCGAAGCGCGACACGGCGTAGCGCAGCCAGTCGCGCAGCGTCTCCAGGTCGTGCGTGGCGGTGCTCATCGGCCGACCGCGCCGGGACTGGCCGCGGCGCGGATTTCGCGCCCCGTCCGGGCGGAGGGAGGGCGCGCCTCGGGACAGCTCGGACGTTTCATGCCCCGTTCACGCGCCCCGCATGCGCCTCGGTTGGGGCGCCGGCAAGCAGGCGTTCGAGGATCCCGAGATAGATGGCCGCGAGCCCGCCGAGGTCGTCGGAGCGCACCCGCTCGTTGATCTTGTGGATCGACGCATTGACCGGGCCCAGCTCGACGATTTCGCGACAGATGTCCGCAATGAAGCGTCCATCCGAAGTGCCACCCGTGCACGACAGCTCCGGCGCGATTCCGGTGACCGCGCGTATCGCCTCCGTCACGACGTCGACCAGGCGGCCGCGGCCCGTGAGGTAAGGCGGGCCGAAGCCGGTCCAGGCGAGGTCGTAGTCGAGTCCGTGCCGCACGAGGACCGCCTCGAAGCGCTGCACCAGCGACTCGCGACTGCTGATCGGGCAGAACCGGAAGTTGAAATTGAGCTCGAGGGCGCCGGGAATGACATTGGTCGCGCCGGTGCCCGCATGAATGTTGGAGCACTGCCATGACGTGGGCGGAAAATAGTCGTTGCCGTCGTCCCATCGGATTGCGGCGAGCTCGGCGAGCGCGGGTGCGGCGAGATGGATGGGATTCCGGGCGAGCTGAGGATAGGCGACATGGCCCTGAACGCCCTTGACGTTCAGCGTGCCGGACAGCGTGCCGCGCCGGCCGTTCTTGATCATGTCGCCGAGTCGGTCGACCGAGGTCGGCTCGCCGACGACGCAGTAGTCGATGCTCTCGCCGGCCGCGGCCAGTTTCTCGACCACCTTCACGGTGCCGTCGATCGACGGACCTTCCTCGTCCGAGGTCAGCAGGAGGGCTATCGAGCCGGCGGCGTGCGGATGGGAGGCGACGAATGCCTCGCTCGCCGTGACGAACGCGGCGAGCGAGCCTTTCATGTCGGCGGCACCCCGGCCGTAGAGAAAGCCGTCGCGCTCGGCGGGCTCGAACGGGTCCGACTGCCAATCGGGCCGCGGGCCGGTCGGCACGACGTCGGTGTGGCCGGCAAAGCACACGAGCGGACGAGCGACGCCACGGCGCAGCCATGTGTTCGTGACGCCGTTGCAGACCAGCGTTTCGGCGCGAAAGCCCAGCGGCGCCAGCCGCGACACCATCAGTTCCTGGCATCCGGCGTCATCGGGCGTCAACGACCGGCGAGCGATGAGCGCCCGCGCCAGTTCGAGCGTCTCGGCGCGAAGGCGCTCCAAGCCGTCAGGCATGGCGGGATCCATGCGCGGAGCGCAACGTTCGCTTCGCTCGGGACGAGGCACGGAGGGACCGCGTTGCGTGGAATCCGGATCGCTGGCTAGTGCGGCCGGTCCAGCATTCCCGGCTCGATCTGCAATTCGGCAAAGTCGCTGTGCGTCTGCTGCGGCTTCGCGGCATCCTCGCCGTGCGACATCGCGTCGACGCGCGACGTCGGTGCGTTCTGATTGATGAGCCAGGCCAGGTTGGTCGACGAGTCGGAGGCTGTCATCGCCTCGTCGTAGGTGATCCTCCCGTCGATGTAGAGGCGGCACAGCGCCTGCTCGAACGTCTGCGATCCCGGATAGAGCGATTTTTCCATCGCTTCCTTGATCTGCGTGATCTCGCCGTTCTTGACGAGCTCCGCGATCAGCGATGAATTGAGCAGAATCTCGACCGCCGGCTGGAGGCTCCCGTCCCGGTTGCGCACGAGACGCTGCGAAACGATGGCCCGCAGGCCGATCGACAGGTCGGACAGGAGGCCGGAGCGCGCATCGTAGGGGAACATGTTGATGATGCGCGACAGCGCGTGGTAACTGTTGTTCGCGTGCAGGGTGGCGAGGCACAGGTGGCCGGTCAGAGTGTGCAGCAGCGCGCTCTGCATGGTCTCGCGATCGCGGATCTCGCCGATCATGATGAGGTCGGGCGCCTCGCGCAGCGCGCTGGCCAGGGCGCTCGTGTAGGTCAGCGTATCGACGCCGAGCTCGCGCTGATTGACGATGCTCTTCTTGTGCCGGAACAGGTACTCGATCGGATCCTCGACCGTCAGGATGTGGCCCGTCTTCTGCGTGTTGCGATGGTCGATCATCGCCGCCAGCGTCGTCGACTTGCCGGAGCCGGTCGCGCCGGCGATCAGCACGAGTCCCCGCTTTTCCATCACCAGATCGAGCAGTACCGGAGGCAGCTTCAGCTGCTCGAACGACGGGATGTCGCTGCGCACATAGCGGATGACGAGCGAGATCGTGCCGCGCTGGTGAAAGATGTTGATCCGGAAGTTGCCGACGCCAGGGGCGAGGTGCGACAGATTCATCTCGAGTTCCGTCTCGAACCTGCGGCCCTGGTCCTCGTCCATCAACTCGTAGGCGACCCGGCGGACGGTGTCCATGTCCATCGGCTGGTTCGTCAGGGGCGTGACGACGCCGTTGATCTTCAGGCTGAGCGGCGCGCCGCACGAGACGAACAGGTCCGACGCCTGGCGTTCGGCCATCAGCTTGAAGAGTCGGTCGAGATACATTTGCAACGCCCTCCGGGCTACAATGGCGGCGCGGTCCGGATCGAGCGCCGCCGACTGCAATGATGATGTCATGAATTGACGGGGAGTACCAGTTGCCGCGTGTCGCGCCGGTGTCCACGGCGAGGATTGCGATGCACATACAACACACGGACTCCAGTCGCCCTCACGCCGCAACCTCATTTCGACCCGATTCCCGAACCGCCCCATGCTCGCAATCATCGGCGGCAGCGGCCTGACCCGCCTGTCGACACTTTCCGTCGCCCATCGCGAGGTGGTGCGCACGCCCTATGGCGAGCCCTCGTCGGCGCTGCTGTTCGGCCAGATTGCCGGACGCGACGTCGTGTTCCTCGCCCGCCACGGCCACGGCCACACGATTCCGCCGCACCGCGTGAACTACCGGGCCAACCTGTGGACGCTGAAGAACCGCGGCACGACGGCGATACTCGCGGTGGCCTCGGTCGGAGCCATCCGCGGAGCCGAGCCGGGCGACCTCGTGCTGCCGCACCAGCTCATCGACTACACCCACGATCGCGAATCGACGTTCTTCGACGGCGGCGATCAGCACGTCGTGCACGTGGACTTCACCCATCCCTATTCGCCGCCGCTGCGCGAGAAATGCCTGTCCGCCTCGCGCACGGCCGCCATTGCGCTCGCCGATGGCGGCGTCTACGGCGCGGTGTCGGGCCCGCGTCTGGAAACGGCCGCCGAAATCGACCGGATGGAGCGCGACGGCGCGACCCTGGTCGGGATGACCGGCATGCCCGAAGCCGTGCTGGCGCGCGAGCTCGAGCTGCCCTACGCGGCCATTGCGGTGGTCGTCAACCATGCGGCGGGGCGCGGTGATTCGTCACAGCAGGTGTCGATGGAAGGCATCACGAAAGTGCTCGAGGCGGCGATGCTCAAGGTCCGCGCGCTGCTCGACCACGTCACGCCGTTGATCTGATGAACGTCCTCCACGCTCACCACGTTCGCTGCCACCTGGGGGGGCGCACCGCGCCCTTCGGGCGGCCGCGCGGGCGCGGGACCCGGCGATGATCCGCGATGTGCTGCGCATGGGCGATCCGCGGCTGCTGCAGCGCTCGCTGCCGGTCGACGCGTTCGGCACCCCCGGGCTGGAAGAACTGCTGCAGGATCTGCGCGACACGATGGCCGCCAGGAACGGGGCCGGCCTTGCCGCGCCGCAGATCGGCGTGCTGCGGCAGGTGGTCATCTTCGGCGTGGAGAGCAACGACCGCTATCCGGACGCCGAGCCGGTCCCCTACACCGAGCTCGTCAATCCCGTGCTGACGCCGCTGTCGGACGCGATCGACGAGGATTGGGAGGGTTGCCTGTCGGTCCCGGGGTTGCGCGGCGTGGTGCCGCGCTACGCGCAACTGCGCTACGAGGGATTCGATCCCGCCGGCCGCCCGATCCGGCGTGAAGTCACCGGATTCCATGCGCGCGTGGTCCAGCACGAATGCGACCATCTGCTCGGCATCCTGTATCCGATGCGCATGCGCGACCTGTCCCGGTTCGGCTACACGGATATCCTGTTCCCCGACAGCGCCTCCGACGAATAGACAGGGGACAGACCCCAATCCCGGAGGCTGTCCCGCGATTCAAAGCCGCAACTGCTCGTACAGCGCCGTTTCGAGGCGCAGCAGCGCGTGCTCGTCGTGCAGGCGCGCACCGTCGATCAGGAACGCGTCCTCAGCGCGCTCGCCCAGCGTGTTGATCTTCGCGCTCACGATGTTGATGTTGGCCTGGGCCAGCGTGTAGGCGATCGTCGCGAGCAGGCCGGGCCGGTCGCCGGCGACTATTTCCAGGATGAAGTGCGTGCCCTGGTCGTCGGGGAAGATCCTCACCTCGGGCGTGAGCGGAAAATGGCGGAGATGCCGGCTGGCGCGGCCGACGGTGGGCGCCTCGAGCGGGCGCTGGTCCGTCAGCACCTGCGCCAGCTCGAATTCGACGATCTGGATCGCGTCGCGGTACGACGCGTCGGGATCCGCCGGATCGTGCACCGTGAAAGTGTCGAGCGCGTAGCCGTGGCGGGTCGTGTGGATCTTGGCTTCGAGGATCGACAATCCCCGGCGCCCGAAGAAGCCGCTGATGCGCGCGAACAGATACTTCTGGTCGGGCAGGTAGACGGCGACCTGCAGCCCCGCTTCGGCGCGCGACAGCCGCGCCTGGACGACCGGCGTCGCGCGCGCCAGTCGCCAGTGCAGATGGCGCGCGTGCCAGGCGATCTCGTCGGCGGTATGGCGTTGAAAATAGACGTTGTCGAGTTGCGCCCAAAGCTCGCGCTCGGCGCCGTCGGCCACGGCGGAGAGGCGGAGCAGCCGGTGCGCTTCGCGCTGCCGGGCGAGCAGGCTGTCGGCGAGCGTGATGTCACCTGTCGCTCCGGCGAGCCGCGCGCGGGTCGCGTGATACAGATCCTCCAGCAGCTGCGCCTTCCACGCGTTCCACACCTTGGGGCTCGTGCCCCGGATGTCGGCCACCGTCAGGAGAAACAGCGCGCCGAGCCGCCGCTCGGTGCCGACGCGCTCCGCGAAGGCTGCCACGACGTTCGGATTCGAGAGGTCCTGCTTCTGCGCCGTCGACGACATGGTCAGATGCTCGGCGACCAGCCAGCCGACGAGGTCGATGTCCCCGGCCGGGAGCCCGTGCGCGCGGCAGAAGCGGCGCGCCTCGGCGGCGCCCAGCGCCGAGTGGTCGCCGCCACGGCCCTTCGCGATGTCGTGGAACAGGCCGGCCAGGTAGAGCACTTCCTTGCGCTCGAAGTCGCCGATCAGCCGCGAGCACAGCGGATACTCGTGCCCATGCTGCGATTCGGTGAAGCGGCGAAGGTTGCGGACGACCATCAGGCTGTGCTCGTCCACCGTATAGACGTGGAAGAGGTCGTGCTGCATCTGACCGACGATCCGGCCGAACGCCGGGACGACCTGCCCGAGGATGCCGTAGAGATTCATCCGGCGCAGCTCGTGCGTGATGCCGCGCGGCTCGCGCAGGATCGCCAGGAAGCGCGCCCGGTTCGCGGGGTCGCGCCGGAAACGGGCGTCGACGCGGCGACGGTTGCGCCAGAGCGAGCGCAACGTCCGTGCCGACATGCCCTTCAGCTCGGGATGGCGCTGCATGGTCAGGAACGCGTCGAGCATCGCCGAGGGGCGCGCTTCGAACAGCGATTCGTCGCGCACGTGCAGGAGCTCGTCGATCGCCAGGAAATCGCCGTCGATGGCGACCGGCTCGGTCGCGATCGGGAAGAGCCGCGCATGCAGGTTCTGCAGCAGGATGACGTTGACCTGGCGCACCATCTTCGCCGCACGGTAGTAGCGCTGCATCAGCTGCTCGCTCGCGCGCCGGGCGGGCGTGTCGGCGAGCCCGAGCTCGTGCGCGAGCGCGCCTTGCAGATCGAACACCAGGCGATCCTCGCGCCGGCCCGCGAGATAGTGGAGCCGCACCCGCAGCGCGCCTATCAGGCGCTCCTGTCGCGACACCGTGCGCGCCTCCTGCAGCGTGATCAGCCCGGCGCGCGCGAGGTCGCGCCAACCGCGCCCGAGGCCGGCGGCGCGCGCGATCCACAGGACCGTGTGCAGATCGCGCAGCCCGCCCGGGCTTTCCTTGACGTTCGGCTCGAGATTGTAGGCGGTGTCGTGGAACTTGAGATGCCGCTGCTGCTGCTCGAGCACCTTGGCTTCGTAGAATGACAACACGTTCATCACGGCGGCCACGGCGCGGCCGAAGGTGCGATGCAGGCGCCGGGATCCGGCTACGAAACGGTGCTCGAGCAGGCTCGTCGTGATCGTGACATCGGCCGCCATCTCGTCGACGCACTGGGCGATCGTGCGCACGCTGTGGCCGGCGTCGAGCCCGGCATCCCAGAGGACGCCGACCAGGCGTTCGACGAACGCGGTGCCGCTGGCGTCGGGTGCTCCGGGCAGCAGGATCAGGACATCGACGTCGGAGTGCGGGAAGAGCTGGCCGCGCCCGTAGCCGCCGACGGCCACCAGCGCGGCGTCGGCAGGCGCGTCGAGGTCGGACCAGATGCCGGCGAGCGCGCGGTCGACCAGCCGGGCGTGCCCGCGCAGGAGCCGGGACGTGTCGGCGCGCGCGCGGAACGCGGCCTGCAACGCCGCGCGACCGGCGCGGAGCTCTTCGCGCCAGCGTTGCGCGACCGGCTGCGCAGACCCGACCGAAGAGAGCGCGGTGGTGGCTTCGGCATTCACGGCGAGTGCGCCCGCCAGCGGCAGCGTCAGGACGCGGGCGGCGGCGCCGCGGGCGACAGGGTGAGCACCTCGTGACCCTCGGCGGTCACCAGCACCGTGTGCTCCCACTGCGCCGACAGCGAGTGGTCCGCCGTGACGATCGTCCAGCCATCGGCGAGCGCGCGGATTGCCGCGCGACCGGCGTTGATCATCGGCTCGATGGTGAAGATCATTCCCGGCTGCAGCAGGAGCCCGGTTCCGGGCCGGCCGTAGTGCACGACCTGCGGCTCCTCGTGAAACTGCCGGCCGATACCGTGCCCGCAAAATTCGCGGACCACCGAGAAATGGTGGCTTTCGGCGAACTGCTGGATCGTATGGCCGATGTCGCCCAGCCGGGCACCCGGCTTGACCGCGCGGATGCCGCGCCACATCGCCTCATGGGTGGCTTCCACCAGCCGCTTCGCCTGGATCGACGGTGTGCCGACATAGAACATCCGGCTCGAATCGCCGTGCCACCCGTCCTTGATCACGGTGACGTCGATGTTGACGATGTCGCCCGGCTTCAGCTTCTTGTCGCCCGGGATGCCGTGGCAGACGACGTGGTTCACCGACGTGCAGATCGACGCCGGATAGGGGCGGTGCCCCGGGGGTGCGTAGTTGAGCGTCGCCGGCACGACGTGCTGCACGTTGACCTGATGCTCGTGCGCGATGCGGTCGAGCTCTCCCGTGGTGACGCCGGGCTGCACATGGGGCGTCAGAAAGTCGAGCAGCTCCGCCGCGAGCCGGCCGGCCACGCGCATCATCGCGATGTCCTCGGGGGACTTCAGTGCGACGGACACGATCGGAGCGGGGTCAGGCGCGCAGCAATTCGTTGATGCTCGTCTTCGCGCGGGTCCGCGCGTCGACCTGCTTGACGATCACGGCGCAATAGAGCTGGCATCGGCCCTCTGCCGACGGGAGACTCCCGGCGACGACAACCGATCCTGCGGGCACGCGCCCATACGTGACTTCGTCCGTGGCGCGGTTGTAGATCTTCGTGCTCTGGCCGATGAACACGCCCATGCCGAGCACGGCGTTCTCCTCGACGATCACGCCCTCGACCACTTCCGAGCGCGCGCCGATGAAGCAGTTGTCCTCGATGATCGTGGGATTGGCCTGCAGCGGCTCGAGCACGCCGCCGATGCCCACGCCGCCTGAAAGATGCACGTTCCTGCCGATCTGCGCGCACGAGCCGACGGTCGCCCAGGTGTCGACCATCGTGCCCTCGTCGACGTACGCGCCGATGTTCACGAAGGACGGCATCAGCACGACGTTCGGCGCGATGTAGGCGCCGCGCCGCGCGACGGCCGGCGGCACGACCCTGACGCCGGTGGCGGCGAGCTGGTCGTCGGACAGGCCGGCGAACTTGGTCGGGACCTTGTCGTAGAACGCGAACGGCTCGGCGCTGCCGGCGCGGCGCTCGAAACGCATGGCGGCGGTTTCGGCCAGGCGGAACGACAGCAGCACGGCCTTCTTGATCCACTGGTGCGTCGTCCAGGCACCGCCGATCTTCTCGGCGACGCGCAGGCGCCCGGCGTCGAGCCCGGCGATCACCTGTCCGACGGCGTCGCCCACGGCGGCGGGCGCATTCTGCGGGGAGAGCGTCGAGCGCGTCTCCCATGCGGCGTCGATCACGTGCTCGAGGTCGGTCATGATGAAGAGGTCGGGCGAAAAACGCTGATCTTACCTCGATCGCCCCGTTTCCTGCGACCCGGCGTCGCCGGCCGCGGCCAGCATGCGGCGATAAAGCGGCTCCAGCAGCGCCGGCAGCATGAACATCGGCAGCTGGGCGAGCGCGAAGAACGACGTGACTTCGACACTGGCGTGCCCGGACAGCGCGACCAGCACGAGGCCCATGTTGCAGTTGCCGGAAACGAGGCCCGCGGTGAGCGCCGTGGCCGCGCCGCGACGGCGAAACGCCAGCCAGCCCGCGGCCTGCAGCGCGATGTTGAAAACGAAGGCCAGCACGGTCGCGAGCGCAGCGTACCCAGGCCGCGCCAGGGCAAACGCGGTGACGCCGTCCATGATGGCGATCGCGAAGACGACGAGATTCACGACGGCGAGCCCGTCGATGAGGTCGCGCCTTGCCGCGAGCGCGGACGGGCGCACCATGCGTCGCACGACCCAGGCGGCGATGAAGGCGCCGCCGACCATCGCCGCGAGCCGGCCCATGAAGGCGGGCAGGCTGAGCGTGAGCTCGAGGTCCAGCAGGGCCAGCGCCACCGGCGGCAGCGTGAACGGCACGAGCGCCGTCGCGAAGACCACGGCCACCACGGCGAGTGTCGCGTCGAGCCCGACGAAGAGTGCGATCGCGACGCTCGACACGATCGGCGAAGAAGCCGCCATCAGGATCAGGGCCTCGCGCAGGGCGGCGGGAAGCCCCAGCGCCAGTGCCGGCGTCGTGACCGCCCAGACGAGGAGCGGCGACACGCCGAGGATCCAGACGACGAGCGCGGCGACGAGGCCCGGCCGACGCCGGCTGGCGGCGATCGCGGACCAGTCGAGCCGGATCAGCGCCAGCGCCAGCGGTATCACCAGGGCAGGCACGAGCAGAGGTTTCGCCAGCGCCGCGAGGGGCGGAACGAAGAAGCCGATCAGGACCCCGCCGGCCATGAACTTCGTGGCGTGGCGACCGACGAAGGCGAGCGGACGCACGGCTTCAGCGCCTGCGCACGGGGACGGCGGACCATGAGCCCGCCGGGCCGTCCCAAGGGCGAATACCGGAGCGCGCAGCGCGAAGGTACTCCAGTGAGCCCGCGGGCCGTCCCAAGGGCGAATACCGGAACGCGCAGCGCGAAGGTGTTCCAGTGAGAGCGGCACGTGAGGCCCCTCAGAGCGAACGGACGAACGTCACGATGCGCTCCACCGCCTCGGCGCACTCGTCGCGGTCCGCGACAAGAGCGATCCGGATGTAGCCCCGGCCCGGGTTCGTCCCGTGGGCGTCGCGTGCCAGAAAGCTTCCCGGGAGCACCGTCACGGCCTGGCTGGCCAGCAGCCGGCGCGCGAAATCGGCGTCGTCGATGGGCGTTCTGGCCCACAGATAGAAGGCGGCATCGGGCATCGCGCATGGCAGCACCGCCGCGAGCTTCGGCTGCGCTGCGGCGAACTTGGCTGCATATTCGGTGCGGTTGGCGCGCACGTGCGCCTCGTCGTTCCATGCGGCCATGCTCGCCGCCGCGACCGCCGGGGACATCGCGGAGCCGTGATAAGTGCGATAGCGCAGGAACGCCTTCAGCAACGCGGCATCCCCGGCCGCGTAGCCGGAGCGCAGCCCCGGTGCATTCGATCGCTTCGACAGGCTGCCGAACGAGACGAGGCGCGGGAATCCGGCGCGGCCCGCTGCGCGGGCGTTCGCAGCGGCAAGCGCCCCGAGCGGCGGTCGGGTCTCATCGAAGTAGATCTCGGAATAGCATTCGTCGGCTGCGATCACGAAGCCGTGACGATCCGCCATCTCGAACAGGAATGCCCACTCGTCGGCCCTCGTCACGCGGCCGGTCGGGTTGTCCGGCGAACAGACGTAGATGAGCTGGGTTCGCGCCCACACCGCGTCCGGCACCTCGCGCCAGGCGGGAGCAAAGCCGTTGGCGGCAAGCGCATTGACGCAATACGGCTCGGCGCCAGCCAGCAACGCCGCCCCCTCGTAGATCTGGTAGAAAGGATTGGGCATCAGCACCGTCGCATCGGCGCGACTGCCGTCGATCACGGTCTGCGCGAATGCGAACAGCGCCTCGCGGCTCCCGAGCACCGGCAGCACCTGGCTCGCCGGATCGACGGCAACGAGCCCATGGCGGCGAGCGAGCCACGCCGCGATCGCCTCCCGCAGTGCGAGCGGGCCGATCGTCGTGGGATAATTCGCGAGACCGGACATGCCTGCGACGAGCGCATCGGCAACGAGCGCGGGTGTAGGATGCCGCGGCTCGCCGATCGACAGGCTGATCGGCGCCAGCGCCGGATTGGGCGCAACGTCGGCGAACCATTGGCGCAGCCGCTCGAAGGGGTAGGGCTGCAGGCGCGACAGGCGGGGATTCAAGATGACGGCGGGCAGGACGGAAGCGGAAAGTATACGGGACCGGCAATGCCGCCGCCGGGTCGTCGCGCGCGCCGTTCGGACGCGCGGCTGCAGCGGGCCGCGGATGACCGACGCAGCCGCACCGCTGGCACACGCGGCGCGACCGTCGTGGTGGTGGCGTGGCGCAGCCTGGGCCGCAACGTCGGCCGGGGTCGTGGTGCTGGCCTATGTCATCGCGCATTGGGGCTGGCATTGGTTCCTGCCGCACACACCGATCGCGATCGAACAGCGAGGCGCCGGAGCGCTGGGCGCCCGCCATCCTCGCCTCGCCGATGTTCGGCCGCGCCGCGCCCGCAACGGCGCCAACGCCCGCCTCGGGCGAGCCCGCGACGCTCCAGGGCGACACCCGACTGCTGGGCGTCTTTGCCGGCCGCGACGGCTCGGGCCACGCCTTGTTCCGCATCGCCGCGCGGGGGGCGGTGCTCGTGCGGACGGGCGAGGAAATCGCCAGCGACGTGACGCTGGTCGAAGTGCGTCCCGATGGCGTGCGCATCCGGGACCACGGCGAGATGCGCACGCTCGATTTGCGCATGAAGACAGCTCCGCCGAAAGCTGCGGCAGGTCGCAGCGTGCCGAGCCTCGCCTGCGCGGCGCCGCCCGGATTCCGCGGCCCCGTCTACCGGCTGAATGCGGAATTGCTCACGGGCATCGCTGCGCGGCCGGACGGCTGGCGGGAGCTTCTGGTGCCGGTGGCCGACGGCCTGGCGGTGCGCGAAGGAAGTGCACTTGCCTCGATGCTCGGGTTGAAGCCCGGCGATCGCGTGGCGCAGGCCAACGGCATCGCGCTTGCGGGCATCGACGACATCCTGGTCGCCTTCGTCAAGCCGCTCATCGCCAGTCAGCCGGTCCACGTCGCGGGGATTCGCGACGGCAAACCCGCGGCCTGGCTGTTTCTGAACGCGGGCGCCTGCCCCGGATGAGCGGGAGCGACGCTTGTACGACCGCCCACGTCTCACCGTGCGCGGCTTGCGCCGCATCCCGCTTCGCGTGGACCAGCCTTCGGCTGTCCTGCGGCCTTAGGCCTGATGTCCGCTGCGCAGGCAACCACCCAAGCAGCGCGGCCGGATGATCGATGCCGCCATCCGCGGGCCAGGTCTCCGGCGACTCGTGTGCTTCGATGTACCCGTAGCGGGCGATGATCGTGCGCATTCCGGCGGCGATGCCGGCCGTGATATCGCGCTCCGCGTCGCCGACGTAGACGCAACGCGCCGGAGCGACGCCAAGTTGGCCAGCCGCCGCCAGCAGCGGGGCCGGATGCGGCTTGGGATAGGGTGTCGTGTCACCGCAGACGACCGCGCCGGCGCGCCCGGAGAGCCCGAGCTGCTCCAGCAGCGGCGCCGTGTAGCGCGTCGCCTTGTTGGTCACGATCCCCCATTTGAGCGAACGCGCCTCGATGGCGTCCAGCAGCGCGTCGACTTCCGCGAAGAGCTTCGAATCCACGCAGAGCGCCGCCTCGTAGTGCGCGAGAAACGCATCGCGCAGCGTCGCGTACTCCGGATGCTCGGGCGCGATGCCCATGCCGACGCGCAGCAGCCCGCGCGCGCCGTGCGAGGACGACGAGCGCAACTCCAGGATCGGAACCGGATCGAGACCGTGCCCGAGGCGAAGGCGATTGAGCGCGGCGCCGAGGTCCGGTGCCGTGTCGGCGAGGGTTCCGTCCAGGTCGAACAGGACGGCATCGATCGGGAGCGCGCGCATGGCCGATACGTGAGCGTGGGGGCGGTTCAGCCGTTCACCCATGCGCGGGACGGCGCAACGCCATCATGTAGTTGACGCCCGGATCGGAAACGAGCCGGACGGTCTTCCGGAACGGGTTGTAGGCCAGGCCGGTGATGGCCGCCGGTTCAAGGCCGGCGCTGCGCGCGAACGAGGCAATCTCGCCGGGCTGCAGGAATTTCGCGTAGTCGTGCGTGCCCCGGGGCAGGAGTCCGAGGATGTATTCCGCCGCTATCACCGCCAGCGCGTAGGCCTTGAGGTTGCGGCTGATCGTCGAGACCACGACGGTCCCGCCGGGGCGCACGAGCGCCGCGCAGGCCGCGACGATCGAAGCCGGATCGGGCACGTGCTCCAGCAGTTCCATGCAGGTGACGACGTCGAACGCGCCCGGCATCTCGGCCGCGAGCGCCTCCGCGGCGACGAGGCGATATTCGACCGCGGCGCCCGATTCGAGCTTGTGCAGCCGGGCGACGCCGAGCGCCTTGTCACCGAGGTCGATGCCCAGCGTCACGGCACCGCGGGCGGCCATGGCTTCGGTCAAGATCCCGCCGCCGCAGCCGACGTCGACCACGCGCTTGCCGTCGAGCCCGCCGCTCGCCCGGTCGATCCAGTCGAGGCGCAGCGGATTGATCCGGTGCAGGGGCCCGAACAGCGCGCTGTCCGGATCCCACCAGTGATGGGCGAGCGCGGCGAACTTCGCAAGCTCGCCCGCGTCGACGTTGCCGCGCGGATCCGGTGCCGTTGAGTGTCGCGATGCGATGTGCGCGTTCATTGCAGCCGCTCCTGCCAAAGTCGGGCCGACGCGGCAAGCGCCGCCTCGTCGGCGGTTTGCAGCGCGCGGTCGGCGACCACCCGTTTGCCGGCGACCCAGACGTCGGTGACCGCTTCCCGGCCCACCGCGTGGACGAGATGGGAAACCGGATCGTAGCAGGGCAGCGCGTCGAGCGCAGACAAGTCCACCGCGACGATGTCCGCCTGCTTGCCGACAACGAGCGAGCCGATGTCGCGGTCGAGCCCCAGCGCCCGCGCGCCGGCGAGCGTTGCCGCGGCAAGCGCCTGTTGTGCAGGCAGCACCGACGGATCGCCGGTCGCCACCTTGGCCAGCAGCGCGGCAATGCGCATCTCGCCGAAAAGGTCGAGCCGGTTGTTCGAGGCCGCGCCGTCGGTGCCGAGCGCGACGTTCACCCCGGCCGCCAGGAGCGCCGAGACCGGCGCGATGCCGCTGCCGAGCTTCATGTTGGAAATCGGGCAATGCACGACGTGGCAACCCTGGGCGGCGAGCAAGGCAATCTCGTCGGCTGCGAGATGCACGCCGTGAATCGCGATGAACTGCGGACCGGTCGCGCCGAGGCCGTGCAGCCGATGCAGCGGCGTGCGGCCGTGCTCGGCGACGCTCGCCGCCACTTCGTGCGCGGTCTCCGCGAGATGGGTCTGGATCGGCAGGTCGAGCTGGCGCGCGTAGACGACGATCTTCTGCCAGGTGGCGTCGCCCACGGTGTACGGCGCGTGCGGCGACAGCGAGAACGCGAGCCTTTCCTCGTGCTTCAGCGCGTCGCGGATCTCGAGGCCGCGTGCCAGGTAGGCGTCGGCGTCCGCTGCGTAAGGCGTGGGAAAGTCGAGCACCGGCAATCCCAGCATCGCGCGCATGCCGACTTCGAGGAATGCGCGGGCGCTCGCGTCCGGAAAGAAATACATGTCATTGCAGCAGGTGATCCCGCTGCGCAGCATTTCGGCCGCCGCGAGACGGGCGCCGTCGTAGACGAAGTCGGGCGCCACGAACCGGGCCTCGCGGGGCCAGATGTGCCGCTCGAGCCAGACCTGCAGCGGCACGTCGTCGGCGATGCCGCGGAAGAGGCTCATCGCCCCGTGCGTGTGGGCGTTGACGAGCCCTGGCAGCAGCACGTGGCGTGGCATGGCGACATGCTCGCGTGCCGCAAAGCGGAGGTCCGCCTCCGTCGAGGGGACGAGGGCGACGATGTGCCCGGCGTCGACGATCAGCGCGTGACCGGCAAGCGCGCCGGCGGGCTCGATCGGCACGATCCAGCCGGCGTCGAGGCGAAGGTCGCAGGTTTGCATAGGTCGAAGCGTAGCGCGGAAAGCGGGACAGGACGAAAAAAAGCCCCGCAACGGCGGGGCTTTTTTCGCAAGCGCGCGAGGCTTACTTCTTGATGGCCTCGCCCTTGACTTCGACTTCGACGCGACGGTTCGGCGCGAGGCAGGCGATCAGTTCCTTCATCGCCTTCATCGTGCACGTCACGCCGGGCACCGGCTGGGTCTTGCCCATGCCAAGGGTTTCGATCTTGTCCTTGGCGACGCCCTTCGAGACCAGGTAGTTGCGGACCGCGTCAGCACGCCGCTCCGACAGCTTCTGGTTGTAAGCCTGCGTGCCGATACGGTCGGTATGACCCGTGACCAGCACCAGTTCGAGCTTCTGCACGTCCTTCAGCTTGGCGATGATTTCGCTGTCGATCGCCGCCATGCCTTCGGGCTTCAGCACGGCCTTGTCGAAATCGAACAGCGCCTTCGAGGCCAGCGTGATCTTCTGCACCTGCGGAGCCGGCGCCGGAGCGGGCGGCGGAGCAGGCGGCGGGGGCGGCGGGGGCGGGGGCCACTGCTGGCGCGGGAGCCGGCGCGGGCGCGGGCTTGGGTACCAGGTCCGGATCGCACGCGACGATCGCCATGGCCGGCGTCCAATAGCCCGTGCGCCAGCAGAGATTGCCGGCACCGTTGCGGACCACATTGTTGTCGGGCGGGGCCGTCGCCGACAGGACGTAACCGCTGTTAGTCGGGTTCGCCTGCGCTGCGACACCCGTGGAAACGCCCACGGCCATCGCGCCGACGAGGGCAACGGTAACGAAACGACGAGTCATTGTTTCACCCCTTAGGCTTTGGTTTTGGATAAGTTTTTGCGCACTCGGAATACCCGCGCGACCGTGGAAACGACGTACAAACCACTGCCGCGCCTAATCCTTTGCTTCGCTGGAAAATATAGCACACGGGTCAGGCCGGTGCAAAGGAAAGTGGGGTTTTGGCAACATCCGGCCGCAGACTGTCGCGGTAATGCAACGCCGTGATAAAATGTCGCGTATTCAAGGCTCTTTCGCGCCATCGACCGCAGCTTCAAGGTGGTCGACGTGGCGAAGGAGGGCCTGCCGGCGGCGGCGCCCGATGGGCCAGGCCGTTGTCCGGCGCCGTCGCCCCGGGAATCGGGCGAGCGTCCGGAAATTCGGACGAACCCAACAGAGCACCCCTTCAGGAAGAAATCCGCGCCCATGGAGCAGTTTGCCAAAGAAACCCTCCCCGTAAGCCTCGAAGCCGAAATGCGGCATTCGTACCTCGATTATGCGATGAGCGTGATCGTGGGCCGGGCGCTGCCCGACGTCCGCGACGGCCTGAAGCCGGTGCACCGGCGCGTGCTGTTCGCGATGCACGAGTCGAACACCGTCTGGAACCGGCCCTATGTGAAATGCGCGCGCGTCGTCGGCGACGTGCTCGGCAAGTACCATCCGCACGGCGATTCCGCGACCTACGAGGCGCTGGTCCGGATGGTGCAGGAGTTCTCGCTGCGCTACCCGCTGATCGACGGCCAGGGCAATTTCGGCTCGGTCGACGGCGACGGCGCGGCGGCGTACCGCTACACCGAATGCCGGTTGCAGCGGATCGCGGCGGAAATGCTGGCCGACATCGACAAGGAAACGGTCGATTTCGTCCCTAACTACGATGGCAAGGAAATGGAGCCGTCGGTGCTCCCGGCGCGCCTTCCGAACCTGCTGATCAACGGCTCGTCCGGCATCGCGGTCGGCATGGCGACCAACATCCCGCCGCACAACCTGACCGAGGTCGTGAACGCCTGCCTCGCCCTGCTGGGCAATCCCGAGACGACTGTCGACGAGCTGATCGACATCGTGCCGGCACCCGACTTCCCGACGGCGGGGATCATCTACGGCCTCGACGGCGTGCGCGAAGGCTACCGCACGGGGCGCGGCCGCGTCGTGATGCGCGCCCGCACGCACTTCGAGGACCTGGAGAAGGGGAACCGGCAGGCGATCATCGTCGACGAGATCCCCTATCAGGTGAACAAGGCGAACCTGCTCGTCCGGATCGGCGAGCTCGTCCGCGAGAAGAAGCTCGAGGGCATCTCGGATCTGCGCGACGAGTCGGACAAGTCCGGCATGCGCGTCGTCATCGAGCTGAAGCGCGGCGAGATCGCCGAGATCGTCCAGAACAACCTGTTCAAGCTGACGCAGCTGCAGGACAGCTTCGGCATGAACATGGTCGCGCTGGTGGACGGCCAGCCGCGCCTGCTCAACCTCAAGCAATTTCTCGAGTACTTCCTGCAGCACCGGCGCGAGGTCGTCGTGCGCCGGACGCGGTTCGAGTTGCGCAAGGCGCGCGAGCGCGGCCATATCCTGGAAGGCCTCGCGGTCGCGCTGTCCAACGTCGACGAGATCATCGCGCTGATCAAGGCGGCCGCTTCGCCGCCCGAGGCGAAGGTGACGCTGATGACGCGGGTCTGGCGCTCGCCGCTGGTCGAGGAGATGCTGCGGCGCGCCGCGGCGGACGCCGCACGGCCCGAAGGGCTGGCGCCGGAGTTCGGCTGGCACGAAGATGCCGCGCCGCCGGGCTACCGTCTCTCGGACGCGCAGGCGCAGGCGATCCTGGAACTGCGGCTGCAGCGCCTCACCGGCCTCGAGCAGGACAAGATATTCGGCGAGTACAAGGACGTCATGGCGCAGATCGTCGATTTCCTCGACATCCTGGCCAAGCCCGCGCGCGTGACGGTGATCGTGCGCGACGAGCTCACGGCCGTGCGCGACCAGTTCGGCGACGCCCGCCGCTCGGAGATCGTCGCCCAGGGCGTCGACCTGTCGATGGAAGACCTGATCACGCCGCAGGACATGGTCGTCACCCTCTCGCACGGCGGCTATATGAAAGCGCAGGCCGTCGCCGAGTACCGCGCGCAGAAGCGTGGCGGCCGCGGCCGGCAGGCGACCGCGACCAAGGAAGACGACTTCATCGATCACCTGTTCATCGCCAACACGCACGACTACATCCTGAGCTTCTCCAATCGCGGGCGCGTCTACTGGCTCAAGGTCTACAACGTGCCGCAGGGAACGCGGGCCGCGCGCGGCAAGCCCATCGTCAACCTGCTGCCGCTGCAGGACAACGAACAGATCACCGCGATACTGCCAGTCAAGGAGTTCACCGACACCCAGTTCGTCTTCATGGCCACCGCGATGGGCACCGTCAAGAAGACGCCGCTGTCCGAGTTCTCGCGTCCCAGGACGGCGGGGATCATCGCCGTGGACCTGTCCGACGGCGACTCGCTGATCGGCGCGGCGCTCACCGACGGCGCGCACGACGTCATGCTGTTCAGCTCCGGCGGCAAGGCGGTGCGCTTCGACGAGAACGACGTCCGCCCGATGGGCCGCAACGCCCACGGCGTGCGCGGGATGATGCTCGGTCGCGCCCAGAAGGTGATCTCGATGCTGGTCGCCGAGGACGAGGAGCAGTCGGTGCTGACCGCGACCGAGAACGGCTACGGCAAGCGCACGCCGATCGTCGAATACACCCGGCATGGCCGCGGCACCAAGGGCATGATCGCGATCCAGCAGACGGAGAGGAACGGCACCGTGGTCGCGGCGGCGCTGGTGCGGCCCGACGACGAGGTGATGCTGATCTCGACCGGCGGCATCCTGATCCGCACCAAGGTCAAGTCGATCCGCGAGATGAGCCGGTCGACGCAGGGCGTCACGCTGATCAACCTGGGCGAGGGCGAGAAGCTCGCCGGGCTCGAGCGCGTCGTCGAGCGGGAAGACGATGAAGAGTGACGCCCGGCGCGGGCTCTCTGAAGTACCTTCGCGCTTGGGGCGGCCCGGCGGGCTCAATGGATTACCTTCGCGCTGCGCGCTCCGGTATTCGCCCTTGGGACGGCCCGGCGGGCTCATGCCGCCCCGGCGATAGTCCCCGCCACCGGACAACGCCAACCCATGCCCGCATCGGACGATCGCGAAACGGACCTCGCCCGCCACCGCGCGGCGATCGACGCGCTCGATCGCGAAATCCTCGAGCGCCTCAACGCCCGCGCGGCGCACGCGCAGGCGATCGGCGCGCTGAAAGGCGCCGCCGCGGCGTACCGCCCCGAGCGCGAGGCCCAGGTGCTCTCGCGTCTGCAGTCCGCCAACCCGGGGCCGCTCCCGAACGAGGCCGTCGCCGGCATCTTTCGGGAAGTGATGTCGGCATGCCTTGCGCTGGAGCGCACGCTGCGCGTCGCCTACCTGGGACCGGCGGGCACGTTCTCCCACGAGGCGGTCGCCAAGCATTTCGGCGAATTCGTCGAAACTCTGCCTTGCGCGACGATCGACGAAGTGTTCCGGGCGGCGGAGAGCGAACAGACCGACCATGCCGTCGTGCCGGTGGAGAACTCCACGGAGGGGGTGGTCGGGCGCACGCTCGATCTCATGTGCCAGACGCCGTTGTCCGTCTGCGGCGAAATCCGCTTGCGGATCCGCCAGAACCTGCTGTCGACGGCGGCGGCAGCGGACGAGGTGACCCGGGTCTATTCGCACGCGCAATCGCTGGCCCAGTGCGCAGAATGGCTGGGCCGCCATCTGCCCGATGCCGCCCGCGTGGCGGTGGCGAGCAACGCCGAGGCGGCCCGAATGGCAGCGGCCGAGCCCGGGTCGGCCGCCATCGCCGGCGGGCACGCCGCCGCGATCTACGGGCTCAATGTGCTGGCGTCGCACATCGAGGACGAGCCCAACAATACGACGCGCTTCTGGGTGCTGGGCCGCAACCGAGTGCCGGCCTGCGGACGCGACGAGACTTCGCTCGTGATGTCCGCGCCCAACCGCCCCGGCGCCATGCATGCGCTGCTGGAACCCTTCGCCACCCACGGCGTCAGCATGACGCGCATGGAATCGCGACCTGCCCGGACGGGCCTGTGGGAATACCTCTTCTTTGTCGACCTCGTCGGTCACGAGACCGATGCGACGGTCGCGGCAGCGCTGACTGAGCTGCGTAAAAAAGCGCCTATGCTCAAGATATTAGGATCGTATCCTGCGGCAGTTTATTAGGAGTGTCATGAGCCCGTCTCCCGATCACGAACGTCGCCACGATCCTTCGCTCCAGGCGCCGGCCTACGTGCGCAATCTGGCGCCGTACGTTCCGGGGAAACCGGTCGGCGACCTCGCGCGCGAATTCGGTCTGGCCGAGCGCGACATCGTCAAGCTCGCATCGAACGAGAACCCGCGCGGGCCGAGCGCGGCGGTCCGGGCGGCCATCCTGCGGGCAGTCGACGAACTCAGCCGCTACCCCGACGGCAACGGTTTCGCGCTCAAGTCCGCGCTGGCGGAGCGCCACGGCGTTGCCCCCGACCGGATCGTCCTCGGCAACGGCTCCAACGATATTCTGGAGCTGGTGACGCAGGCGTTCCTGCGGCCCGGCGATCAGGCCGTCTATTCGCGCCACGCGTTCGCCGTCTATCCGCTGGCGGTGCAGGCGCGGGGCGCAACCGGCATCGAGGTCCCGGCGCGCGACTTCGGCCACGATTTGCCGGCCATGCGCGCCGCCGTCACACCGGCGACGCGCGTGCTGTTCGTCGCCAATCCCAACAATCCGACCGGGACCTGGATCGCGCCGGACGTGCTGGAGGCATTCATCGCCTCGATTCCCGAGGATGTCCTCGTCGTGCTGGACGCCGCCTACGACGAGTACCTCGAGCCGGCGCAGCAAGCCCCGTCGCGCCGCGTGGACGGGAACGTACGCCAATCTCATCGTTTCGCGGACCTTTTCCAAGGCGTACGGCCTGGCGGCGCTGCGCGTCGGCTACGGCATCATGAACGCCGGAGGTCGCGGGGATGCTGAACCGCGTGCGCCAGCCGTTCAACGTCAACGCGCTCGCGCAGGCCGCGGCGGTGGCGGCGCTCGCCGACACGGAATACGTCGACACGAGCCGCGCGCTCAACCGCGCAGGCATGCGCGAGCTCGAGGCTGGCGCGAAGGCGCTCGGCCTCGAGTTCATTCCGTCGCACGGGAACTTCCTGCTGCTGCGCGTCGGCGATGCGGAGCGCGTGTTCCGGCGGTTGCTCGAGCAGGGCGTGATCGTGCGCCCGGTCGCCAACTACGGGCTGCCGGAGTACCTGCGCATCACCGTCGGCCTGCCCGCCGAGAATCGCCGCTTTCTCGACGCCCTGCAATCGGCGCTCGCGCGCTGACGCCCGGGCGCCGCCCGAATTCAACGTGAATGCAGGCGCCCCCCGCATCGGCAGGCTCGTCGTGGTCGGCGTCGGGCTCGTCGGCGGCTCCTTCGCGCTGGGGCTCAAGGCCGCGGGCCGCGTCGACACCGTCGTCGGTGTCGGGCGCGGGCGCGCCAACCTCGACGCGGCCGCCGCGCTCGGCATCATCGACCGCGCGATCATGATCGACACCGATTGGACGCGCGAACTCGCCGCCGCCGACCTCGTGCTGCTGGCCACACCGGTAGCGCAGTTCCCCGCGCTCTTCGAAGCCATGGCCGGCCGGCTGCCGTCGCATGCGGTGCTGACCGATGCCGGAAGCACCAAGCAGAACGTGATTGCCGCAGCGCGACTGCACCTGGGCGCGACACTGCCGCGCTTCGTGCCGGGACATCCGATCGCCGGCACCGAGCACACCGGCGCGGCGGCCGCGTTCGCGACGCTGTATCGCGACCGCAACGTCGTGCTGACGCCGCTGCCCGAAAACGATCCGGAGGCCGTTGCCCTGGTCGGCGCGCTCTGGACCGCATGCGGGGCCCGGGTGCAGGCGCTCGATCCCGCAACGCACGACCGGATCTTCGCCGCCGTCTCGCACCTGCCGCATCTGCTCGCGTTCGCGCTCGTCGACCTGCTCGCGGCGCGCCCGGATGCCGCCGAGCTGTTCCGTTACGCCGCCAGCGGATTTCGCGACTTCACCCGGATCGCCGCAGGTTCGCCGGAGATGTGGCGCGACATCGCGCTCGCCAACCGCGGTGCGCTCCTCGCCGAGATCGGCGCGTACCGTGGCGAGCTCGACCGGATCGCCGCCATGGTGGCAGCGGGTGACGGCGCCGCGCTCGAAGCGGTGTTCACGCGTGCCGCCACCGCACGCCGGGCGTGGGGCACGCAATTCGATGCGGGTCCCGCCGTCGCGGCGGCGGACGGTCCGCGCGAGGCCTAGGGATGAACAGCCCCCACGCTCACTGTGTGCGACTTCGCCGCATCCCGCTGCGCGGGACCAGCCTACGGCTGTCCTGCGGCCTTCGGCCTGGTGTTCGCTGCCCCCCGCGGGGGCAGTCAGCGCCCTTCGGGCGGCCGGGCGGGCGCTGAGCCTCTCGGGATGAGCGTGACCGACGCGGTCCCCGCCGCCTTCCTCGACCTCGCGCCGATGTCGCGCGCGGAGGGCGTCGTTCCCCTCCCGGGGTCGAAGAGCATCTCCAATCGCACGTTGCTGCTGGCCGCGCTTGCCTCCGGGGACACGAAGCTCGAGGGACTGCTCGACGCCGACGACGTCGACCGGATGCAAGACGCGCTGAGGGCGCTGGGCATCGTGGTGGAGCGCATCGGCGCCACGCGCGACTTCATCGTGCACGGGCAGGGCGGCGTCATTCCGGTCAAGGCGGCCCGGCTCTTTCTCGGCAATGCCGGCACGGCGCTGCGACCGCTGACGGCGGTCCTCGCGCTGGCCGGAGGCCGCTACGAAATCTCCGGCGTCGCCCGCATGCATGAGCGTCCCATCGGCGATCTCGTCGATGCGCTGCGCGTGCTGGGCGCCGGAATCCGCTATCTCGGCAACGCCGGTTTTCCCCCGCTCGGCATCGAGCCGGGCAACGTCGGCGAGGCCGGCAGGCCGGATCGGGTGACGGTGCGCGGCGACGTGTCGAGCCAGTTCACGTCCGCGCTATTGATGGCGCTTCCACTCGCGACGGCGAAGGGCGGACGCGCACTGACGGTCGACATCGCCGGCGAGCTGATCTCGAAACCCTATGTCGCGATCACGACCCACCTGATGGGCCGCTTCGGCGTGACGGTCGAGCAGGACGACTGGCGTTCGTTTCGCGTGCCGGCTGGCGCCTGCTACGCGAGTCCGGGGTCGATTCACGTGGAGGGCGACGCGTCGTCCGCATCCTATTTTCTCGCGGCGGGGGCGATCGGCGGCGGTCCCGTTCGCGTCACCGGTGTCGGGCGGCATTCGATCCAGGGTGACGTCGCGTTCGCCGATGTGCTCGCCCGGATGGGCGCGACGATCCACAGCGGCGACGACTGGATCGAGGCGCGCGCCGGCCGCGCGCTCGACGGCATGACGATCGACTGCACGCCGATCCCGGACGCGGCGATGACGCTGGCGGTCGTCGCGCTGTTCGCGCGCGGGCCGACCACGCTGACAGGGATCGCGAGCTGGCGGGTCAAGGAGACCGATCGCATCGCGGCGATGGCGGCCGAGCTCTTCAAGCTCGGCGCAACCGTGGAGGCGGGCCACGATCACCTCACCGTGCATCCGCCGGAAAGGCTCGCCTCCGCGACCATTGCAACCTACGACGACCACCGGATGGCGATGTGTTTTTCCCTCGCCGCGCTGGGCGGGGTCGCCGTGCGGATCGCCGATCCCGATTGCGTGCGCAAGACGTTTCCTGGTTTCTTTGGGGCGCTTGCGAAGGTGCTGATCCGATGACGGCCGACGTGCCCGTGATCGCCGTCGACGGCCCCGCCGCTTCCGGCAAGGGGACGATCGCGGCCGGGGTCGCCCGTGCGCTCGGTTTCCACCTCCTCGACAGCGGATCGCTCTACCGGCTGGTGGCGCTGAAGGCGATCGAAGCCGGAATCGGATTCGATGCCCCCGCCGCGCTCGCGGCGGTTGCCGGCAATCTCGACGTCGCGTTCGACGACGGGCGGATCCGGCTCGAAGGCCGGGACGTCACGGACAGGATCCGCGGCGAGGACGTCAGCGCGGCGGCCTCGCAGGTCGCCGTCCATGGCGCCGTGCGCGCGGCGTTGCTCGAGCGGCAACGCGCCTTCCGCCGCCGCCCGGGTCTCGTGGCGGACGGACGCGACATGGGGACCGTGGTCTTTCCCGACGCCCGGCTCAAGGTGTTCCTGACGGCAAGCCCGGAGGAACGGGCAGGGCGGCGGCATAAGCAGTTGATCGAAAAAGGAATCTCCAGTACACTTGAAAGTCTTTTGCGCGATATCCGGGAGCGCGACGTCCGGGATGCCGAACGGGCCGTGGCCCCGCTGGCACCCGCGGCGGATGCGGTGATCCTGGATACCACCGGCATGACCATCGCCGCCGCAGTCCGCTACGTGCTCGATCGGTTCCAGGCAACGGAACCGGGTCGTCCGGCAGCGCCCGCGGGCACGTTCGACCGTTGAAACACCGGCGTTGCCGGGTCGTACCGGTTGTACCGATAGGCCGTTCACAAGCGCTTTAGCCGGCGCGCGAAACGGATTCGACCACCCGCCCGCCGCGCGAGAAAAAGGGTTCTCGCCACCGGCGGCCTAGCAAAGTGAAGGAACCAACCCCCATGGCTACCGCCATTTCCAGCATGACCCCCGCCGCTTCCGCGCCACCGATGGAAAACTTCGCCGCGCTGTTCGAGGAATCCCTCACCCGGCAGGAGATGCGCCAGGGCGAGCTCATCACCGCCGAAGTCGTGCGCGTCGATTTCAACATCGTCGTCGTCAACGCCGGGCTCAAGTCCGAGAGCTTCATCCCGATCGAGGAATTCAAGAACGATCAGGGCGAGATCGAGGTCAAGGCCGGCGATTTCGTCACCGTGGCCATCGAGAGCCTCGAAGACGGTTACGGCGAGACCAAGCTGTCGCGGGACAAGGCCAAGCGCCTCAAGGCCTGGCACGACCTCGAAGCCGCGATGGAGCAGGGCACCATCGTGTCGGGCCTCGTCACCGGCAAGGTGAAGGGCGGCCTCACGGTGATGGTCAACGGCATCCGCGCGTTTCTCCCCGGATCGCTCGTCGACATCCGGCCGGTCAAGGACACGACGCCGTTCGAGAACAAGGCGCTCGAGTTCAAGGTCATCAAGCTCGACCGCAAGCGCAACAACGTCGTCGTGTCCCGCCGCGCCGTGCTCGAGGCGAGCCTGGGCGAGGAACGCGAGAAGCTGCTGTCAACGCTGCAGGAAGGCGCGGTCGTCAAGGGCATTGTCAAGAACATCACCGATTACGGCGCGTTCGTCGACCTGGGCGGCATCGACGGCCTGCTCCACATCACCGATCTCGCCTGGCGCCGGGTCAAGCACCCGTCGGAAGTGCTCGCGGTCGGCGATGAAGTCACTGCCAAGATCCTCAAGTTCGACCAGGAAAAGAACCGCGTTTCGCTCGGCATGAAGCAGCTGGGCGAGGACCCGTGGGTCGGCCTGTCGCGCCGCTATCCGACGGGCACGCGGCTCTTCGGCAAGGTCACCAACATCACCGACTACGGCGCGTTCGTCGAGATCGAATCCGGGATCGAGGGCCTCGTGCACGTGTCCGAGATGGACTGGACCAACAAGAACATCCATCCGACCAAGGTCGTGCAGCTGGGCGACGAGGTCGAGGTGATGATCCTCGAGATCGACGAGGACCGCCGCCGGATCTCGCTCGGGATGAAGCAGTGCATGTCGAATCCCTGGGACGACTTCGCGATGAACAACAAGAAGGGCGACCGCGTGACCGGGCAGATCAAGTCGATCACCGATTTCGGCGTGTTCGTCGGCCTGCCCGGCGGCATCGACGGGCTGGTGCACCTGTCCGACCTCTCGTGGTCGCTGCCCGGCGAGACCGCCGTGCGCGACTACAAGAAGGGCGCGGACGTCGAGGCCGTGGTGCTGGCGATCGACGTCGAGCGCGAGCGCATCTCGCTCGGGATCAAGCAGCTCGACGGCGACCCCTTCACCAACTACGTCGCGATCCACGACAAGGGCAACATGGTCAAGGGCACGGTGAAGTCGCTCGACGGCAAGGGAGCGGTCATCACGCTCGACGGCGACGTCGAGGGGTACCTGCGCGCCTCGGAAGTCGCGCGCGACCGCGTCGAGGACATCCGGACGCACCTGAAGGAGGGCGATCCGGTCACTGCCATGATCATCAACATCGATCGCAAGAACCGCAGCATCAATCTCTCGATCAAGGCGAAGGATCACGCCGAGGAGACGGAGGCGATCCAGAACGTCAAGGCGGACACGTCGGGCACGAGTTCCGGGACCACCAATCTCGGCGCGCTGCTGCGGGCCAAGATGGACAACAAGCCTACCGAGTAAGCAGGTCCCGTGATGACCAAATCGGAGCTGATCGACCGCCTCGCGGCGCAGTTCCCGCAGCTCGTCGCCAAGGATGCCGAACTGGCGGTCAAGATGATCCTCGAGGCCATGGCCGAAAGCCTGGCCAAGGGGGAACGCATCGAGATCCGCGGGTTCGGCAGTTTCGGCCTCAACTACCGTCCGCCGCGAACCGGGCGCAATCCCAAGTCCGGGGACAAGGTGCAGGTGCCGGAAAAGCACGTCCCGCACTTCAAGGCCGGCAAGGAACTGCGCGAGCGGGTCGATTTCAAGAACGGCTGAAGCGAACGCGATGCAGGCTCTGCGCTGGATCGTCGGCAGCACGCTCTTCCTGGCGCTTCTGTTCCTGTCGCTGCAGAACTCCGAGCTCGTGACGCTCAAGTTCTACCATTGGTGGAGCTGGCAGGCGCCGCTGATCTTCGTGGTCCTGATCGCCTTCGCGCTCGGCGCCGCGGCCGGGCTGCTCGCCGGCGCGGTCCGTTCGGCACGGCTCTCCCGGCAGCTCGCGCGCCTGCGGCGCGAGCACCGCGCCCGCGACGGCGCGCCGCCGGCCGATTGGGCGCGCACCGGCACCGTGCCCGGAACCACGCCCGGATCGGGACCCGGTTTCGAACCCGTCGACCGGCCGTAAGCCAGACGAGCGTCCCTGCGGAATGGATTTCGAGCTGTGGTGGCTGCTGCCGATTCCCGCCGTGTTCTTCGGGCTGGGCTGGATCGCGGCGCGAATCGACATCAAGCATCTGCTGCGCGAATCGCGCGCGCTGCCGCTGTCGTATTTTCGCGGGCTCAATTTCCTGCTGAACGAGCAGCCGGACAAAGCGATCGAATCCTTCATCGAGGTCGTCAAGGTCGATCCGCAGACGATCGATCTGCACTTCGCGCTCGGCAGCCTGTTCCGGCGGCAGGGCGAGATCGACCGGGCGACGCGGATGCACCAGAACCTGCTCGACCGGCCGGACCTGCCGGCGGACAAGCGGCAGGCGGCGGTGTTCGAGCTCGCGCAGGACTTTCATCGCGCCGGCCTGCTCGACCGGGCCGAGGAGCTGTTCACGAAGCTCGACGGGTCGCCGTTCGAGCACGCATCGCTCGGGTTCCTGATCTCCATCTACGAGCAGGAGAAGGACTGGCCGAAGGCGATCGCCGTCACGCGGCGGATGGAAGCCATCGCCAAGCGGCCCTACTTCAAGGAGATCGCGCACTACCATTGCGAGCTTGCGCAGGCGCAGCTCGTCAAGTCCGACATCGCCGGCGCGCGCGCCAACATCGATCTGGCGCTCGCCGAATACAAGGCGTGCGCCCGCGCGACGATGCTGCTCGGCGACCTCGATCTGCAGCAGGGCGACGTGCCGGCAGCGATCGACGCGTGGCAGCGGATCGAGTCGCAGAACCCGGCCTTTCTGTCGCTCGTCGCCGAGCGTCTCGCCGACGCCTACCGGCGCCAGGGCGCCAACGCGCAGGCGCTGCGCGTGCTGGGCGCCTACCAGCAGCAATACCCGTCGCTCGACCTGCTCAACACGCTGTTCACGCTGACGCTGGCCGAGGAGGGATCCGAAGCGGCTGGCATCCTGATCAAGGACGAGCTCACCCGCAACCCGACGCTGCTCGGCCTCGATCGCCTGCTCGAGGCGCAGTTGCTCGTCGCGCCGGCCGAGCGCCGGCACGACCTCGAGCTCGTGAAGCAGCTCGTCGGCCAGCATATCAAGCGTCTCGGCCTCTACAAGTGCGACCAATGCGGCTTCCGCGCGCGCCAGTATTACTGGCGCTGTCCCGGCTGCGGCAAGTGGGAAACGTACTCGCCGCGACGCACGGAGACCCCCGATGGCTACGCCTGAACGGCGCGTGATCGTCGCGCTCGATTTCGCCAATCCGATGCATGCGCTGGCACTCGCCGATCGACTCGACCCCGCGGCCTGCGCGCTCAAGGTGGGCAAGGAAATGTTCGTTGTCGCCGGCCCCGAGCCGGTCCGCTGGTTGGTCGCGCGCGGCTTTCGCGTCTTTCTCGACCTCAAGTTCCATGACATTCCGAACACCGTCGCGCAGGCCTGCGCGGCGGCCGCGCGTCTCGGGGTCTGGATGCTGAATGTCCATGCGGCCGGCGGGACCGCCATGCTGTCGGCGGCGCGCGCGGCGGTCGATGCCGTCGCGGCGGAGGAGGGGACGCCGAAACCGCTGCTGATCGCGGTGACCGTGCTCACGAGCCTCGGCGACGCGGACATGCGGGACACGGGAATAGAGGGCAAGGCGGCGCAGCAGGCGCTGCGGCTCGCGCGGCTGACGGCCGGGAGCGGCCTCGACGGCGTCGTCTGCTCGGCGCAGGAGGCGCCGGCATTGCGCACGGCGCTCGGGCCCCGGTTCAAGCTCGTCACGCCCGGCATCCGGCCGCCCGGCAGTGCGCAGGACGATCAGACGCGGATCAACACGCCGCAGGCCGCGATCGCCAACGGTGCCGACTATCTGGTGATCGGGCGCCCGATCACGCAGGCGAAGGATCCCGTCGGTGCGCTGGCCGCCATCAATGCTTCACTGGGAGTTGCACCATGAAGATCACCATGATCGGGACCGGATACGTCGGTCTCGTCACCGGCACGTGTCTGGCCGAAGTCGGCAACGACGTGCTGTGCGTCGACGTCGACGCGCGCAAGATCGAGATCCTGAATCAGGGTGGGGTGCCCATCCACGAGCCGGGCCTCGAGGCGATGATCGCGCGCAACGTCGCCGCGGGTCGCCTGCGCTTCACCACCGATCAGGACGCGGCGGTCGCGCACGGCGCGTTGCAGTTCATCGCCGTGGGCACGCCCCCCGACGAGGACGGCTCGGCGGACATGCAGTACGTGCTCGCCGCGGCGCGCAACATCGGCCGCCGGATGAACGAGTTCAAGATCGTCGTCGACAAGTCCACCGTGCCGGTGGGAACGGCCGACCGTGTGCGCGCGGCCATCGCCGAGGAGCTCCGATCCCGTGGCGTCGACACGCCATACGCCGTCGTGTCGAACCCGGAATTCCTGAAGGAGGGCGCGGCGGTCGAGGATTTCATGCGGCCGGACCGCGTGGTGATCGGCGCCGACGACGAGCGCGCGATCGCCATGATGCGCGCCGTCTACGCGCCGTTCCAGCGCAATCACGAGCGGCTGCTGTTGATGGACGTGCGCTCCGCCGAGCTCACGAAGTACGCGGCCAACGCGATGCTCGCGACGAGGATCTCCTTCATGAACGAGCTCGCCAACCTCGCCGATGCGCTCGGCGCGGATATCGAGCACGTGCGGCAGGGGATCGGCTCGGATCCGCGGATCGGCTGGCAGTTCCTGTATCCGGGTGTGGGTTATGGCGGCTCGTGCTTTCCCAAGGACGTGAAGGCGCTGCAGCACACGGCCACCGAACTCGGCCGGCCGCTGCAGATTCTCGGCGCGGTCGAGGCGGCGAACGAGGCGCAGAAGCTGCGCCTCGTCGAAAAGGTCGTCGCCCGGCTCGGCGCGGAATCTCGCAGGGTGCCGGTTTGCGCTGTGGGGGCTCGCCTTCAAGCCGAACACCGACGACATGCGCGAGGCGCCGTCGCTCGAGATCATCGCGGCGCTCGCGGCACGCGGAGCCCGCATCGTGGCCTACGATCCGGTCGCGATGCCGGAGGCGCGGCGCGTTTTCGGCGACGCTCCGCACATCGCCTACGCCACGACGCCGATGGATGCGCTCACCGGTGCCGATGCGCTCATCGTCGTCACCGAATGGAAGGAGTTCCGCAGCCCCGACTTCGACGCGCTGCGCGCCGCGCTGAAGCAGCCGCTGGTATTCGACGGCCGCAACCTGTACGAGCCCGCGCTCGTGCGCGCCGCCGGACTCGAATACTTCTCGATCGGACGCCCGTAGGCGCCGTGCGCATGAATCGCTCGAGCCCCAGATTCTCGACCTGGCGTGAGCGGATTGCGCGCACGCGCGTGCTGGTGGCGGGCGATGTCATGCTCGATCGCTACTGGTTCGGCGACGTCGAGCGGATATCGCCCGAGGCCCCGGTTCCCGTCGTCAAGGTCACGCGGACGGAGGAGCGCCCCGGCGGGGCGGCCAACGTCGCGCGCAACGCGGCCGCCCTCGGTGCGCAGACGACACTGCTCTCGGTGATCGGCACCGACGAACCCGGCGCTGCGCTGGAGCGCCTGCTCGCGACGGAGCGCGTGCAGACGTTGTTTCACCGCGATCCGGCACTGGCCACCACCGTCAAGATGCGGGTCATCGGCCGCCAGCAGCAGCTGTTGCGCATCGACTTCGAGACCGCGCCCTCGCACGAACTGCTCGCGACCAAACTGGCCGATTTCGACCGGTTGCTCGCGGATACCGATCTCGTCATCCTTTCCGACTACGGCAAAGGGGGCCTTGCGCACATCGCCACGATGATCGAGCGAGCCCGCGCCGCCGGCAAACCGGTGCTGGTCGATCCGAAGGGCGACGACTGGGACAAGTACCGTGGCGCCACCGTGATCACTCCGAATCGCGGCGAATTCCGCCAGGTCGTCGGCCGCTGGCAGGATGCCGCCGGGATGACGGCCAAGGCGCTCGCGCTGCGCGCGCGGCTCGACATTGCGGCGCTTCTGGTCACGCGTTCGGAGGAAGGAATGAGCCTGTACACGGCGGACGGCGAGGAAGACGTCCCGGCCGTGGCGCGCGAGGTCTACGACGTTTCCGGCGCCGGCGACACGGTCATCGCCGCGCTGGGCGTGCTGCTGGGCGCGGGCGCGGATCTGCGGGCGGCCGTGCACATCGCCAACGAGGCGGCGGGAGTCGTCGTCGGCAAGCTGGGGACTGCCGTGGCCACGCCCGACGAGCTGGCGTAGCGCGTCCGACGGCACGCCGTGGCCAAGGCCAGGACCGTCTACAGCTGCACCGAGTGCGGCGGGCAGAGCCCGAAATGGCAGGGCCAGTGCCCGCATTGCGCCGCCTGGAACACGCTCGTCGAAACGGTGGCGGCGCCGCCGTCGACGCGATTCCAGACGGTCGCCGGGAAGGGCAGCGCAGTGCGCTCCCTCGGCAGCGTCGACGCGAAGAAAAGCCCCCGGTTCCCGACGGGACTCGAGGAATTCGACCGTGTGCTGGGCGGCGGGCTGGTGCCGGGTGGGGTCATCCTGCTGGGCGGCGACCCGGGGATCGGCAAGTCCACGCTGCTGCTGCAGGCGATGGCGGCGATCGGCGCGGCGAAGAAGGCCCTCTATGTGACCGGCGAGGAATCCGTCGAGCAGGTCGCGCTGCGCGCGCAGCGGCTGGGGCTGATCAACGCGCCGGTGTCGCTGCTGGCCGAGGTCCAGCTCGAGGCGATCGTTGCGACCATCGGCAGCGAGGCGCCCGAGATCGTCGTCATCGACTCGATCCAGACCGCGTACACCGAGGCGCTGACGTCCGCGCCGGGCAGCGTCGCGCAGGTCCGCGAATGCGCGGCGCAGCTCACCCGTCTCGCCAAGCAGCGGCACATCGTCGTGATCTTCGTCGGGCACGTCACCAAGGAAGGCGCGATCGCCGGCCCGCGCGTGCTCGAGCACATCGTCGACACCGTCCTCTATTTCGAGGGCGACACGCACTCGAGCTTCCGGCTCGTCCGCGCGATCAAGAACCGCTTCGGCGCCGCCAATGAACTGGGCGTGTTCGCCATGACGGAGCGGGGCCTGCGCGGAGTCGCCAACCCCTCGGCGCTGTTCCTGTCGCAGCACGGCGAGAACGTCGCCGGCTCGGCGATCGTCGCCACGCTCGAGGGCTCGCGGCCGCTGCTGGTCGAGATCCAGGCGCTCGTCGACCCCGTCCAGGGCGGGATGCCCAAGCGGCTTTCCGTCGGCCTCGATCCGCAGCGCCTGTCGCTGTTGCTCGCGGTGCTGCACCGGCATGGTGGAGTCGAGACGGCCGGCTACGACGTGTTCGTCAACGCAGTGGGTGGCGTGCGGATCAACGAACCGGCGGCCGACCTGGCGATTCTGCTTGCCGTGCATTCGTCGCTGACGGGCCGGCCACTGCCCGCGAAGACGCTGGTTTTCGGTGAAGTGGGGCTCGCCGGCGAGATCCGGCCGGTTCAGCGCGGCCAGGAAAGGATCAAGGAAGCCGCCAAGCTCGGCTTCAAACAGGTGTTAATCCCGAATCTCAACAAGCCGAAGCAAGCCATTGAGGGAATGAAAGTATTGTGCGCGGATCGCGTCGATCAGGCGCTGTCGATCCTGCGCGAGTGATGCGCGGCCGGGCGGAGCCGCTGCCAAGCTTGAGGCGCGCAGCGGGGGGGGCAGTCCGTTGATCTCATCCCTGACCGGTCTGCCCGGCGTCTGCCGGCGGTCGATGCTCCCGGATCAGCGTGCTCTTGCCGAAGAGGCTTTCGACGAGGTCGACGGCGAGCTCGGCCGTCGCGTTCCGGTGATCGAATGCGGGATTGAGTTCCGTGATGTCGAGCGATGACAGGCGACCGGTGTCGGCGACCATCTCCATGCAGAGCTGGGCTTCGCGGTAGGTCGGGCCGCCGCGCACCGGCGTGCCGACACCCTGCGCGATGTCGGGATCGAGGAAATCCACGTCCAGGCTGACGTGCAGATGCGTGTGCGCATCGACGCCCGCCAGCGCCTGTTCCAGCGTCGGGCGCATGCCGATCTCGTCGACGCCGCGCATGTCGAAAACCTCGATGCCGACCTCGCGCAGGAAGTGCTTTTCGGCCGCGTCGACGCTGCGCACGCCGACGAGCCGGATTTCGGCCGGCTGCAGGGCCGGCGAATGGCCACCCATGCGGGTGAGGTCTTCGGGGCCGTGGCCGCAGAGGCATGCGACCGGCATGCCGTGAATGTTGCCGCTCGGCGTCAAGGCGGCGGTGTTGAAGTCGGCGTGGGCATCGAGCCACAGCACGCGCAACTTTTTCCCCGTTTCCCGGCATCGCCGCGCTACGGCGCTGATCGAGCCGATGGCGAGCGAGTGGTCCCCACCCAGCAGGATCGGCAGACGCCCGGCCGCGAGCTCGTCGTAGACGGCGGTGTGGACCTGCCTGTTCCAGGCGATGACTTCCGGCAGGTGTCGGTAGCCGTCGCGCGCGGGAAGTACGGGATTGATCGGCCCGTTGACGTTGCCGCGGTCGCTGACCTCGGTCACAAACCGGCGCAGGGCTTCGCCCACGCCGGCGACGCGCAGCGCCTCGGGGCCCATGTTCGCGCCGCGGACACTGGCCCCGATGTCGGTCGGGGCGCCGATGATGCTGACGTGGCACTGCTTCATGGCGCCGAGCTTACCGCAGCATGGACCTCCTGTGCGCGCGGCCGCCGGTTCCCGCCGCGATCCTGCAGGAAGCCGAACAGGTCCTTGGGGTCCGCCAGCCGCGGGATCAGGGAGAGCGCCGTCGAGATCCCGAGCTCTTCCGCCGCGTCGCGCAGGAAGCGCAGCGCGGAGAAGTCCTCGAGGGCGAAGCCTACCGAGTCGAACACCGTGACCTGCGTGGCGTCGGTGCGGCCCTGGGCGCCGCCCGCAAGCACCTGCCACAGCTCGGTGACCGGGAAGTCGGCCGGCATCTGCTGGATGTCGCCTTCGATCCGCGTCTGCGGCTCGTACTCGACGAACACGTCGGCCGCTCCGCAGCACGTCGGCGTGCAGCTCCGTCTTGCCGGGGCAGTCGCCGCCGACCGCGTTGATGTGCATGCCGGGCTCGATCATGTCCGGCGTCAGGATGGTGGCGCGCGCCTTGTCGGCGGTCACCGTGGTCACGATGTCGGCGCCGCGCACGGCATCGGCGGTGCTGGCGAACGGTCGCGCCCGCAGCCCCGGCCGCCGCAGGTTGCGCATCAGCTTCTCGGTGGCGGCGGCGATCGATGTCGAAGAGACGGAATTCCTCGATGCCCAGCAGGTGGTGGAAGGCCAGCGCCTGGAACTCGCTCTGCGCGCCGTTGCCGATCAGCGCCATCGTCGTGCAGTCCGGCGCGGGCCAGCGCCCGCGCGGCGACGGCCGACATGGCGGCCGTGCGCAGCGCGGTCGTCAGCGTGAGTTCGCTGACGCAGCTCGCGGCGGGCCGGTGGCCACGTCGGCCAGCACGCCGAAGGCCATCACCGTCGGCAGGCCGTGGCGCGTGTTCGTCGGGTGGCCGTTGACGTACTTGAAGGCGTAAGTGCGCTGGCGTCCGCGATCGGCATCAGCTCGATCACGCCGTGCGGCGAGTGGCTGGCCACGCGAGCGCGCTTGTCGAATGCGTTCCAGCGCAGGAAGTCGTCCCGAAGGCAGGCAGCCATCCCTTCCAGGCATGCCGCGACGCCCTTTCGCGCAACGATTGCGGCGACGTTTTCCGGGCTCAGGAAGCGGGTGGCAGGGCGGCTTGCGGTTTGCGTTCGCGATTTCATGGATCTGCTCCTCGATCGGCAGATCCGAGTTTCGGCCAAAGGCGCGTCAAGCAGAACCACCAATTGTGTATGTAAAAGAGAAAAAGTTGGCATAATGCAACGGTCTTTTGGCGAAAGTGACAAATGGACGACCTGGACCAGCGCCTGATCAGCCAGCTTCGCACCAATGCCCGGATGAGCGTGGCCGAGCTGGCGCGGCATCTGAAGGTCTCGCGCGGCACCGTCACCAATCGCATCGCGCGGCTCGAAGCCGACGGAACCATCGGCGGGTATACGGTCCGGTTGCGGCCCGATGCGCACCCCAGCGAGATTCATGCGTGGATGAGCATTTCGGTGGAGGGCAATCAGACGCGCAAGGTCATCGCGAGCCTGCTGGGTGAGCCCGGTGTGGCCTCGCTGCACGACACGAATGGACGGTGGGACCTGCTCGCCGGCCTGCGCGCGGCGCATCTCGCCGAGTTGTCGAACGTGCTCGAGCGCATCCGCCTCATTCGCGGCATCCAGAGCACGGAAACCAGCATTCACCTGCAGCGGTACCGCGTGTAGCGGAGGGCTCGGCTGCATGCGTCGAAATGACGCATAATTGTTATTATGTCAAATCATATCATGGCCGGTGCACGGAGTCCCAAGAGCGGCCCGTCCTCCGCCAGATGCGAGTCTGGCCTCGCTCCTGGCAATCGCGACCTCGATCTGGCGCAGCATCTGATAATGGAAAACGGGCGCCGAGGCGCCCGTCGAAGGTGTCTTGGTGCTGCGATCAGGGTTGCAGCTCGATTTCGCCCGGCCGCCACGTCTTGTTGAACCACGGCTCCAGCGGACCGTAGAGGCGAAGGATCATGAACCAGCCCTTGCCCGGAATCGTCTGCACCCAGTTGTTCTCCATTCCCGTGGGTGCCTTGGGTCCGAAGTAGACATCCACCGAGCCGTCCGCATTGATCTTGACCCCCTTGTTCTGGCTGCTGACACTCGGGGCCTTCTGGTCGGTCTGCACCATCGAGCGGGTCTGGTTGTCGTAGACGATGACCGACCAGAAATCCTTGACCGGGATGTTCGGCGGCAGGCGCAGCTTGTAGGTCTTGCCGCCATCGAAGGGATTGCCCTTCGCATCCTGCACCGACCAGGGGTATTGCGATCCCCGGCCCACCATCTTCTCCTCCATCGCAGGCGTGACGCCGGTGGCAAAGTAATAGTAGAAGGCGGCGCCATCCAGGTTGCTGACGCCGGGCGCCACCTCGAACTTGTAGCCGCCGAAGAACGGCAGGCGCCACGCGCTGTCCGGATAGAAATACGCCTCCTTCGAGCGGATCTTGAAGGCGATGGTCCGCGCCGTCACGGCGCCGATGTTCGCGGCGTCGGTCAGGATCTTCTTCATCCGCTCATCGGGATTGAAGGGCTGGCCCTTGACGATGCCGATCGAGGCGAACAGGCCCAGCGTGGTGGGATCGGAACCCTCCGCCGGCTCCTCCTGGATGACCTGGTTCAACAGGCCCCAGAACGAGTAGTCACCCGGTGCGACGAAGTTCGCCGGAATCCCCGAGGCATTGACGAACTTCATCGGCGGCGGGTTCGCGGCGTCGGCCAGGCGATAGATCCGCAGGTTCTTCTTGACCGACTCGACGCCGGGCCGGGTTGAACCGTCCACAAGGAAGGCGCGAAATACGAGCCAGCTGCCGAAGGTGCTCGGCCGCACGACGTTATACCCCGGCGGGATGTCGCCCTTGAATCCAGGCGGCAGCAGGAGGTACTTGCCGCCCTCGCCCCTGTCGGCTCCGGTGATGCCAACGTCGGCCACCCACTTGTACCAGAAGTCGTTGACCAGCCCCAGCACCTTGGGCGGAATCTCGGCCACCAACGGTCCCTTGCTGGTGTCGACCCAGATGAAGTTGTAGATCGTGTTGTCGTTCGCCGTCAGCTCGACGGTCCTCGGATCGACCAGGTCTTCCCAGATCACGTCGGTCTGGTTATCGGGCCCGAACTTGCGAATCGAATCGCGCATGCCCGCCTGGTTGACGATGGGGATCGCCAGCAAATAGGCTTGCAGCGCCCGCGAACGGTCCAGGTTGTCGTAGATCTTGTCGACGGTATCGGCCGACGGGTAGCCGTAGTCCAGGTTCAAGGTCCCGATCGAGGACTCGATCTTGTCCGGCACGGCGACACCCGGCGCGAAAGGCGTCGTCATCTTGAAAGTCTGTGCGGAAGCCACCGTGGCGAACGCGACGGCGAGAATCGCGCCCAGCAGTGCGTGTCTCGTCATGTTCCTGTCTCCTTGTGCGCAGTGGGTCCGCGCGGTATCGGCGAAAAATCGGGCCGCCAGGTTAACAGACCTTCCAGGATCGTACTTTGCAAATCCGGCCCTGCCATTGACCGGCCCGGGGGCGCCCGCCTAGGATAATCAGACTCGCTCTGGCCCCGCATCTCCTGATCCGGTCGGGAGCCTGGAGGTTGTCGGATGGCCAGATCAACAAAGCCCGTCGTCGACAGGTCCTTCGCCGGGAGGCCCAGCCACGCGCGCGACCCCGCGCGACAGGTCGCCGGCCCGAAGACGGCCCCGCGCAGCGACCTACCCGCTGCGGCCGCCGGCGAAGTCAGGATCGGTCCTGTCGCTGCGATTCCAGACGTTCTGAGAAAGCTCGGGGTCACACCGAGTCTCCCGTTTGTACGGGCCGGCGTCCCTCTTGCCACGTTCAGGAATCCCGAGAACAGGATCGCCTTCGAGGCTCTTGGCCGCTTGTTTTCCGAATGCTCGACGTTGACGGGCTGCGGCCATTTCGGCCTGCTCGTCGGCGAGTGCTTCGAGTTGAGCGGGCTCGGCGCCATCGGATACCTGATGCGCAACTCGCCTACCGTTGGCGAGGCGCTGCGGGCACTTCTTCTGCATCTTTACCTGCATGATCGCGGGGCCGTCCCGATATTGATCAATCTGGAGGCGTCACATGTGCTGCTTGGCTACTCCATCTACCGGCACGGGACACCCGGCGCCGCGCACCTTTACGACG
>CAVVUJ010000017.1:0-160676 GCA_963751405.1 uncultured beta proteobacterium | reverse complement strand
CGGTTCGATTCCGACCCCCGCCTCCAAACAACTCGCGAACTACCCGCCGACGCCTGTTGTCTGGATCCCCGCTTTGCTAGAGGGATTTGTGCGTGCCGTTACAGAACGGGGCAGTTGCCGTGTGCTTGCACCCGCATAGATAAACCGTCTTCGCTTCGGTCAACGTGAATTTAGTCGGGGTAAAGCCGGTTCCTTTGTGCGAGCCGTCGCAGAACGGCTGGTTCTTCGAGCGCCCGCAGGCGCACCAGAAATGGTCGCCGGGTTTGAGATCGACCGCATAAGGTGCCTTCTGCGCAATCACACGATCGGTCATGTCTGTTTCCTCTGGTGTATCGATGAAAATTTCGATCCGTCCGATTGACGTGCAAGTCTCTGTCCATAGCGCCGCCCCGGCCTCTGCTTCCGTATAGCGGTCAGGGCTATTCGCCTGCGCGAAGGGGGTGGCCGATCATTCGCAGCGTAAGCTCCCCCTCCCGGCAGGCAGCAAGAACCGGACATTTCTGGCAGGCGGCGGGATACATGACGCAATCATGCACCGTCAGCCCGTCGTCAATGTGCAGTTGCCTTTCGCCACTCCCCTGGCGGCACCGGTCCGGATTCTCGCCACAGTCCGCGCTTCTGTTCCCTGGCTTCGGCCTCGATCGCGTCGAGCGTGCCGTTCCTTAGCATCTGGCCGCAGGCCCAGGCCATGCCTTGCCGAACCTGCTCCGCATTCACGTCAAGGTCCCCGCGATAGACCTTGCCGAGGATGCGAAGGTATCGGTCGGGACCCCGCTCTACCACCCGTACCTCTTGTCCGTTCACCAGCGTCTTAGCGCCTGTCTGGATCGGTTGCCGAGGGCTGCGCCCTTTCCGGGGCGTCTATGTTCGCCAGACGAACTTTCACCTGCTCCCGATCCCGCAGCACCGTGATGCTGTCGCCATCCGCGACACCCACCACCTTCCCGGTAAAGTCCGCCCAGGCGGAGAAGGAAATAGCCAGCGCAAGGGACACGATGGCGATCGTGGTGAACGGTTTCATGTTTGGCCTCCGTCCGCTGGATCGCGGCGTGGAGTTGGCAGGTCTCGCCGTCCGGCGCGTCGGCGATCGTCACCCCGTCAACGGCGCCGAACCAGCGTCAAGTGGTCGCCTGCGCCTCCAGGCAGATGGGTGAACGAAGGTCTAGACGCTCATCCGAAGGCGAGCTTGGGCAGCCACAGCACAATCCCGGGGAGGAAGACGAGCACTGCGATCAGGGCGCAAATGGCGGCGATGAACGGGATCGATTCGATCGAGTACTCCTCGATCGATACGTCCATGAGAGCGCAGACGGCGAACATCGCCGAGCCGCTCGGCCAGGTCATGCCTCCCAGCGTCACGATGCTCATCATCAGGATGCCGAAATGCACCGGGTCCATCCCGACCTTGACGACGATCGGCACGAAGATCGGGGTGAGCAGCAGGACCATGACCGTGGAGTCGAGCGCGAGCCCCGCGATCAGCAGGAACAGCAGGATCACGAGCACGATTATGGCGGGATCGGTGATGCCCGCCAGCATCCATTTGGCGAGGTTCTGCGGCACCTGCAGGTAAATGGTGGCGAAACCCACCATGCCGCTCATCAGGATGATGAGCATGATCAGACCGACGTCCGATGAGGCGTGCGCAAAGGCCCGCCAGACCTTCGCCAGCGTCAGCTCGCGATGGGCGGCGAAGCCGACGGCAAGCGCATAGACCACGGCGAAGGAGCCGACCTCCGAGGGCGTGAACACCCCGCCACGGATGGCGAACACCAGCGCGACCGGGAACATGATCGCCCATTTCGCGTCCCAGGCCGCACGGGCCAGTGCGCGGACCGTGGGCCTGGTGCTGTTGGCAACCACGTAGCGGCGCCGCTTGGCAATGGCGTAGGCCGTGGCCATCAGGACCAGCATCATCAGCAGGCCGGGGATGATGCCGGCCATGAACAGCCGGCCGATCGATACGTTGCCGACATAGCCGTAGAGGATAAGTCCGATCGAGGGCGGGATGGTCGCCGTGATCAGCGAGCCGACGGCAATGGCGGCGGCCGAGTAGCCCTTGCCGTAGCCCTTGGCGATCATCGCGGGTCCGAGGATGCGCGCCTCCATGGCCGCGTCCGCGACGGCAGAGCCCGACACGCCGCCCATCAGGGTGGACAGCAGGATCGCGACCTGCGCCAAGCCACCCGATATCCAGCCGACCGCCACCATGGAAACCTTCAGCAGGCGGTCGGTGATGCCACTCTCGTTCATGAGATGGCCGGCGAGCACGAAGAACGGCACGGCGAGCAGCGGGAAACTCTGGCTCATCGAGGCGATCTTCTGCACGCCGACGGACAGCGGCATGCCGGCATCGAAGACGAAGAAGACGAAGCCGGCGATACCCGTGGCGAAGGCCACGGGCATGCCCGCCACCATGAGCACGACAAAGACGATGGAGATCAGCAGCATGTCAGTGGCGCCGGGCCGTCCCAAGCCACTGACCAGCCCCCATCGGGGGCAGCGAGCAAAGCGAGCGTGGGGGTCGTTTCATCTCAGAGCTCCAGCGGCACCGGAGCGCCCTTGTCGATCGCAGTCCTGCTGTAGACCAGCGCGCCCTGCCGGCGCCGCCGGAAGGCGTTGACCATGTTGTTGACCAGAGAAGCGCCGATCAGTGCGCAACCACCGGCACGGCAGCGGTCACCCACCCATAGGAGAGCGTGCTGTCGCCGAACGTGCGCTCGATATTGAGCAGCGTGAGCTCGTATCCCTTGACGGCCAGAACGGCGAGGAAGGCCAAAACCATCGCCGAACAGACCAGCTCCACCAAGAGGTGGTACTTGTAGGGAAGGTACTTGACCGGCACCTCCATGCCGAGATGCGTCTTCTCGCGCATCGCCTTGTCCGCGCCGAGGAAGCACACCCAGATGAAGAGGAGCTGCGCCAGGTCCACCGACCAGACGAGTGGCTGGCCGAAGAAGCGCATGATCGACGCGACGAAGACGAGGCCGGTGATGATGGCGAGCAATACGACGCAGATCGCAAGCTCGATCTGCCCGAGGCGCTTGAGCATGGCGACAATCCTCTGCGCGCGGAACCGGCCGGAGCGGGCCCTGCGCGCCGTGCCGATCGTTGCGGAGAGCTACTTGGCAATCGCCTGCAGCTTGTCCCGCAAGTCGCCGTAGCCGAGCTTGTCGTAGACGCCGGCCGTCGCGTTCCGGAACGGCGTCACGTCGATCTCATCGACCGTCATGCCGGCCGCCTTCAGGCTCCTTTCGATCTCTGCCAGCTTGTCGCGCGTGCCGTAGGACGCCACGTCCCCGGCCTTGAGCGCTTCCTCGCGCAGGATCTTCTGCTGGTCGGCGGGAAGGGAGTTGAACCACTGGCGCTCGTCACCAGGCCGGTGATAAGGCTGATGTGACCGGTCTTGGTCACGTACTTCGTGACCTCGAAGAGCTTCGAGTTGTAGCCGGCCGGCAACTGCACCTCGACCGAATCGATCACCTTCTGCTCGAGTGCCGAATAGACTTCGGCATAGGGCATCGGCGTCGCGGTAGCGCCCATCGCGTTGATGGTCGAGAGCCAGACCGGGGAGCCGATCGTGCGCATGCGATTGCCCTTGAGGTCGGCGGGCGTTCGTACGGGCTTGGCGGTCCACAGATGCCGCTCGCCCTGCCACCAGTTGAAGGACAGGACCTGATGACCGGAAGCCTTGCTCAGCTTGGCCACCCATTCCTCGAACATGCCCGAGGTCACCACCTTGCGGATGCCGTCGTAGCCCGAGGCCAGATAGGGCGCGCCGAGCACGCCGAACTCCTTGGCGAAATTGGCGAGGCGGCCGCCATCGACCACCACGGCAACGGGCGCGCCGGCACGGGCCTGCTCCAGCACGTCCTCGTCGGAGCCGAGCTGCGAATTGGGGAACAGCTTGACCTCGATCGCGCCATTCGTTCGCTTGGTCACCGCGTCGCGGAAGACTTCCAGACCCTTGAACAGGGGATCAGCGGGCGTCAGCGCCGTGTTGATGCTCAGCGTGGTGGCGGCAACGGCAACGCCGCTCAACAGAACTGCGGCTGCCGCTGCCGCCGTGCGCAATAACGTCCTGAACATGTCTTTCCTCCATTCGCAGGGAGTCTGCGATATCCGACTCATAGGGAGATTACCCAATACTGTGCTTTTGTTGTCGTACCGATGGCGAGGCCCTTTCGGACGCCGGCGCTGATTATGTACTACCGTAAGGGCCCGGTAAACCTAACTGGGCGGTTGGCCAAGGGCCCGAGATGATCGCGGAATGGGTGCGCTTGGTGCTCGAGCATCGGTGGCGATGATCGGCCTGCCGGCCACACGCACGCATCGATTGGCTCATGCCGGTGCGCAGCGGACTGCATTCGGCGTTCGCGGAATGCAAGCGTTGAACGTCTGCTATCGGGAAACGCGTCCGTCCGACAAGGGTCTCGCGCGTTCACCTGAGCCGCGCTGACTGGGCACGAGCCGTCCTGGCGCATCGTGCCCGATCGCAGTGGTCGATCGGTGCTCATTGGCGAACTGCGGCTGCCATATGCGAGGCGCAGGCAGGCCGACACCCCCGGTCGACGCCGGCGCGATCGTGCGTTACGCTTAACCAATGCGCCTGCTTTCCCGTGGCGCGTTTGGAGGGAACCGTGGCCAAGGGACGATGCCTTTGCGGCGCGCTGAACTACGAACTGGACGTACCGTTCAGCGCGATGACTCACTGCCATTGCTCGATGTGCCGCAAGCACCATGGCACGGGCTTCGGCACCTACGTAGTGGGGCCGGTCGCCGGTTTCCGCTGGATCTCCGGCGAGGACCGGTGCGTCCACTATCAGTCGTCGCCGAACGGGGCTCGCAGCTTCTGTAGCGTATGCGGTTCTGCGGGGCCGACGACCATGCCCGAGCACGGCATCGCCGTCGCGCCGGCAGCGGCGTTCGAGGGCGATTTGGGCATCAAACCCCAGAGCCACATTTTCGCCGGCTCCAAGGCGCCCTGGGACGTCATCACCGACGGCCTTCCGGAGTTCGACGCCTACCCGCCCGGCTTCGATGCCCAAGGTGTCGCTCGCCCGGTCGTGACGCCGCGCGCGGGGATCACCGAGGGCAGTTGCCTGTGCGGCGAGGTCGGTTACGAGATCACCGGCGCGCCGGTGCGCATGATGAACTGCCACTGCAGCCGCTGTCGACTTGGCCGCGCCGCCGCGCATGCGACGAATGTCTTCTACAAACTCGACCAGTTCAGCTGGCTTCGTGGCGCGTCGCTGGTGAGGGAATTCAAGGTGCCCGATGCGCAATTTCACACCGTGGCGTTCTGCTCGCGCTGCGGCGGCAAGGTGCCGAGGCCTTCCCCCCAACGGGGCGTCGTCGTGATACCGGCAGGATCGCTCGATACTGATCCTGGCATGCGCGCACAGGCCCACATCTTCGTCGCGGACAAGGCCAGGTGGTTCGACATCACCGGTCCGCTCCCCCAGTTCCCCGCAATGCCTCCGGGATAGGAAGCGGCCGCGCATGTTTTCTGCAGCGACGTTCAGCTTTCTCGAGGAGCTTGCTGCGAACACGATCGCGGCTGGTTCGGGGCAAACAAATCGCGCTATGAAGCGGTGGTGCGCGAACCGGCACTCCAATTCATTGTCGCTATGGCGCCGTTGCTAGCCGAATTTGCGCCCCACTTTCGTGCCGAGCCGCGCAGGGTCGGCGGCTCGTTGATGCGCGTGTTCCGTGACACAAGGTTTTCCCGCGACAAATCCCCGTACAAGACGAACATCGGCATCCAGTTCCGCCACGCGCTGGGCACGGACGTGCATTCCCCGGGCTTCTATCTGCATGTCTCTGCCGACGAATGCTTCCTTGGCGCCGGCTGTTGGCATCCCGAGGCCGATGCCCTCGGGCGAATACGCGATCGGGTCGCGGCGCATCCGGAGCGCTGGTTCATGGCGCGCGATGAAGGAAGTTCGGCGTCCATTGGTCGCTGGCAGGCGATGTGCTGACGCGACCGCCTCGCGGCTATGCCGTTGACCACCCGGCGCTGGAGGACCTGAAGCGCAAGGATTTCATTGCCCTTGCACCGCTGTCCTTCGACGATGTCATCGCTCCCGGGCTGCTCAAGTTGGCAGCCGGCCGCTTTGCAAGCGCTACGCCGCTGATGAAGTTCCTGTGCGAGGCCCTGGGCGTGCCATATTGATCGTGCGAACGGTGGATGCGCATGGTCCTGCCGATCGAAGGACCGGGGTCAGCCTCAGGACCACCCTGACGGCTTCCGCTCCCGCTACCCGCTCAGCTCGCCCAGGCAAACCTGCTGCGCTGTACGGCAGAACATTTGCAGGCTCGCCAGGATGGTGGTGGCAATGCTTATGACAACATCGTTGCCGCGTGTCGGGTGTGCAATCAGGGACGGCATCGCCGCAAGGACGTACTCGACCCCGACCAGCACCGGCATCGCATCCGCGCCCGCGTGAAACAAGGAACGCTGGCACCCTGCGCGAGGTAGTGAACGTGTTGGGTGCGTCGCGGGTGGCGCGTCTTGTCGTGCCTGAAAGCCATCCAAGGTCTTGAGCAGACCGTTATGATAGACGGCGGGCGCACGCGGAGAACGTGGCCACTTGATGGGCGCAAATGCGCGACTGGCCCGATGGGCTGGAACCCAACAGGAGAGCAACCATGAACGTGGACCTGAATACAACGAAGGACCAAGACAACCAACCCGACCTCGGCCGCCGGCAACTGGGCGTCGGTCTGCTGGCCGTGCTTGGCTGCGGGCTAGGGGCGGTGCAAACGGCGCAGGCTTTCCCACGAAGTTCCACCGGCGAGTTCAACGCTGCGAGTCGCATCCTCGGCCGATACGGCATGAGCGTGGACGGCGGGTTCGACGGGACTGTCGCGCCGGGCCATGACGTGCTTACGATCGAGGTCATGCCGCAACCCGCGACCGAATACCGGCAGGTCGTTGGAGTGGATCGTCGGCTCGGCCGGATCATTCCCTGCATCAAGACCTCGGTGTTTGGAGACGATGCCAGCTTCACGCACTTCCATCCGGGCGAAATCGTCCCCTGCGTCAAGACCAGGATAGAAGGCAACGCGCTCGCAACGCATGAGCTTTTCGATTCGGATCAGGGCGGAATCATTCCCTGCATCAAGGTCGTCTCGGAAATGCACGAAGGCGGCCGACTCGGTGCCATTGAAGTCACCGTCAACGATCCGGACGAGGATTTCAGTGTCCGCGTCGGCGACAAAATCTACATCTTGAACGACGGCAGTCTGGTGGATCAAACAACGCCGCGGTAAGTGTGCAGCCAGTTGTGCCATGGCGCGGTCGCCATCGGCGCGGCCAAAGCGGTGACAACAGCGGCCGGCGCAGCTGAATCGCACCGCCGCTGATTTCGAGTTCCAGTTGACAGCCCGTCTTTCGGGAAGCCGGAAGCGGCGTCACACCCGCGGGTTACCGGCTTCGCTGCGGCCGTGCGTGAACAACGCATACGCCAGGCAATCCGTCATCGCAGAAGTGACAGGCTCCCCGATCCAGGTCAAGAACCGGCGCATCGGGGCTGACACTCCCGGCCGGGAAAGTGCTAACTTCGACAAGTTTGTCACCGGAAGCCTGAATCCTGCTCGTGAACCGGATTCGACCGCTTCATCGCCGCCTGCTCGAACTGGGCGGCGTTCTGGGACACGCTGACCTCTGAGCCACCCGTACTACCGGGTGAGGCGTTCGAGCGAGTCACGCAGTTATATCTGCAAACCCATCCCGAGTACCGCAGCCAGCTTAGGCACGTCTGGCGTGCACCAGAGGACGTTCCTGCCCGCGTTCGCCAGCGTCTGAACCTCCCCGGCACCGACGAGGGCATCGACCTCCTTGCCGAGACGCACGACGGCAAGTTCTGGGCGATCCAATGCAAGTTCCGCTCGGACACCAAGAAGCCGCTGACCTACGGCGAGCTATCCACGTTCACGTCCCTCGCCTTCGTGACGTGTCGGGACATCTCCCTTGCGGTCGTCGCGCACACCTGTTCCAAGCCCGTCCGCAAGCACAAGTATCTCGGCAACGCGACGGAGATCGGCCTCGACCGATGGCTCGGGCTGACAGACGAGGACTGGACGGCGATTCAGGCCCAGATAAAGGGCAGGACGGCGACGCTGACGCCACGGGTGCCCCGGCCCCACCAGCAGGACGCCATAAAGGCCGCGCAGACGCACTTCAGCGCCGCAAGCCGGGGCCGGATGATCATGCCATGCGCCACCGGCAAGAGCCTGACCGCCTTCTGGATCGCGCAGGCGCTGGATGCGAAGTCCATCGTCGTCGCCGTCCCGAGCCTCGCGCTGATCCGCCAAAGCCTTCTGGACTGGACGCGGGAGTACCTAGCCCACGGCGAGGTTCCCCAATGGCTGGTGGTCTGTAGCGACGAGTCCACTGCCAAGCTGGAGCGGGACGAGTTCGTAGGTGATACCTACGACCTCGGCATTCCGACGACGACGAAACCGGAGGACATCGTCCCGTTCCTGCGCAAGCGCACGGGCCGGCGGATCGTATTCACCACCTACCAGAGCAGCGCCACGCTGGCGGAGGCGGCACGGGAAGCCGGGATCACGTTCGACCTTGCCATCCTCGATGAGGCGCACCAGACCGTCGGCGTGAAATCGAAGGCGTTCGCTACCCTCCTATCGGACGACAATATTCCCGTCCGACAGCGTCTGTTTATGACCGCCACTGAGCGAGTTCTCCGAGGCGACAGTGACGACGTGTTCTCGATGGACGATGAAGCGGTCTACGGGAAGCGGTTCCACCAGCTGACCTTCAAGGATGACATAACATGAATAATATTGGCGTTGCTTAGGCGATGCCCCTTCACGAGACCCCGAAAATATGCCGGTTCTGACTTCACTCCTTCACAAACGATCAAAACAACGTCGTATGGCTCCCGCTTTGGCGCACGCCGAGCGTAGCTACGAGGCCCTCGCCAGCGCGCCATTATTCTTGCACTTCATCCAAAATAGGTAGCGCCCCGTAACGTCCTGGCGCAAATACCATCGCTCAAGTACTTCATCATTTCGCGGCTTGAAGTCAGTCAACGGATATACCTTTGATGCCCCATCGCGGTCCTTATCAACGAACCATACTTGATCCCTACGAACAAACTCTTGATCAAGAAACGATGTGTTTTGCGTGCTGAATATCAGCTGCGCATTGTTTGGGTTAGTGGTCTTTGAATGAAATTTGGCAACCAAGAATCGCGCAAGTTTGGGGTGAAGGCTCGTCTCGAGTTCGTCAAAGAGGATCACCTCGCCATTTGCAAATACATTCAGCCATGCACCAGCACTCTTGAACAAAAGTTGTGTACCGTCACCATGACAGCCCGCCCCGAGCGGGCTTCTTACTTTCATGGTGCGCAATAGTCAGCGTGAATGTTAGCGCTATCGAAAACTCCATTCACAACTGATCGGCGCGAAACACTACGTCCGCCGTTTTGCCCCGATGGTGCTAAGCCCAAGTGGCAACGTGCACCTTCACCGGGGTCAGATCTTTGACGCGGCCTTGCCCGCCGCCAGCAGCACCGGATCCCAGACCGGCGAGAACGGTGGGGCGTAGGAAAGGTCCATGCCGCCCACCGCCTCCACGGTCATGTTGTTCCACAGCGCGGTGGCCAGCACGTCGATGCGTTTGCCCGCGCCCTCCCCGCCAACGATTTGCGCGCCGAGCAACCGACCCGTCCGCCGTTCGGCCACGATCTTGATCCGCATCGGCTGCGCGCCGGGATAGTAGTGCGCCCGGCTCGATGCCTCGGTTGTCACGCCGACTGCGTCGAACCCGGCGGCCCCGGCCTCCCTTTCGGTGAGCCCGGTGCGGCCGATCTCCAGGTTTCGGAACTTGGTGATCGCCGTGCCGAGCACGCCGGCAAAGGCCGCGTCGCCGCCGGCGATGTTGGTGCCAGCGATGCGGCCCTGCTTGTTGGCGTGCGTGCCGAGGGCGATCACGACCGAATGCCCGGAGATGCGATGGTAGGACTCCACGCAGTCGCCGGCGGCCCAGACGTGCGGCGTACCGGTGCGCAGGTGGTCGTCGACGATGATGCCGCCAGCTTTGCCCACGCCGATGCCAGCGGCCCGGGCAAGGTCCGCGTTGGGGCGCACCCCGAGCCCGATCACCACGAGGTCGGCCGCGATCGGGCCCGCCGCAGTCTCCACGGCGACGACGCGTCCGTCGAGGGCGGTGAATCCGGTGACCGTGGTGCCTAGCCGCAGGTCGATTCCTGCGGCCCGCATCGCGTCCGCGACACCCGTGGCCATCTCGGCGTCCAGCACGGCGCCCATGGGCGCGTCGAGCCGTTCGACCACCGTCACGTCGAGGCCGCGTTCGAGCAGAGCCTCCGCGACCTCCAGCCCGATGTAGCCGGCGCCGACCACCACGGCGCGTCGCGCCCCCGCGCGGAGTCGTCGTTCCACTGCCGCCGCGTCGTCGAGGGTTCGGAGTTGCAGCACGCCTTCCGCGTCGATGCCCGGCCACCGAGGGGCGATGCCCGATGCGCCGGTGCCGATGAGGAGTTCGTCGTAATGTTCGACCGCTTCCCGAGCGGTGTCGAGGTTGCGCACCGTCACGGTCAACGCCATGGTGTCGATGGCGGTGACCTCGTGGTGTATCCGAACGTCGATGCCGTTGGCACGGTGCTGTTCCGGGGTCCGGGCGATCAGAAGCCCCGGTGTATCGACGAGCCCCCCGACCAGGTAGGGGAGGCCGCAGGCGGCGTAGGAGGTGCGGGACCCGCGCTCGAAGGCCACGATCTCGAGCTCGCCAGCGGATGTCATCCGCCGCGCCTGCGCTGCCGCGGACATCCCTGCGGCGTCACCGCCGATGATCACCAGTCGTCGTGCCATCTCTGTCTCCCGTCGCCGCGACTATCTCGTGACCGCCGGAGCCTTTGTCGCATGCCCTAAGAGGAGGATCGCTTCAGGCGGCGACACATCGCCCCCTATTCCGTCGTCTTGCCGTCAAAGTGTTCGGTGTCCGCTTCCGCCTCGTCGCGGGTATGGTGGACTACGGCATCCCGATGATTCGGCGGCGCATAGAGCGTGTAGAGCTTCAACGGAACATTGCCGGTGTTGATGATGTTGTGATTGGTCCCTGCCGGGACGAGCACCGCGAAGCCGGCACGGAGCGCCGTACGAACGCCATCGAGAACCGCCTCGCCAGTCCCCTCCTCCACGCGAAAGAACTGGTCGAGCTTGTGAACTTCCGTTCCGATCTCGCCCTTGGGTTCCAACGCCATGACGACCAGCTGGCAGTTCCTGGCCGTGTAAAGAACCTGGCGAAACTCCGTATTCTTGATGGCGATACCCTCGATGTCCTGCACAAAGCCCTTCATGTTGACTCTCCTTTTCCTCGTTTGCCGCGCGACTCCCGTTCGATTGCCTTTGTCGGGAGTCTCGTACTCCTTTCGCTAGTCCTATGCGTGCTCTTTCGCGAGCTTGTAGAACAGCGTACCGTCGTAGAACGACCTAATTCTGGCGACGCTCAAGGCGGGCACCGTCTTGCCGCGCTCGACGGCCCTCGTGTCGGCTGCCAGTGCGAGCAACACCTGCCACTCAACCGTCGATACCAACGATCCAAGGAGGGTCTCCCGGTTCGCGTTGATCATCTTGGTGAGTTCGGTAGCGGTGAACACCTTGTCGCCGTTCCGGTCGACCGTCGAGCACGCGCCGAACACCTTTTCGAAGCGCCTGGCGTTGAATCGACCTCGTTTGTCCAGGATGCCGGTGTCGCTGTCGTGCTTGCCCTTCTGAATGTTCTCGATGTCAATGCTCAGCGCCAGCAACGAGCCTCGCGTCTGGACGCTCAAGGGCGCAACGATGGCGAGCGCGGCGACCTCTGCCACTCCAAACGGGAGGCCAAGGGCCTTGAGCCCACGCGTGCACTCCGCAACGTCGATGGCGCGGTCGCCGTTGTCATCGAAGAAGGACGCGTGCCGCTGCAGCGTGGTGTCGCGAGGTCGGCTGCGCGCTTTCAACGTGCGAGGCAACGCGCCGGACTCCTGACCTTCCGATTTGCGACGGGAAGGTGACGAATTGAGAGACTTACGGACGGCTGTGGAAACGCTCATGGTGGTTCGAATCCGAGTAGTGGCGAACGGGGATGGTATGACCTGGGCGGGTTCGTTGACACCCCGATGTATGACCTGAGCGGCGGAGCCCGGCTTACGGGTGGCTGCTCGCTCGAGAGGGTTGGCGTCAGCGCGCAGCGGGGCCCTGCACCGGGATCTGGATCTCATTACGGCGTAGAAACCACGGCATGAATGGCGGATCGTAGCGCGCAAAGACAGGCTCGCCGACCGCCGTCAGCCCGCGCTCGCCAATGAACTTCCGTAGCACGGCGAGTTCTTCGCCATAGCGCGCCTCGCTCCACGTTCCGCGGTAGCGCACGACAGCCATCCGGCGAGGTGGAGCCTCGGCGAGCACCACACGGTCGTCGGTCGGCCGTGGCGCATTCGCCAGTGTGTACGATGCGGGCAGCACGAACGCGATGCGCCATCGTGCACCGGCCCGCTGCTGTTCCACCGGCGCCGTCATCGCGATCTTCGCCGATGCTGCCTCCTGCTCGACCGGCGCCGTCATCGTGATCTTCTCCGCAGCCCGGTTTTCGCCGGAAATGTAGCGGAACAGTCGCTGGAAGCCCTCGTTGCCGACGGCGTCGAACGAACCATCGACGAAGGTTTCGGCAACGACATAGCTCTGGTAGTCGCGGACCTCGAATGGCTCCTCGCGCTCGATCACGGTGTGGGCAGGTTCCTCGATAGCCATTGCAGTAGCACTCCAGAGCGCAGCCATTGACAGCAAGACGAGAAGTTCGATGCAGCGACGCAGCATGTCGAATGCGCGGGCTAGCCGGCCGGCGCAACAAGGACAACGCCTCGCTTGGCAAGGGCAAATACCGGCAGTCATTAACCGCTCGACCTTCATGTGAAGCGTTCTCGGATCAGCCAATTTCACTCAACCGATGCTGCACGCGCTCGCCGAACTCTCACTGCCGTCGTCAACACACACCACTGTTTCGCTTGCCTTTGCTCGACAAGCCAGCACGACGCCGGCACCCGAAAAAAGCAGTATCGGCACCAATATCCCGCCGTATCCACCCATTCCGCCGTATCCCCTCATCCAGCCGCCGCCATTCATCGTCGGTTCCGTTCTGCGTCAATGCATCGCCGGCGGATAAACCGCAAACATGAGCACAGAAACTCAACACCGGCAGCAGCAGGCTTGAAGATCATTTTGTCGCTTCCCTCTTTTGCGCGGACAATTAACAATCAATACCCCTCCCACAGCCTTCTTATCTGAAAAGAATATCGGGAAATCGAGGCGAGGGTCTGTTCGATTCCGCACATACGACCACGTATCGGCCTGCCTGAACGCACTGATACGCGTATTGCGCCAATGTGCGACGCCAACCAAGCGACAGCTTCCTCTGCCGGTCCAGACGACCGCAACCGACACTTCACCGACGAAGGTTGCCGGACTCGGGCAGCATCTGTGCGCATTCGCACATATGAGCACGCAAGGTGCCTAGCGAGTACCACCATGACACACGTGCTGCGATAGAATCATCGACAGTCATGCCGTGCGCAGCGTGAACCTGGTCAGATCCCATGCGCACCGCGGTTGCGTCACCAGCGATTCTGTTCCCTTGCCGATTGATCCGTCGATTGTACGCAACCGAACAGACCGCGAGTGCCAATCCCGTGCACCATCTGACCATCGACTCATGAAGCGGGGTAGCGAGCCACCATGCGACTAGACGACCAGCAGGCGAGCAACAATGTCGAGGATCGGCGCGGAATCGGCATGGTCGGAGGCGGGCTTGGCGTCGGCGCAATCGTGATCGCCGTTGTCGCCTACTTCCTGGGCTTCGACCCCAGCGCCGTGTTGAACGTCGCCGAGCAGGTCGGTTCCCAACGGGAAACGCGCGAGGCGCCCAAAGGCGCGCCCGCGGACGAGATGGGGCAGTTCGTCGCCAAGATCCTCGGCAGTACCGAGGTCGTCTGGGGCAAGATATTCCAGGAGTCCAACAGCCAGTACCGCCCCCCGACGCTGGTCCTCTATGACGGGGAAGTGCGCTCGACCTGCGGCACGGCGCAATCGGCCATGGGCCCTTTCTACTGTCCCGGCGACGAGAAGCTCTACATCGACCTCTCATTCTTCCGTGACCTGCAAACGCGCTTCCGCGCTCCAGGGGATTTCGCTCAAGCCTACGTGATCGCCCATGAGGTGGGCCACCATGTGCAGAAGCTCACTGGTACTTTCCAAAAGATGGAGACGGCACGCGGGCGGAGTTCTCAAACCGAAATGAACCAGACTTCGGTGCGCATGGAGTTGCAGGCCGATTGCTACGCGGGCGTCTGGGGACACCACGCGGGCACCATGAATCAGCTGGAATCGGGCGACATCGCCGAAGGGCTCAACGCCGCGACAGCGATCGGAGACGATCGCCTGCAGAAACAGACCCAGGGTCGCGTTGTGCCCGAGTCATTCACCCACGGCTCATCGGAGCAGCGCGTGCGCTGGTTCAAGCGGGGCGTCGATTCGGGCAGCCCGAAGGACTGCGACACTTTCTCGACCAGCTCGCTTTGAGGGTCCGCCGGGCGAATGCCGCGGATGCAGTCATGCGGAAGTCCAAGATTGCGATCTACGGCGCGATCACCGCCAACGTGGCGATCGCTATCACCAAGTTTGCGGTCGCCGGCATCACGGGCAGTTCCGCGATGTTGTCCGAAGGCATCCACTCGGCTGTCGACACGTTCAACGGCGTGCTCCTCCTCGTCGGACTCAAGCTCAGTCAGCGACCGGCGACACCCGAGCACCCCTTCGGACACGGCAAGGAGTTGTACTTCTGGAGCTTGATCGTCGCGGTGCTCATCTTCGGCCTGGGCGGGGGTTTGTCGTTTTACGAAGGCGTGCAACATATCCGACATCCCGAACCGATGCACGACCCCCTCTGGAACTACATTGTGCTGGGCGTCGCCGGCGTGTTCGAGGCGGCGAGCTTTGGCATCGCGTTGCGGCAGTTTCTCAAGCAGGCCGGCGACACCCCGCTCTGGGAGGCGCTTCACCGCAGCAAGGACCCGACAACCTACACCGTGCTCGCGGAAGATTCGGCAGCCCTCGTCGGACTTGCGATTGCGGGCGCCGGTATCGCGTTGAGTCATCGCTTCGACATGCCAGAATTTGACGGCGCCGCTTCGCTCGCCATCGGATTGCTGCTCGCGGGCGTCGCAGTAGTGCTCATCCGGGAATCACGCGGGCTGCTGATCGGCGAAGGCATTCGCCCCGAGACCGCGCGCGCGATTCGCAGCATGGCGCTGGGGCAGCCCAGCGTGCGCGATGTGGGACGGATACTGTCGATGTATATCGGACCGGACGACGTGTTGGTCACCATGGACCTGGATTTCGATGACGGCACGGCGGCCGTTGACGCTGCTGCAGCGATCGCAGCCGTCGAGCGGCAGGTGCGAGAACGCTACCCGATGATCAAACGGCTGTTCATCGAGGCCGGCGCGGCGCCGGCGCAACTGCGCTGGAGCCGGCCGGATTCGACGCAAGCGCCCGCTGCTCCGGCATAGTGCAAATCACTCGTTATGTCACGATGGCGCGCACTCGTTAAGTTCGCATTACGCCGTCGTTGGCGACGAAGGCGTGCTCGACACCTGTCTTCAATGGAATAAGCTTCATTGCCGATGTAATCTCCTTACTTCCCCGTCCACCAGCTAAATCTACCGTCTGGAGCCCTCGATGATTCGCCCACTTCACCTGCTGATCGCAATTACTTCCGCGGCGGCGCTTGCCGCCTGCAGCGACAAGCCGTCGTCACCGCCGCAGGCCAACGTTTCGCCCCCGGCCTCGAGCGCTCCGCCACCGCCTGCCACGGGCACGCCGCCCCCGCTATCCACGCTACCGTCAATGGGTGTGGGGGCGAATCCCGCAGAGACGGCCCGGGACAGCGCCACGACCAACACGCAGGAATAGATGTCCAAGGCGCAGGAGTCGAAGTCGATGCCGATGTCCGGGCAAGCCGGCAGTGAATCATCGACGGCACTCGACGCCAAGCAAGCACCGAAGAAGTAAGCTTGCTGCTGGAAGAACTGCGGCGAAGGGAATTGCGCGCGCGGGATCATCGCGGCGGCCGCTGCCGCCACGGCACAGGCAACGACGCTGCGGTTCGGCAACCGCAGCGCGTTGATATCCCCCACCCGGGCCTGAAGGCGGGGTGGAGTGAGTGCTCAAAGGTGGTCACGGCGGAGTTTACGTTGAAGCTAGACAGAAAGCGTTGGGTAATCCGTATATCCCTTCGGTCCCGGCGTATAGAACGTGCTCATGTCGGGCGTATTCAGTGCGGCACCGGCTTTCCATCGCGCAACCAGATCCGGATTGGCCAGGAACGGGCGCCCAAAGGCAACCAGATCACACTTACCCGCTTCCAGATCGCTTTCGGCGCGCACGGCGTCGTAGCCTCCGGAAAGAATCAACGTGCGCTTGAACACGCGGCGAACGGTTGCCTTGATCGACTCGGGAACGGGCGGCGCACCCATCGACGAGTGATCGACCAAGTGAACATAGACCAGTCCGATGGTGTTGAGTTCGCCTGCCAGGTAGGTGTAATCCGCCTCCGTCGCTGGGTAGGCAGGCATGTCGTTGAACGCACCGAATGGGGAAAGCCGTATGCCGACCTTGTCCTTGCCAATGGCCCCGATCACTGCCATGGCGACTTCGAGCACGAAGCGCGCGCGGTTCTCGATCGAACCACCGTAACGATCCGTGCGCTGGTTCGAGGTCGGACGGAAGAATTGTTCGAGCAGGTAACCATTGGCTCCATGCAGCTCGACACCGTCGAATCCCGCCGTCACGGCGTTCTTCGCGGCCCAAGCATACTCGTCGATCGCTCCTTGTTGTCTACCTCTGACATCGCTACCGGTGTTGCATTCGTTGCAGCCCTTGGCGTCGGCGTACATCTCACCAAGCAGCCAACGCCGACGTCCCATATGCGCGCGCCCGCAGGCAGTTGAGAGGAAGATCAAATCGACCGCAGTGCATCAGTGGACGAAGATCTTGCCCCCAGCGTGAAACGCTGCGCTGACGTTCTTCCACCCCTGCTACCTATTCCGCGGAAAGATGCGCTGGCTCCCGCATAGCCCAGTCCATAAGGCGATGTCGATGTTCCTTCGGTGATGATCAGTCCGGCGTAAGCGTGCTGCGCGTAATATTTCACCATGTGATCGTTGGAGTATTGCGGAGCGCGCGACCGCGCGACAGCGCCATCACCAGGCGGTTCTGCGGCGAACGGTCCGAGCGTGGTACTGCCTCTACACCCCTTCGCTTTACTTCTCTCACACTCGCGATCTCTCAACGCGCGTCAAATGTACCTCGACCTATCACCGCCAATACGCCTCATCCAGTCGAAAGCGGCGCGAGCCAGCCACCCACCCGCACGTCCTCTTCAGTGTCACCACGGTGCCTTCTCTTCCCGAGGCTACCGCCGCATAGCTGCCGCGCCTCGCCACGCGCACACTACCTCACCACCCACCGCTCATCTTCTTGTTGCGCACAGCAAACCATCCGCTCTCTCTCTGGAACACTACGGCTAAGCACATCCGGAGTGGCATGATCTGCGAGGTAGTATCGACGGACGCGCCTACGCATCCTCTTTGTTGAGCGCTCATTGGGTTTGAGCATCAGGATCCTTCGCGCGTCAGTCGTGTATTCGGCACGCGTTCTCCATCTTCAAGCGAGTAAATCATTGGGCACACCGCACACGCGTGCCCTGCCTCGCTCCCCACCCACGCTCACGCCCGCACCACTGCTACTACCCTTCTCTCCACACTGCTCTTCTCACCTCTATCCCGCCCTTGCTGCCGCACCGCCCCCTCCGCCGCTACTCCCCCACCTCAACTCCCCACCACCCTCTCTCTCTCCTCCTTTACTCCCGCACCACCCCTCACCCCCCTCTCACTTCTCCCTCCCCTCTCCTACCCTCCCCTCCTCTCTCTCTCCCCCCTTCTCCCACACTCACTCTCCCTCCCTACCTCACTCCCTACACACCCTCCTCCCTCTCTCTTTCTCGATGCGACTCTTCGCTGCTGCTCGTGCGGCTTCTCTCTCCCTCTATGTGCTAGAGAGCTTCGGCACCGCCTGGCACGCTCCTCCCTTGCTCCGCACGCATTCCTTTCTTCCAGCACACTCACACTCCTTTCTATCTTACGCGCATCTCTCCTTCATCACCTTTCTCTCCTTCCAGATCAGCGGTCTGGCTTCTCTGCGGCTGCGCCGGCGAAACGCAGCCCGCGTGACACAGCCATCATCATTGCACATTCATATCTGCTACTATCGCCCTGCAGCTGCTCCCTACCTACTCCCATCTCTACACTTCACCCCCACGCGCACTCACCCTTCCCACCGCCTCACACCTCACCACCCCTTCTCACTATCCACTACTCTCAATCCCCTACCTAACTCCACATCCCCCTCCCTCCCTCCACCCCCAGACCGCGACAAAGCCACAAGTGCCATCTTCGACGATGTCTTCACCTTCCTACACTTGCTCACACTCTACCACCCCACACACATCTCACCACACCCACACCCAACACCCCACTACTACACTCACCCATGAGCGCCAATCACAACATCACCGGGCCGAGCTCATGCTCGCTCCTTCGTTCTTATCGCGCGATGTACGCTGAAGTCGCGTTCTTCACCGCGTCTTTCACGTCCTTCTGATCGCCAACCGCTGCTGCGCTTCGCCAACAGTGTTCTGACGCCTGACGTTTTCTTCCACTTTTCATTGTCTACAAGCTTGCCGTCGACTTCTTTGATTCTTGCAGCAAGCTAGCTAGTGCTGCCACGTCGGTTCTGGTGTATGGATAGTTGCCGTACGCGTCGGCCACGAAATCTGCGGTTCAGTCCCCAACAGCGTCGTATTCGCCGGAACGAATGTCAGGCACTCGCCAGCGAAGTTGCATCGCTGCAGAAGATCCAGTAGCCGCCCTCGACGCGCAACGACGCGCGCGTCATTAAACCCGCTGTTGGCGAGGTTCGCCACTACCTCGCTGTCAATCACGAACGAACGTCCGGAGAGATCGGAACCTCGTACAGCGATGCGCGCGAGCCCGTGCCCCAACCGCCGGTGCGGACGTGCTGCCAACAGCGGAGCGAATGGAGCTAATGCGCCCCGCCAGCACACCGAGATTCAGATAACGACCCGGACCGTAGTCTGGCACGCTCCGCCGAAATCAGAATTCTCACAGACTTGCCAGTTACCATCGCGGATAATCATCGATTGAGCGCGTCGTTGAAGCCGACATCCGAGAAATTAGTGACCGTGCCAATGACAATACGTGCTTCCGGCGAACTGATAGCCATCAAAAAGCTCAACGTGAGCGGGTTCAATGCGAGTCCCGCCGAAGGGCGACACCGCGGTCTTCGTATCTCCCCGTGGAGGCACAGCCCAGCGCCATAGCTACGAAAGAATGCCAACCAGAGTTGCCAACTTGCGAGTGAGTCTTTCATGCCTTTTCCTTTGAATGAAACACTCTGCGTCACGAGCTCGATTACAGGCACCCCATGACGAACAGGTGATCAGAATCAACAGCACCACGCCACGAGCTCGAGACCGTACCCCCAACTTTGGCGTACCACTCTGGCAAGACACCATAAGCGCTATGTCACAGCATAATCTGAATGGTGCCAAGTCTGATGCTTGCTCCTCAAAATGCACGTGTGAAACGAAAGCCACGGCGTACAATCTAGACTTTTCTGCACCTGATGTACTCAGACATATGCGGGCAACACCGAGCGATGTTAGATTCTCGGCACGCCGTGCAATAGCGCGTCCACTCGATGGTCCCTGTTCAGTTGTCAGTTCGTTGCCCCATGGGGACTGTCGGATGTCGATCTACTTCCCATCGTGATCGGAATCCCCGGGCGTCGCGCGTTCAACGAAGTCGCTGAGGCGCTGCCAGGCGTCACGGGTCGCGTGCTTGGCGTTCTCCCATGTCAACTTGGACGTGCCTTTGGCGCGTCCATTCGCGCATCAGCTCGGTTCCGCCTGCTCGAACGACGCCTTCGTATCGCCCGTAGGCATCGACGCCGTAGCGATAGGCGGGCCATACTCGTCATAGTTGCCCCCTGGTGACATAGGCCGCTCGAATAGTTCTCGCGCCAGTAAGCTTCCTCGCGGAGGGTCGATCGATTTGCGATCGCCTTGCCGCCACCGCCGGTCACACCGCTTGCCACCGCCCCTACTACCGTACCTACAGGCCCGCCACCGTTCCCGCCAGTGCGCCCGCTGCGCGCCCCCGCAGCTGCGCCGAGCCCCGTTCCAACGAGATGCTCTTCAGCGGACCCGAGCCGATCCGTTTCGCAGTCTGTTCCGTCGAGTTCCGAGTGTGTTCGTCATGTCGTCTCCATTGATTTTCGTTTGATCAAGTCATCGCAGACCGTAAACTCGCGTGTGATGCAAGCGACAAACGTCGGTCGATCCATTCAACCATGCTTGTCCGTCGCATTCACCGGAGCGTAAATCCACTCGCCAAAAGCGCATCCGGACTGATGGCAACCATTCCCACCGCCATGATCCAACGCAGTGAAATAGTGTGCGCGACCATCGTCTGTCGGTCTGTGCGGTGGCTCACACGATGCAGCGCTACGGTTGAAGGCGGTGCCCACGGGCTTCGAAAGCGACAATGGGTCGCAGGCGACATGCCGTCGAAATAGCACGAGCATGGCTCATCGCACAGAGCGTCTTGGTCCTCTTGCGTACAACTTGACCACTTCCCATAACTCCCTACCCAGTACGCAAATGCCACGCAATTACCTCGCCACGCATATATTTTCTCGTTCATGCCATGCGTCGATCTCGCTACGAAGACTTTGGCGAGGAGGCTGACCTCGGCGCAGGTTATCGGTCACCGAATAGGACGCATGGCGCAGGCCAGCACGCTTCAACCGCGCGCGACCGGCGCAAATTCGCATTGATGGAACCGGAAAAGTTCGAGCGGTCGCGCAATTTGCTCAGGCGATAACGGCGCGCTGATGATCATGAGCCAGCCATGGGGCGCATTGGTTTTCCGTCATATCCTGCGGAACTCGGCAGCCTTCATGTCGTTGGCCAGCAGCGACACGCCAATACAGTTGATCGCGCGGCAAGCAGCACTCGCGCGAGCAGTGCAAGATCGGCATCAGCATGGCGGACGTTTCGGGAGACGCCACCCAGTTCGCGCGTCGCGGGCTGAAGCCCATCCACGCCAAGGCCACCGCGAACAACGGAGCAGCTTGGAAAGCGGTGTGGTCAAGCTCGTTGGGCTCCGTCGCGCCGCCGAATCGGCGTGGACACGGTGCGTCAGAGAGCTGCTATGCCGAGGCGGTGCTGACCGATCATGGGCGCGCCGTTACGCTGAGCCACACGTCGATGCAGTGTGCGGAGTACGCCTATAGGATTTAATCCAAATCAATAGTGCGTGCATGTGGACTCGGTATATTCACATGACCGGTCAGTCTGATGGTCCGCTCCCTCTTCTCGGGAGGGCTATATGGTAGGGCACCATTCGTTTCGGCCGTCTCCGGAGATGCGCTTCGCGGTCGGCGATAGCCGACGTTTCGTCCCCGGACAGCCTACGCCCAGGCAAAACCACCTCCTTGCAGCGCTGCCCCGGCAGGAGTATCAGCGCCTGTGCTTGATCTTGAAACTTGTCCCTTGCCGTTACGTTGGACCATCCACGATGCCGGGGACCGCGAAAGGTACCTGTATTTCATCACCACCGGCATCGTTTCCCGGTTCTATGTGACGCGAGCGGGCGTCGGCCGAATTCGCGGTCACGGGCAACGATGGCGTGATCGGCATCGCAGCATTCCTCGGGGGCGGAACACGACTAGCCGAGCGGTCGTGCTGAGCCCCGGCTACAGTTATCGGTTGCGGGCAGTTCGGCTGCAACACGAGTTCGAGCACGACGGCCCGCTGCCGCGTCTGCTGCTCCGCTACACCCAGGCGCTTATCGCGCAAATCGGGCTGATCTCGGCGTGCAAAAGGCACCATTCGCTGGAACAGCGCTTGTGGCGCTGGCTATTGTCATGCCTGGACCTGTTTCTCGCCAACCAGATGGCGCTTACACAGGAACTGATCGCCGACATGCTCGGTGAGGCCGCGAAGGCGTGACGGAGGCTGTCGGAAGGATGCGAAAGCGGGACTGATCCATTGCCGCCGTGGTCACACTGTCTTAGTCGACCGCCCCGCACTGAAGCGCACGCGTGCCAGCTGCTATGCGGTTCTCAAACGCGAGTACGACGGGTTACTCGCCGATTACCGGCAAACCGAAGCCCGTTTCCTGGGCGCGCCCCGGCACGAAGTTCCACGCGTTCCCGCAGCAAAGCGAAGTCTGCGTGTAACCGTGCGCTACCGGGAATGGCACCGCACGTATCGCCTCAGCTATGCATGGGATGAACCGCAATCGTCGTCACTATCGCTCGATCACCCGCCGGTATCGATTGTCTCCGCAAGCGCAACTGACCTAGATCGTCGGCCGTATATCCCATGGCACCCTCTGACTATCTGGCCAAACCGCCCAGCTGGCGTCGATCGCCGTGGTCATTGCGGCTCTTTACCTAGCCAAGGGAGTGCTCGTTCCCTTGACGCTGGCCGTGCTGTTGAGTTTCTTGTTGAGCCCCGTGTGTGATTGGCTGGAACGGCAGTGGCTGGGCCGGATCCCGGCCGTGTTGGTGACGGCTCTCCTGGGCTTCACCGTGCTCGGGATCGTGGCCTGGATCGCAGCCGTTCAGATGACCAGTTCTGCGCCCAAGATCCCCGAATACCAGACACAATCTTGAGGCGAAGCTGAAGTCGGTGAACGCGTATGCCAGCGCCGCGCTGAGCAAGGTTACAAGTACCGCTCAGGGAATGGGCGAAAATCTCTCGCCCGTCGAACTGGCCAAGAAGCCGCGGGGGACCATCGAACTGCCTTACTCGGTCCGGATCGTTTCCTCGCCAGCGAGCCCGCTGCAGGTCTTTGGCGGCATGTTCGGCACGCTGCTCGAGGTGTTGGGAATCGACCGGCATCGTCATCGTGCTCGTGGTGTTCTTCCTGATCCGTCGCGAGGACTTGCGCGATCGGTTCATCCACCTGGTTGGGACAGGGCCAAGTGACCGTGACCACGCAGATGCTGGAAGACGCCGGCGCACGGGTCAGCCGCTATCTCTCGATTCTCTTCCTGCTTAATGTCACTTTTGGCATTTCCGTCGGCGTCGGGCTCTATCTGATCGGCGTGCCCAATGCCATCTGTGGGGAATCCTGGCCGCGACGTTGCGGTTCATTCCCTACATCGGCCCGTGGATTGCCGCCGTGATGCCGATTGGCCTGTCGATGGCCATCTCGACGCGGCTGGGTGGCGACGATCCTGACCGTCGGGCTGTTCGTGGTGCTGGAACTCTTCAACAACAACCTCCTGGAGCCGTGGCTCTATGGCAAGAACACCGGCGTGTCGCCGGTGGCGGTCCTGGTGGCGGCCGTCTTCTGGACCTGGTTGTGGGGAGTCGGTGGGGCTGCTGCTGGCGACCCCCTTGACCGTGTGCGTGCTGGTGGTCGGCAAGCACGTTCCCCAGCTCTCCTTTCTGGACATTCTGCTGGGCGACGAACCGGTGTTCGAGCCCAAGAAGCGCGTCTATCAGCGTCTGCTGGCGGGCGATCAGGAAGAGGCCGCCGAATTGTTCGATGAATACTTCGAGCACACAGCCGCTCGTCGAACTCTACGACACAGTGCTGATCCCGGCATTGGCTTCGGCCGAAACACATTGGCGTCGGGGCGAGCTTGAGGAGGGCCGGCATAAGTTCATTTTGCAGACGCTGAAGTCCATGGTTCAGGAACGGGGTGAGCGCCAGCAGGAACTGCACGAGAAGGACAGCAGCGAGGACATGAAAGAGGCGCAAGCAGATTCCAGTCTTGCTGATCGCGCCGGTCTGCCAGGGTTTTGTGTCCTCTGCCTGCCGGCTCACGGCGAGGGGGATGAATTAGCCGGAATGATGCTCGCTCAAATCGTGGACATCCGTGGCTGTGTCGTGGAGACCGTCCCGGCTGACGGCAATGGCCGCGGCCAGCGAACTGGTTGATTACGTCGAACAGCGCAAAGCCGATGTGATCTGCATATCCGCCGCGCCGCCCGCCGCCGTGGCGCATGCTCGCCGCCTGCGCATGCGTCTTCGTCGCCGGTTTCCGAAATTGAAATTGCTCGTGGGATTGTGGAATGCGCCCGGCGACCTGAATGAGGCGAAAGAGCGGATCGGATTTGACGCTAGAACTCACTTTGTCGCGACGTTGTCGGACGCTCAAGAACAGATCCGCATGCTGGTCGAACCACGGCCTGAGAAGCAGGTGCAGCCATATGGGGAAAAATCGGTCATGGCGGTGGCGCGCAAATGAAGCTACCCATCAAAGCACTCTCTTTGCTTGTCACCGTCTGCAACCGGTGGGAACGACACGCCCTGCTAACGGCTCCGATCGACCCCTTCGCCCGCCGGACCCGCAAAGTTCCCGGCCCTAAGCCTTGCCGTCGCGCGGCCCGAGGAAATACCACAGGATCAAGCCCAGCACGGGCAGCAGCACCACCGCGAGTGTCCAGATCAGTTTCTTCTCATTGGACGCCGAGCTCTGGAAAATATTGATGATCGCCCATATGTCGCCAGCGAGAATGAGCACGCCCCAGAGGCTGTTGTAACCGAAGTTCATCATTCTTGACTCCTTCTGTTTGGTGGCGCAGCCGCGACATTCCAAGTCTACGCGTCGGACCCGCCATTCTACGCATGACGCCCGTTCGCGCTTCAACGTCGACATGAAGCATCTTGTTCGACGCTGAACATGACTTGGCCGACCGGCTGGCCCAAATTTGTTCTACGGTCGCGCCGAAGAAGGTGTCGTCGACGCAGGTCGAAATGATTGTCCAGCCATTCACAGACTGGCCGCTGAAGGCTACGATTGCAAAATCTCCGAGCCTCAACCAGGACGCTCGAGGCAAGGAGCGGCATCCGGTTCGTTGCGCAGAAAGACCGATGGCAGGCCGAACGGCGCATGACGACATCCCGGCGGACGGGCAAACGCCGGAAGCAGTACTGGCGCTGACGCGGCAGTTTCTCGCCGAGTTGCACCCCGGTGCGGCGTGGATCCGCCCGGTCATGCTGGACAGTTCCCTCGAGCGGGATCTGGGATTGGACAGCCTGAGCCGGGTGGAGCTCGCGGCGCGCAGCGAGCGTGCCTTCGGGGTCAGCCTGCCTGAGGAAGCGCTCGGTGGGCTCGTCACGCTGCGCGATCTGCTCACGGCACTGCAGGACGCACCGCGGATTTCCCCGGCCACCGCTCACGCCGCGCTGCCCACGCGCTGGTCGGAGCCCATTGAGGCCGTCCCGGTCGATGCCGCAACCCTCGTCGAGGCGCTCGACTGGCACGCGCGCGCCCACCCGGATCGGACGCACATCGTCTACCTCGGCGACAGCGGCGAAACGAAAATCGACTATGGCGATCTGCAACGGCAGGTCGACATCGTCGCCGCGGGACTGCAGCGCGAAGGACTCGAGCCGCGCCAGACGGTGGCGATCATGCTCCCCACCAGCCCGGAATACTTCCACACCTATTTCGGCATCCTTCGGGCAGGCGGCATACCGGTGCCGATCTATCCGCCGGCGCACCTGTCCCAGCTCGAGGAGCATGTACGCCGCCATGCGGGCATTCTGTCCAACGCCGAAGCCTCGATCCTCGTCACCGTGCCCGAGGCGCGAGGCGTGGCTCGTTTGCTGGAGGCGCGGGTGGCCGGCCTGCGCCGCGTCGTGACCGTGGCCGAGCTGATCGACAACGCAGGCGCGCCGCTGCCGGTGCCCATTCGCCCGGATGACATCGCCTTCCTCCAGTACACGTCAGGCAGCACGGGCGATCCGAAGGGCGTGGTGCTCACCCATGCGAACCTGATGGCCAATATCCGCGCCATGGGCGCGGCGATCGATGTGCGGCGGGACGACATCCTGGTGAGCTGGTTGCCCCTCTATCACGACATGGGGCTGATCAGCATGTGGCTCGCCAGCCTGTACTTCGCGATCCCGCTGGTGGTCATGTCACCGCTTGCCTTTCTGACGCACCCGGAACGCTGGCTGCGGTCGATCCAGCGCTACCGCGGCACCATATCTGCGGCGCCAAACTTCGCCTACGAGCTCTGCGTGAAGCGCGTCGACGACGCGACGATCGACGGTCTGGACCTTGGTTCCTGGCGTCTCGCCGCGAACGGCGCCGAGCCCGTGCTCCCCGAGACGCTGCGCCGCTTCACGGAGCGCTTCTCGCGCTATGGGTTCCATCCGGGGGCCATGACGCCGGTGTACGGCCTGGCCGAATGCACGGTAGGCCTGCTTTGTCCGCCGCTGGGTCGCGGGCCGCGCATCGACCGCATCCGCCGCGAGCCGTTCAGTCGTTCGGGCCGGGCCGAGCCGGCGGCGGCCGACGATGCCACCGCGTTGAGCTTCGTCTCCTGCGGACGCCCGTTGCCGGGGCACGAGGTGCGCATCGTCGATGCCCTCGGCGAGGAGTTGGGCGAGCGCGTCGAGGGGCGGCTGGAGTTCCGTGGACCCTCGGCCACCGGCGGCTACTGGCGCAATCCGGAGCAAACGCGGCGCCTCTTCGACGGCGATTGGCTCGACTCCGGGGACCGTGCCTACCTCGCCGACGGTGAGGTGCACCTCACCGGCCGGGTCAAGGACATCATCATCCGCGGCGGCCGCAACATCTACCCCCATGAGGTGGAGGATGCAGTGGGCGCGATCCCGGGCGTGCGCCGGGGCTGCATCGCCGCCTTCGGCAGCCCCGATCCGAACAGCGGCACCGAGCGTCTGGTGGTGCTCGCGGAAACCCGGGCGACCGGGGCGTCGGAGCAGGATGCGTTGCGCGCGCGGATTGTCGAGGTTACGGTGGCGGTTCTTGGCGAGCCGCCCGACGAGGTGGTGCTGGCACCACCCCACACGGTGCTCAAGACCTCCAGCGGCAAGATCCGCCGCGCCGCCTGCCGGGAGCTCTACGAGGCCGGACGGGTGGGTGCGCGCAGGCACGCCGCCTGGTGGCAGTTAGTCCGCTTGATCGCCGGATCGCTGCTGCCGCAGGCGCACCAGGCGGTGACGGCCGCGGCCCGGCTCCTCTACGGCCTCTACGCCTGGCTGATAGCCGCATTGATCGCGCCACCGACGTGGCTGCTGACAGCGCTCGCGCCGAGTCCTGACGCCGCCTGGCGCGTGAACCGGTGGGCGGCGCGGACCACGCTGCGACTCGCCGGCATTGCGCTCACGGTGCGGGGGCTGGAGCATCTGTCGCGCGCGCCCTGCGTGCTGGTGGCGAACCACGCCAGTTATCTCGACGGCCTGGCCTTGTTCGCGGCCATTCCGGCACACTTCAGCTTCGTGGCCAAGCGCGAATTGCTGCGCCAGCCGGTAGCGCGACTCTACCTGCGCGGACTGGGTGTGCAGTTCGTCGAGCGCTTCGCCGCCCGGCAGAGCGTCGAGGACGCCCGGCGGCTGGCCGAAGCAGTGATGGCGGGCACGTCGACGGCGCTCTTTCCCGAGGGCACGTTCACGCGTGTGCCGGGGCTGGGATCCTTTCATCTCGGCGCGTTCGCTGCCGCAGCTGCGGCGCAGGTTCCGGTACTGCCGGTGGCGATCCGTGGCACGCGGGCATTGCTGCGTGCAGACCAATGGCTTCCGCGGCGCGGCCCCATTGACGTCACCATCGGCACCCCGGTGTTTCCTCCCTCGCCGATGCCGGACGCCTTCGCCGCCGCCGTGGCTCTGCGCGACGCGGCGCGCGCGCACATCCTGTCGCACTGCGGCGAGCAGGACGCCGGTGCGGACTGAGAACGCGGTCGCGGCCCCGGCGGTGCCACAGCGAGACGGCGTGCTCGATTGGCAGGCGGCAAACCCATGTACTACGGCGAGAAATTCAACGCCCTGACGCACGTGGTCGGGGCCGTTCTGGCGCTCGCGGGCACGGTCGTCCTCGTCGTGCTGGCCGCATTGAGCGGCGACCCGTGGAAGGTGGTCGGCGTCACGATCTACGGCGTGACGCTGGTGTCGCTCTACAGCATCTCCGGGCTCTACCACAGCGTGCGCGGGCGGCCCAAGAACGTCCTGCGCGCGCTGGACCACCAGAGCATCTATCTGCTCATCGCTGGAAGTTACACGCCATTCTGCCTGGTGACGCTGCGCGGCCCCTGGGGCTGGACGCTGTTCGGGATCGTGTGGGGGCTCGCGGTGCTCGGCGGCCTGCAGGAGCTGCGAGCGAGAGCCGGCGCGCGAATCCTGTCCGTCGTGATCTACCTCCTGATGGGCTGGGTAGCCGTGGCGGCACTGGTCCCCTTGCTGCATGCGCTGGGTCCCGCCGGCTTTGCCTGGCTTGCGGCAGGCGGATTGTTCTACACCGTCGGCATCGTCTTCTATGCGCTCGATACGCGGCTTACCCATGCGCACGGCATCTGGCACCTGTTCGTGCTCGCCGGCAGTGCCAGTCACTATTACGCGATCCTGGCATACGTGTTGTGAGCGGCGGATTTACCCACCGTCCGACGACTGCCGCGTTGCGCGTGCAACCCTTCGCTGGCAGCGAAGGAGCGCGCATGGGGTCCGGTCACCCCGTGATCAGCAGAATCCACGCCGTTCCGACGACGAGGAACACGGCCATGAAGAACAGCGTGACGAGCAATCCAAGCCGATAGAGCTCGCGCTGCGTGAGATAGCCGCTGCCGACGAAAATCACGTTCTGGCTGCCCGCCTGCGGCGTGATGACCGAGAAATAGCTGCTCGCGAACAGCAGCGCGAAGGCCATCAACGGCGCAGGCACGCCGCCGCGGATGCCCACGTCGAGGAACACGCCCAGAAGAGCCAGGACCTGCGACGACTGGCTCACGAACATGTAGTGGATCGCGACGTAGAGCACGACGAGCGTCACGTACGTCACCGGCCATGACAGCCCGCCCAGGTGCGACGCGAGGCGCTGGCCGGCGTAGCCCATGAACCCCAGCTCGTTCAGCTGTCCGCTCAGGGCGAACAGGACCGCGAGCCACAGAAAGATCGTGAGCGTGTCGCCCTGCGCCGCGATGTCGTCCAGCGTCAGCACGTTGGTCACCAGCAGCGCGCCGAGTCCGGCGAAGGCAATGCTGGTGACGTTGAGCTGCAACCGGTCGGCGAAGATCCAGCCGCAGACCATCAGCGCGAAGGTCACCGCGGTGACCCGCTCGTCGCGCGACAGCGGCCCCAATGCCGCGAGCCCCTTCCGCGCGGCGACGGGGGCTTCTGGCGTCGCGCCGACGCCGGGCGGGAAGATGCGCGCGACGACCCACGGCAACAGCAGGATCGCGGTCAGTGCCGGAACCGAAGCGGCGATCAGCCACCTGCCGAAATTGATGTCCAATCCGAACTCGTGCGCCACCTGGATGCCGATCGGATTGGCCGAAGTGGCGGTCATCCAGAGCGCGGACGATACGGCGAGGCTCGCCATCCCGCAGAACATCAGGTAGGCGCCGAGCCGTCGGCCCTCGGGATCGTCGGGGCGCGAGTTGGATCCCAACGCGACCGACAGCACGACCGGATAGAGTACGCCGCCGCGCGCGGTGTTGCTCGGGAATGCCGGCGCGATCAGCGCGTCCGTGAGCACGATGCTGTAGGCGAGGCCCAGCGAGGAGCGGCCGAAACGACTCACCATGAAGAGGCTGATCCGGTGTCCCAGCCCGGACTTGACGATCGCCTGCGCCACCAGGAACGCGATCACCACCAGCAGCACCGACGCGTTGGCAAAGCCGCTGAACGCCTGTGCGGGCGAAAGCGTGCCGGTCAGGACGACCGCAGCCACCGCCAGCATGGTCGACGTGAGGAGCGGGAAGGCGCCCGCGAGCACCGCCGCGATCGCCGCGACGAACACCGCGAACAGGTGCCAGGCGGGCGGCGTGAGCCCGGCGGGGACCGGCGCAAACCAGATGCCGATCGCCAGAGCGAACGGCAGTGCACGTTTGAGGATCAGCACGGTGCTGATCATAGGCGCGGACCTCCCGCTCCGCCCGGGGTGCCCTCCGGCAATCCGCCACGCACCCGGCCCTTCAGGCCCTCCGATTGGCCCTGCACGGTCCCGTCCTCGGCCTCGAGCACGAAGCGCCACGAGAACTCGTAGGTGCCCGTCGCGCGCGCATACCGCCCGGTGCCGCCGACGAAGGTGCCGACGATCCGGTTGCCCGTTGCCGTGCCTTCTCCCCGCAGTTCGCTGTAGGCCTGGTCGCCGCGCTCGTCGGTCCAGACGGAACGACCGACCATGCCGGTGGCGCTGTCGTTGAGGACGATCGCCTCGGCGCGGAAACCCACGCCCGGACGCGAAGGTCCGGCGAGCAGCAACGATCCGTTGAGTTTTGCGATGGAGGCGCGGCGATCCCCACCGAGGCGAATCATCTGGCGGCTGCCCGCCGCGGTCCATGTCCCCTGGAACTCGTGCCACTCGCCGCCGGCGGTAAGCGCCTGCGACGGCGGGGGTTCGGGGCCGCACGCGGCCAGTGCCAGCAGTCCGGCACAAGCGGTCGCAGCGAGCCTCCACGCGCCTTGCCGCAACCTTGGCACTGCGCCCACCGGCATTGCGTTCCTCATCGCTGCGGAATCCTGTCGCACGCCTGGCCGGCCGGGGTCATTTCATTCGCGACCGCAGCCCGAGCGTCCGAACCGCGACCGCGCGAATGAAGAAATTGTAGGCGCTCACCATGCGCGTGTCGACGCCCTTGCATTCCCGATTGACATTCGACGGTGCGATGCGCCAGCATCCGCGGCATGCGCGCCACCCTGCTCGCGCTCGCCGCCTGTCTGCTGGCCGCCTGCACGTCGACCGCGACCTCCCCACCCACGGCGCCGCCGACCGGTCGCAGACCGCCGCCGGCCGAAGCGCCGTTCAAGCTGAGCGATCTCGCCAAGTCCGACATCGACGCCGTCGCCGAGGTGCACCTGCAGGAGAGCATCGCGTCGGCGAAACTGCTGATGGAAAAGCTCTACCGGCGCAACCCGCGCGAGCTCCGCAAGAGCGACCTCCCGACGCCGGAAGCAGGCGTGGCCCGCGCGTTCGATCCGCGCAAAGCGTGGCGCTTCGCGGAATTGTCGAACCAGCGGGGCATCGACGCGCTGCAGACCGCGTTCCGGCCCGACTTCACGGGTGACCGCGTCTTCGCGTTCGGCGTCGGCCTCGGCAGCATGATCGCCACCGCGTACGGCGACAAATCGCAGTTCTACCTGACCGACAGCCTGGACGCCCAGCGCCTCTACAACGCGGCACGCAACATCGAGATCGCCGCGTGGAAACTCGCCAACGCGCGCGGTCCCAATGGCGAGCTGCTGCTTCTCAGCAACGAGATTTCGGCCGGCGCACCCAACCTGTCGTTCGAGCGTGAGATCGGCAAGCTCGTCGCCTATCAGGACACGTTGGCCCTGGTGATGGCACAGCGCACGAACCGCACGATCCGCCGTTTCAGTCAGGGGCTTGCGACCGCCGTGTTCCTGCCGCTGTAACGGCGTCCGGCGCCGGCCTCGATGCCCCGCGGAGGAGCGAACACCACGCCGAAGGCCGCAGGACAGGCGAAGGCTGGTCCCGCGCAGCGCGGGGTGCGGTTATGCCGCACACAGCGAGCATAGGGGCCGTTCAGGCCTCCTTGGCCAGCATCAGGTTGTAACCGTAGTAGTGATCGCGCAGCGCCAGCAGCTCGACCAGAACGTCGGACGGGAACCCCTCGCGATCCCCTCGATTGTCGTACACAAGATCCTCGAAGTCCCGGCGGCAGGCACTCGGCTCCTTCCACTCCTGCGCAATCCGGTTGGCGACCCGCGGGAATTGCGTCGCCAGCGCCAGCGGCCGCATGTTGAGCGGCAGGCTCGCAAGCCAGTCGATCGTCGAGGACAGCAAACGGTTGACCTCCTGCGAATTGGGTCGTCGCAATGTCGCTTCGGGGGGCGTCGGCACGTCAGGGACTGCCGCTTTCGAGGCAGCCGACTCATCGACGACCAGCTGGGTCTGTTGCAGGTTGTACCTTCTGCGGCGCCTCGCGCCGGGAGTGTGGATCGACATTTTGCCTCGCTTCAGAACACGGTCGGAGAGGACTGCGAATGAAATCTGCCATCGGTGAGGACCAGCGAGCAAACGACATGCCAGAGTGGAGTTTGCTAACATGCACGAGCGTTGCCCGCCTTGTCAGCCCGCCGATCGACGCTTCGTCGGCTCGGCGCGGGGCTCGGGCAAGCAGGCCCGGGTGGTGAAACTGGTAGACACAGCGGACTTAAAATCCGCGGGCGCTTCACCGCGCCGTGCCGGTTCGATTCCGGCCCTGGGCACCACTGTTCCCGTCCGGCCTGGCGGTGTGGAATCGCTATCGCCGCGCCGCGAGCTTGCGCGAGGCGATCCGTCGCGGAGCCTCGCTTGCGACTCGACTGACGAACTCGGCGAGCATCGGCACGGTCAACGGCCGGCTGTAGTAATAACCCTGAATGTGGTCGCAACCGAGACGGGCGAGAATCGCCGCCTGCCTTTCGGTCTCTACCCCTTCTGCGACGACCCGTCGCTGCAACGCATGAGCCATGGCGATGATGGCAGTCGCTATGGCCCCTGAACCGTCGGCGGCGCCGAGGTCCGTGATGAACGTGCGGTCGATCTTGACCGTCCGCATCGGAAAATGTTTCAGATACGCGAGTGACGAGTAGCCCGTGCCGAAATCGTCGAGGCCAAGGGTTATGCCCAGCGCGTGGATCTCGTCGAGCATCACCGCGACACCATTGTTTGGGTCGAGCAGCAGGCTTTCGGTGATCTCCAGTTCGAGGCATTGCGGCGCGATGCCCGTCTCCCGCACGATCGACCGGACTTGCGCCACGAATTCCTTCTGCCTGAACTGGCGCGGCGAAACGTTCACGGCGAGATGCGGCAGCAGGACCCCCTCCTCCTGCCACGCGACATACTGGCGGCACGCCTCGCGCAGCGCCCATTCGCCGATCGGCTCGATGAGCCCGGTCTCTTCGGCCAGGGCGATGAATTCGGCCGGCTGGCGCTCGCCGTGGTCCGGACTGTCCCAGCGCAGCAGCGCCTCGACGCCGGAGACGCGTCCGGTGCGCAGGTCGAGTTGCGGCTGGTACCGCAGACTGAACTCGTTCCGGTCGATCGCCCGGCGCAGATCCCGCTCCAGGCTCACGCGCGCGACCGCCGCCACGTTCATGCGCTCCTCGAAGTACACGAACCGACCGCGCCCGCCCTCCTTCGCCCGGTACATCGCCGTGTCGGCATTGCGCAGCAGTTCCTCCGCCGTCTTGCCATCCTCCGGGTAGAGCGCGATGCCGATGCTCGCACTCAGGAAATGCTCGTTGCCCGCGATGTTGAACGGGGCCGCCAGCGACCGCAGGACATGCTCGGCGACCGATTCGGGATCGCGGGTCGCGCGAATCTGCGCCAGGATGATCGTGAACTCGTCGCCGCCCAGACGCGTCACCGTGTCGGTCTCGCGCACGCACTGCTTCAGCCTGCTCCGCGGTCTGCCGCAACAGCTCGTCGCCCGCGGCGTGGCCCAGGCTGTCATTGATCGACTTGAAGTTGTCGAGATCGATGAAGAGCAGTGCGAACGGCTGCGGCTCCCGCTGCGCCTGCGCATACCGGCGGGCGAGCTGGTCCTTGAAATACAGGCGGTTCGGGAGCGCGGTCAGCGCGTCGTAGTTCGCCTGGTAATAGAGCTGCTCGTCCTTCGCCGCCGTCGCGAAGGCGACGCCGACGCGATCGCCGAGGCTCCTGGCGCGCGCGCGCTCCTCGTCAGTGAGCATCGCCGCACTCGCGAAGCCCAGCACGACGGCACCCACGACGGCGTTCTGCCAGATGATCGGCAGCACGAGCAGCGACTTCGCGCCGAGCTTCGCCGCCGGCGCGAGATAGGGCGTCACGGCCTGCGCGCGGTCGAGCCAAAGCCCGTCCGGGTAGGCGAGCAGCACGCTCACGTCATCGGTCGAGCAGGCGCAACGCTCGAGCTGGAGTCCTTTGTCCGTGCCTTGATCTCTTGTGTAGATGCGCAGCATCTCCGGGGCATTGCGATCGACGATCGCGATGCTGACGAAGTCGGCCGGCACGATGTCGCGCATGCGCGTGACCACCGTCTCGATGACGCGATCGAGATCGAGCCGGGACAGGATCGCCTGGTCGATGTCCGAAAGGGTGAGCAAGGCCGTGAACTGACTGCCGAGGCGTGCCGCCATCGAGTTGAACGACGAGGCGAGCTCGCCGAATTCGTCGTCCGCCGGAACATCCACTCGGGCCGAAAGATCCCCGTCACCCGCGCGGCGGGTGCCGTCGATGAGTTTTCTCAGCGGACCCAACGTGCGCCGGATTTGCATCGCGCTCAGTACGGCCACGAGCAGGACCGCCAGAACCGCTGCCGCGACGAGGATCGCATCAGGTCGGCGATCGGCGCGGTGGCGGCGGCCTCGAGTTGCGGACTCCCGATCGGATCCGCGGACAGAGCGACGATCAAGGCGAGCGGAATCAGCGCCGACACAACGAAGAGTGCAATGATGCGGCGGGCCGTCCGGCTGTGGAGAAACGCGCCTTCGATCCTCATGTCCGGTGGACCGGACTCGCCAGGGCGCGCTGCTACATCATCGGCACCCGTCGAGTCGGATTTCTATCGTTTCGTGTTCGCTGTCAGCTACAGTGGCGGCGTGCGGGATTGCAGCCGCGAGTCGAGCGATAGTCGATCAGCAAGACCCATGCCATCGCGTGACCACGGCCGGTTCCCTGCGCTCGTGCTGGCTTCGATCGCGCCATGTGCGCCACCGCGCCGACGATCGACCGCGAAGCGCATGGCGCGTGTCAGACCGTTACCTCGCGCGCGGTAGCCGTTGGCGCGTTGCCCGCCCCGCTCGCCGCCCACGGCTTGCCGCGGCATGTGCCGCATTGGGCACGAATTCGCGCGCCCGCGGCGCGGCAGGGCAAGGCGTACGCTACAGGGGGGCGGGGCAGTGCCAGGCAGGAACCGGGGTGCAGTCAGCGAAACTAATCGCCGCGCAGCTCGAGATCCCATGCCGACCGATGCTGCGGGTGCAGCTCGGCATAGTAACCACGCAATGCCGCCAGTTCCTGCGCGACCTCGAGCGGAAACCCAGTCCGGTCGCCGCGCAAGTCGACGACCAGCGTATCGAGGTATTCTTCGCAACGCGCGACACGTCGCCACAGTTCCGCGATGCTGTTCGCGATCCGCGGAAACCTCCGCGCCAGCACCACGGGCCGGACCGCCGTGGGCAAACCGTCCATCCACAGACGCGTCGCATCCAGCAGGACCGCGTCATGCTGTGGCGCACGCTGGCGCGATCGCTCCGGCGCGTCAACCCGCTTGACCTGGCCGTCCAGTTCCTGCCGTGCGCTGGCAATGGACACCTTTTCGAATTCGAGCGACTTCATCGGCAAACTCCGTTGTCCGCGCGCGCCGAATGTCTGGACAACCGGCACGTGCATTCGGCGGACCGCGATCCGCCCTGGAGTCATCGACAAGCAAGCTGACGTGCCCGTGTACGCTGAGGATGTCCAGCGCAACTTGTTCACCGCGGGCGGCCGCGCGCACCCGCGCGCGGCCGCCCAACGCGATGGTCAGCGTTTCACTCCGGACATCCGCGCGAAGTCGCTCATCACCTTCTGCATGGACTCGAACGCCGACCCGCCCGACGACATCACGCCCTGCATCGCCGAAACGACGTTCTGCATCTGCGTCATGTCGGGCATCATGGCCATCGCGGCCTTGGCCTGCTTCACGCCCGGCACGTCGGACATCTGGTTCTCCATCAGCGCGAACAGCCGCTTCTGCATCTCCACGACCAGGTCGAACATCTGGCTCCAGTAGGCCATCGACCGCTCGATCGCTTCCTGCGATGCGCTTTGCCCGGCGGCCATGAGCGTCGGCACGTCACCCGCTTCAGCCGCGCGGCGCGCCACCTTCTTCTGCATCGTGCGCGCGGACTCCTCCCCCTCGAACTGCAGTCGGCGCATCTTGGCCGTGCTCTCGATCGCGGCGTCGATCACGTCGAGGGCGAGCTTCGCATTCGCGCGATAGAGCTCGAACGCCTGCTCGGGCGTCAGCGTCTTCGCGTACTCGGCGAGTTGCGTCGCGTCGGGCAGCGCGAACATGTCGTGGGCCTTCGCGGCGGATTTCGGGACGGCCTTCGCGGTGGCTTTCGTGGCGCGCTTCGCCTTCTTGCGGGCCGGCTTGCCGGTGGCTGCAGGCTTGGGGGCGGACTTGGGTGCGGACTTCGTGGCCATGCTCATTGCTCCTGTGGTGGGTTGGGGGTGGGACGACGGACGGATCACCATGCAGGCCGCTACAGCGGTCCTGCTCGCGCGGTGAACGGGTGTGGAAATCGAAGCACCTGGTTCATTCGACGCCTTCAGAGGCCCGGCGTCAACACGGCGGCACCCGCCACGGCACCGGCGCGCAGCTGCGCGAGCGCGTCGTTGGCACGCACCAGTGGATAGGGCTCGACGTGCACCGACAGCGGTATCGTCGCCGCGAGCGCGAGAAACGCCTCGCCGTCGCGGCGGGTGAGGTTGGCGACCGAGCGCACGCAGCGCTCGCCCCAGAGCAGCCGGTAGGGAAACGCCGGGAGGTCGCTCATGTGGATGCCGGCGCAGACGACGGTGCCGCCCCGTGCCGTCGCCGCGAGGGCGGCGGGGATCAATGCGCCGACCGGGGCGAAGATCAGCGCGGCGTCGAGCGGTGCCGGCGCGGTGGCATCGCTGTCGCCGGCCCAGTGCACGCCGACTTTCTGCGCGAACGCCTGCGCGGCGCGATCGCCGGGGCGCGTGAAGGCGAACACCGTGCGTCCTTGCGCGAGCGCGACCTGCGCGATCAGATGCGCCGCCGCACCGAAACCGTAGAGTCCGAGCGTGCGGGCCTCGCCCGCCAGCGCGTAGGCGCGATAGCCGATCAGCCCGGCGCACAGCAGGGGCGCAGCATGAACATCGTCGTAGCGGTCGGGCAGCGGGAAGACGTAGCGGGCGTCGGCCACGGCATATTCCGCATAGCCGCCGTCGCGCTGATAGCCGGTGAAGCGCGCGTCGGCGCAGAGATTCTCGCGTCCCGTCGCGCAAAAGCCGCAATGCCCGCAGCTGCCGCCCAGCCACGGCACGCCGACCCGGGTGCCGATGGCGGGGGCGGTGACGCCGGATCCGCGCGCGGTGATCGTGCCGACGATCTCGTGGCCGGGGATGACGGGAACCTTCGGGTCCGGCAGCTCGCCGTCGACAAGATGCAGGTCGGTGCGGCAGACGCCGCAGGCGCGCACGGCGATCTGCACCTCGCCCGGGCCGGGTTCGGGCCGCGGCAGCGTGCGCAGCGCAAGCGGGCGCCCCGCACCCTCGCATACCATCGCCTGCATCGTCGCGCTGGAAAGTAGGGTCAGACTCGACTTTTTGCACAGATTGCTCTTGGCAGAGATATCGGAAAAAAGTCGAGTCTGACCCTACTCTTTCCGTGACCTACTTTCCGGCGTGCTCACTGCGATCGCCCATGCGCAGCGAAAATGCATCCTAGCAGCACGCCGCGGGCCGATGTTGATGGCGGTCAACGCAGCCGCGGACGCCGGTGCGCACCAGCGGGGGTTGACGTCGGCATCCGGCCGTCTATAATTTGATTACCGTATATCCATACGGCCTCATATGGAGAGGGGGACAGACCACGTTTTGTCCCCGACACCGCTCGTGCGAGGCTTTACGAAAGAACGTGGTCTGTCCCCTATGTCGATCCCGCTCACCACCCGGCAACAGAAGGTCCTCGACTGGATCCGCCGGCACCTGGAGTCCACGGGCATGCCGCCCACGCGCGCCGAAATCGCCGCGGGTCTTGGCTTCAGCACGGCGAGCTCGGCCGAAGACCACTTGCGCGCGCTCGCCCGAAAAGGCGCGCTCGAGCTCACGCCCGGCGCGTCGCGCGGACTGCGGCTCACCGAGATGCCGGAGCTGCCCGGCGCGGGCCTGCCGCTGGTGGGGCGCGTGGCCGCCGGCAGCCCGCTCCTCGCCGCCGAGCACATCGAGGCGCACGTGCGGCTCGACCCCGCGCTGTTCGCGCCGCGCGCCGATTACCTGCTGCGCGTGCGGGGGCAGAGCATGAAGGACGCCGGCATCCTCGACGGCGATCTCCTCGCCGTGCACCGCACCGCCGATGCCCGCTCGGGGCAGATCGTCGTCGCGCGGCTCCCCGGACGGGGCGGCGACGAGGTCACGGTGAAACGCCTGAAGCGCCGCGGCGGGCAGCTCCTGCTCATCGCCGAAAACCCCGCTTTCGAGCCGATCGTCGTCGATCCGAAGAAGAATCCGCTGACCATCGAAGGCGTGGCCGTCGGGCTCGTGCGCCAAGGCAAGGGCTGGTGAAAGTTAGGGAAGTGGTCCTGTCCCACCAGGGAGGTGTGATGTACACGCTCTACGGCAAGAAAGGCTCGGGCTCGGCATCGACGCAAGCCGCGCTCGAAATCGCCGGCGCCCCGTATCGCGTCGTCGAGACCGCGTCGTGGGAGCCCAACGCCGCATTCGCCGAGCTGTTGCAGGTCAATCCGCTGGGCCAGATCCCGACGCTCGTGCTGCCCGACGGCAGCGTGCTCTCCGAAAGCGCGGCGATCCTCATCCATCTCGGCAGCGCGCACCCGGACAGCGGGCTCCTGCCGCGCGACGCCTCGGCGCGGGCGCAGGCGATCCGCGGACTGGTGTTCATCGCGGCGAACTGCTACGCCGCGATCAGCATCATCGATTTTCCCGAGCGCTGGTGCGAGAACGCCGACGAAGCGACGCAGGAGCGCATCCGCGCCGGCACGCGCGCACGCTTGCACCGGCACTGGGAAATGTTCGCCGATCTCTTCCCGGCGCGACCATACCTCGGCGGGGAGAAGATCGGCGCGCTCGACCTCCTCGCCGCCGTCGTGTCGAAGTGGTCGGGGTCCCGGGCGCATCTGCAGCAGGCGCGTCCGGCGTTCCACGCAACGCTGCTGCGCATCGAAGCACAACCGCAAGTCGCACCGGTGTTCGCGCAGCACTGGCCGGCCGGTTGAAGCACCGGCGCGAGGCGGGATGCCGCGGCATTCGATCGCACCGGCACCACGCCCCGCCCGGCCCACGTCGCACCCCTGTCAAAGGAGGCAATCCATGGCCGTGCAACCGATTCCCGAGGGCTACCACTCGGTCACCCCCTATCTCATCCTCGACGACGCCACGCGCGCGCTCGAGTTCTACAAGAAGGCGCTCGGCGCCGTCGAGCTGCTGCGCATGCCCGCTCCCGGCGGCAAGATCGGCCACGCCGAGATCAGGATCGACTTTTCGCCGATCATGCTCGCCGATGAGAATCCCGACATGGGCGCGAAAAGTCGCGCGCACCCTCGGCGGCTCGCCGATCTCGCTGATGGTCTACGTCGAGGACGTCGACGCGCGCGTCGCGCAGGCCGTTGCCGCCGGTGCGAAGCTCACGCGGCCGGTCGCGAACCAGTTCTACGGCGACCGCACCGGCGGCGTCGACGACCCGTTCGGCTATCACTGGTATCTCGCCACCCACGTCGAGGACGTCCCGCCGGACGAGCTCGAAAAACGCGCGGCGAAGGCGATGGGAGCATAGGGGACAGACCCCATTTGTCCCTGCCCTTGCTCATGCGAAGCTTGCCGAAAAGACGTGGTCTGTCCCCATGAACCCTGCCCTTGCCACCGTGCTGTCCAACCCCGCCATCTGGCGCGGCGGCGACTGCGCGCCCGAGCCCGCCGCGTTGCCGTCGGGCTTTCCCGCGCTCGACGCCGTGCTGCCCGGCCGCGGCTGGCCGGGAGCTGCGCTGACCGAGATCGTGCTCGAGCGCGAGGGCATCGGCGAGATCCGCTTCACGCTGCCGGCGCTTGCGCGGTTGCAGGCACAGGGCCATGACATCGTCTGGATCGCGCCGCCCCATGTGCCGTACGCGCCGGCGCTCGCTGCCGCGGGGCTCGATCTCGCGCGGCTGTTCATCGTCCATTGCCGCAGCCCGGCGGATCAGCTCTGGGCGTACGAGCAGGCGCTGCGCGCGCCCGGGTGCGGCGCCGCGTTCGCGTGGCTCGGCCCGCACGACGACCGCACGATGCGCAGGCTCGCGGTCGCCGCGCGCGAAGGCCGCACGTGGGGCGTGCTCTGGCGGCGTCCCGGCCAGCGCGCGATCGCCGCCACCGCGTCGCTGCGGTTGGCGCTCGCGCCGCAGGAGGGCCGGCTCGCGGTGCGGGTGCTGAAACGCCGCGGCGGCGAGCTCGCGCAGCCGGTATTCATCGACATGGACACCGGCTGCGGCAACCTGCCGCCGCTCCCCGATCCCCGCACGAGCGCGGGCCGTGCGCTCGCGTCGGGCCGTTTGCACTCACGACACGTCTTGCCAACGTAGTGTGAACGGGCCCAGGCGCATCGCCGCGATCCGCCATGCTCTGGGCATGCCTGCTCCTGCCCTCGCTGCCCCTCGACGTCTTCGCGCGGGCGGCCTCGCCTGCTGAGGCGGCGAAGCCGTTCGCGGTAAGCGGCGGCGGACGCACGCCGCGCATCGTCAGCGCGAACGCCGCCGCGCGCGCCGCCGGGATCCGCCCGGGGCAACTCGTCTCGGCGTCGCTCGCGCTCGCGCCGGATCTCCTGCTGCGCGACCGCGACCCGGGTGCCGAGTCCGCTGCGCTCGCAGCCGTGGCGTCATGGGCAACGCAGTTCACGCCGGCCGTCGCGCTCGCGCCGCCCGATGCGGTGCTCGCGGAGATCGGCGGCAGCCTGCGGCTCTTCGGCGGCCTGCCGAAGCTGATCGCGAGGCTTTCCCGTGGCGCGCACGATCTTGGCTACGCCATGCGGTTCGCGCTCGCGCCCACGCCTTCGGCGGCCTTGCTGTTCGCACGTGCGGAAACAGCGGCGGGAAACTCGACTATTCCGGAAGCCTCGCGGCAACCCGCCAACGGGCACAGGACCCCGGTCTTGCCACCGCGCCGATGCCGGATCCCCAGGCATGGCTCGACGCCCTTCCCCCGTTGCCGCTCTCGCTCACCGAGGCCGACCCCGCCGCCGTCGCAACGCTCGCCGCCGCCGGCATCACGACCTTCGGGCAGGCGTGCGCGTTGCCGCGCGCCGCGCTGGCACGGCGCGTCGGCGCGGATTTCGTCGCCCTCCTCGATCGCGTGCGCGGCCTCATCCCGGAGCTGCGACCGCCGTTCGTGCCGCCGCCGCGCTATGCGGGAAAGCTCGACCTGCCGGCGCCGGTGGCAAGCGTCGATGCGCTCGCGTTCGCGGTGAACCGGCTCGTGCTCGAGTTGGCGGGATGGCTCACGGGCCGCGGCCTCGGCGTCACCGAGATGTCGCTCGCGCTCGCGCACGAGCGTTACGTCCGTGTCGCGACCGGCGTGCCCGCCACCAACGTCAGCTTCGCGCTCGCCGTGCCGGCACGCGAGCCCGCGCATCTCGTCGCGGTGCTGCGCGAGCGGCTGGCGCGCGTCGTGCTGCCGGCGCCGGTCGAGGCGATCACGCTCGCGAGCGAGGCGACCGCCCCTCTGGCCGGCCGCAACCTCGGGCTGCTCCCCGGGGACGAGGCAGTCGCGACCGTTCCGCTGCTCGACCGCTTGCGCGCGCGGCTGGGCGAAGGCGCGGTGATGCTCGTCGCGCCGCACGCCGAGCACCGGCCCGAGCGCGCGTGGTGCGACGGGAAAATCGGGGACAGACCACGTTCCCCCGGAACAACGGCAGGAGCGTCGAAAACGTGGTCCGCTCCCCGCCCCGTCTGGCTCCTCGCCGAGCCGGAACCGCTCGGCCATCGGCTCGAAGCGCAACCGTGGGTGCTGCGGGACGGGCCGGAGCGGATCGAGTCGGGATGGTGGGACGGCGCCGACGTGCGCCGCGATTACTTCGTCGCCGAGAACCCGCGCGGCGAGACCGTGTGGATCTATCGCGATCACCGCTACGGGATCGACGACGGCGAGTGGTTCTTACACGGGGTATTCGGGTAATGACAACAGGCTCAGATCCCCGCGAACCACTGATACCCCTGGTCCTCCCAGTAACCGCCCTTCCCGCCGGCGATCCTGGCGAAGCTGTCGACCAGCTCGATCTTCATCACGTACTTCGCGTGCTTGTAGCCCAGCTGCCGCTCGACGCGCAACCGGATCGGCGCCCCGTTGGCAATCGGCAGCACGGCGTCGTTCATCTCGTAGGCAAGGATGGTCTGCGGATGAAACGCATCCTCGAGATCGATGCTTTCGTAATAGGGGCTGGTGCCGCCGGCTTCCATCGGGTCGGCGCAGTGGAACACGACGAAACGCGCCTCGGGCGCCGGCCGGACCGCCTCGAGCAGTGCAGCAAGCCGCGCGCCCTTCCACTTCGCGATGGCACTCCAGCCTTCGACGCAATCGTGCCGCGTGATCTGCGTCCGGCTCGGCAGCGCGCGCAGGTCCGCCAGCGAAAGGCTCGCCGGCTGCGCGACGAGGCCCCCGACTTCCAGCCGGTAATCGGCAAACGCCGTTCGCCGCGAGCATCCGATAGGCGTCGCTGTCCGGCTCCGCGGTGCCGTTGCTGCGAAAGGTCGGCGAGCGATCGGCGTCGGTGAACTCCTGCGCCATCGACTTGCGCGAGGTCACGGCGCGCGCCGCCGCGGCGCTTGCCGTTTCGCCGGCGCTCAGGACCTTCGGAAACCAGTCGCTGTTGGACAACCGCTCGCAACCGGCAACAAGAAGCGTTCCCGCCGCGCCAAGCGTGCGCGCGAGAAAGCGGCGCCTGCCGTCATGCGTTCCGTTCATGGCGAACCTCCGTCCTGATGCGATAGCGACCGGTGATCATCGAGCGCAGGTGGTTCCAGAGTCCCGACACGATCACTTCGAAGACGTGAATCAGCACGAACCCGACGAGCAGCCAGGCCGCGACGAAATGCAGTGTCCGCGCCGCCTGCCGGCCGCCGAAGAGATCCACCCAGCCGGGCAGAACGGAATTCATCCACGGCGACATCGCGATGCCCATCAGGATGATGAGCGGCAGCAGGACGAAGATCACCGCGAGATACGCGAGCTTCTGCAGCACGTTGTAGCGCCTCGCCGCCTCGCCCGTCGGATGGCGGAAGCGCAGGTGATCCCGGATCGACGCTCCGATCGAGCGCCAGTCGTTCCGATCCGGCGCGAGGTCGCGCGCGAGATGCCGGCTTGCCGTCGAATAGGCGACGTAAGCCAGGCCATTGATGAGCAGCACCCACGCGAAGAAGAAGTGCCAGGCCCGCGCCATCGACAGCCACGGGTTGTCCGGAATCGTGATCCACCACGGAAAGGCGCGCGCCGCTGGCTGGCCATCGGCGTTTTTCGACACGCCGAGCACGCCGGTCGTGACGAACTCATGACCGAAGACGCGCGTGGTGCCGACCCACCCGGCCTCGTCGCCTTGCCGCGCGCCGATTTCCAGCACGGGTGGAGCGCCCGTATACGACGACTTGCCCGCCCAGTACAGGCTCGGGTGCGCATTGAAGATCTGCAATCCGCTCATCAGCAGGATCGTCAACGCGACCACATTCGTCCAGTGCATCAGGCGCACGGGCAGCGTGTGGCGGAAGTACAGGTAGTCCCGCGGACCCGCGTGGCCGGTGTCGGCGTGCGGCATGGACTCTCTCCGATCAGGTGATGCTCGTTGGTCGCGCGCCGTGGCCCGACCTTACAGCGACGGTCCTTCTAGGACCGGCGCAACTCCATGGCACCCATGCCATGGCGCAACAGCGCGATCCATGCGATCAGGCTGAGCGCTGCGCCGGCGTAGAAGGTGAACGCGGGACCGAAGGCATCCCACAGCCCGCCTGCGAGCATACTCGCAATGAGCAGCGCAATGCCGCAGACGAGATTGAAGACGCCGAAGGCCGTTCCGCGCAAGTCCGCCGGCGCCGAGGCGGCCACCAGCGCCGCAAGGAGGCCCTGGGTCAGCCCCATGTGCAGGCCCCACAGTGCGGCGCCCGCGAAAACCGTCAGGCCGTCATGGGCGTTCGCCAGCACCAGATCGGAAACGATGAGCGCAATGAGGCCGCCGGACAGGAGCCGCGGACCGTGGCCCCGATCCGCCGCGGAACCTGCCGGGTATGAGACTGCCGCGTAGACGATCGACATCACGACCATCACCCACGGCGCCATCGCCGTCGGCAACCCGACATTCTGCGCGCGCAGCACGAGGAAAGCCTCCGAGAAGCGAGCGAGCGTGAGCACCGCGGCGATCCCGACGACGATCGCGTAGTCGCGACCCAGACGCCTGGCGTCGGCGACGCGCAGGCGCTTGGCACCCTTGCCCGCATCCGGCACCGATTCGGACTTCGGCCTGGCAGGCTCCTCGACGCCGAAGACCAGCAAGGCCAGGGCGAGAAACGCCGGCACCACGGCGACCCAGAACGCCGCCTGGAAGTCGCCTGCGAAAAGGATCATCGCCCCGATCGCCAGCAGCGGGCCGCCGACGCCGCCGACCGTGTCCAGCGCCTGGCGCAGGCCGAAGCTCGCGCCGCGCACTGCGGGCGGCGAAAGATCCGCGATCAGCGCGTCGCGCGGCGCGCCCCGTATGCCCTTGCCGACCCGATCGGCGAAGCGCGCCGTGACGATCCAGCCCAGGGTCGGCGCGAGCGGAAAGACGAGCTTGGTGAACGCCGCGAGCCCGTAGCCCAGCACCACCAAAGGCTTCCGGCGCCGGAAGAAGTCGGAAATCACGCCGGAGAAAACCTTGACGATCAGCGCGGTCGCCTCGGCAATGCCCTCGACGATGCCGATCGTCAATGTGGACGCGCCGAGCCCCACCGTCATGTAGAGGGGGAGCAGCGCGTGGATCAGCTCCGACGAGAGGTCCATGCACAGGCTGACGAAGCCCAGCGCCCAGACGCCGCGCGGAATGCGGGCGAGCGATGTCACCGGCGCCCCTCGGATGACGTCGCGATCGGCGCGAGCGCGCCGGTGCCCGCGTTGCCGATCGCGCGGCCCGCCTCAGGGAGCAAAGCGATCCGACTAACTCGGCCAATCGCCTACGTGTTCGCGCCGACGACGACGCGGCCGCCAACGCCTTTGGGCATTGCATGGCCTCCGGCGGGCTACGTGCCCCACCAGAACCTCCCCAACACATCCAATCGCTGGTCATTCTCCTATCCTGGCGCCAACTTCGCGGCGGCCGCGGTCACGATGAGCGGGCCCGCAGGGTCGCTCCCGGTGACGCTCGAAACGGTTGCGAACGGCTATGGCGACAATACGATCGTGTTTCGCCCGAGCGGTGTGTCGTACACGCAGCCGCTGGCCGACACGACGTATACGGTCACGGTCAGCGGAATAGCGGGCAGCGGCGTGCCGGCATCGTTCCAGTACACGGTCACCGTCCTCGGTGCCGGCAGTGACTACTCCCGCAACTACGTGCAGAAGGCCTACGTGGCCTACTATGGCCGACCCGCCGAACCGGAGGGCCTGGGTTACTGGGCGGATCGCATGGATCGGGCAGGGCAATCGCTCGATGCCATCATCCAGGCATTCGGCTACTCAAGTCGAATGCCGCGGTGAGGTCGCCGGCGTTCGCACGCACGCCGGGCAGCGGCTCGAGCCCGAAACGGCGGGTGATGAATTTGATGATCGACGTCGTGTCGTAGACTCGTGTGGTCGACGTGCCCGCGCTTCGCGAAGCGGCGACACGATGATCGCCGGGATGCGCGTGCCCGGTCCCCAGCGATCGCCCTTGGGCGGCGCGACGTGGTCCCAGAAGCCGCCGTTTTCGTCATAGGTGACGATGATCGCCGACTTCGACCACAGCGGGCTCGCCCGGATCTTCGCGATCAGCCCCGCAATGTGCGTATCGCCCGAGAGCACGTCGGTATAGCCCGGATGCTCGTTCAGCGAGCCCTGCGGCTTGTAGAACGCGACGTGCGGCAAGTCGCCCTGGTCGATGCCGGCGACGAGATCGGCGTAATCCTTGAAGTGCCGCTCGCGATCTGCGGTTCCCGGCGCGAAACGCGCGTAGTAATTGAACGGATGGTGGTGCGGCTGGAAGTTGATCGAGCCGGGTTCACGGTTGTAGATGACGGTGCGCTTCGCGTCGGGCGGCTGCATCGCGTCCGCAAGCGCCGCATTCCATCCGCCCGCGTACCACGCCCACGATATCCCCTTGGCCGTGAGCGTGTCGCCGATGGTTTTCGCGGTCTGCGGGGGCAGCGTGTACTTCGACGGGTCAGCGCGGCGCGGGTCGCCACCCGGTGCCGGCGGAACCCCCGAGGGCTGATACGGCGCGGAGCCCGAGTTGACGACGTAGCCGTCCGGAGTGACGCTGCCGTCGAACAGCAGCAGGTCGCCGTCGCGCGCCGAAGCGGGGGAACCCGGACGGCGTTTCAGCCAGCCGCGCTCGTCCACCTGCGCGCGCAGGCTGGCCGGCGCCGCTTCGTCGCGCGGCGTGCACGCGCAGATCAGCCACTGGTGATTGATGAACGAGTCGCCGTGGGCCGCCATGAAGAAGTTGTCGGCGAGGACAAAGTCGCGCGCCCATTGCCACATCGGCAGCTTCGAGCCGTCGTAGTACGCCATCACGTAGCCGCCCGCGTCGGACACCGCGGCAAAGCGGTCGTTGCGCCCGCCGTTGATCTGCTCGAAATTCTGGTAGTACCGGTGCACCGCACTGCGCACGCGCTGCGACAGCGGGAAGTCGAACGGCGGCGCGTCGAGGCGGAACGGCCGGTTCGGCAACCGGTGGGGAAAGGCCGGGTCGGGATCCTTGCCGCGCCATGCGGGCGGCAGCTCGGCGAGCGGCGTGCCGTCGCGATCGACCTGCGTGTATTCGGCCGGGGTCGCCTGGGCGATGCCGTTGGCACCCGGAAACAGCCCGTAGAGATGATCGAAGCTGCGGTTCTCGGCGTAGATGACGATGATGTGCTCGATGTTCTCGAGCTGCCCCTTCGGTCCCGGTGTCTGCGCCGCGCCGCCGGTGGCCGCGAGCCCGGCCGCCGCGACGACCAGCAGGCGCGCGGCCAGTCGCCGCAAAGTAGGGTCAGACTCGACTTTTCGCGCAACGTTTTCGTATTTGGATGCATCCCACGAAAAGTCGAGTCTGACCCTACTTTGCCACGCCCACGCCAGAACCTTCGCCATCGCCGTCACGCGCTCGACGATCAGCCCAGCGCCACCGTGGCACGCACGGTCCCGGCGCGCTCGTGCCGCGCGACGAGGTCGATCCGGTCGCCCTTCCGTCCCCGCACGACCCATTCGATCTTCGCGCGATCGTCGGTCACGTTGTAGTCGGGCCAGAACGAGACGCCGGTGTGCTTCGCCCACTTGCCCTCGAGCTGGCCCAGGTCCTCGCGCCGCTTGCCGTGGACGAGTTCCGCCCCCGCGGGCAGCGCGATCTCGGCGATGACCCCGCGCACGACCTTGCGCTCCAGCGCCCGCTTGGAGACGTAGCTCGGCAGCCAGCCGGTGTTCTGGACGACGAGCCGCACCCGCCAATGGTCGTCGCCCAGCACGTCGGCTTCGGCGGCGACGAGCTCCATCCGCGGCGACGTCAGCGCCTGCCACAGCAGCCACTTCGGGAAGCGGGCGAGCTCTTGCTCGAGAAAGGCCGGCGGCGGGTTGCCGAACGCGTGAAAGCGGTTCCAGCCGCCGATTTCGATCGGGCCCAGCTGCGGATGATCGAACGATCGCCACGGAATGTGGGCGACGCCGTCGAGCTTGTCGACGTTCCACCGGTAGAGCTTGAGGTCGTCCTCGATCGGGTGGTCGCGGAACCAGTCGATGTACTTGTAGTTCCTGATGCCGGCTTCCTTCATCGGGCTCCAGATCTCGACCACCCAGCTGAACAGGCCGAGGTGCTCGTAGATCCAGTCGAACGCGCCGCCGATCACCTGCTTCGGGTGATAGCGGAATTCCTCGTACACGGAGATCGCCGGGTAGCCGGTCAGCTCGGTCCCTTTGGCGCCCACCCGACGGTAGTGCCAGAGATCCTCCGCGTGCATCTCGTCGTCGGAGAGATGGTCGAACGGACGCAGCAGCACGCCGCTCCAGGTGTGGAAGGCGACGCCCCCGGTGATGTTCGGATGGCCGACGACGAACTGCGCGACCGCGCGCACTTCCGGCTCCGACGTGGGATACGGCCCGCTTCCCTGCTGCTCGAACTCCTGGCGCCAGTTTGCAGGGAAATTTCTATTGAGATCAAGTCCCTGCTTGTTCTTCTTCACGCGCAACGTGAAGCCATCCCAACCCTCCACCGTACCCTCGGGAAGGATCCGGTAGTAGTTGCCGCCGGTTTCGACGGGATCGCGCCGGACCATCAGCCCCGGTTGCTCGGGGTGGTCCTTCCAGAGCCCGTTGGGGTCGGGGATCCGCATCTGCAGGATCCGGCCGTCGCCGTCGATGTCCTCGACGGTGAGCCCGTCGATCTCCTCTTCGTCCCACGGATACGGGCGGGTGCTCGAGCGCACCCATTTCGGCTTGTCGGCGAGCGCCCATTCGGCGCCGTCCGGGTTGATCCGCGGACAGACGTAGAACGCCCGGGTGTCGAGGGCGCGGGTCACTTCGGGATCCTTGCCGTATTGCGTGACCAGCGTCTGCAGGAAATAGAGGTTGGCCGCCGATGCCGCGACCTCGGTCGCGTGGATGTTGCCGTCCACCCAGAACGCCGGTTTCTCCGCCGCCGGTCCCGTGTTCGCGTTGGTGACGGTCAGCACCCAGATGTCGCGGCCCTCGTGGCTCTTGCCGATCGATTCGATCGACACGAGGCGCGGATGCTCGGCAGCGAATGCCTGGAGGATCGTGGTGAGCTCGGCGTAGCGGTAGAAGCGGTCGAAGGCGATGGCGGGCATTGCGGGCTTTCTGGGCTCGTTCGAAGCGTTCGGGGACACACGACGATTTCCGCAGGCAAGGGCGGCCTGTCCCTGAAAACGGGAGGCACTGGCGCAGCCGGCATCTTACCGGCGTTCATGCGGCAATGGCCGGCGGACCGTGGCCGCCCCCTCGCCGCCCCTCCCCGCCACCCCTTTCCGGGCTTTGCCGAATACCGTATATTTGTACGGTTCACCCCGCTCGCGGCCGCCCCCCGCGCTTCTGATCCCGGCGCCTGATGCAGCAATCCCCGATGCTCCCCGCCTACGCCGAACTGCACTGCCTCTCGAATTTCTCGTTCCTTCGCGGCGCGTCGCACCCGGAGGAACTGGTCGAGCGCGCCAGGCGCAGGGCTACGCGGCGCTGGCGATCACCGACGAGTGCTCGTTCTCGGGCATCGTCCGCGCGCACCTCGCGGCGAAGCACGCGGGCCTTCCGCTCGTCATCGGCAGCGAGGTCACGCTCAATGACGGAGCGAAGCTCGTGCTGCTCGCCACCGACCGCGCGAGCTACGGCAACCTCGCGCAACTGATCACGCGCGGGCGGCGCAACGCGGTGAAGGGCAGCTACGCGCTGTCGCGCGACGACGTCGCGACGTTCGCGGACGGGCTCCTCGCGCTGTGGGTGCCGCCGGGGAAAGGCAGGGTCAGACTCGACTTTTCGTGCAGACGCCTCGTCCGGACCGATGCGGTTGCACGAAAAGTCGAGTCTGACCCTACTTTCCAGTCTGACCCTATTTTCCACCGCGCGTTGGGTCGCCGCGACCTTTCCGGGTCGCGCGTGGATTGCCGTCGAGCTCTTCGCCCATGCCGGCGACCGCGCCCGGCTTGCGCACTGCGCGGCGCTGGCGCGGCAGACGGGCCTGCCGCAGGTCGCCGCCGGCGACGTCCACATGCACGTGCGCGCCCGGCGCGCGCTGCAGGACACGGTCACGGCGATCCGCGTGAAAAAGCCGCTCGCCGAGTGCGGCTACGCGCTCCATCCGAACGGCGAGCGGCACCTGCGTTCGCGCGCACGGCTCGCGGCGATCTATCCGCCCGAGCTGCTCGCCGAGACCGTCGCGATCGCGCAGCGCTGCGCGTTCTCCCTCGACGAATTGCGTTACGAGTACCCGGAGGAGATCGTGCCGGAAGGGCAGACACCGGCATCGCATCTGCGCGCGCTGGTCGAAGCGGGATTGGCGAGGCGGTATGGCGAGGCGCGCTGCCCCACCGACGTCCGGGCGCTGGTCGAGCACGAGCTCGCGCTGATCGCGGAATTGAAGTACGAACCGTATTTCCTCACCGTCCACGACATCGTCGCCTTCGCCCGCGCGCAGGGCATCCTCTGCCAGGGCCGCGGCTCGGCAGCCAACTCGGCGGTCTGCTACGCGCTCGGCATCACCGAGGTCGATCCGGCACGGATGAGCATGCTGTTCGAGCGGTTCATCTCGAAGGAGCGCAACGAGCCGCCGGACATCGACGTCGACTTCGAGCACCAGCGGCGCGAGGAAGTCATCCAGTACATCTACGCGAAATACGGCCGCGACCGCGCGGCGCTCGCCGCGACGCTCATCACCTACCGGCCGAAGAGCGCGGTGCGCGATGTGGGGCGTGCGCTGGGCCTCGATCTCGCGCAGATCGACCGGCTCGCCGGGATGTTCGCCTGGTGGGATGGCCGCGAGGTCAGGCCCGACCGTGTCCGCGAGGCGGGGTTCGAGCCCGACAACCCGGTGTTCGTCCGCCTCGTCGCGCTGACCGGCGAGCTGATGGGCTTCCCGCGCCACCTGTCGCAGCACGTCGGCGGCTTCGTCATCGCGCGCGACCTGCTCGAGCGGATGGTGCCGGTCGAGAACGCGGCGATGGCGGAGCGCACCGTCCTCCAGTGGGACAAGGACGACCTCGACGCGCTGGGCCTCTTGAAGGTCGATTGCCTGGCGCTCGGCATGCTGTCGGCGATCAGGCGCTGCCTCGACATGGTGTCGCGGCAGCGCGGCCGCGAACTCCGGATGCAGGACATTCCGGCCGAGGACCCGGAGGTCTACGCGATGTGCCAGCGCGCCGACACCGTCGGCGTGTTCCAGATCGAATCGCGCGCGCAGCAGGCGATGCTGCCGCGGTTGAAGCCCGCGTGCTTCTACGATCTCGTGATCGAGGTCGCCATCGTGCGCCCCGGCCCGATCCAGGGCGGGATGGTGCACCCGTACCTGCGCCGCCGGCAGGGCCTGGAGCCCGTCACCTATCCGAGCGCAGCCGTGCAGAGCGTGCTCGCGCGCACGCTCGGCGTGCCGATCTTCCAGGAGCAGGTGATGCAGCTCGCGATCGTCGCGGCGGGATTCACGCCGGGCGAGGCGGACCACCTGCGGCGCTCGATGGCGGCGTGGCGGCGCAAGGGCGGCCTCGAGAAGTTCGAGCAGCGGCTGATCGACGGCATGGGCGCGCGCGGCTACGCCGAGACGTTCGCGCGGCAGATCTACCAGCAGATCCTGGGCTTCGGCGAGTACGGCTTTCCGGAGTCGCATTCGGCTTCCTTCGCCCTGCTCGTCTACGTGTCGGCGTGGCTGAAGCGCTACGAGCCGGCGGCGTTCTGCGCCGCGCTGCTCAACTCGCTCCCGATGGGCTTCTACGGGCCTTCGCAGCTCGTGCAGGACGCGCGCCGGCACGGCGTCGAGGTGCGCCCCGCGGACGTGACGGTGAGCGAATGGGACTGCACGCTGGAAAATCCCGCCCTGCGCCTCGGCCTCCGCCTCGTCTCCGGACTCGCGGCAGCCGCGCGCGCAAAGAATCGTCGACGCGCGGCGGGCGGAGCCGTTCGCGAGCGTGGCCGACCTCGCGCACCGCGCGCGGCTCGACCGCCGCGACCTCGCCTGTCTGGCCGAGGCCGATGCGCTCGCGGCGCTCGCCGGCCATCGGCACGGCGCGGCGTGGGACGTCGCCGGCATCGAGCGGCTGCCGGCATTGCTCGCGGGCAGCGTTTTCGACGAAGCGGATCCCGCGTTGCCGCCGCCGACCGAAGGACAGGACATCGTCGCCGACTACCGCACCCTGTCGCTCACGCTGCGGCGGCACCCGCTGGCCCTCCTGCGCGGCCAGCTGCAGCGGCGGCGGCTCGCCACCGCGGCCGAGATCGGTGAGGCGCCGCAGGGCCGGATCGTCCGCACGGCCGGGATCGTCATCGGCCGGCAGCGGCCCGACACCGCGAGCGGCGTGGTCTTTGTCACGCTCGAAGACGAAACCGGCGCCACCAACGTGATCGTCTGGCGCGACGTCGGCGACCGCCAGCGTCGCGAGCTGCTCGGTGCGAAGCTGCTCGCGGTCTTCGGCAAGGTGGAGCGCGAGGGGCAGGTCGTTCACCTGATCGCCGGGCGGCTCGCGGATCTCTCCCCGCTGCTGGGTGATTTGCAGGCCCGCTCCCGCGATTTTCATTGACGGCTGCCGTCCCCCGGCCGGTTTGCGCTGGCTCGGACCCGATCTGTGTAAGATTCGCCCATCTGGCACGACGACACAGAATGGCCAAACCCGAATTCGACCTTGTGGTGATCGGCGGCGGCGCCGGCGGGCTGGTGGTTGCCGCGGGCGGCGCCGCGCTTGGCGCCAAGGTCGCCGTCGTCGAAAAGCACAAGCTCGGCGGCGACTGCCTCTGGTACGGCTGCGTGCCGTCGAAGACGCTCCTCAAGTCGGCGCACGTCGCCCACGCGATGCGCCACGCCGACCGCTGGGCGCTGGCCCCCTCCCCTCCGCAGCCGGACCTCGCCAGGGTCATGGAGCGCGTCGCCGGCGTGATCAAGGGCATCGAGCCCAACGACAGCCCGGAACGCTTTCGCGGACTCGGCGTGGACGTCATCTTCGGCAGCGGCCGGTTCGTGGGTCCGGATGCGTTCGAGGTCGACGGCCGCCGGCTCACCGCAAAGACCTTCGTCATTGCCACCGGCTCGCGGCCCGGGGTGCCGAAGATTCCCGGCCTCGACACGACGCCCTATCTCACCAACGAAACCCTGTTCGACCTGCGCGAGCCGGTGCCCTCTCTCATCGTCATCGGCGCCGGACCGGTCGGCAGCGAGATGGCGCAGGCTTTCCGCCGGCTCGGCAGCGAGGTCACCGTCGTCGACATCGCGCCGCAGATCCTGCCGCGCGAGGATCCGGACCTCGCCGCCGTCGTCTTCGCGGCGCTCGAAGGCCGAGGGTGTTCGCTTTCGCCTCGGCGCGTCGATCGCGGGCATCGCCGGCCGGAAAGGCGATGTGCGCGCAAGCCTCCGCCTTGCCGACGGAACGCCGACGGAGCTCGCGGGATCTCATCTGCTGCTGGCCGCCGGACGCACGGCCAACGTCGACAACCTCGGCCTCGATGTCGCCGGCGTCGCGCTCGACCAGGGTCGCATCGTCGCCAACGCAGGACTGCGCACGACCAACCCGAACATCTACGTGATCGGCGATGCCGCCGGCGGCTACCAGTTCACGCACGTCGCCGAGCACCACGCCGGCATCGTGCTGCGCCAGGCGCTGTTTCGGATGTGGTGGGCGAAGCCTTCGCCGGTCGTGCCGTGGTGCACGTTCACCGACCCCGAGCTCGCGCGGGTCGGACTCTCCGAGACCGAGGCGAGAGAGCGTGGTGTCGCGCACCGCGTCTACCGCTTCGCCTTCGACGAGATCGACCGCGCGCGCGCCGAGAGCGAGACCGAGGGGTTCGCCAAGATCGTCACCGACCCGAAGGGCAGGCTGCTGGGCGCCGCCATCGTCGGGCCGCATGCCGGCGAGCTGATCGCGGAATACGTGCTCGCGCTGTCCAAGGGGATGAACGCGAAGGACCTGACCGGGGTCGTCCACACCTACCCGACGCTGGCGCAGATCAACCGCCGCGTCGCCGATCAACGGCTGAAGGAGGGCCTCACGCCGACGGCGAAGACCTGGATCCAGCGGATCTTCGGCCTCAGGGGAGCGCGCGCATGAGCGCGAGCGCCCGAGCGCAGCGGCAGCCTGAGCGGCCATGGCGGAAAGATCGCGCTCCTCGCCGTCTTTGCGGCCGTCATCGTCGCGTTCTTCGTGCTGGACGGCCAGCGGTATCTCAGCCTCGAGGCCGTCAAGGCGAATCGCGATGCGCTGCTCGCCTTCGCCGACAAGCATTTCATCCTGGCGCTCGCGATCGCGTTCTTCGTCTATGCAGGCGCCGTCGCGTTCAGCCTGCCGGGCGGGCTCGTGCTGTCGCTGACCATGGGCTTCCTCTTCGGCCGCTGGGTGGGCACCGTGCTCGCGGTGCTCGCGGCGACGCTCGGCGCGACGCTCGTGTTCCTGGCAGCCCGTTACCTGTTCGCCGACGCCGCGCGCAGGCGAATGGGCGCGCTCGGCGAGAAGATCAGCGCCGGGTTCGCCGAGAATGCGTTTCATTACCTGCTCTTCCTGCGCCTCGTCCCGCTCTTTCCGTTCTTTCTGGTCAATCTCGCTCCGGCATTTACAAGAATAAGCCTGCGCACCTATGTGGCGGGAACCTTCATCGGCATCATCCCGGGGACGTTCGTCTACGTGAATCTCGGCCAGACGCTCGGCCACATCGACTCGCTGTCGGGGCTCGTCTCGACGGAGACCATCGGCGCCTTCGTGCTGCTGGGGCTCTTCGCGCTGGCGCCCGTGTTCGTCAAGAAGTTCCGCGCAGCACGGGCGGCCAAGGCATGATCCGGCGCGTCGAAATCGCCGATGCCGGGTACCGTCGCGCTTTGCGGCGGTCCCCGTAGCGCATTCGCCGCCGTGGCCGTATCCTTCGCCTGCAATCAAACCTAGGATCTGTTCAAACCATGCACGCGACCCTTCCCCTGCTCAAGGCGACCGACTTTCCGCCTGTGACGCGCCGCGCGCTCGATACGCTGCAGGTCAACCTCGGCTACAGGTGCAACCAGGCCTGCCTCCATTGCCACGTCAACGCGAGCCCCGACCGCAAGGAGATGATGGGGAAGGAGACGATCGACCAGATTCTCGCCGTGCTCGTCGGCGCGGGGCATCGGCACCCTCGACGTCACCGGCGGCGCGCCGGAGCTGAATCCGCATTTCCGGCATCTCGTCCGCAGCGCGCGCGCCGCGGGCGTGCGCGTGATCGACCGCTGCAACCTGACGATCATCAACGAGCCGGGCTTCGAGGATCTCGCCGACTTCCTGGCGCGCGAGGGCGTCGAGATCGTCGCCTCGCTGCCGTGCTACACCAAGGAGAACGTCGACCGGCAGCGCGGCGACCACGTGTTCGAGTCGTCGATTCTCGCGCTGCAGAAGCTCAACGCGCTCGGCTACGGCCGTCCCGATACCGGCCTCGTGCTCAACCTCGTCTACAACCCGCTGGGGCCGAGCCTGCCGCCGGCGCAGGATCGGCTCGAGGCCACCTACAAGCGCGAGCTCGCGGCGCATTTCGGCATCGTGTTCAATCGTCTCTACACGCTCGCCAACATGCCGATCGCGCGTTTCGGCTCGACGCTGGTCTCGCAGGGCAAGTTCGCCGATTACATGCGCCTGCTGCGCGGCGCGCACAATCCGGACAACCTCGACGGCGTCATGTGCCGGTCGCTGGTCTCGGTCGACTACCGCGGCTACCTCCACGATTGCGACTTCAACCAGATGCTGGGCATTCCGATGATCGTCGCCGGCAAGCCGCGGCGCCACGTCACCGATCTCATGGCGATGACGCTCGACGGCGCGCCGGTCGCGGTGGCGGACCATTGCTACGGCTGCACGGCGGGACAGGGATCGAGCTGCGGCGGCGCGCTGGCCTAGACCTCCTCCTGGAAACGGCTGCTCGCGAAGTCGTCGTGATGGGTTCCGGTCCTTCCGGGCCTCCGGCGCGAAGGAGCGGTCCGGCCCGGCATTCGTGCGCGTTTCGATCATCGTTCCGGCGCTGGACGAGGCGCGCGCGATCGTCGCGACGCTCGTCGCGCTGCAGCCATCGCGTGCCGCCGGCCACGAGGTCATCGTGGTCGACGGTGGAAGCGCCGACGCCACCGTCGCGCTGGCGACACCCCTCGCGGACCTCGTCTGCGTTGCCGAAAGAGGCCGGGCGCGGCAGATGAACGCCGGCGCTGCCGTGGCCGCAGGCGACGTCCTGCTCTTCCTGCACGCCGATTCGCGCCTGCCCGCCGACGGCGTCGCGACGCTGTTGCGCGAGCTGGGCCGCTCGGGCCGCCGCTGGGGGCGCTTCGACGTCGCGATCGCCGGACGCGCGCGGCCGCTGCGCTGCGTCGAGGCGCTGATGAACCTGCGCTCGCGCGCCACGGGCATCGCGACCGGCGACCACGCGATCTTCGTCGAGCGCGCGCTCTTCCGGGAAGTCGGTGGATACCCCGACCAGCCGTTGATGGAGGACATCGAGCTGTCGCGGCGCCTGAAGCGCGCCGCCGGCTCGCCGCTCTGCCTCCGGCAGCGCGTCGTCACGTCGGCGCGCCGCTGGGAGCGGCACGGGCCGTGGCGGACCGTCATCGCGATGTGGCGGTGGCGTTTCGCGTACTGGCGCGGCGCGAGCCCGGCGGATCTCGCGGCCGAATACGGGAACGGGCGCGCGCCCTCGCGCGTGACCCTGCAGGTCTTCGCCAAGAACCCTGTCCCCGGAAGCGTCAAGACGCGGCTCGCGGACGCCATTGGCGCCGACGAAGCCGCCGCGCACTATGTCCGGCTGGTCGAACGCACGCTTGCGACCGCAGTCGCCGCGCGCGCGGGCGGCATCGTCGATCGCGTCGAGCTCTGGTGCGCGCCCGATGTCGATGCGCCGGCGTTCAGGGCGTGGCGCGAGCGGTATGACGTCGCGCTGAAGGCGCAAACCGGCGCCGACCTCGGCGCGAAAATGCGCAATGCGCTGCACGAAGCCCTCGCCGGGGGATCCCGGGCCCTTCTGATCGGCACCGATTGTCCGGCGTTCGACATTTCCTATCTTGCCCACGCCGTCGCCGCCCTCGACGAGCACGTGGCGGTGTTCGGCCCCGCCGAAGACGGCGGCTACGTGCTGGTCGGCCTCGCGCAGGCAATCGACGCGTTCACGGACATACCGTGGAGTTCGGCGGAAACCATGGCAGCGACACGCGCGAAACTGCGGGCGGCAGACGCAAGCTGGTACGAGCTGCCGACGCTGTGGGATGTCGACGCGCCGTCCGATCTCGCCCGCTGGCAGGCGCTCACGACTTCGCCTGCGCGCACACCGGTGCCACGGTGAGAGCACACCACGCGCGGCGCGTGGGTGAGGAAACGGACCTGCGTTGGACACGCAGGACGTCGATCGCGGTTCCTACGACGTCGCGCACGCGGCCGTCGGCTCGCGGTCGCGCTTGGCGGCGGCGATCGTCGCTCCGGCCGGCAAGGCGACGCCGTTCTTCACCGCGGTGACCTCGGCCAGTATCGAGACCGCGATTTCCGGCGGCGTGCGGCTGCCGATGTAGAGGCCGATCGGCCCGTGGAGCCGCGCGATCTCAGCGTCCGAAAGCTCGAGCGCCTTCAGCCGTATCCGCCGCTTCGCGTCGTTCGCGCGCGAGCCGAGCGCGCCGACGTAGAACGCCGGCGACTTCAATGCCTCCAGCAACGCCATGTCGTCGAGCTTGGGGTCGTGCGTCAGCGCGATGACCGCGCAGCGTTCGTCGGGCTGCATCGCGACGACCGTGTCGTCCGGCATCGTCGTCACCAGCGGCGCGCCGGCGACGTCCCAGCTTTCCCCGTATTCGGAACGCGGATCGCAGATCGTGACCTGGTAGTCGAGGCCGAGCGCCATCTGCGCCAGGTATTTCGACAGCTGCGACGCGCCGATCACGAGCATCCGGTAACGCGGGCCGTGGACCGTGGTCAGGACCGCGCCGTCGAACGCGAGCCCTTCGGTGGCGTTGGCCCGGACCAGCGTCGCGACGCCGGTCGCGATGTCGAGCCGGCGCGCCACGAGCCGCCGCGCCTCGATCTCGCCGACGAGCGCGCGAATTCCCGAATCAAGTGTCAACGGCTCGACGACGAGCTGGATCGTGCCGCCGCAGGGGAGCCCGAAGCGGCGCGCCTCGTCGGCGGACACGCCATAGGTGACGACGTCGCACTTCGTCGCCGTGATTCCGCCGGCGCGGATGCGTCCGACGATGTCGTCCTCGACGCAACCGCCCGAAACCGAGCCCACGACGAGCCCGTCGTCGCGCACCGCCAGCATCGCTCCCGGCGGACGCGGCGAGCTGCCCCAGGTCTTGACGACGGTGACGAGCAGCGCCCGGCGCCCGGCGTCGAGCCAGTCCGCGCTGCGCTTCAGTACTTCCAGGTCGACGCTGTCCATGACGCCTCCCGCTCCTTCCCGCGCTCGTCGAACGCCTGTCCTCGGCGCCGCGCCATCCCGCTGCGCACGGCGGGCGCCTCGAGCGCCCGCGCGAGCTGCACCAGGCTGTCGAGATTATGCACCGGCAGGAATTCGTCGACATGGGGGAGCATGGCCCGGATGCCGGCCGGGCGCGGCTCGAACCCTTCGTAGCGCAGCAGCGGATTGAGCCAAACCAGCCGCCGGCACGACTTGTGCAGCCGTTCCATCTGCACGCCCAGCCCGTCGCCCGCCTCGGCGTCCAGCCCGTCGCTGATCAGCAGCACGACGGCATTCTGGCCGAGGAGCCGCCGCGACCAGCGCCGATTGAACTCTTCGAGGCAGGCGCCGATCCGCGTGCCGCCGGCCCAGTCCGGCACGGCGCTGCGCACGCGGGCGAGCGCCACGTCGACATCGCGATGCCGCAGATGACGGGTGATGTTCGTGAGCCGCGTTCCGAACAGCAGCACGTGGATGCGGTCGCGATCGCCGGTGATCGCATGCAGGAAGTGGAGCAGCATCCGCGCGTAGCGGTCCATCGAGCCCGAGATGTCGCACAGGATGACGAGCGGCGGCGTGCGCCGCCCGCGCCTGCGCCAGCGCAACGGCGACAGCGTGCCCGCCGCGCCGGTGGCCCGGCGCAGCGTCGCGCGCAGATCGACGCGCTGCCCGCGCGCGGCCGCCACCGTGCGGCGCGTCGGCAGCTCCGGCAGCGGCAGGCGGAGCTCGCCGAGCATCGTCTTCACCGCGGCGAGCTCATCCGCGGTCATCGTCTCGAAATCCCGGTGCTGCAGCACTTCGCGCGGCGAGAACGTGAACGCCGGCTCGTGGTCGGTCCCGCCTGCCGCCTTTCGCTCCGGCAGCATTGGGGCCGGCAGCATCGCCTGGGCAATACGCGCGGCGATTTCCTGCTCCGGATCGCGTTCGCCCGCAACCTCGCCCGCGGGCGCGAACGACGCCAGCACGCGCTGCAACAGGCGCGGGTCCTGCCAGAAGAGGTCGAACGCCTGCTCGAACACCGGCAGGTGCTCGTAGCGCGAGACCAGGACGGCGGCGAGCGCGGCGCGGAAGTCCTCCCGCTCGGCGATGCCGACAGCCACGGCGGCTTCCTGCGCGGCGAGCGTGTGCGCGGTGCCGACCGGCAATCCCGCCGCTCGCAGCACGCGCACGAAATGGACGATGTTCTCGGCGACGCGGCCGGAGGGCGCCGCCCCGACAGCACCCACCAACGGCATCGTTTCGGCGTACGGTCGCTCGGTCACGCGTGACCCGCGGCGCGCGCCTCGTCGAGGAGCTTCGCCACGACCTCCGGCCCGAGCGTGCCGATGTCGTCCTGATATTTGAGCAGCACGCCCGCGGTGTCGGCAATGGCCTGCGGGTCGAGCGCGACGCGGTCCAGCAGGGTCAACGCCTCCGCCCAGTCCAGCGTCTCGGCAATTCCCGGCGCCTTGAAGAGATCCAGCGCACGCACGCGCTGCGTGAAGGCGACGATCTCGCGCGCCAGCGCTTCCGGCACACCCGGGCACTTGCGGCGCACGATCGCGAGCTCGCGCTCCGCGTCCGGATAGCCCAGCCATTGGTAGAGGCACCGGCGCTTGATCGCGTCGTGGATCTCGCGGGTGCGGTTCGAAGTGATGACGACGATCGGGGGCGCCGCCGCCACGATCGCGCCCAGCTCCGGAATGGTGACCTGGAAATCGGCGAGGACCTCGAGCAGATACGCCTCGAACGGCTCGTCGGCGCGGTCGAGCTCGTCGATCAGCAGCACCGGCGGCACGCCGTCCTCCGGCGCGAGCGCCTCGAGGATCGGGCGCTTCAGCAGAAAGCGCGGCGCGAAGATGTCGTGCGCCAGCCCTTCGCGGTCGTGCTGCCCGGCCGACTCGGCGAGCCGGATCTCGATCATCTGGCGCGGATAGTTCCATTCGTAGACGGCCGACGCGACGTCGAGACCCTCGTAGCACTGCAGCCGCACCAGCCGCTTGCCGAGAGCCGTCGCGAGCACCTTGGCGATCTCGGTCTTGCCGACGCCCGCCTCGCCCTCCAGGAACAACGGCCGCCCCATCCTGAGCGCGAGGAACACGCTCGTGGCAAGCCGGCGGTCGGCGAGATAGTCGTGCCGGTCGAGCAGCGCCACGACGGCGTCGACGTCGGCAGGCAATCGGCAGGCAGCGGGGTTGGGGACACGAATGAGGGCCTGTTCGGATTAGGGCGGCGTCGGGCGATGCCCCGTGACAGCATAGCAAGAACGACGCGCCTCCGGTGCTCGCGCGTCGAAAGTGCAGTCTTGAACACCCTTCCGCGTTACTCGTGCATTTCCGGTTTGTTTTCGCGCTTGCTTGGGATAAAGTGAGTGCCGCGATGGGCGACAGAAAGAAGGAGCCAGCGGAGATGAAATACGTGCTCATTGGCGCCGGACCCGCCGGTGTGAGAGCCGCCGAAACACTGCGCGAGGAGGACCCGGACGCGTCGATCACGCTGGTCAGCGGCGAACGCGGCGAGCCGTACGCTCGCATGGCGATCCCGTACATCCTGTCCGGGCGCATCACCGAGGAAGGCGCACGTCAGCGCAAGGCGGTCGGCCATTTCGAAAACCTCGGCATCCGTTATCTCAACAACAAGGCGGTGCAGGTGCACGCCGGTGCCGATGGCGGCACGGTCGATCTCGATGACGGTTCGCGACTCGAGTACGACCGCTTGCTGGTGGCGACGGGCTCATCGCCGACGCTGCCGCCAATCAGCGGCACGGACCTCGACGGAGTCGTCACCTGCTGGACACTCGATGATGCGCGTGCGATCGCCGCCAAGCTCAAGCCACACGCGAGGGTCGTCATGGTGGGCGCGGGTTTCGTCGCCGGCGTCTGCATGAAGTCGCTCGTCGAAAGCGGCGCGCATCTGTCGGTCATCGCCGGGCGCTCGGGCCAAATTCTTCGCTCGATGATGACACCGGTTGGCAGCGGCATACTGCAGCGCTGGCTGGAAAACAACGGCGTCAACGTCATCACCAAGGGACGGATCGAACGTATTGATCCGGGTCCGCGACTGGTGATGGACACGCAGGTGCTCGACGCGGATCTCGTCATCCTCGCGACGGGCGTGCGCTCCAACGTTTCCTTCCTCGAAGGCACGGGCGCCCAAATCGATCAGGGCATCGTGATCAATGATCGCATGCAGACGACGGTGCCGCACGTGTATGCCGCGGGGGACGTCGCTCAGGGTCGCGATTTCTCGACGGGCGAATGGGTCGTCCATGCGCTGCAGCCCACTGCCACCGAACACGGTCGGATCGCCGCGCTCAACATGGCGGGCAAGGACGTGCCGTATCGCGGGAGTCTCAGCATGAACGTGCTCGATACGGTAGGGTTGATTTCGGAGACGTTCGGGCTATGGCAGGGGGTTGAAGGCGGCGAAAACGCGGAAAGCGTCAACGAGGAAGGTTTTCTCTACACGCGCCTGTGCTTCGACGACGACATCCTGGTCGGAGCCATCAGCATTGGCCCGAACCGGAGCGTAGGTGCGATCCGCGGGTTGATCCAGACGCGTCGCAAGCTTGGCGCATGGAAGCAGAAGCTGCTGAAGGACCCGGAACTCGTCATGGACGCCTTCGTCGACGTCGGGAACGCCTGAGCGCCATCATCGCTTCGTGCCGGCGGCAAGCTGAACTCTTCCGATGTCACGCGGATGCGTGAAGCTCAAGAGTGCATGCTTCCTTTCTATGCCACGCAGCATATTCATCGAATGACGACGCGAGGCTAGCCGCCACCGCGTCTCGTGTACAAGTCAAAATAGGCGAGGAAATCGTCGCGTGCCCGCTCGTCCAGGCCGCGGAAACAGAAGGTGATGCCGAGCACGGGAAGTGCAACCTGTCCCATGCGCCGCAGCGGCTTCTCTTCGAGGGAGATCTGCACCCGGCCGCCATGGGTAATGACCGTCACCTTGTCCCCGTCGACCTGGAATGAGGCCTGGCGGGTCGCGCCAGGCAGCCAGCCCATGAACTCGGCGCGCGTGCAGCCCATGTCACGATGCAATTGAAACGGTTCGGCCACGTGCTCCTACCCGCCCGCGATGGGAGGCCACACGGCCAGCGCATCTCCGGAGCGCAACGGGTGAGTCACGCGCGCCGCCCTGGGGACGAAGATGCCGTTCACCAGTACCAGGTGGGCCATCCCGGGCGGCACATGGAATTGATCGATCACCATCTGCACCGTGGTGCCTTCCGCCACGTCGATCGGAAGCTCGTTGTAGACGCGCACCCTGCCGTTCATCTCGCGCGGAAGGTAGTCACTCAGCGTAGCGAACAGCTTGACGGTGATGTCCACGGCCACGCTCCACTTTGCCGAAATCTGAAACGCAAACGGGGGTCCTCAGGCGACCCGCATTCCCCGTGCGTGCTGCGCTTGCGCGCTGGCGAGATATGCCTCGGGAACCCGCATGGGGTCGCGCAGCAGGCGGTCTTTCCACGCGCCCAGTTTCACGCGTGATTGGGTCAGCCCGCGCAGGAAGCCGATATGGTCGGTGAGCCCGATCGCGTTGTATCCCGCCAGAACATCGCCGTCGAATTCCAGGCGGATGTATCGGAAGTTCGCCTCGTCGGACAACTCGGCGTGCTCGCCTCCCGGTACCCCCTCCCATCGGCCGAACGACGTTGAAATGAGGCCCAGCGTGTCGAGCACGTTGATCTGCGTGACGCCTTTCAGCTCGGACTTCTTGCCGGCCATGTTCATTCCTGCGCAGTACGCCTGGTCGGCCGCGTTCGGCTGTATGGCACTGACGATGGACGTGCCCGTGATCACGTCGAACGCCTCCGCGCAGTCGCCGGCGGCGTAGACGCCCGGCACGTTGGTCTGCAGGCGCTCGTCGGTCAGGACGCCCTGCCGGCACTCGATGCCGGAGCCCGCGAGAAACGCTATGTTGGGCAGCACACCGGCGGCGGAGATCAGCAGATCGACCGCCATCTCTTTGCCGTTGGACAGCCGGACGGTGAGCGGCGCCCCGGCGTCGATGGCCTCGACCCGCGTCGACGTATAGACGGACACGCCCTTCCTCTCGACCCAGCGCTTGATCATGCCTCCCGCGCCCTCGCCCATCATGCGCGGCACCATGCGGTCCTGCATTTCGACGACCGAAAGCTGCACGCCTCGAGTGGCCAGCGCTTCCATGATGATGCACCCGATGAAGCCCGCGCCCATCAGCAGCACCCGTGCGCCCGGCTTGGCCGACTCCATGATCTGGCGCGCGTCGGCAAGCGTCCAGCAGGGGTTCACCTGCGGCAGGTCGATGCCCGGGATGGGCGGCCGGATCGGTCTTGCGCCGGTGGCGATCAACAGGCGGTCGAAAGTGAGCACGGTCCCGTCTTCGAGCCGAACGCTGCGCGCGGCACTGTCCACCGCCATGGCGCGCCCCGTGCGCAGCTCGATCCTTTGCAGCACGTAGTGGTCCTTGCCCTTGCGCTGGTAGGTCCCTTCCTCGCCGATGTTGCCCATCAGGAGATAAGGAATCGCCATGCGCGAATAGGGCGGCCCTGGCTCGTCGCCGAGAACGACGATTTCGTCGGTCGGCGCATGCTTGCGGATGGTTTCCGCCGCAATGATTCCGGCAGGGCCGTTACCGAGAATGACGTGCTTCATGGGGCCTCCACCCGAAAAAAGGGCGGTTCACAAGGAACCGCCCGGCGTTCGAACCTGCGTGATGCGTCGCGGCGCGGCGCGTCACAATCCGAGGCGTGTCCGGGTTTCGGGCAAGAGCTGCCCTTTGTGTCCCACCCGCGAAGCTGATAGTACTCCGGGAGCATCTTGTCCAGGCCATTGACGAGCCCCTTGGCCGGACCGGTCTTCGCAGGCTCGTTGAGCAGGCGCTTGGGCAGAGTGTCGTCCTCCTGCGTGAAGCCGGCGCGGTTGTTGAAATCGCGCTCCATGTTCCAGATGCGCTCGCCGATCTTGCCCAGTTCGTCCATCGTGAATTCGTCGGTGCAGGCAGCGGCAAGCTGCGGCTGCACGTCGGCGAGTGTCCACGCAAAGCTCGTGAAGATGCAAATGCCCGCCGAGTCGAACACCGAGGTGGCGTCCTGGAAAGCCTTGACCAGCCCGGCCTTGCCTTCGGTGACCAACGGGTCGGTCTTGACCGGGATGCCGAGGACTTCGGAGGCCACGGTGTAGCCGCGCAGATGGCAGGCGCCGCGGTTGGACGTGGCGTACGCCAGACCCATGCCCTGGATCCCGCGCGAATCATAGGCGGGGAATTCCTGGCCCTTGACGCTCATCGTCAGGTCCGGATAGCCGTACTTGGCCGTGAGCCGCTTCGAGCCCAGCGCGAGCTCCTTGCCGAAACCCTCGCCCTTGCCGGTGATTTCCGCGAAATAGGTGAGCGCCTTGGCCGAGCCGAACGGCGCCTCGATCCCCAGCTGCTCCTTGGTGAGCACGCCCATCTCGTAGAGCTCCATCACGGCGCCGACCGTGGCGCCGAAGGAGATGGGGTCGAAGCCGTCCTCGTTGCAGAGGAAGTTGGCATAGGTGAGCGCCTCGAGATCGTTGACGCCATTCGCGGCGCCCAGCGCCCAGGCCGCTTCGTACTCGAGACCGCCGGAGGCGCCCCAATACTGCGGCCGGTTCAGCACCGTGTAGTGCGTCTCGTCGATCTTGGACACGCGGCCGCAGGCGATCGTGCAGCCGAAGCATGCCTGGTTGGTCACCAGGTTCGGCTTGCCATCGGTCTTGCGCGGGGTGTGCATCGCCTCGGCGGAGATGTCCTTCGCGCCTTCGAATTGAACCTCACGATGATTGCGTGTGGGCAAGGCGCCGATTTCGTTGATCACGTTCATCAGCACCTGCGTGCCGAACTTGGGCAGGCCCTGGCCCGTGACCGCGTTGTCGGCGAGCACCTTCTTGGCGGCCGTCGCCGCCTTCATGAAGGCCTTGGGATCGCGGATGTTGCCCACACCCTTCGTGCCACGCACGGCGATCGCCTTGAGATTCTTGCTGCCCATCACGGTGCCCACGCCGGAGCGCCCGGCGGCGCGGTGCAGGTCGTTCATCACGCCGGCATACAGGCATCCTGTCTCGCCGGCACGACCGATGGAGCTCACGCGGATCTGCGGATCCTGGTGCTTCGACTTGATCGCAGGCTCGGTCTCCCAGACCGTCTTGCCCCAGAGCCAGTCGGCGTCGAGCAGCTGCGCATTGTCGTCCTGTATCAACAGATAGACGGGCTTCTCCGCCTTGCCCTCGAAGATGATCATGTCCCAGCCGGCAAACTTCAGCTCCGCACCGAAGTAGCCGCCGGAGTTGGAACAGGCAATCGCGCCGGTCAGCGCACCCTTGGTGACGACCGAATAGCGCCCGCCGGTCGAGGCCATCGTCCCGGTGAGCGGGCCTGTCGCCCAGATGATCTTGTTCGAAGGCGAGAGCGGATCGACCTTGGCGTCGACCTCCTCGGTGAAATACTTGGTCGCGAGTCCGCGTTGCCCGACGTAATCGCGTGCCCATTGCATGTTGAGGGGTTCCGACGTGCAGGTCCCCTTGGCGAGATCGACGCGCAGGATCCTTCCAGCCCAAGCCATGATCGTCCTCCTTAGACGCGCGGTTGATTGCCGACCTTGTCCGCCCACTGCTTCATGCGCTCGAAACCGGTCCAGTCGGCGTCGATATAGGTGATCGCGCCGGTCGGGCAGGCCTCGGCGCAGGCGGGCTCACCGCCGCAGAGGTCACACTTCTGCACCTTACCCGTATCCTGCACATAATTGACCGTGCCGAACGGGCAGGCGATCGTGCACACCTTGCAGCCCACGCAGACGTCGTCCAGCACGACCTTCGCACCGGTGGCCGCATCGACCTTGATCGCTTCGACGGGGCACGCGTGCAGGCACCACGCCTCGTCGCATTGCGTGCACGTATAAGGAACCTTCTTGCCCGAGTGATGGAAATCGAAGATCTTGATGCGCGACTTGGCCGGGTTGAAGACGCCGTAGTTCTCGTAGCTGCAGGCCATCTCGCACTGCAGGCAACCGGTGCACTTGTCAGCATTGATATAGAGCGATTTTTGCACGTCTCCTCCTTCAAGGCTCCACAGCAATGCGCACACTACTCCCGGGAGCACCACCCGTCAACAGAGTGCACGCCATTTCAAAGCGGAGGCAGCCGCTGCACTTGGCGGGGTCGAAATGGAGGGACTTCTGCATGGTGCTCTTCTCAGTCAAGGCACCCCGAAGTCGCCACGAAGTCAGTTCAGATTGGCGATGTAATGCGCCAGGTTCTCGATGTCCTCGTCGGACAGCGTGTCCGCGACGCTCGTCATGTTGCCGGCGTCGTTGGTGCGCCGCTTGCCTTGAAGTCCGCGAGCTGCTTCCGGACGTACTCGGGATTCTGGCCGGCAACCCTTGGAATCTCGTTCTGGCCGACGAAACCACCAAGATGGCACATGGGGCAAAGGACCGCATCCGAGATCTTGCGGCCCGCGTCGACCTTGCGCGATCCGCCTTGAACGCGTTCGGCGCCGGCTTCTGCGCCGCGTAGCAGTTGCCGAGCGCGATCATCTCGTCGCGGGACAGCTCGGAGCATCGGCGTCATGACCGGGTCGCTGCGCCGGCCTTCGCTTGAAGTCCTTGAGCTGGATGTAGATGTAACGCCAGGTCTGGCCGGCAAGACTCGGAATCTCGGGATCAGCCGCGTTGCCGTTCGGCCCGTGGCAGGCGTCGCAGATCTCGGCCTTGCGGCCTTGCCGGCGGCGCCTGCGCGAAGGCATGGGCGCGGCCGGCAAGGCAGCAAGCGAAGCGAGCACGGCAGCCAGGGCGTGCAGCAGAGAGGGGTCAGATCGGAGTCATTCTGAGAGTGCGGGGTCAGAAAAACGGCCACCCCGGACGACCGGGGTGGCCGCGCATGGTACGAATCTGCCCGCTAGGGCAGCGCGAACACGAACACGCTGTTGCCGCGCTTGGAGTCGATCTGGTTGTTGCCGCCGGCGGCCACAGCAACGTATTGCCTGCCGCCGACCGTGTACGAGACGGCCGGCGCGTTGACCCCCGCGCCGCAGTTGTACTTCCACAGCTCCTTGCCGCTGATCGCGTCGAACGCCTTGAACCAGCCATTGGCTTCGCCGTTGAATACCAGGTTGCCGGCCGTGGCGAGCACCCCGCCGATCAGCGGCTGCGGCGTCTTCACGCCCCAGGCGACCTTGCCGGTGTCGATATTGACGGCGACCAGGCGGCCCCACTGCTCTTCGCCGGGGATGGCCCTGGACGCGCCGCCGAGCCACATCCTGCCGCCCGGGTAAGGGCGACTCTTCGACGTGGTACGTCATCGGCTGGTGCAGGTTCGCGGCATACGCCAGCCGGGTCTTCGGATTGACCGCCATCGGCGACCACTCGACGCCGCCGTTCGCGCCCGGCAGCATCCGGGCGCCGGCCTTGGTCGGCAGCACCCACATGTTCTCCTGCGGGATCATCGGTTCCGAGAACCGGATCAGCCGGCCCGTGCCGCGCTCGTGCACGTAGATGTGGCCGGTCTTGCCGCCGTGGATCACGACGTCGACCATCTTTCCGGCCTTGTCCCTCGCCTGCGTCAGTATCGGCGGGCTGACCGAGTCGAGGTCCCAGACATCATGCGCGATGTACTGGAAGTGCCACTTGTAGGTGCCCTTGTCGAGGTCGATCGCGACGATCGAATCCGTGTACAGGTTGTCGCCCGGGCCGAATCGCGCCGTAGAAGGCCGGGCGACGGATTGCCGACGGCGAAGAAGACCGTGCGGGTCTTCCTGTCGACGGCCGGCGCCATCCACACGCCGCCGCCCAGCGTCTGGTAGAACTAGCCGTCCTTCGCGAAGCATCCCCTTCTCCGCCGCGATGTCGCGGCGCAGTTTGCGGCCGGTGGCATCCTTCGGATCCCAAACGCCCTCATGGCCCTTCTCGGGGATCGTGTGGAAGGTCCACAGCAGGCTGCCGTCGGCGGCACTGAACGCCTTGACGAAGCCGCGCATCCCGTACTCGCCGCCGTCCGTGCCGATCAGCACCTTGCCATCGACGACGGCGGGCGCCATCGTTTCCGAATAGCCCCTCTCCGGGATCGGCGATCTGCTTCTCCCACCGCACCTTGCCTGTTTTCGCATCGAGCGCGACGAGCCGGGCGTCGATGGTGCCCATGAACAGCATGCCGCCCTCGATCGCGACGCCGCGATTGTCGTTGCCGCAGCAGACCGCCGCGATCGGTCCGAGCTTGTGCCTGTAATGCCAGAACTCCTCGCCCGTCGCGGCGTCGATCGCGTAGACGTGATTGAACGACGTCGTCAGGAACATGACGCCGTCGACGACGATCGGCGCCGTCTGCATCGATTCCAGCACCGCCGTCTGGAACACGAATGCGGGCTTGAGCTTGCCGACGTTCCCGGCATTGATCTGGGCACCCGCGTAATAGCGCGTCTGATCGTAGCTGCCGTTCGAATGGAGCCAGTTCTTGGTGTCGCCGCCGGCGGCATCGAGCATTGCCTGCGACACCGACGGGCTCGCCGCCATCGGCTTCGTCGCAGTGGTCGCGCCGCCGGTGACCTCCTGCGCCGAAACGCCGGCGGCAGTCAGCAGCAGCATGGAAAGCGCAGCAAAGACCGTGATGAATTTCCTGAACGACATGGCACCCCCTTGTTCTGCGATTTCCCCGGCGCTGAAACGCTCCGCACCGACCGGTCAACCGGCCTGACCAGTTCGGCGCAACTTGCGTTATAGTCGAAACGGGCGCAATTGAAAACCCTTCTCGGATTGTGCGGCGCAGCATGCGCTGTCGCGCGCTACCCGTCATCAATGTGGAGAACGAACATGTCTTTCCGGCACATCCTGGTGTCGGCGCTTGCCCTGGCGGCGCCGGCATTGCTCGGCATCCCCACTGCAGCCCTCGCCGGCGAGCAGGACCTGAGCGTCAACGCGCGGTTGCTGCTCGCCGCCCGCAACGCGGATTCCGCGGCCCTCGCGCGTGAACTGAAACAAGGCGCCGCCCCCAACGCACGGAACCGGCTCGGCGAGACGGCGCTGCTGATTGCGCTCAAGAAGAACGAACTCGGCATGGCCAATACCATGCTCGAGGCCGGCACGGACATCAATCTGGCGGCCGTGAACGGTGTCACGCCCTTGATGGCGGCAGCCTATGCGGGTCAGGTGCAGATGGTCGCGACACTTCTCGCCCGCGGTGCCAATGTCAACGCCGTCGACCGCCTCAAGAAGAACGCGATGACCTACGCCGCCGGCGAGGGCCACGCGGAGATCGTCAAGATGCTGCTCGCGCAGGGCGTCGACCCGAACGGCATCTACAACAACGACCTGACCGCGCTCATGTGGGCCGCGGGTTTCGGCAAGACCGCCGCCGTCAAGGTTCTGCTCGACGCCGGGGCGCGCACGGACCTGCGCGACAACCGCGGCCTGACGGCCCTCGACATGGCCCGCGAGGGCAAGCACGACGAAACGGTGAAGATTCTGGCGAGCGCGCGCGCCGGTTGAAGGACGCGCGGGCCGGATCAGTTGCGCGCGGCTCGTCCGATCCCCATCCGCGCGAGCAGTCCGTCGCGGTCGACGAGCGCGTGCTTCAGCGCGCCGCAGACGTGCAGGCCGACCAGGGCGGCGATCATCCAGCTTGTCGCCAGATGCACGCCGCTGAGGAACTCCTTCAGCGCGACGTTCTTTCCCGCCCAACTCGGCAGCGTCATGCCGAAGTACTTCACCGGAAAGCCGCTGAATTCGGAGCCCAGATATCCGGAAAGCGGCTGGATGACGAGCAACGCATACAACGCGACGTGCGTCAGGTGCGCGGCCTGCGCCTGCCACGAGGGCATCGGCGGCAGCGGCGGCGGACGATGCCCGATCCGCCACAGGATGCGCACCACCATCAGCGCCAGGATCGTCATGCCGACCGACTTGTGGAGGTTGAAGGCGTCGACGCGCGGCCCGACCGGCTGCTTCGGAATCTCCTGCATCCACCAGCCCCACGCGAACTGGACGATGACGAGGGCCGCGATCAGCCAGTGCAGCGCGATCGCCGTGCGCGTGTAGCGAGCGTTGGCGTCAGAAGCTTGCATTGGCGCTGAGACCGACCAGGAAATTGCGGGTCGCCGACGGCTCGAAATAGCGGCCGTTGGTGTCGCCGACGATCACGCTCCCCACGTAGTTGCGGTCCGTGAAATTGTTGAGCCGCGCGAACTCGCGGAACAGCCAGTTGCCGATGCGCTGCTCGAAGCCGATCCGCAGATTGCCGATCGTGTACGCCGGCGCGGCGTCGGTGTTGCGATCGTTGACGTACATCTTGCCCGCGTACTGGACCTCGATGCCGGCGACCAGGCCCGTACGCCGCCGGGTATGACCACGTGATTTCGCCGTAGGCATTCGCCACGGGAACGCCGGGGAGCCGGGCGCCCTTGGGCACCAGCAGCGGCGGCACGCCGGTGGTGGCGTCCGACGTGAACTTGGCGGACAGGTACGTGTACGACGCGTAGCCGGCGAATCCGGCACCGAGGTTGCCTTCCCAGGCGGCCTCCACGCCGCGGCGCCGGGTGCCCGCCGCATTCTTGTAGGTGGTGCGTCCCCCGGTGGCGGTATTGATGATGATCTCGTCGGTCGTCTCGACGTTGAAGGCGGCAAGGTTGAGTCGTTGCTGCGCGCCGTACAGCACCTTCAGGCCGATTTCGCTCGAGTTGTTGACGGAGGGCTGCAGGCCGAAGTTGAGGCCCGTGCCCACCGGACGGTACGCCAGTTCCGCGAAGGCCGGCGTCTCGAAGCCCTGGCCGTAGTTGGCGTAGAGGTTGACGCCCGCGTCGACATGCCAGACCGCACCGATCACCGGACTCGCGTGGTGGTAGCTGCGGCGACCGCTGTCGTCGGGATTGCCCGCATTCACAAAGTGGTCGTCGCTGCGAAACCGTACGTCGCTGTAGCGCACGCCGGCCAGCAGCGAGAGCGCATCGAACGGCGACCATGCGACCTGCAGATAGCCGTCGGTGTTGCTGATCGTGTCGTCCTCGTCACGGCGCAGATCACCCGCGATGCCGTTGTTGTTGACGAATCCCTGCCGGTGCTCGCTCTGCGTTTCGTAGTTGGCGCCCAGCGTCAGCGTCAAGGGCCTCCCCAGAAGCGCGAACTGCATGTTGAGCCGCGCGTCGACACCGCCGAAGCTGCGATCGAGGTCGGTGACTCCGCCCGACGAGGTCGGTGCGATCCCCGGCAGAGCGAGAAATTGCCGCACCTGCCGCGTTCCGCCATACCCCGTGACCCGCAGGTCGGTAGTCGCCGCCGAAGCGCTGCTCGACCGTGGCGCCGCCTTGCAGCTGCGTGACGCTCTTGCGGGTGTCGAAGCGGATCGCCGCGGGGTCCGCCTGCCGCGGATCGGCTTCCCACTGCGCGCGCGTGAGGCCGAGCGGGTCCTGCGCATCCGGCTGGTCCAGCCAGTTGCCGATCACCGTGATCGTCGTGTCGGGCGCAGCCGCGACCTTCAGCTTGACGTTGAGGAGATCGCGCGACGCGACGCTGTGGTCGCGATAGCCGTCGGTAGTGAAATGATTGCCCGCGATGACGTAGTCGGTTGCCCCTTCGCGTCCCTCGAGCTTGGCGATGGCATTCCAGGTTCCGTAACTGCCGCCGATCACTTGCGCCGACGCCAGCGGCGGCGTCGGCCCGTCCTCGGTGAACACCGAGATGACCCCGCCCGCGGCGTTGCCGTAAAGCGACGAGAACGGACCGCGCAGCACTTCGATCCGCTGCGCCGAGGCCAGACTGAAGCTGCCCGTCTGCCCCTGTCCATCCGGCATCGTGGCCGGTATGTAGTCCTGGTACAGGCGCACGCCGCGCACGCCGAAGTTGGCGCGCGCGCCGAAGCCGCGAATCGACAATTGCAGATCCTGCGCGAAATTCCACCGGCTCTGCACCGAAATGCCGGGCACGCGGACGAGCGATTCCGATAGGTTGATCTGCAGCTGCCCGCGCTGAATCTGCTCGCCGGTCACCGTATCGATCGCGACGGGCAGATCGAACGCACGCTCCTCGCTGCGGGTCGCGGAGACGACCAGCGGATCGAGCATCACCGGCGCCGGCTGCTGGGCCGCGACCGTCCCGGCCCGCGCGACGGCGAGCAGCGCCGCACCCAGCATCGTGCAGCGAAGCGGAGCGCGCGCATGAAGGCGAGCGGGCGGTCGCATTGCGTGGTTCCTTGATGGATTGCCTGCCGGGCGGCGCCGAGGCGGCAGGAGCGGCGAAAAATGGGGTAGCATAATTGAGAGTGCGGCACATGCAAAGCGCACACCGACAAATTCCCGGATCCGAGATGAAACGAATGATTCTGCAGCACCCCTTCGCCGCGTTCGCGTTGGTCCTGTTCGCAGCGGCGGCCATCGCTGCGCCGACCGCCTACGTGCCCAACGAAGGATCGTCCGACATTTCGGTGATCGATACCGCGACGGACAAGGTCACGGCGACGCTCAAGTTCGGCCAGAAGCCGCGCGGCATCGCCGTATCCGCCGACGGCACGCGGCTCTACCTGAGCGACCAGACCGCCAATGCGCTCGTGGTCGTCGATACGGCCAAGCGTGCGGTCGTCGCAACGGTTGCGCTCGGCGATTCGCCCGAGGCCATCTACCTTTCTCCGGACGGGAAGTGGATCGCCGCGGCGATCGAGGAGAACGACCAGGTCCTGCTGGTCGACACGGCTACGAACAAGGTCGTCGCGCAGCATCAAGATGCGCGGCAAGAATCCCGAGCACGCGGTGTGGAGTCCCGACGGAAAATGGCTGTATGTCAGCGCCGAGGAGGCCGACAGCGTCGACATCGTCGACGTCGCCAAGGGCCAGGTGATCAAATCGGTGAAGGTCGGCGACCGTCCGCGCGGGATCGGCTTTCTCCCGGACGGGACGCGCGCCTACGTGGCCGCCGAGAATGCCGACACGGTCAACGTGTTCGACGTCGGCAAGCACGAGGTCATTGCGCGCATCAAGGCGGGCAGCCGCTCGAATGGCGTCATCGTTCATCCGGACGGCAAGCGGGTCTTCGTCTCGTCCGGCGGCAAGGGAACCGTGCAGGTGATCGACACCGCGACCAATGCGATCGTCGAAGAGATTCCGGTCGGGCGCCGGCCGTGGAACATGGCGCTTACTCCGGACGGCAGGAAGCTCTACGTCGCCTGCGGCCGATCGAATGCAGTCGCCGTGATCGACACCGAGACCAACAAGAAGATCGCGGAGATCACGGTCGGTACGCTGCCGTGGGGCGTGGCGATTCGCTGAACGCGCCGTCGCGGGATCCGGCGTTGGACCGACCGTCCCGTTTCGACACCGCGCGGTCCACGGCATGACCCGTCCACTCATCGGCCGCCGGCGGCTGCTTCGCGCCCTGGCCGCTCTTGGCGCCGGGGCCGCCGTGGCCGGATTCACTCCCGGTGCGCGAAAGCCTGCCGCGCCCGAGCTGTGCGCAACGCCGGGCGCTTTCGATACGCCGCTGCTCGTTCCCGGCACCGGCGGCCGGATGGGGCGTCTCGCGGCCGGTGGACGCCCCGTTGTGCTCCGTGCGGCCCCCTACGGTCGCGACGGTGCGCTCGCCTTCTCGGCACGCGCCGACGGGCGCGACTATGTCGATCCCACGCTGGTCGCCGGTTCCGGCTCGAACGTGGCGATAAGGCTCGAGAATCGCCTCGACGAACCGACGGTGGCGCACTGGCATGGCCTCACCATGGACACCGCCAACGACGGCAACGGCGAGGCGCTGATCGGACCCGACGGCAACTTCGATTACGCATTCACCGTGCGCAATCGCGCCAGTCTCTACTGGTATCACCCGCACCCGCACGGCAGGACGGCTGCGCAGACCTCCCGTGGGCTCTTCGGGCTCATCGCCGTCGAGGACGACGACGAAGTGAAGCTGCGCGCCGCACTTTCGCTCGTGCCCGGGGAAACGGAGATACCGCTGGTGCTCCACGATCGCCGCGCCAATCCGCCGTACCGCTACACGCCTTCCGCCGAGGACCTGCTGCTCGGCTGGTACGGCGACGAGGTGCTGGTGAATTTCACGCCGCGACCGTACCTCGACGTGACCGGGCGCAGCTATCGATTCCGCGTCCTCAATGCCGGCAACGCCCGCAATTTCCGCCTGGCCTTTCGGCGCGACGATGGGGCACCGGTACCGTTCCTGCTGCTGGGCACGGACGGCGGGCTTCTCGAACAGGCACAACCGTGCACCGAGGTGTTTCTGTCACCTGCGGAGCGCATCGACGTCCTGGTCGATTTCGCCGGCATTCCCGTCGGCGGCTATGTGCTGCTCGAAAGCCGCGCCTTCGACCCGATGCAGACGCGTCCCGGCACAGGCGACCGAGCCAGGGGGCACGCGCGCGAACGAATCCCATGACATGCGTTCGCCGACGGGGTCCGGTGTCGCAATGCCCCACATCCCGGATGGCGCTCCGCTCCAATTGCTGCAGTTCCGCATCCGCGCCAAGGACGCTCCGGTGTTGCCGCCCCCGACCCGGCTTTCCGCGGCGCAGGTGCCGCTTTCCGCCACCGACGAGCGACCGCTGCGCCTCGGCTTCGCCAAGGGCCGCTGGCGGATCAACGACAAGGTCTACGACATGGCGGCTGCCCCCATCGTCGTCGTTCGCGGCGCGGTCGAAACCTGGCTGATCCGGAATTACCACACGAGCATGCCGCACGCGATGCATCTGCACGGCTTCCAGTTTCGCGTGCTCGAGCGGGAAACGAGCCCCGACATGCTCGCGTCACTTGTAGTCGACAAACGGGGACGCATCGCCACGGACCTCGGCTGGAAGGACACCCTGCTCGTGTGGCCCGGCGAATCGGTGAAGATCGCCATCGACTTCCGGCACCCGTTCGCCGGCGAGCAGACCTATCTCTTCCATTGCCACAATCTCGAGCATGAAGACGGCGGAATGATGCTGCGCGTGCGCGTGGGTTGAACGAACGCCACGCTCGCGGCGTGCGTCCGCACTCGACGCGGGCCGGCGCATCGTTCGCGGCGGCAGCGCGATACAATCGGCATCCACCACGCGCCGGCATCTCGCCCGGCCCACGCAACCGAACTCGATCCATGAGCAACGACCCGATCCTCGCCGTAGCCATTCACGCCGCGCGCCGCGCTGCCGCGGTGCTCGTCGACGCGGCGCGCGACCTCAAGCGCCGCCCGGCGCATGCGAAGGACCATGCCGACATCGTGTCCAATGCCGATGCCGAGGCCGAGAATGCGATGATCGCCACGCTGCGTGCCGCATTTCCCGAGCACGCGATCGTCGGCAAGGAGGCCGGCGAAATCGTGAGCCAGATCGCCGGCGGCAGCCACGCCGGCAAGAACGCCCTGAAATGGATCGTCGATCCGCTCGATGGCACCGTCAATTTTCGACACGGGTTTCCGTATTACTCGGTGTCGATCGCCCTCACGCACGGCAACGAGGTGACGCATGCCGTGGTGCTGGATCCGATCCACGACGAGCTCTTCACGGCCATCAAGGGCAAGGGCGCGCAGCAGAACGGCACGCCGATCCGGACCTCGACCTGCGTGCGCCTCGAGGACGCGCTGATCGGCACCGTGTTTCCGGCGCGCGGGAGCCCCGGCATGGCCGCCTACCTGCCGGTGCTGAACGCGCTGGTCGCCAAGGTGCGCCGGCATTCGCCGCGCCGGCGCCTGCGCGCTCGACCTCGCGTACGTCGCGGCGGGCCGCCTCGACGGCTTCTGGGAAACCGGCCTCAATGCATGGAACGTCGCGGCCGGCACGCTGCTCGTCGCCGAAGCCGGAGGCCGCGTCGGCGACTTCGCCGGCGGCCGCGATTTCCTCCGCACGAACGAAGTGATCGCCTCGGCGCCCGGCGTGTTCAGCCTTCTGCGCGACGCGATCGCGGCGGCAACGCCGGCGCGCTGACCGGCGCCGCATCGACCCGCCCCCTGGCCGACGGAAGAAACGCCACCGCCACGAGCGTGGTCGCGGCCACCCCGGCCATCAGCCACAGCAGCGCGTCGAAGCCGGCCGCCTTGACGATCGGCCCCAGGAACCACACGGCCGCCGAGCTCACGCCGAAGGACACGAACAGGCGCATGCCGCTCACGCGCGACCGGATCCGGTCGTCGACGAAGCGCACGATCATCGCGTCGGTGAACGGAATCGCGCCGAAAACCGCGATCATGAATGCGATCTGCAGCACGAACAGCGTCCAGCCGGTGGCGCTCGCCGCGATCATGAACAGCGGCGCCTGCAGCAGCACGACGCCGATGTAGAGTCGCTTCAGCGGATAGCGGTCGATCAGGAGCCCGATCCCGACCTGCGCGAATGAGGCGACGACATAGACGCAGGCGAGGAGCGCGCCCAGCAGCGCCGGATCCTCGACGACGCCCGCCAATCGCTCGCGCAGCAGCTGGCCGTTGCCGTTGGTCGTCAGATTGAAGAGGAGGCTCGACGAGATCGCCGCCACCGTCATGACGATGAAGATGCGCACCAGCGGCGGCGCATCCGGCGCGGCGGGTGTCCTCGGGCCATGCGCCGGCGGCGCCAACTCCAGCGGAGCGACGCGGGCGAACGCCACGCCGCAGGCGATCGCCAGCAGCGCCGGCACCGCGAACGCTGCACGCCAACCTGCGTATTTGACGAGCAGACCCGTGGTGACAGCGGCGAACGCCACGCCGAGGTTTCCGGCCAGGCCGTTGACGCCGATCGCAAGGCCCGGTCGCGTCGCGCCGCGCACGAGCATCGGGATCCCGACCGGGTGATAGATCGACGAGAACGCGCCCATCAGCGTCAGGGCGGCCGCCAGCTCCCACGCATTGCGCGTGACGGCGACCAGCAGCGACGAGGCACCCATGCCGAAGAAGAAGACGAGCATCATCCGCCGCCGTCCCCAGAGGTCGCCCAGGCGGCCCGCCGGCAGCGAGCCCAGGCCGAACAGCATGAACGCGCCGACGCCGTAGGGCATCAGCGATTCCCAGTCGGGGAAGCCGAAATCCGCGGCGATCGCCGCGACCGCCGTCGCGAAGATCAGCAGGAACATGTGGTCGACCGCGTGCGCGACGTTGAGCAGCCGCGCAACGGGGCGGGACGCGACCGGTGTCATCGTGAAGTCAAGCGGCGAGTCGCTGCAGCTGCGCGAGCAGCGCCTCCGGAACGTCGACACCGTTTGCACTCGCCGCGGCGGCGAGCGCACGGCGACGATCGCCCGGCAGGCGCACGCCGGGGTCCTTCGACATCTCCGCGATCAGCGCTTCGGTCCGCGCGAGATAGGTGTCGCGGCCGGCGAGCGCGCCCGGATCGATGACGAGGAACGCCTGGCCGATCCGCGGGCGGTTGCCTTCGTCGACGAAGAACGAGCTCGCCTCGAAACCCATCGCCGCCCCGGTCAGCGCCGTTACGAGAAGCTCGACGACGAGCGCCAGCATCGCGCCCTTGGTCCCGCCCAGCGGCAGCATCGAGCCTTCGAGGCCCGCCTTCGGATCGGTCGTCGGCTGGCCGTCGCCGTCGAGCGCCCAGCCCAGCGGTATCGCCTTGCCCTCCTTGGCCGCGACCATCAGCTTGCCGCGCGCGACTTCGGATAGTGAAAGATCGATCAGCAAGGGCGCAGCGGCACGACGCGGGAACACCGCCGCGATCGGGTTGGTGCCGAGCAATGGCCGCCGGCCTCCAGCGACGGCCATCGCCGCCGGTGAGTTGCCCATGGCGAGTCCGACGAGTCCGGCCGCGCCGACTGGCTCCAGGTGATACGCGGCGGCACCGAAGTGGTGGCTGTTGGTCACCCCCGCGAACGCGACGCCGAATTCGCGCGCCCGCGCGATCGCCTCGTCGACCGCGAGAGCGCATGCCGGGAACGCGAGACCGGAGCGCGCGTCGACGAGCACCGCGCCGCCCTTGACGCGCACCACCTGCGGCTGCGCAGCGCCGTCCGCGCGCCCGTTGCCGAGATGCGTCGCGTACTGCGGCACGCGCGAGACGCCGTGCGAGGCGAGGCCCTGCGCGTCGGCGTACACCAGCGCGCGAGCGGTCGCGGCGGCCATGACGGGATTCGCGCCAGCGCGGGCAAGCGCGCGCGCCGCGAGATCGTGCAGGGCTTCGAGCGTGATCGTGGCCATTGCCTTTTACCTTCCTTCTCCGTCCGCGAAATCCGGCCTCAGCCGACGGGTCGCAGGCGCGCAAGTGCCGCAACGACCCGTTCCGCGATCAGTGTCGACACGCGCGCATTCGATTCGGCGGTGACGCCGGCGATGTGCGGCGTGAGCAGCAGGTTCGGGCACCCGGCAAGCGGCGATCCGGCAGCGAGCGGCTCGTGCTCGAAGACGTCGAGCGCGGCGCCGCCCAGGCGCCCGGACTTCAGCGCCGCGGCGACCGCCGCTTCATCCACGACGCCACCGCGTGCCGTGTTGATCAGGATCGCATCGGGTTTCATCCGCGCGAGCCGCGCAGCATCGACCAGGTGCCGCGTCGCATCGACCAGCGGCACGTGCAGCGTGACCACGTCGGCCTCGGCCAGCAGCGCATCGAGCTCGCGGCTCTCCGCCCCTTCCTCCCGCCAAGCCGCGGCGGACGCGGGAACCTGCGGATCGGATCCGACCACGCGCATTCCCAGCACCCTACCCAGTCGGGCAACGAGCCGGCCGATGCCGCCGAACCCCACGATGCCGAGCGTCTTGCCGGACAGCTCGCGGCCGTTGGAAAGCGCCAGCCGCGGCCATTCGCCAGCTCCGACCGCCGCCGACGACGAGTACGCGCCGCGCAGCAGCAGCATGGCAGCGCCGATCACGTATTCGGCCACCGCCAGCGCATTGGCGCCGGTGGCCGGGATGACTTCGATTCCGCGCGCCCTGCAGGCGTCGACGTCGATGTTGTCGAGGCCCACCCCCAGCCTGCCGACGACCTTGAGCGCCGGCGCGCCGGCGAGCAGCGCGGCGTCGACCTGCGTGCGGTTGCGCACGATGAGCGCATCGGCCGTGGCGACCCTGGCCCGGAGCTCGTCCGGACGATCGACCAGGCTCCGGTCGTAGAACGTGTCGTGCTTCGTCGCGAGGCCCGCGACGGCGGTCTCGTCCATGAATTCGGTGATGACGACGCGCACGGCCCTACGGATTCTTCGCGAACAGGAGGTTGATGTCGCCGAACGCCTTGAACTCGAGCGCGTTGCCGAACGGGTCCAGGAAGAACATCGTCGCCTGCTCGCCCGGCAGGCCCTTGAAGCGCACGTAGGGCTCGACGATGAACTTCGTCCCGGCTGCGACGAGCCTGGCCGCCAGCGCCTCCCACTCCGGCAAGTCCAGGATCACGCCGAAATGCCGCACCGGTACGTGCTGGCCGTCGACGAGGCTGGTGGCGTCGGCCATCCCGGCTGCGGCAACCTTGTGCGCGACGATCTGGTGGCCGTGAAAATCGAAGTCGACCCAATCTTCGGCCGAGCGCCCTTCTGCGCAGCCGAGGAAGTCGCCGTAGAAGCGCCGCGCCTGCCCGAGATCGGTCACGGGAAACGCGAGGTGGAAGCGCGGGTAGTGGGCAGTCGGCAGGTGCGTGGTCATCAGCTTTGCATCCCCCAGCGACGGACGGTGCGGGCTTCCACCGTCCGGAATATGACGTTCTCGACGAACAGCCCGATCAGGATCACCGTGAACAGCCCGGCGAACACCGCCGGGATCTCGAGCTGATTCTTGTTCTCGTAGATGAACCAGCCCAGTCCGCCCGATCCCGACGAGACGCCGAACACGAGCTCGGCGGCGATCAGCGTGCGCCACGCGAACGCCCAGCCGATCTTGAGGCCCGTGAGTATGCTGGGAAACGCGGCCGGAATCAGGATCTGGCCGACGTAGCGAAGGCCGGAGAGCCCGTAGTTGCGGCCGACCATCCGCAGCGTGTTCGACACCGAGAGGAAGCCCGAATGCGTGTTGAGCGCGACCGCCCACAGCACCGAATGCACGATCACGAACACGATGCTGCCGTAGCCCAGGCCGAACCAGATCAGCGCGAGCGGCAAGAGCGCGATCGCCGGCAAAGGATTGAACATCGACGTCAGGAGTTCCAGCAGATCGGTGCCGATCCGGGTCGAGATGGCGATCGTGGTCAGCGTGGCCGCGCAGAGGATGCCGGCCGCGTAACCGGTGAGCAGCACCCGGAGCGAGGTCAGCGCCCTGCCCGGCAGGACGCCGCTTGCCATCGCCTCGATGAAGGCTTCGATCGTCGCCGAGAACGTCGGGAACAGCAGCGGATTGTTGAGCCAGCGCGCGTAGACTTCCCAGATCAGCGCGAGCAGGACCAGGAGCGCAAGCTTGCGCACCGCGGCAACGTTGCCGAGCCGCTCCCACCGGGAAAGCGGCTTTTCCACGATGCCGAACGACGCCGCATCGACCGGCCGCGCGTAGCGCTCCGGGCGCAACGGGTGGCGAAGCTCAGCCATGGGGCAACGCCTCCTCCTCGACCGCGTCGGCGAACAGCATCGAATGGATCTTGCTCTCCAGCGCCTGGGTTCCACCGTCGCCGGTCGCTGCCGCGCCGCGCGGCAGGCTGTCGAGCTCCGCCTTGACCTGCCCGGGATGCGGCGAGAGCAGCAGGATACGGTTGCCGATCTTGATCGCCTCCGGGATCGAGTGCGTGACGAACAGCACGGTGAACCGCGTGTCGTCCCACAGCTGCAGCAGCTCGTCCTGCATCTTGCGCCGGGTGAGCGCGTCGAGCGCGGCGAAGGGCTCGTCCATCAGCAGGATGTCGGGCTCCATCGCCATGCCGCGCGCGATCGCGACGCGCTGCTTCATTCCGCCCGACAGCGTGTGCGGCAGGCTGTCGGCGAACTTGACGAGGTTGACCTTGGCGATCGCGTCGCGCGCCTTTTCCCGCGCGGCGGCGCCACTCAGCCGGCCGCTTGCCACCAGCGGGAACATCACGTTCTCGGTGACCGTCTTCCACGGCAGCAGCTGATCGAATTCCTGGAACACCATCATGCGGTCCGGACCGGGACGGGTCACGATTTCGCCCTTCAGCCGGATCTCGCCCTCGACCGGGGTCATGTAGCCGCCAACCGCCTTCAGCAGCGTGGACTTGCCGCAGCCCGACGGCCCGAGCAGGATGTAGCGGTCGGAGCGGAAGACCTGGAAATCGACGCGATACGTCGCGGTGACGAGATGGTCCCGCGTCTTGTATTGCAGCGTCACGCCGCGAACGTCGAGCAGCGGCGTTCCCTCCGGGGGCGAAGCCGTCATCGGAGCGCGTCTATGTCGCTATTTCTGCCACGGAAGCCGATCGAGGTCGACGTTGCCGCCCGAGACGATCACGCCGACCCGGGCGCCCGCGACGTCGAGCGTGCGCTCGAGCAGGCACGCCAGCGGCACCGCCGACGAGGGCTCGATCACGATCTTCATCCGCTCCCAGGTCATGCGCATCGCCTGCACGATCGCCTCCTCGCTGGCCGTACCGATCGCGGCGACGTTGGCGCGTATCGCCGCCAGCGTGCGCACCGAGAGCGTCGTGCGCAGGCCGTCGGCGATCGTCACCTTCTCCGGCAGCGGCTCCACTCGCCCCGACCGGAAGCTGCGCGCGGCGTCGTCGGCATTCGCCGGCTCGGCGCCATAGACGCGCATCTGCGACCGCAGCGAGCGCGCCACGATGGCGGTTCCGGACAGGAGCCCGCCGCCGCCCACCGGGGCGATCACGATGTCGAGCTCCGGCACCGCCTCGAGGAGCTCCAGCGCCGCCGTTCCCTGTCCCGCGATGACCTGCGCGTCGTCGAACGGATGGATCAGCGTCGCGCCCGTCTCGGCCTCGATCTCGGCACAGGCGGCCGCGCGCGCGGCGACGTTGGGCGCGCAGAAGCGGATCGTGGCGCCGAACCGGCGCACGTTCTCCTGCTTCACCTTCGGCGCGTTCTCGGGCATCACGACCCAGGCGGCGATGCCGCGCTGCCGCGCCGCGTACGCGAGCGCCGCGCCGTGGTTGCCCGACGAGTGCGTGACCACGCCGCGCCGCGCCTCCTCGTCCGTCAGCGAGAACACCGCGTTGATCGCGCCGCGCGCCTTGAACGCGCCGACCTTCTGGAAATTCTCGCACTTGAAGAAGAGGTGCGCACCCGTTTCCGCGTCGACCGCACGGCAGCTCAGCACCGGCGTGCGGTGCACGTGGGGCGCGATTCGCGCATGCGCCGCGCGGATCGCCGCGAGATCGGGCAGCGCGTCGCCCCCGGCCCGCGTCGCGTCCGGCATCAGCTGCCCGCCGCGCCGTGGATGTTCGGGAAGAACAGGTCCTTCCACGAGTCGGGCTTCACCTTGATCGACCCGATCTTGTTCATGAAATCGACGTACTTCATCACGTTCTGCGGCGTCGTCGTGTAGACGATGGCCGGGTCGTTCAGCATCGCGAGGATGTCGGCGACCGTGTCCTTGTCCTTCGAGATCCGCAGATACGCCTCGGCCGCGGCCTTCTTGTCCTTGTTGATGATGGCGGTGGCCTCGTCGAGCGCCTTGACGAAGGCGTCGTAGAGCTTGGGATTCTCGCTGCGGAACTTCGACGTCGTCCACACCACGTTGAACGTCGCCGGTCCGCCGAGCACGTCGTACGAATTCAGCACCGTGTGGATGCCGGGCTTCTCCAGCTGCTGGTACTGGAACGGCGGCGAGCTGAAGTGCGCGGTGATCTCGGAGGCGCCGGACAGCAGTGCCACCTGCGCATCAGGGTGCGACAGCGAGACGGTGAGCGCGTCGAGCTTACCCTGCTGGCCTTCGCCGAAGGCCTTTTCGGCGGCCATCTGCAGCGTGACCGCCTGGATCGACACCTTGACGGCGGGCAACGCGATCCTGTCCTTCTCGGTGAAGTCCTTGATCGTCTTGACGTTCGGATTGCGCGTGTTGAGATAGAGCGGCATCGAGTTGATCGCCGAGACCGCCTTCACGTCGAGGTTGCCTTTCGTCCGCGCCCACAGCGTGACGAGCGGCCCGACGCCGCCGGAGGCGAACTGCAGGCTGTTCGACAGCAGCGCGTCGTTCATCACGTTGCCGCCGGCGAACTTCGCCCAGCCGACCTTGACATCGACCCCGGCCGCCTTCGCGTGCTTCTCGATCAGCTTCTGCTCTTCCATCAGCATCAGCGGCAGGTAGCTGATGCCGTACTGCTGCGCGACCTTGATTTCCGCCAATTCGGCCTGCAGCGGCGACGCCAGCAGGAGCGACGGCAGCCACGAGCGCAGCGCGCAACGAAAATTTCAGCATGAGAGTTCCTCCGGAATTGGCGCCGCACGCGCAACCACGGTTGCCGGCCGCGGACACCCGCGCAGTATAGGCCCCGCCGCGACCGGGCGGAACAGCCGCCGCGGCCACGGCGATGCCGTCAGGCGCTCTCGTAGAGGCGGGTCAATACGAATTCGCGATGGCCCAGCGCCTCGGCGGCGGTGAGCCGGCCGTTGACCGTGCGGAACATCATTTCGAGCAGCTTGTCGCCCGCCGCGCTCATCGTCAGCTCCCGCTGCAGCAGGCCGCTGGTGTCGACGTCGACGTGCTCGCTCATCGTGCGCACGGTGCGCGGGTTGGCGCAGATCTTGATCACCGGCAGGATCGGATTGCCGATCACGTTGCCCTGCCCTGTCGGGAAGAAATGGACGACGTAGCCCGACGCCGCGCACAGCGTCACCATCTCGGCCGCCGCCGACGAGCTGTCCATGAACCACAGCCCCGGTCCGGTCGGCACCTCCGCCTTGTCGAGCACGCCGTCGATCAGGCATTTCTTCCCGATCTTCTGGATGTTGCCGAGCGCCTTTTCCTCGATCGTCGTGAGACCGCCGGCGATGTTGCCCTTGGTCGGCTGCGAATCGGACAGGTCCGAGGTCTTGTGCCGGTTGATCACCTCCTGGTAGCGGTCGAACATCGCCATGAACCCGGCCCGAACCTTGTCGTCGCGACAGCGCGCGGCAACGATCTGTTCGCCGCCGGTCAACTCGGTCGTCTCGCCGAACACCAGCGTGCAGCCGGCGGCGTAGAGCTTGTCGAACGCGTCGCCCGACAGTCGGGTTGGCGCCGCAGCCGGACGTCGTGTCGGACTCGCCGCACTTGGTCGAGACCCAGAGTTCCTTCAACGCGCACTCGACGCGGTGCTTCTCGCTCGCCCACTGCACGTATTCCTTGGCCGCTTTGGACGCGCGCATGATCGTGTCGTGGTCGCCATGCAGCTCGATGCCGAACCCGGCGACCGGCTTGCCGGTGGCCGCGATGCCGTCGGCGACCTTCTTCGTCCACTGGTCCTCGATGCCGATGACGACGACCGCCGCGACGTTCGGATTGCTGCCCGCGCCGATCAGCGTGCGGAAGTGAAGATCGAGGTCGGCGCCGAACTGCAATCGGCCGTACGGGTGCGGGATCGCCAGCGTCCCCTTGATGTTGTGGGCGACGGCTTCCGCCGCGGCGTTGGAGAGATCGTCGACGGGCAGGACGATGACATGGTTGCGAACGCCCACACGGCCGTTTTCGCGGCGATAACCCCAGAAGGTCTGTTGCATGGTCCCGGTCTCCGTCAGAAGTTCAGCGCCGCGCTCTACCAGCGTTTGGTCTTGATGTTGTGGACGTGGGCATGCTGGCCCCTGGCGATCGGGGCGACGACCTTGCCGATGTCGATGCCGTACTTGATGACCGTGGCGCCGACCGCCATGTCCTTCAGCGCGACCTTGTGGCCGAGCGGGATGTCCTGCACGCAGGGCAGCGTGATGGTTCGGTCCTCGTCGAGGATGAGGCCGGTCAGCGTCGTGCCGGCCTTGACGCCCTCGACGACCACCACCGCGACCGAATCGTTCGGGTCGTGCAACACGCAATGAATCATCGGAGACTCCTCAACCGCGGGGACGGTGAACCTGTCGGACAAGCGGCAGTGGCAACCGATCCGGCCGCGAATTATCAAGCGAATTGTCACATCAGTATACTAGAATCGATCGCATGCGCCGGCCGCCAACGGCCGGCATGAGCGCCCCCTCCGCGTGTCCCTCGCCTCCCTCTTCGCGCAACTCCTGAACGGCCTCGCCGGCGCTTCCGCGCTGTTTCTGGTCGCGGCGGGACTCACGCTGATTTTCGGGGTCACGCGGGTGGTCAACTTCGCGCACGGCTCGCTGTACATGCTGGGCGCGTACATCGCCTATACGCTCGCCTCGACCTTCGGCCGGGGGCCGCTCGGCTTCTGGGGCGCCGTTCTGCTTGCCGCGCTCGCGGTCGCGCTGATCGGCGTGCTGATCGAGACGCTGCTGCTGAAGCGCATCTACGCCGCGCCCGAGCTGCTGCAGCTCGCCGCCACCTTCGGCGTCGTGCTGATCGTGCGCGACGCCGCGCTCCTCGCCTGGGGCGCCGAGGATCTGCTCGGACCGCGCGCACCCGGATTGAGCGGCGCGATGGCCGTTTTCGGGCAGCTGATCCCCACCTACGATCTGTTCCTGCTCGCCGTCGGTCCGCTGGTGCTGCTGGCACTCTGGGCGCTGCTGGAGCGCACCCGGTTCGGCATGCTGACGCGCGCCGCGACCGAGAACCGCACGCTCGCCAGCGCGCTGGGCATCAACGAGCGGGCGCTGTTCACCACCGTGTTCGCGCTCGGCGCCTTTCTCGCGGGGCTCGCGGGAGCGCTGCAGCTGCCGCGGGAGCCGGCCAATCTGGGCATGGATCTCGCGATCATCGCGGAAGCGTTCGTCGTCACCGTCGTCGGTGGGCTGGGCTCGATCCCGGGAGCCTTCGTCGCCGCGCTTCTGATCGGCCTCACCAAGGCGCTGTGCATCGCGCTCGGCACGGTCGAGGTCGGCGGCCTCGCGATTGCATTCCCCAAGCTCACGCTGGTAGCCGAATTCGTCGTGATGGCGGTCGTGCTCATCGCGAAGCCTTACGGCCTCATGGGCACGGTGCCTTCGGCGCCGCCGACCACGCCGCTCGCCGAATTCCGCGCGCTCGTCGTGCCGCCCGGCCGCCGCGCCGCGCTCGGCGCGCTGGCCGCGCTCGCGGTGGCCGCGGTGCTGCCGTGGACCGGCGACGAGTACCGGCTGATTCTCGCCACCGACATCCTCGTGTTCACGCTGTTCGCCGCCAGCCTGCAGCTCGTGATGGGGCCCGGCGGCATGGCCTCGTTCGGGCACGCCGCGTATTTCGGCCTCGGGGCCTACGCCGCCGCGCTGGCGGCGAAGCGCGGCGTGCCGATGGAGGCCGCGCTGCTCGTCGCGCCGCTGGCCGCGGCGGCCGGCGCGGTCGCGATCGGCTGGTTCTGCGTCCGCCTCTCCGGCGTCTACATGGCGATGCTGACACTCGCGTTCGCGCAGATCGTCTGGTCGATCGCCTTCCAGTGGGATGCGGTCACCGGCGGCTCCAACGGCATCGTCGGCGTCTGGCCGTCCGCGTGGCTGTCCGGCAAGCAGGCCTATTACGGATTTGCCCTGACGCTGATCGCGGCCGCGCTGGCGGCGATCGCGTGGATCGCGCACGCGCCGCTCGGCTATTCGCTGCGGGCCTGCCGCGATTCGCCGCTGCGCGCCGCGGCGATCGGCATCGACGTCCGCGGCACGCAGTGGACGGCCTTCGTGCTGGCGGGCGGCTTCGCGGGCCTTGCCGGCGGGGTCTACGCCTTTTCGAAGGGGAGCATTTCGCCGGAGACGCTCGCGATTCCGCGCTCGGTCGATGCGCTGGTCATGGTGCTGCTGGGCGGCCTCAATGCGCTTGCGGGACCGCTGATCGGCGCGGCCGCATTCACCTGGCTGTCGGACACGCTCGCGCGGGCGACGGAATACTGGCGCGCCGTGCTCGGTGCGACGATCCTGCTCATCGTCATCGCCTTTCCGATGGGGATCGGCGGCACGCTGTCGCATTGGCTGCGGCGGAGGACGGCATGAGCGCCGCCGGGCCGCCCCAAGGCGCGAATAGCTCCCCCTCGGGGGGCAGCGCAGCGGCCGCATTGGCCAATGAGGCCGCAAGCGTGGGGGCCGTGCAGTGCGCCGCCGTGCTGCGCGTCGACGGCCTGACCAAGTCGTTCGGGGGCGACGACGTCGTGCACGACGTCTCGTTCACCGTGGCCGCCGGGGAGCTCGTTGCGCTGATCGGCCCCAACGGCGCGGGCAAGACGACGTGCTTCAATCTCGTCAACGGCCAGCTCGCGCCCGACGCCGGGACCGTGACCCTGGCGGGCACGCGGATCGACGGGCAGCCGCCGCGGACCATCGCCCGGCTGGGCGTCGGCCGCACGTTCCAGGTCGCCGCGACGTTCGCGTCGATGACCGTGCGCGAAAACGTCCAGCTCGCGCTGCTGGCGCACGACGGCGCCCATCGCAGCATCGCCGCGCGCGCGACCGACCGCATGCGCGCGGAAGCGGATGCGCTGCTCGAGCGCGTCCGCATGAGCAAGTTCGCCGGCCAGGGCTGCGCAACCCTCGCATATGGGGATGCGAAGCGCGTGGAGCTGGCGCTGGCGCTCGCCTGCGCGCCGCGGCTCCTGCTGATGGACGAGCCGACCGCGGGAATGTCGCCGCGCTCGCGCGAGCGCCTGATGCAGCTCGCGGCGGATCTCGCGCGCGAGAAGCAGATTGCGGTGCTCTTCACCGAGCACGACATGGACGTCGTGTTCGGGCACGCCGACCGCATCATCGTGCTCGACCGCGGCCGCGTCATTGCGGATGGCACGCCCGACGCGATCCGTGCCGACCCCAGGGTGCAGGCGGTTTATCTCGGCGACGACGTTCCGGCGTAGGCGAGTGCCGCGGAGTGTCAGCCGCCTAGCCGCCCCAATCCTCCGGTCAAGTCGGCAATCAGGTCCTCCGGCTCCTCCAGCCCGATGGCGAGCCGCAGACACGGTCCGCCGGCATCCCACTGCGTCGCCGTCTGCACGCGCTCCGGATAGACCGGAATCATCAGGCTCTCGAAGCCGCCCCAGCTCCAACCCATGCCGAACAGCCGCATGCCGTCGAGCATTGCGTCGATGCGCTCCTTGGCGACCGGCTGCAGCACGACGCCGAACAATCCCGATGCCCCGCAGAAGTCGCGCTTCCACAGCTCGTGGCCGCGCGAGCCGGGAAGCGCCGGGTAGATCACCTCGCGCACCTCGGGCCGGGACTTCAGCCATTGCGCGATCGTCATGGCGCTCGCTACGTGGCGCGCGAGGCGCAACGGCAGCGTGCGGAGGCCGCGCAATGCGAGAAAGCAGTCGTCGGGCGAAGAAGTCACGCCCATGTCCGTCCAGAGCCGGTGCAGCGCCGGGAACGTGGTTTCGTTCGCGAGTATCAGCCCCAGCAGCACGTCGGAGTGCCCGCCGATGTACTTGGTCGCGGCGTGCACGGAAACGTCGACGCCGTGGTCGAACGAGCGAAAGCCGAACGGCGTCGCCCACGAGTTGTCGGTGATCACGAGCGCGCCGCGCCGGTGCGCGACCTCGGCGATCGCCGGGATGTCCTGCACGCAAAACGTCAGCGAGCCGGGCGACTCGGTGAACACGACGCGCGTATTCGGTCGGAACTCGCGCTCGATCGCGGCGCCCAGCAGCGGATCGTAGTAGGAGACCTCGACGCCGAGGCGCGTCAGGTGGTTGTTGCAGAAGCGCCGCGTCGGGCCGTAGACCGCATCGGTGACGAGCACGTGATCGCCCGCCTTAAGCAGCGCGAGCAGCGGCAGCGTCGTCGCCGTGAGGCCGGACGGCACCGCGAGGGCCGCGTGCGCGCCCTCGATCGCCGCCACCGACGCCTGCAGGTCGGTGACCGTCGGCAGTCCGTGCAGCCCGTAGCCGATGCCCGCGTACTGGCCCAGCGCGGCCTGCTCGAGATCGGCGACGGTCGGGAACAGCATCGTGGTGGCCCGGAACACCGGCGTGTTGACCGCGCCGAGGAACTTGCGCGGATTGCGGCCCAGATGGACGGCGCGTGTGGCCGGCTTGTGCTTGTCGTCGCTCATGCGGTCTTCCTGTCAGGTTGCAGTGCGGCGCGGATCTTCGCAATCTGCGTCGGGATGGTATCGCGCACGTCCACGACGATCGCGTCCTGCGGATCTTCTAGCGTCGCGAACTGGCTCGCGAGCAGGCTCGGCGGCATGTAGCGATGCGCGCGCGCGGCGATGCGCGCGGCGATCGTGTCGTAGTCGCCTTTCAGATGGACGAAGCGGAGGTCGCCCCCGCGGCGGAAGCGATCGCGGTAGGCCTCTCTCAGCGCGGAGCACGCGAACACCGCGTCGGCGCCGCGCGCATTGATCGCCGCCATCTCGGCCGCCAGCCGGTCGAGCCAGGGCCAGCGATCGGCGTCGGTAAGCGGCGTCCCGGCCGCCATCTTGGCGACATTGGCCTCCGGATGAAAATCGTCGCCATCGAAGAACGGCCAGCCGAGATCCGCCGCCAGCGCCTGCCCGACCGCAGTCTTGCCGCAACCGGACACGCCCATCACCACCACGATCACGGCTGCGGATCCTTCGCCGCGACCGCGTGAGCGCCGAAGCCCTTGCGCATCATCGCGAGCAGCTTGTCGGCGCAATCGGACTGGCCCCGGCTCGCGAGGCGCCGCACCAGGTTGCCGCCCATGCGGCCGAGTCCGACGATGCCGATCTGCATGCGGGAAGGTCTTTCAGGCGGGAAACCGTGATGCTACCGAATACGACGGCGCGAGGGAACCGTGGCGAGATGCGAGCGCCGCGTTGCGACAAGCGCACGTCAATCGGGCCCCGCGAGCATGGCCGCGCATCGGCAGCGGCCTTGACCCCGGATCAACCAACAAAGAGCTCGACGAACTGGCGTGGCGCCAGAACGACGATCCGGGGCGGCGGATTTTCTGCCAACGCACGGTCGCCCGTCACGAGCACCGCGCGCTTCTCGCTCTGAACGAGTGACCACAGGTGATCGTCCTTCGGGTCCGGCGCTCCCGTTCGTGGCGCCGGCTCGCGCACGATGGCGTTGGCGGCGAGCGTCGTCAGCAGAATGTCGACGTCTCGCTCGCCGAGGCCATGCAGTGCCCGAATCTTCCTGCGCAAGAGGACTTCCCTGTACTCGGCCAGCAGGGCCGCCGACAACAGGAACGGAAACGCGCCGCGGCACATGCCGTCGAGAATCCACGCCGTGGGAGACTCGGCACTTGCGGTCAGCAAGCCTGCGACCACGACATTCGTGTCGATGACCGCGGCGGAATGCTTCATCGCCGCCGGGCGGCACGCGTTTCAGCAACGGCAAGCCGCACGGCGTCGGCCTCGCCAAGCGCGGCGCGTGCGCGTGCTTTCGCCACGAGCTCCTCAGCGCTGCGCTGGGTCTTGATGCCGTAGAACTCGAGACTTTCCTCGATCAGCTGCCCGATCGTCTTGCGACGCTGCAGGGCAGCCTCTCGCAGCGCGCGGTGGCGCTCATCGCTCAAACTGATGGTCAGGCGGGTCATGGTCAGCACCTTGGTGTTTTGACACCAAAGCATCATATCACCTAGCTCGCCGTAGTGCAAACCGCAGTCCCAAGGGTTGACCGCGGTGCTACCGTGCCCGCCGCGGCGAGCCAACCGTGGCAAGCGTCGAGCGGCGCGTCGCGACCACGGCCGCGGCGACGATCAGCGCGCCGCCGGCGAGCGTCCGCGGACCCGGAACCTCGCCCAGGAACGCCAGCGCCAGCACGATCCCGTACACCGGCTCCAGCGCCGCGATCACGCTCGCCGTGTGCGCGCTGACCGCCGCCAGCGCGCCGATGAACAGCGTGTGCGAGAGCGCCGTGCACGCGAGCCCCAGCACGAGCAGCAGCATGATCTCGCGCGCGCCGATCGATCCGATTTCCCACGGGGCCGCCCACATGAACGGCAGCAAGACCAGCGCGGCGAACAGGTTCTGCCAGAACGCGATGTCGGTCGCCGTCCGCGAGGCGGTCCAGCGCCGGTTCATCACGACCAGGAGCGCGAACGTCAGGCTCGACACGAGCCCCCAGCCAAGCCCCCGCACGACCGAATTCGCCAGCGAGAGTTCGGGCACCAGCAGGACGAGGCCCCCCGCGACCAGCAGGGCGGTCACGCCCTCGCGCCGGCGCAGGCGGCGCGCGAAGAACACGCGCTCGAGCGCGAGCGTGAACAGCGGAAAGCTCGCGTAGCCCAGCAGACCGACGGCAACGGTCGAAGCCTGGATCGCCGCGAAAAACGACAGCCAGTGGACGGCCAGCACGACACCGTTCGCGATGAGCCGCACGTCGAACGGAGCGCGCTCGTGGCCGCGCAGGCGAAGGAGGCCGAGGGCAACCGCCGCGATCGCAGTCCGCCCGAGGACGATCGCCACCGGCGACAGCGCAAGCCACTTGCCGAAGAGTCCGGCAAAGCCGAACAGCGCGACGGAGGCGTGCAATGCAATCAGTGCCGAAGTGTGCGACATGCCAACGAGACCCCGGAAACGGTCATGCTACTTCATCGGGCCCCATCGTCGCCGTTCGACGCGGTATTGACGAAGATCAACGATTGCCTGCCCGGCGTCTTGCATTCCGCCCACCGAGGCCTATGCTGCATCGTCCGCATTTCGAAGAAGAACAATGACGGCAAGGGGGTACGCTGCCTGCGGCGAAGGGCGCTACGGCGTCCACGCCCGATGAGGCGCTTGTCGCCCGCATCGCGGAACTGGGCACCGTCTGCAGCTATCCGCGCAGCGCCATCATCCAGACCGAGGGAACGCCCGGCGACACGCTCTGCCTCGTTCTCTCGGGTCGGCTGAAGGTCTACGTCGGCGACGAGCATCGCCACGAGGTGCGCGTGGACACGCTCGTTCCCGGCGATTGCGTCGGCATGGCCATGATCGACGGGGGTCGCCGCGCGGTCTCGGTCAAGACCCTGACGCCCGTCAAGCGTGCCTGCTGACCCGCCCCGAAGTCGTAGCAGCTGATCGCCACCGACCGGGGATTCACGAAGTACCTGCTGCTCCGGCTGGTTCGGCGGGCACGCGCGCTGACCGGCACCGTTCGCTCCCTGGCGCTGCAGGACGTCCGGGCCGGGTCGTCGGGCTCCTGCTCGAGCTCGCGCGCGACGAAGGCGGCTCGCGCGTCGTGCGCCCGCGTTTGCGTCAGCGCGAGATCGCCGAACGCGTCGGCGCCTCCTCCGGCATGGTGAACAAGGTCGTCAAGGACTCGTCGCCGGTGGGTACATCACGATCAAGTCGACGGGCATCGTCGTGCACAGGGCGCCGATGCTGCCGGTGTCGAGCGAGACGTCGAGCCTCTTGGAATGCCGTGCGCTGTTATGCGCTAGAGCGCGCGTTGTCGGGAATGTTTACAGCCCGATTCGCGTTATCTTGTACTCGATTTGTTCACTATTGAAGATTGTCGCGGTAACACACTGCGAACTTCTCTGGCAATGCTCAGTGCGCGACGATTGTCGCCACGCGCCGGATTTGACAATGCCTGCGATCTAACCGTGGCACCGCGTCCTAACCGCGTTTTCCCGCGCACGCGCCATTGCGTGCTTCGACGCTACTGTCTTACACGCAGCATCTACATATAGCGGTTTTCCGAGTCGTCATCACTAAATCCTCGTTACAGTCAACCAAGCCACGCTCATGCCCGGCGTACTCATTGAGTAATTGTCTCTGATCTTGCGATTCACTCTGAGTTCGCTAAGCTTGGCAATGTATTGCGAAGGCGATCACGCTAAGGTTTGTAGTTACTGTCAACAAAGCAGCGATGTGTTGTAGGCGCCCAATATCGCCTCGGCATGTATTCTTCAGTACCGTTCCACTGTGTTCCTCGGTAGCTTATAGAGAGAACATCTATGTAGATTTCTATTTTTCTTTTCTTACCTATTTGAGTGTGCGTTTAGCAACTTTTGCGATGCGTTCTACGCCTGTAGTCATTGGCCTCACCTATGTTTTTTCAGTTTTTTTTCTTTTTTTTTTTTCGTTTTTCTCTTTTTTTATTTTTTTTTTTTCTTTTTATTTTTTGTCTGTTCTTTTTTTTATCTATTTTTCTACTCCCCGGTTCGGTTTTACTATCTACTACGCTTTTTCTTTTTCTTTTCTCTCTACGCTTTCCCGCGCTGGCAGTGCATACCGGTTTTATCTCTATCACTATCTTTATCTCTTTCCCATTTATCTCTTTCCTCTATTTTTATTATCTTCTTACTTTATCTTAATAGTAATATATCTATTATAATTACTCTTTTTACCTTACTATCTTTTCATTTTTACTTTATTTTTCTCATTTTTCTCTTTTTTCTCTTTTTTCTCATTTTTCTCTTTTTTCTCTTTTTTCTCTTTTTTCTCTTTTTTCTCTTTTTTCTCTTTTTTCTCTTTTTTCTCTTTTTTCTCTTTTTTCTCTTTTTTCTCTTATCGCTCTTTTTTTATTTTCTTTTTTTTCTATTTTCTCGTCCGTCGTCGGGGCATCCCGTGGTTCCGGTTCGGTATGCCGCGCGTTTCTGTTTACTTTCTATTTTCGTTGAGTTTATCTTTCTCTAATATCTTTTTTTTCTTCTCTCTTTCTATCTTTTCATTTTTTTATTTTTTTCCGCTCTTTCTTATTCATAATATTTTTCTCTTCTCATATCTTATTTTTTATTTATTTATTTTTTATCATCACTCTTTTCTTTCTCTTCTTTTCCTATCTATATATTTTTTTTTTTTTCTTCCTTCTTTTTATTATCTCTTTCCCCATCTTTTATCTTTTCTTCCATCCCTTTTCTCTTTATTTTTTTCTTCTTACACTTCCACTACTACTTTTTCTCCTCTTTTGTATTCTTCTATTCTTATATACTCCTTTATCTATTCTTTTTTATATTTTATTCTCCTTTCTACCCTTTTTTTATGAGCCAGCTGCCATCGCCGCGACCGGGGAGCGCATCGTAGGCGCTCCGATGTCCGCGCGCGCTGCTCGCTCCCGGGGCTGTCCCGCGCCCCCTCCCCTCGTGCGCTAGAATGGCCCTCTGTGACGTACGGCCAGCTGTCGCCGGCGGCCGCACCAAGAACTCGAGCCCCAACAGCCGCCCCCGCTCCGGAGGAACCGATGCCGACCCCAACCTCGGCCGCCAAGGTCATCGCCGCGGTCCGCAACACGCCCGGCAACCGCGTCAAGGTCGCCGTCTCGGACATCGACGGCGTGCTGCGCGGCAAGTACCTGCACAAGGAGAAGTTCTACGCGGCGGCCGAGAGCGGCTTCGGCTTCTGCGACGTGGTGTTCGGCTGGGACATGATGGACGTCACCTACGACAACACGACGCTCACCGGCTGGCACAAGGGCTTTCCGGACGTCCTCGCCAAGATCGATCTCGGCACCTACCGGACCGTGCCCTGGGACGGCGGCGTGCCGTTCTTCCTCGGCGAGTTCGTCGCGGAGAAGAACGGCAAGGAAGTGCCGCTGCCGATCTGCCCGCGGCAGGTGCTCAAACGCGTGCTGAAGCGCGCCGAGAAGCTCGGCCTGATGCCGATGTGCGGGATGGAGTACGAGTGGTTCAATTTCGCCGAGACGCCGCAATCGTGGGCCGACAAGAAAGGCGTCGGCCCGACGACGATCACGCCGGGGATGTTCGGCTATTCGCTGCTGCGCGCCAACGCGAACCGCGAGTTCTTCGCGGCGCTGATGGGCGAGATGGGCGACTTCGGCGTGCCGATCGAGGGGCTGCACACGGAGACCGGCCCCGGCGTCTACGAGGCGGCGATCCTGTTCTCGGAGGCGCTGGAAGCGGCCGACCGCGCGATCCTGTTCAAGACCGGCGCCAAGGAGATCGGCTCGCGCTTCGGGATCATGCCGAGCTTCATGGCGAAGTGGAACCAGCATCTGCCCGGCTGCTCGGGCCACATCCACCAGTCGATGTCGGACGGCAAGAAGAACCTCTTCTACGATGCCAAAGGCAAGAACAGCATGAGCAAGCTGTTCGAGAGCTACCTCGCCGGGCAGGTCGCCGGGCTCATGGAACTCGCGCCGATGTACTGGCCGACGATCAACAGCTACAAGCGGCTCGTCGACGGCTTCTGGGCGCCGGTCAAGCCGACCTGGGGCGTGGACAACCGGACGGCGAGCTTCCGCGTGATCGCCGGCTCGCCGAAGTCGACGCGGCTGGAGACGCGCTGTCCCGGCGCCGACATGAATCCGTACCTCGCGGCCGCCGCGGTGCTCGCCGCCGGCTTGTCCGGCGTCGAGAAGAAGCTGAAGCTCACGGCCAAGCCGATCCACGGCACGAACCAGGGCGCGGAGAACATTCCGCGCGCGCCGCGCACGCTGATCGAGACGACGCGCATCTTCCGCGACTCGGAGCTCGCGCGCGACTGGTTCGGCGACGATTTCGTCGATCACTACGCGGCGACGCGCGAATGGGAATGGCGGCAGTGGCTCGACGCCGTCACCGACTGGGAAATGAAGCGCTATTTTGAGATCATCTGACATCGCGATCCGCCGGCTCGTGCCCGACGACGTGGCGGTGTATCGCGCACTGCGGCTGCGGGGATTGAAGGAACATCCGGACGCGTTCACCTCCGGGTACGACGAGGAGGCGGCGAAGCCGCTCGCGGCGACCGAAGCGCGGCTGGCGCCCGAGGCGGGTGGCCGGATGTGGGGCGCCTTTGTCGAAGGCACGCTCGTCGGCGCCATCGGCCTCCTGCGCGAGCCGCGGGTGAAGATCCGGCACAAGGGCGACGTGTTCGGGATGTACGTCGTGCGGGAGCGCGCGGGCCAGGGTGTCGGCGCGGCGCTGCTTTCGCATCTGATCGGCGAGGCCCGGCGCGAGCCGGGTCTCACGCAGCTCATATTGACCGTCACCGAGACCAATGTCGCCGCGCGCAAGCTCTACGAGAAGTTCGGCTTTCGTTCGTTCGGCATCGAGCCCCGGGCCATCCGGGTCGGCGACACCCATTACGACAAGAACCACATGATCCACTTTCTGGCGCAACCATGACCATCACACGATTCAGCTTCCCGACCACCATCCACTTCGGACCCGGCGCCCGCAAGCTCGTCGCGGACCATCTCAAGGCCGAGGGCATCAAGCGGCCGCTCATCGTCACCGACCGCGGGATCGCGCCGCTGCCGCTGCTCGCGGACTTCGTCGCGGCGCTGCCGGGTCTCGATGTCGGCGTTTTCTCCGAGATCTGGGGCAATCCCGTCCGCAGCCAGGTGAAGCAAGGCGCGGCCGCGTACAAGGCGCACAACGCCGATGCGGTGATCGGCCTGGGCGGCGGCGCGGCGCTCGATGTCGCCAAGGCGATCGCGCTGATGGCGAGCCATCCGGGCGACATCCTCGAATACGCGTGGGACCATCCGCAGGTGCGGCCGATCGGCCGGCCGCTGCCCTACTTCGTCGCGCTGCCGACGACCGCCGGCACCGGATCCGAGGTGGGCCGCTCGTCGGTCGTCTCCGACGACACGACGCACATCAAGAAGATCATCTTCTCGCCCGCGTGCTGGCGAAATGCGTGTTCGCCGACCCGAGCTGACGTTCGATCTGCCGCCGCGACACAACCTCGGCCGCCAAGGTCATCGCCGCGGTCCGCAACACGCCCGGCAACCGCGTCAAGGTCGCGGTCTCGGACATCGACGGCGTGCTGCGCGGCAAGTACCTGCACAAGGAGAAGTTCTACGCGGCGGCCGAGAGCGGCTTCGGCTTCTGCGACGTGGTGTTCGGCTGGGACATGATGGACGTCACCTACGACAACACGACGCTCACCGGCTGGCACAAGGGCTTTCCGGACGTCCTCGCCAAGATCGATCTCGGCACCTACCGGACCGTGCCCTGGGACGGCGGCGTGCCGTTCTTCCTCGGCGAGTTCGTCGCGGAGAAGAACGGCAAGGAAGTGCCGCTGCCGATCTGCCCGCGGCAGGTGCTCAAGCGCGTGCTGAAGCGCGCGGAGAAGCTCGGCCTGATGCCGATGTGCGGGATGGAGTACGAGTGGTTCAATTTCGCCGAGACGCCGCAATCGTGGGCCGACAAGAAAGGCGTCAGCCCGACGACGATCACGCCGGGCATGTTCGGCTATTCGCTGCTGCGCGCCAACGCCAATCGCGACTTCTTCGCCGCGCTGATGGGCGAGATGGGCGACTTCGGCGTGCCGATCGAGGGGCTGCACACGGAGACCGGCCCGGGCGTCTACGAAGCGGCGATCCTGTTCTCGGAGGCGCTGGAAGCGGCCGACCGGGCGATCCTGTTCAAGACCGGCGCCAAGGAAATCGGCTCGCGCTTCGGGATCATGCCGAGCTTCATGGCGAAGTGGAACCAGCATCTGCCCGGCTGCTCGGGCCACATCCACCAGTCGATGTCGGACGGCAAGAAGAACCTCTTCTACGATGCCAAGGGCAGGAACAGCATGAGCAGGCTGTTCGAGAGCTACCTCGCGGGACAGGTTGCCGGGCTCATGGAATTGGCGCCGATGTACTGGCCGACGATCAACAGCTACAAGCGGCTCGTCGACGGGTTCTGGGCGCCGGTCAAGCCGACGTGGGGGGTGGACAACCGGACCGCCAGTTTCCGCGTGATCGCCGGCTCGCCGAAGTCGACGCGGCTGGAGACGCGCTGTCCGGGCGCCGACATGAATCCGTACCTCGCCGCCGCCGCGGTGCTCGCGGCCGGCCTCGCCGGCGTCGAGCAGAAGCTGAAGCTGACGGCCAAGCCGATCCATGGCACGAACCAGGGTGCGGAGAACATTCCGCGCGCGCCGCGCACGCTGATCGAGACGACGCGCATCTTCCGCGACTCGGATCTCGCCCGCGACTGGTTCGGCGACGATTTCGTCGATCACTACGCGGCGACGCGCGAATGGGAATGGCGGCAGTGGCTCGACGCGGTCACCGACTGGGAAATGAAGCGCTATTTTGAGATCATCTGACATCGCGATCCGCCGGCTCGGACCCGACGACGTGGCGGTGTATCGTGAGCTGCGGCTGCGGGGATTGAAGGAGCATCCGGACGCGTTCACGTCCGGGCACGACGAGGAGGCGGCAAAGCCGCTCGCGGCGACCGAAGCGCGGCTGGCGCCCGAGGCGGGTGGCCGGATGTGGGGCGCCTTTGTCGAGGGCACCCTGGTCGGCGCCATCGGCTTCCTGCGCGAACCGCGGGTGAAGATCCGGCACAAGGGCGACGTGTTCGGGATGTACGTAGTGCGGGAGCGCGCGGGCCAGGGTGTCGGCGCAGCGCTGCTTGCGCATCTGATCGGCGAGGCCCGGCGCGAGCCGGGTCTCACGCAGCTGATATTGACCGTCACCGAGACCAATGTCGCCGCGCGCACGCTCTACGAGAAGTTCGGCTTTCGTTCGTTCGGCATCGAGCCCCGGGCCATCCGGGTGGGTGACACCCATTTCGACAAGAACCACATGATCCTTTTTCTGGCGCAACCATGACCATCACACGATTCAGCTTTCCGACCACCATTCACTTCGGACCCGGCGCCCGCAAGCTGGTCGCGGACCACCTCAAGGCCGAGGGCATCGCCCGGCCGCTCGTCGTCACGGACCGCGGGATCGCGCCGCTGCCGCTGCTGGCGGACTTCGTCGCGGCGCTGCCGGGCCTCGACGTGGCCATCTTCTCGGAGATCTGGGGCAACCCCGTCCGCAGCCAGGTGAAGCAAGGCGCGGCCGCGTACAAGGCGCACAACGCCGACGCGGTGATCGGACTGGGCGGCGGCGCGGCGCTGGATGTGGCGAAGGCGATCGCGCTGATGGCGAGCCATCCGGGCGACATCCTCGAATACGCGTGGGACCATCCCGAAGTGCGGCCGATCGGCCGGCCGCTGCCCTATTTCGTCGCGCTGCCGACGACCGCCGGCACCGGTTCGGAGGTCGGCCGATCGTCGGTCGTCTCCGACGACACCACGCACATCAAGAAGATCATCTTCTCGCCCGCGCTGCTGGCGAAATGCGTGTTCGCCGATCCCGAGCTGACGTTCGATCTGCCACCGGCGATCACCGCGGCCACCGGCATGGACGCGCTCACGCACAACGTCGAGTCGTACCTGTCGCCCGAGTACCATCCGCTCTGCGACGGCATTGCGCTCGAAGGTGTGCGCATAGCCGCGCGGGCGCTGCCGATCGCCTTCCGCGACGGCCGCAACCTGCAGGCGCGCAGCGACATGCTGATGAGCTCGATGATGGGCGCGATCGCGTTCCAGAAGGACCTGGGCGCCGTGCACTCCTGCGCGCACGCGCTGTCCACGGTGGCCGATCTCCACCACGGCCTTGCCAACGGGATCATGATCGACCACGTGATGCGCTTCAACCTGCCGGCGGCGACGGCGAAGATGGCCGAGCTCGCGCGCGTGGCCGGCGTTTCCGGAACGGGCGCGATGTCGGAACAGGAGGCGGCCACGGCCTTCATCGCGTGGCTGGCGAAGATGAAGGCCGACCTCGGCATTCCGGCAACGCTCTCCGCGATGACCGCGAAGCGACCCGTGACGCGCGCCGACATTCCGGCGCTGGTCGACGTGGCAATCAACGACACATGCCACAAGACCAATCCGCGCCAGTGCGCGCGCGCGGATTTCGAGCGCATGTTCGCGGATGCGATCTGATCTCGCGCATTGTCCGCGCGCCCGCCCCTTCCCTTCGAGTCCCGCCTGAACTCATGACCGAACACGACCACGATCACGCCGGGGAGCACGGCTCGGAGCTCTCCGCGGTCCAGCTCCGCGTGCGGGCGCTGGAAACGGTCCTGACCGAGAAGGGCTACGTCGACCCGGCCGCGCTCGACGCGATCGTCGAGACCTACGAGACCAAGGTGGGGCCGCACATCGGCGCGCAGGTGGTGGCCAAGGCGTGGGTCGATCCGGAGTTCAAGCGGGCGCTGCTCGCCGACGCCTCGCAGGCGACCGGCACGCTGAAGCTCGCCAATCCTGCGGGCGATCACCTCGTCGCGGTCGAGAACACGCCGACCCAGCACAACATGGTGGTGTGCACGCTCTGCTCGTGCTATCCGTGGGACATGCTCGGGCTGCCGCCGGTCTGGTACAAGTCGGCGCCCTACCGGTCGCGCGCGGTCAAGGATCCGCGCGGCGTGCTCGCCGATTTCGGCGTCACGCTGCCGCCGTCCACCGCGATCCGCGTATGGGATTCCACCGCCGAGACGCGCTTCATCGTCATTCCGATGCGCCCTCCCGGCACCGAAGGCTGGAGCGAGGAGCGGCTGGCGGCAGCTCGTCACGCGCGATTCGATGATCGGGACCGGGTTCGCGAAGAACCCCGGGGAGATTGCCTGATGGACGGCATCCACGATCTCGGCGGAATGGACGGCTTCGGCAGGGTCGACGCCGAACCCGACGAGCCCGTGTTCCACGCGCCGTGGGAAGGCCGCGTGATGGCGATGCAGCGCGCGATGATGTACGCGGGCGGATGGAACATCGACATGCTGCGGTATGCGCAGGAACGCCTGCCGCCGCGGGTCTATCTCGGGGCGTCCTATTACGAGCGCTGGCTGCTGGCCACCGAATCGAGCGTGGTCGAGCGCGGCTGCGGCACCGCCGAGGAGCTGGCCGCGGGCCGGGCGTGGGGCCCGGGCAAGCCGCTGCCGCGCAAGCTGACGGCGGCGATCGTCGCTGGCGGGCTGATCCGCGGTGGGTACGCCCGCCCCGCGCCGCGGCCCGCGCGTTTCGCGCCCGGCGATCGCGTGCGCGCGAAGAACATCCACCCGCCGACGCACACGCGGCTGCCGCGTTATGCGCGCGGCCACGTCGGCACCGTCGAGCGCCTGCACGGCTGCCACGTGTTTCCCGATACCGCGGCGATCGACCACGGCGAGGATCCGCAGTGGCTCTACACGGTGCGCTTCGACGGTCGGGAACTGTGGGGTCCGGATTCGGATCCGACGGTGAGCGTCTCGATCGAGGCGTTCGAGCCGTATCTCGAACCGGCGCCGGAGCACGCCTGAGATGCCTACGGTCCACACCGGCGATGCGCGGCGCGCCACCGACGCTGTCCCTTCGATCCCGCGCGATGCCGACGGGCCGGTGTTCGGCGAGCCCTGGCAGGCCCAGGCGTTCGCCATGGCGCTCGCGCTGCACGGGCGCGGCCTGTTCACCTGGCCGAGTGGGCCGCGATGCTGACCGAAGAGATCCGGCGCGCGCAGGCCGAGGGCGACCCCGACACCGGCGAGACGTACTACCTGCACTGGCTCGCCACGCTCGAGCGCATCGTGGCCGCCAAGGGTGTGGCGACGGCAGCCACGCTGGCGCGCTATCGCGACGCGTGGGACCACGCCGCCGACCGCACGCCGCACGGCGCGCCGATTGCGCTCGAGGCCGCGCGACTTTCCCGACTGACGCTCGACGACAATTACCGACCATGCTCAAGATCGGCATCTCCGCCTGCTTCTTCCACGAGGATCCCAAGCGCGCGATCTTCAAGGGCATGACGCTGCAATACATCGAGCAGAACGTCGCGCACTGGCTGATGCAGCGCGACGTGCTGGCGTTCATGGTGCCCTCGCCGGAGGGCCGCACGAAGCGCGCCGGCAGCAGGGCCACCGTGGACGCGTACGCGCAGGAGCTGGACGGTCTCGTGCTGATGGGCGGCTCGGACGTCTGTCCCGAGTCGTACGGCGAGAAGGCGCTGAAGCCCGAGTGGAACGGCGACCGCATCCGCGACGATTACGAGATCGCGCTGCTGCGGGCGTTCGTGGCGCTGCAAAAGCCGGTGCTCGGCGTCTGCCGCGGCGCGCAGGTGATCAACGTCGCGCAGGGCGGGACGCTCTACCAGGACCTTGGCACGCAGGCACCGCACGCGCTCAATCACCGCAACTGGGCCATCTACGAGCAGAACTGCCACGCGACGTCGTTCGTGCCGGGCAGCGGCCTCGCCCGGCTCTATCCGGGGAAAACGCTCGTCAAGACGAACTCGATCCACCACCAGGCGGTGAAGGACCTCGGCCGCGACCTGGTCGTGGAGGCGTGGTCGGAGCCGGATCGCGTCGTCGAGGCGATCCGCTACACGGGTCCGGCCTACCTGTTCGCCGTCCAGTGGCATCCCGAGTTCCACGCGCCCGAAAATCCCTCCTTCGTCGACGACACGCCGATCCTCGACGAATTCCTCGCCGCCGCCGCGCAGCACAAGGCGGCTGCGTACACGATCTGAACCGAGAGCCCCCATGAAGATCACCAATCCCGCCACCGGTGCCGTCATCGCCGACGTCGCCGCCGACAATGCCGCGGCAGTGCGCCGCAAATACGAGGTCGCCCGCGCGGGCCAGATCCGCTGGGCGAAGGTGCCGATCCACAAGCGGCTCGTCGCGATCGCGAAGTTCCGCGACCGGATCGTCGCGATGCAGGAGACGCTCGCGCGGACGCTGACGCACGAAGTCGGCAAGCCGATCCGCCAGTCGCGCAACGAGCTGAACGGCTTGCTCGGGCGCATCGACTTCTTCATCGCCGAGTCGGCCCGCGCGCTGCGCGACGAGAAGGTTTTCGCCGACCCGGCGCAGAAGCTCGAGGAGCGGATCACGCACGAGCCGCTGGGCGTCGATCGCCAACATCTCGGCGTGGAACTACCCGTATTTCGTCGGCAGCAACGTCTTCGTGCCGGCGCTCGTCGCGGGCAACGCGGTGCTCTACAAGCCGTCCGAATTCGCGACCCTCACCGGCCTGCACATCGCGGAAATGCTGCACGAAGCGGGCATCCCGCGCGACGTGTTCGTGCCGGTCGTCGGTGACGGCGCCACCGGCGCCGCCCTCATGCGCCAGCCGATCGACGGCATCTTCTTCACCGGCTCGTACGCGACGGGCGCGAAGATCGCCGCGGCGGCGGGCCGGCGGATGATCAAGGTCCAGCTCGAGCTAGGTGGCAAGGACCCGGTGTATGTCTGCGCGGATGTCGACGTCAAGGCGGCCGCGGCCGGCATCGCCGACGGCGCGTTCTACAACACGGGGCAGTCGTGCTGCGCGGTCGAGCGGATCTACGTGCACGAATCGATCCACGACGCGTTCGTCGCCGCGTTCGTCGCCGAAGTCAAGGGCTTCAGGATGGGCGACCCGATGGACGAGGCCACCTACATCGGCGCGATCACGCGCCGGCCGCAGCTCGACGTGCTGAAGAAGCAGGTGAGCGACGCGAAGAAGAAGGGCGCGAAGCTCCTCGCCGGCGGCAGCATCGTCCGGGGCAAGGGCAACTGGTTCGAGCCGACGGTGTTCACGGAGGTCGATCATTCGATGGCGCTGATGCGGGACGAGAGCTTCGGCCCGATCATCGGCATTCAGGCGGTTGCCGACGACGAGGCGGCCGTCGACCTCATGAACGACACCGAATACGGGTTGACGGCCGGCGTCTACACGCGCGACCCGAAGCGCGCGAAGAGAATACTGGCTCAGGTGCATGCCGGCAGCGTCTACTGGAACTGCTGCGACCGTGTGAGTCCCCGGCTGCCGTGGTCCGGCGTCGGCCACTCCGGCATCGGGCTCACGCTGTCGACCTACGGCATCCAGACGTTCACGCGGCCGAAGGCGTGGCACCTGCGATCAGCCTGACGGCGACCGGATAATGGCCGACGCCGGCGCCCGTCGGCGCCGGATCGTCACCGGCGCGGGTCTGCCGCGGCGTCCTGCAGCTCCGCCGCGCGCAGCGTGTTGGCGAGCAGCGTCGCGATGGTCATCGGCCCGACGCCGCCCGGCACCGGCGTGATCCACGAGGCCACCTCCTTCGCCGCGTCAAAATCGACGTCGCCGCAGAGCTTGCCCTCGGCGTTGCGGTTGATCCCCACGTCGATCACCATCGCGCCCGGCTTGAGCCAGGCGCCCTGCACGAAGTTCGCCCTGCCCATGCCGGCGACGACGATGTCGGCCTGGCGGACGAGCCCGGGCAGGTCGCGCGTCTTCGAGTGGCAGATCGTCACCGTGCAGCGCTCCATCAACAGCTCGAGCGCCATCGGCCGGCCGACGATGTTCGACTGGCCGATCACGACCGCGTGCTTGCCCACGAGGTCCTCGCCGGTGTCCTTCAGCAGCGTCATGCACCCGTAGGGCGTGCAGGGCCGCAGCGTCGGGCGCTTCAGCACCAGGCGCCCGATGTTGTACGGATGGAAGCCATCGACGTCCTTCAGCGGATCGATCCGCTCGGTCACGAGGTCGGCGCTGATCTGGGGCGGCAGCGGCAGCTGGACCAGGATCCCGTTCACGGCGGGATCGCCGTTCAAGGCGTCGATCAACGCCAGAAGATCCGCTTGCGATGTCGTCGCCGGAAGGTCGTGCGCGAACGAGCGCATGCCCGAAGTGTCGGTCATCCGGCGCTTGTTGCGCACGTAGACGTGCGATGCGGGATTGTCGCCGACGAGAACGACGGCGAGGCCCGGTGGCGGCTTGCCCGCCGCCACACGGGCGGCGACTCCGGCGGCCACTTCGTTCGTCAGGCGCAGGGCACGCGCCTTGCCATCGATGATGCGGGCGGTCATTTTTCTCGAGCCGCGCAGAGCGGCTTTCCCGTGTGAACTCGGAGTTCGCGGATTCTACCCGAATGCACCGTCAGCGTGACCGTGCAATGCGCCGCGAGCCGGGTCCGGGCAGGCACCGTCGGGCTACAATAATCTGATGCTTTCGGACAAAGTGCTGGCGGCCATTCGCGCGCGGCTCGCCGCCGCACTGGCGCCGCCGCGAGGGCGCTACCGGCCGTTCCGCGTAGAGCGTGCCGCCGCAGGGTGGCTCGACGATCGACGTGCCGCGCGGCTCGTCGCGTTCGACGATGTCTTCGCCGTGCGCGACGACGAGGTCGCCTTCTCGCGCCGGCTCGACACGGCGACGGCACGGACCGCGGCGCTCGATGGCGTTACGCGCGCGCTCGCTGCCGATGGGCTGTTGACCGCATGGCGCGACGAGCGCTACGCCGTCACTCCCGCATTCGGAGCGCCGCCATGGTTCGAATTGGAACGCGCGGCTGCACGCTATTTTGGGATCCACACGTACGCCGCGCACGTCAACGGTCTCGTTCGGCGCGAAGGCGAAATCGCGATGTGGATCGCGCGGCGCAGTCCGACGAAATCGATCGACCCGGACCGGCTCGACAATCTCGTCGCCGGCGGGATCGCCGCCGGGCAATCGGTGCCCGCCACCGTAGTCAAGGAAGCGTGGGAGGAAGCGGGCATTACGGCCGCGGTTGCGGCCCATGCACAGGGGGCCGGTACCGTCCGTATCTGCCGCGAGCAGCCGGATGGCCTGCAGCGCGAGACGATCTTCGTCCACGATCTGTGGCTTCGGACCGACTTCGTCCCCGCGGGCCAGGATGGCGAGGTCGCCGGACATCGGCTGGTGCCGCTTTCCACCGTGGGCCCGCTCATCGCGAAGGCTGAGGGCCCGGACGTCGTCACCGCCGACGCCGCGCTCGTCATGCTCGACTGCCTGCTGCGCCATGGCGCGATCACGGCGGATGCACCGGACTACGCCGCGCTGGGGGCGCTCCGGCAGCCGCAGGACCCGTTTGCCCCGGCGGCGGAAGCCTGACGCCGGCGAACCCGCCGAGCCATTCACCGCATCGCGGTCGCCGTCAGGCCGCCGCCCGCGCCGTCGCCGGCCCCGGGCTCACCTGCCGTATCGCCATCTCGCGCAGCGTGTCGCGCACCGCATTCACGGCGTGCCGCATCTCGTCCGGCCCGACCGCGCCGATGCAGCCGACGCGGAACGTCTCGACTTTCGTCAATTTTCCCGGGTAGAGAATGAAGCCCTTGTCGCGCACGCGCGCGTAGAAGTCCTTGAAGTTGTACGCGGGATCCGGCGGCGCATGGAACGTCAGGATGATCGGCGCCTGGATCTCCGGACGCAGGAACACCCGGAAGCCCATCTCGGTCATGCCGGCGACCAGCGTCTCGCAGTTCTTCGTGTAGCGGGCCAACCGCCCCGGCTGCCCGCCCTCGGCGACGTGCTGGTCGAGGGCCGAGTTGAAGGCGACGACGACGTGCGTCGGCGGCGTGTACCGCCATTGCGTCGTCCTCTCCATGTACGTCCACTGGTCGTGGAGGTCGAGCGACAGCGACGACGAATTGCCGGCGCACTTCTCGAGCGCGCTGCGGCGGACCAGCACGAAGCCCATGCCCGGCGGGCCTTCGATGCACTTGCCCGACGCCGCGATCACGGCGTCGAAGGGTGTGGTCCGCGCGTCGATCGGAATCGCGCCGAACGAGCTCATCGCGTCGAGGATGAGGCTCCGGCCGTGCCGCTGCACCACGGCGGCGATCTCCGGCAGGGGGTTGAGGATGCCGGTCGAGGTCTCGCAGTGGATGAGCCCGACGTGCGTGATCGACGGGTCGGCCTTGAGCAGCCGGTCGACGTCCTGCGGCGTCGTCGGCACGTCCTCGGCCGTCTCGAAGGTCGTGACCTTGCGGCCCATCATCTGCGCGAGCCTGGCCAGCCGCGAGCCGTAGGCGCCGTTGATCAGCACCAGCACGTGGCCGTCGCGCGGCACCAGCGTGTTCACCGCCGCCTCGACCGAGAACGTGCCGCTGCCCTGCATCGGGACGCAGACGTGCGTGTCGTGGCCGTGAACGATGTCGAGCAGCTTCTTCCGCACCTCGGCGGTGACCGCATTGAAGTTCGCGTCCCACGATCCCCAGTCGCGCAGCATCGCGGTCTTCGTCGCGAGCGACGTCGTGATGGGGCCGGGTGTCAGCAGGATCGGATCACGGGAGAAGAGGCTCATGGCGTCACCTTTTTGTAGATTGTTGACAATCTACATCAATCCGCGTCCAATACGCAAGATGTTGAAGACGAACGTCAACGGCGGCCGCGCTGCTTCGCACCCCCTCTCGCCGAAGGCTCCGGCGCGCCGCGCCGCCCCATCGGCCCTGCCCTCCGGGAACGGCGCGGACGCCATCGCGCTCGTCCAGTCGAGCTCATTGCCCACGCTCGTGCAGCAGGAGCTCGAGCGCCTCATCCTTGCCGGCGGCCTGTCGGCCGGCAGCAAATTGAACGAAGCCGCGATCGCCCAGCGCCTCGGCGTCTCGCGCGGGCCGGTGCGCGAAGCGTTCCGCGCGCTCGAGGAATCGGGCCTCGTGCGGCTGGAGAAGAATCGCGGCGTGTTCGTGCGCCGGATTCCGGTCGAGGAAGCCGACGACATCTACGAGCTGCGCGCGGTGCTGGACGAATTCGTCGGCCGCAGGCTCGCGCAGACGGCAACGCCCGCCCACCTGCGCGAGCTCAACGCCCGCGTGGACCGGATGGAAAAGGCCGCCGCCAAGGGCGACGTCGACGGCTATCTCGCCGCCAACGTCGAATTCCACGACCGGCTGGTCGAGCTCGCCGGCAATGCCAAGCTGCTGGACATGTACCGGCGCCTGGTCAACGAGCTGCATCTCTTCCGCCACGCGACACTGGCCCAGGGCGGTGCGCTTCCCGTTTCGACGCGCGAGCATCGCGACATCGTCGCGCGGATCGCGGAAGGGCAACCGGCCGCCGCCGGCCGCGCGCTGTTCGACCACGTGATGGCGAGCCGCGAGCGCATGCACCGCGCCCGGACCACGCCGAGCGCTCCGGTCGCCACCCCTCGCCGGACGCCACGGAAAACCCCGGTGATCTCCCGAGCCTTCGCGATCGTCCGCCGCCAGGACATCGCTCGCTCGATCGCCACGACAGGACTGCAGCCATGAACATGATGACCGAATTGCAGGACGTCCGGCACGGCGCGGTGCTGCAGGCCAGGATGCGCATTGCCGGCGAGCTGGTCGGCGGCGAGCGGACGATCGACGTACGCAACCCGTACAACGGCACCCTCGTCGGGACCGTGCCCAAGGCCACCGTCGAGGAGATCCGCCGCGCGTTCGCCATCGCCAGGGGCTACAAGGCGACGCTGACCCGCCACGACCGCTACCGGATCCTGCATCGCGCCGCGGAGATCATCCGCAGCCGGGCCGAGCCGATCTCGGACCTCATCACCGCCGAGTGCGGGATCTGCAAGAAGGATTCGCTCTACGAAGTCGGCCGCGCCTGCGACGTGTTCGTCTTCGCCGGCAATGCGGCGCTGAACGACGACGGCCAGATCTTCTCCTGCGATCTCACGCCGCACGGCAAGCAGCGCAAGGTCTACACGTTGCGCGAGCCGCTGCAGGGCGCGATCTCCGCGATCACGCCGTTCAACCATCCGCTGAACCAGGTCGCGCACAAGGTCGCGCCGTCGATCGCGACGAACAACAGGATGGTGCTGAAGCCAACCGAGAAGACGCCGCTCTCCGCGCTGCTCCTCGCCGACATCCTCTACGAGGCCGGGCTGCCGCCCGAGATGTTCTCGGTGGTCACCGGCGATCCGCGCGAGATCGCCGACGAGATGCTGACCAACCCGGACGTGGACCTCATCACGTTCACCGGCGGCGTTCCCATCGGCAAGTACATCGCGGCGAAGGCGGTCTACAAGCGCCAGGTCCTCGAATTGGGCGGCAACGATCCGATCATCGTGCTCGAGGATGCGGACCTCGACGAAGCGGCGGCCCTCGCCGCGGCCGGCTCGTACAAGAACTCCGGCCAGCGCTGCACGGCGATCAAGCGCATCCTCGTCCACGAGGCGGTGGCCGACCGCTTCGTCGAGCTGCTGCTCGAGCGGACCCGCGCCTGGACCTACGGCGATCCGATGGATCCGGCGCTGGACATGGGCACCGTGATCGACGAGGCGGCGGCGAAGTCGTTCGAAGCGAAAGTGAACGAGGCGATTGCGCTCGGCGCCCGGCTGCTGCACGGCAACGTCCGCCGCGGGGCATTGTATTCGCCGACGCTGGTCGATCACGCCACGCCCGACATGCCGCTGGTGCGGGACGAGACCTTCGGTCCCGTCTCGCCGGTGCTCCGCTTCCGCGACATCGACGATGCCATCCGGATTTCGAACTCGACCGCGTACGGGCTCTCCTCGGCGGTCTGCACGAACCGTCTCGACTACATCACGAAGCTCGTGTCGGAGCTCGTCGTCGGCTCGGTCAACGTCCGCGAGGTGCCGGGCTACCGGTTGGAACTGACGCCGTTCGGCGGGATCAAGGATTCGGGACTCGGCTACAAGGAGGGGGTCCAGGAAGCGATGAAGAGCTTCACCAATACGAAGACCTACTCGCTGCCGTGGTGAGAATCTGCGCCATGACCTGCTGCAGGGTCGCGCGATGAAGGCGCCGGGAGCGCCCGGCGACGCCGTCGCCGAGGGCGACGTCAACACCTCGCCGCTGCGGCGCGAGTTCGAGGCGGCGCATCTCCACGCCGACACGCGCGCAATGCTCGACGCGGACGCCGACGTGTTCCTGCACCAGTCGCTCTCGACGCCCTGCTTCAACGCGGTGGCGTCGTGCGACGGCATCTGGCTCACCGACGTCGAAGGCCGTCGCGTGATGGATTTCCACGGCAACAACGTGCATCAGGTGGGCTACCGGCATCCGCACGTGATGGCAGCGGTCAAGGCCCAGCTCGACACCCTGCCCTTCGCGCCGCGGCGGTTCACCAACGCGGCCGCGATCGACCTCGCGTCGCGGCTCGCCGCGCTCGCGCCCGATCCGCTCGGCAAGGTCCTGTTCGCGCCCGGCGGCACGCTCGCGATCGGCATGGCGCTGAAGCTCGCGCGCCTCGCGACCGGCCGCCACAAGACGCTGTCGCTGTGGGACAGCTTCCACGGCGCCTCGCTCGACGCCATCTCGATCGGCGGCGAGGCCGTGTTCCGCAAGCACATGGGCCCGCTGCTGCCCGGCACCGAGCACGCGCCGCCGTGCGATCCGGGCGCGTGCCGCTTCGGCTGCGGCGGCACCTGCAACGCGAAATGCGCCGAATACCTCGACTACGTGCTGGGGAAGGAGGAAGACGTCGGCGCGGTGATCGTCGAGACCGTCCGCTGCACCGACGTCCAGATACCGCCGCCCGAGTATTACCGCATCGTTCGCGACGCCTGCGACCGCCACGGCGCGCTCCTCATCCTCGACGAAGTGCCGATCTGCCTCGGGCGCACGGGGCGCATGTTCGCGTTCGAGCACTACGGCATCGTGCCGGACATGGTCGTGCTCGGCAAAGGGCTGGGTGGCGCCGTGTTCCCGATGGCCGCCCTCATAGCGCGCCGCGACCTCGACATCGCCGCCGACCGCGCGCTCGGCCACTACACGCACGAGAAGAGCTCGGTCGGCTGCGCCGCGGCGCTCGCGACCCTCGAGGTGATCGAGAACGAGGGACTGCTCGAACGCTCGCGCACGCTCGGTGCGCATGCGCTCGGAGCGGATGCGCGAGCTGAAGCGCCGTCATCCGCTGGTCGCCGACGTTCGCGGCATCGGCCTCCTGCTCGGCATCGAGCTGGCGCGAAACGGCGTTCCGGCGCGCCGTGAGGCCGAGCAGGTGATGTACCATTGCCTCGCGCACGGCCTGTCGTTCAAGGTCGGGCAGGGAAATGTATTGACGCTCTCGCCACCTCTCGTCATCGCCCCCGAGGACCTCGACGCCGCGTTCCTGATCATCGACGCCGCGCTCGGAGCGGTCGAGGCCGCAACTCGCTAGCCCCACCGTGCAGACGCTCCTCAATCTCCTCGCCGGCGTCTCGCTGCTCGTCTGGGGCACGCACATCGTCCGCACCGGGATTCTGCGCCTGTTCGGCAGCTCCTTGCGCCGCTTCCTGCGCGTCAGCGTCGCCAAGCCGCTGCACGCGTTCTTCGCCGGCGCGGGAATCACCGCATTGATTCAGAGCAGCACCGCGACGGCGCTGATCGTCGCCTCGTTCGCCGGCCAGGGCCTGATCGGCACCGCGCAGGCGCTGGCGGTGATGCTCGGGGCCGACGTCGGCACGTCGGTCGTCACGGTCATCCTGTCGTTCGACCTGTCCTGGCTCTCGCCGCTGCTGATCTTCGTCGGCGTCGTGCTGTTCCTCACGCGGCAGTCGGATTCGATCGGCCGCTTCGGCCGCGTGCTGATCGGGCTCGGCCTCATCATGTTTGCGCTGCAGTGGATCTCGGTCGCGGCGAAGCCGGTGGTCGAGGCCCGCGGCGTGCAGGTGATCTTCGCCTCGCTCACCGGCGACGTGCTGCTCGACCTGCTGGTGGCTGCGCTGCTGACCATCCTGTGCTACTCGAGCCTCGCCGTCGTGCTGCTGATGGCCACGCTGGCCTCGCTGCACGTGATCGCGCTGCCGGTCGCCCTCGGGCTCGTGCTCGGAGCCAATCTCGGCAGCGGCATTCTCGGCATGCTGTCGACGCTTAATTCGCCGCCGGAGGCGCGGCGCGTGACGCTGGGCAATTTCCTGTTCAAGCTGATCGGCTGCACGCTGCTGCTGCCGCTTCTTTATCGGCTGGAGGGTCCGATCGAGTCGCTGGGCCTCGGGGCTGCCCAGGAGGTCGTGCTGTTCCACCTGGCCTTCAACGTCACGCTGGCCCTGGTCTTCATCTTCTTCACGGCCCCGATCGCGCGCGTCGCCGAACGCCTGCTGCCCGCGAAGCCGCTGCCCGACGACCCCGCCAAGCCCCGGCACCTCGATCCGTCCGCCCTCACGACACCGACGCTCGCCATCTCCTGCGCGGCGCGCGAGGCGCTGCGCATCGGCGACGTCATCGAGCAGATGCTGCAAGGCATGCTCACGGTCTTGAAAACCAACGACCGCGCGCTGGCCGAGCGACTGCGCAAGATGGACGACGTCGTCGACGACCTGTATACCGCGGTCAAGCTCTACCTGACGCAGATCTCGCGCGAGGCGCTGGAGGAGGAGGAGGGACGGCGCTGGGCCGACATCGTGTCGTTCACGATCAACATGGAGCAGGTCGGCGACATCATCGAGCGCATCGTCATCGAGCTCGAGGACAAGAAGATCGACAAGGGGCGCAACTTCTCCGAGGCGGGGATGGCCGAGATCTGCGACCTCCATGCACGGCTCATCGCCAACCTGCAGCTGGGGCTGTCCGTGTTCCTCAACGGCGACCTGAAGAGCGCGCAGGAGCTGCTGGCGCAGAAGGTGCTGTTCCGCGACCTCGAACGGGCCTACGCCGACTCGCACCTGGCGCGTCTCGCGGAGAACACGCAGGACAGCATCGAGACCTCGTCGCTGCACCTCGATCTCATCTCGGACCTGAAGCGGATCAATTCGCACATTTCGTCGATCGCCTACCCGATCCTCGAGCAGGCCGGCGTACTGGCGAAGACCCGCCTCAAGGAACCGGATCCCGTTCCCCTGCGCGCGACCTGATGAACGGCCCCCACGCTCACTTTGTTCGCTGCCCCCCGCGGGGGCAGTCAGTGCCCTTCGGGCGGCCGGGCGGGCACTGAGGATCGATGCCCACCAGCGAACTCACGCTCGCCGTCACGCTCGCCGTGCTCGGCGCCGGCCTGCTGCACGCCGGCTGGAACGCGCTGCTGAAATCCGCTCCGGGTGGCGACCCGCTGCTCGACACGGCAACCGTCGTCGCCGGGTCCGGTGCGTGGGGACTCGTGGCGATCCCCTTCGTCGGCATTCCCGATGCCACGGCCTGGACCCTCATGGTCCTGTCGGTGTTCATTCACTGGGCCTATTACATAACCCTCGCGCAAGCCTATCGCACCGGCGATCTCTCGTTCGCCTACCCGCTGATGCGCGGCGCAGCCCCGCTGCTCGCCACGCTGCTCGCCGTCGTGTTCCTGCGCGAATGGCCGACCCCGCAGGTCGCCCTCGGCATTCTCCTCATTTGCACGGGCATCGTCGGCATCGCCTTCATCGGTCGCAACCCGCACCCCCGCGCCGCCCTGGTCTTCGCGCTGGCCAATGCGGCGATCATCGCCGTCTACACGCTGGTCGACGGCGCCGGGGCACGCGCTTCCGGCAACGCGGCGAGCTACGCGGTGTGGCTGACTTTCCTCGAGGCGATTCCGTTCCTGTTCTGGATCCGCGCGCGGCGGGGACCGGACGCCGTCACCTACATCGCGCGCGGCTGGCGCCGCGGCGTGATCGGCGGTGCCGCGAGCCTCGGCGCGTACGCCATCGTCCTCTGGGCGATGACGCGCGCGCCGATCGCCGCCGTCGCGGCGCTGCGCGAGACCTCCGTGCTGTTCGCCGCGCTGATCGGCGCCGTCTGGCTGAAGGAAGGGCTCGGCTGGCCGCGGCTCGTCGGCGCCGCGAGCGTGGTCGCGGGCGTGGCCGCATTGAAGCTGTGATCCGGAAGGCAGACGCCGAACGCGGGGTCTGTCCCCTCCACAACGAAAGCGGGGTCTGTCCCCTATGAACAAGCTGCCCACTCACGCCCGCGTCGTCGTCGTCGGCGGCGGCATCGCCGGCGTCTCCACCGCCTACCATCTCGCCAAGCTCGGCGTGAAGGACGTCGTCCTGCTCGAGCAGGGCCAGCTCACCTGCGGCACGACCTGGCACGCGGCGGGCCTGATCGGCCAGACGCGCGCGACGCGCAATGCGACGCGGATGAGCCGCTACGGCATCGACCTCTACGCGTCGCTCGAGAAGGAGACCGGGCTCGCCACCGGCTGGAAGCAGTGCGGCAGCCTCAACGTCGCCTCGACGCCCGAGCGGCTCGTCTCGATGCAGCGGCAGATGGCGCGCGCGAAGAGCTTCGGCATCGAGTTCGAGTTCGTTTCGCCCGCCGAAGCCGGCAGGAGGGTGCCGATCCTGCGCACCGACGACCTCACCGGCGCGGTGTGGATCCCTGGCGACGGCAAGGCGAATCCGACCGATCTCACGCAATCGCTGGCAAAAGGCGCGCGCATGCACGGCGCCACCATCATCGAACGGGTCAAGGTCACCGGCGTGACCACTGCCGCCCGCCGCGTTGCCGGCATCCAGTGGAAGTCGGCCGACGACGAGGGCGCAATCGCCTGCGAGACGATCGTCAATTGCGGCGGCCAGTGGGCGCGCGCGTTCGGGCGCCTCGCCGGAGTCACCGTGCCGCTCTACGCCGCCGAGCACTTCTACCTCGTCACCAAGGCGATCCCGGGCGTCACCTCCGACATGCCGGTGGTGCGCGATCCGGACGGCTACCTCTACTTCAAGGAGGAGGTCGGCGGCATCGTCATGGGCGGCTTCGAGCCGAAGGCCAAGCCGTGGAACGTGGACCCGATCCCCGACGGCTTCGAGTTCCAGCTGCTGCCCGAGGACTGGGATCATTTCGAGATCCTGATGAAGAACGCGATCCATCGCACGCCGTGCCTCGAGACGGCCGAGGTGAAGCTGCTGCTGAACGGGCCGGAGAGCTTCACGCTCGACGGCAACTTCATCCTCGGCGAAGCCCCGGAGCTCGCCGGCTATTTCGTCTGCGCCGGCTTCAACTCGGCGGGCATCGCCAACGCGGGGGGCGCCGGCAAGCTCGTCGCCGAGTGGATCGTCAACGGCGACGCGCCGGTCGACCTGTGGGATGTCGACATCCGCCGCTTTGCCCCCTTCCACGCCAATCGCAGGCACCTCGCCGACCGCACGGTCGAGACGCTGGGCCTGCACTACGCGATGCGCTGGCCGCGCGAGGAGCTCGAGACGGTCCGTCCGCTGCGACGCTCGCCCCTCTACGACCGGCTGGCGGCAAAGCAGGCGGTGTTCGGCAGCAAGATGAACTGGGAGCGCGCCAACTACTTTCTCCCGCCGGGCGCGGTCAAGCCGCCGTACACGCTGGGCACGCCGGGATGGCTGCCGCACGTGCTGGAAGAGCAGCGCGCGTGCCGCGAAGACGTCGTCGTGTTCGATCAGACGTCGTTCTCGAAATTCGTCCTCAAGGGGGCCGACGCGCTCGCTGTCCTGCAGCGGCTGTGCGCGAACGAGATCGACGTGCCCGTCGGCAAGATGGTCTACACCGGCATGCTCAACGCGCGCGGTGGCTTCGAGAGCGATCTCACGATCGTGCGCATCGCGCCCGCCGAGTTCTTCATCATCACGGGTTCGGCGCAGACGACGCGCGACTTCGCCTGGATCGAGCGCGCGATCGGCGACGACGAGCACGCGGTCCTCGTCGACGTCACCGGCGCGTACTCGGTGCTTTCCGTGATGGGCCCGAAGGCCGAGGCGCTGCTCAATCGCCTGTCCCCGGACGCGCTTTCCCGCACCGCGATGCCGTTTGCCACGACCCGGATGATCGACGTCGGGTACACGCGCGTGCGCGCCGCGAGCATGAGCTACGTCGGGGGTCCCGGCTACGAGCTCTACGTGCCCGCGGAACAGTGCGTGACACTGTACGACGCGCTGTGGAGCTGCGGCGCCGAATTCGGACTCCGCGATGCGGGCTACTACACGATCGACGCGTTGCGCATCGAGGCCGGCCGCCGCGCGTGGGGGGCGGAGCTTTCGCCCGACGAGTCGCCCTGGGAAGCCGGGCTCGGCTATGCCGTGAAGATGGACAAGCCCGCCGCGTTCACCGGCCGCGAGGCCCTCGTGCGGCAGCAGGCCGCAGGCATCCGGAAGCGCCTCGTCATGTTCACGTTCGACGACCCCGCCGCCTTCCCGTGGGGCGGCGAACCGATCCTGATGGACGGCAGCAATGTCGGCGAATTGACGTCCACCGGCTATTCCCGCCGCTACGGGCGCGCGGTCGCGATGGGCTATGCGCGCGCCGACCGCACGCTCACCGACGATGTCATCCTCGGCGCGAGTTACCGGATCGACATCGCCGGCGAGCTCCACGCCGTGACGCCGCACCTCAAGCTCGGGTAGAGACCTGGAACGATGCCGCACCGCTTCACCACCCCGCCACGCCGCGGCCGCACGCCGTCGAAGCACGGCGCCATCGCCGGCCAGGTGCAGAGCCTGACGCGCGGCCTCAACCTGCTCGATGCCCTCGCCAAAGCCGATGGCGGCATCACGCTCACGGACGTCGCCCAGCGCGTGGACCTGCCGCCGTCGACGGCGCACCGGCTGCTATCGACCCTGGAAAAGATGGGTTACGTCTACCAGGCCGGCGATCTCGGGCTCTGGTACGTCGGCCTGCAGGCGTTCGCCGTCGGCGCCGGATTCCTGGCCAACCGCGATTTCGTCGCGCAAAGCCACGTGTACATGCGCCGCCTGATGGAGCAGTCCGGCGAGACCGCGAATCTCGCGGTCCTCGACGGCACCGAGGCCGTGTTCATCGCCCAGGTCCAGTGCCGCGAGATGATGCGCATCCTGGTGAAGCTCGGCAGCCGCGTGCCGCTGCACGCTTCGGGCGTCGGCAAGGCCATCTTCGCCTCGCTGCCGGACGAGCAGATCGACGCGATCCTCAAGGTCAAGGGGCTGCCGCGGATCACGCCGCATACGATCGTCGCGCCGGAGACGATGTGGCTGGCGCTCAAGGTGATCCGCCAGCGCGGCTATTCGTTCGACGACGAGGAGCACGCGCCCGGCACGCGCTGCGTCGCCGCCACGGTCTACGACGAGCATGCGGAGCCGCTGGGCGCGATCTCGCTGGCCGGACCGTCGTCGCGGCTGCCCGACGAGCGGATACGGCAACTCGGCCCCATCGTCGCGCACACGGCGGAAGAGCTCACGCACAAGGTGGGCGGGCGCTGGCCGCATCCCCGTTGAAGCGGGATCGCGGTCAGAACCCGATCACTGCTCCTGTCCCCTGCCCTGCATCGCCGCGATGCGGCGCGCGAGATCGGGGTTCGCCGCAGGCGTCCAGGTCGCGAGCAGAACATCGGCCGCCGCGAAATCGTTGCAGGCAAGCACCATGTCGCATCCCGCGGCCAGCGATGCTTCGGCCCGCGCGACCAGATCGCCGGCGCCGGCCGCGCCGGCCATGCCGAGGTCGTCCGAGAAAATGAGGCCGTCGAATCCGAGCCGGCCGCGCAGGATCTCCTGCAGCCATTTGCGCGAATAGCCGGCAGGCTCGGCGTCGACGTCCGGATAGACGACGTGCGCCGGCATGATCGCTTCGAGCCCGCGTTGCACCAGAGCGCCGAACGGAACGAGATCCTCGGCGGCGATCGCGGCGAACGCGCGCTCGTCGACCGGCAGGTCCGTGTGCGAATCGGCGGCCACGTGCCCATGTCCCGGAAAATGCTTGCCGACGCCGGCCATCCCTCCGGCGCGCAGCCCGTCGAGGAGCGCCGATGCGAGATGCGCGACGGCATTGGGGTTGCGATGGAAGGCGCGGTCGCCGATCACGGCGCTGGCGCCGTGGTCGAGATCGAGCACCGGGGTGAAGCTGAAATCGATGCCATGGGCGCGCAGCTCGCCGGCCAGCACGCGGGCAAGCCGCGCCGCCTCGCGCGCGGCGCCGGCCACGTCGCGCTCCCAGAGCTCGCCCAGCGAGCGCATCGGCGGTATCGCGGTGAAGCCTTCGCGGAAACGCTGCACGCGGCCGCCCTCGTGATCGACGGCGACGAGCAACTGCGGCGCGCGCAGCGCGCGGATCTCGGCCGTCAACGCCTTCAGCTGCGGCGAGGACTCGAAGTTCCGCGTGAACAGTATGACGCCGCCGGTCAGCGGATGGCCAAGGCGCACGCGGTCTTCCGCCGACAGCCGCGTTCCTTCGACGCCAAGGAAGACGGGGCCCCGCGGCAGGCCGATCATGCCGCCGGGCGGATCACGCCCGCCTTCATCGCGCCGCCTCCCGCAGGAGCGCCTTCATCTGCCGCACCGCCTCGCGCATGCCGACGAACACCGAGCGCGAGACGATCGCGTGCCCGATGTGGAGCTCGCGCACGCCGGGCAGCGCCGCGACCGGCTGCACATTGAAATAATTGAGCGCGTGCCCGGCGTTGAAGCGCATCCCGGCGTGCCGGATCGCTTCGCCCGCGGCGCGGATCTTCGCCAGCTCCTCGACCACCGGCACGCTTTCGGGATCGCGCCCTTTCGCGTGGAAGGCGTGCGCGTAGGGACCCGTGTGGATTTCGCAGACCTTTGCTCCGATGCGCGCCGCGGCCTCGACCTGCCGCAGCTCGGCATCGATGAACACGCTCACGCCGATGCCGGCGCCGCCGAGTCGCCGGACGACCTCCGCCAGGCGGGCTTCCTGTGCCGCCACGTCGAGCCCGCCTTCCGTCGTGATTTCGTGCCGCCCTTCGGGCACGAGCATCGCCATTTCCGGTTTGAGGCGAACCGCGATGTCGACCATCTCGGCGGTGGCCGCCATCTCGAGATTGAGCTTGATGTGGACGAGCTCGCGCAGCCGCCGCACGTCCTCGTCCTGGATGTGGCGGCGATCCTCGCGCAGGTGAACGGTGATGCCGTCGGCGCCGCCAAGATGCGCCTCGACCGCGGCCCACACCGGATCGGGCTCGTAGGTGCGGCGCGCCTGACGCAGCGTCGCCACGTGGTCGATGTTGACGGACAGTTCAATCACGGTGGTCGTTCTCCTGTTCGCGCCGGCCGTCGAGTGCCTGCAGATCCTGGACCACCCGACGGCTCTCGACGCCGCGCTGCTCGAGGTAATGATCGAGCACTTCGCGCATGAGCCGCTTGGCTTCGGCCGCCGTTTCGGCGTCCGCGTAGCGGCCGTCGGCCAGCGCGAGCAGCGTGGCGCCGCGCACCACGGGCCAGCGCGCGCCCGGTGCGGACGGCGTGCGCTGCGGACCGCGGTCGAAGGCGTAATGATAGCGCGCCGCGGGATCGATCGCCCCGCCCGTGTCGGCTTCGCGTACCAGCGGCAGCGCGTAACCCAGCTCGGTGAGGAGCGCGAGCTCGAACTGCCGCAGCACCGGTGCCTGCTCGCTTCCGCCCGCAAGCTCGGCGAGCGCCGCCTCGTAATGGGCGAACAGGTCGCGATGCGGGTCCTCGCGGGGCAGGAGCTTCAGCAGCAGTTCGTTGAGGTAGAAGCCGCAGACCAGCGCCGACCCGCCGACCCGCGGCAGGCCCCCGCGCCATTCGGCCCGCAGCAAGGTCTTCAGCTCGCGCTGTCCCGACCAGGAGAGGAGCAGCGGCTGGAATCCCTGCAGCAGGCCGCGCAGCTCGGAGCGCGGCCGCTTGGCGCCGCGCGCCACCATCGCGACCCGTCCGTACTCGGCCGTGAAGGCCTCCACGATGAGGCTGGTCTCGCGATAGGCGAACGTGTGCAGGACGAAGGCCGGCTGCTCGTCGCGGCGTAACGGCTGGGCGCGTGCAGACATCAGCAAGGGCAGGAGGGCCGCTCAGTACCCGAACCGCGTGAGCAGCGCCTCGTCGTCGGCCCAGCCGCCCTTCACGCGCACCCACACCTCCAGGAACACCTTGCCGCCGAACAGGCGCTCCATGTCGACGCGAGCCGTCGAAGCGATCTCCTTCATCCGCTCCCCGCCCGCACCGAGCAGGATCGCGCGCTGGCTCTCGCGGTCCACATAGATCGTGGCGTGAATCCGGCGCATCGCGCCCTCGAGCTCGAACCGGTCGATGGCGACCGTCGTCGCGTACGGCACCTCCTCGCCAAGGAGCCGGAAGATCTTCTCGCGCACGAACTCTGCCGCGAGGAAGCGCTCGTCGCGGTCGGTGATCTCGTCCGCGCCGAAGATCGGATCGCCCTCCGGCAGCAGCGCGCGGACCTCCGCCAGCAGCGCATCGAGCGCCCGTTCCTTTTCCGCGCTCACCGGCACGATGGCCGAAAAGGGGTAGAGCGCGGCCAGTTCGGCCATCTGCGGCAGCAGCGCGTCGCGGTCCTTCTGGCGATCGATCTTGTTCAGCGCAACGACGACGCGCGCGCCCGCGGGCAGCAGGCGGATCACCGCACGATCGGCGTCCGTGATGCGGCCGGCCTCCAGCATCAGCACCGTCGCATCGACATCGGCGAGGCATTGCGTCACCGCCCGGTTCATCCGGTCGTTGAGCCGCGACCGGTGTTTCGTCTGAAACCCGGGCGTATCGACGAAAACGACCTGGGCGTCCGGCGTCGTCACGATCCCGTTTACGCGGTGACGCGTCGTCTGCGCCTTGCGCGACGTGATGCTGACCTTCTGGCCGACCAGACGGTTGAGCAGCGTCGATTTGCCGACGTTCGGCCGGCCGATGATCGCCGCGTAGCCGCAGCGAAACCCGACGCGGGGCGACGCGTCAGCCACCGTGCGCGCCGCCCGGCGCGGCAACCGCCCGGGCAAATGCCTGCGCCGCGGCGTCCTGCTCCGCCGCGCGGCGGTTCGTGCCGGTGCCGGTGGCGACAATGGCCAGCGCCGGCACGCGACACTCGATCGTGAACGTCTGCGCGTGTGCCTCGCCGCTGATTTCGGTGACCGCGTACTCCGGCACCGCGAGGCGGCGCGCCTGCAGCCATTCCTGGAGCCGCGTCTTCGGGTCCTTGCCAAGCGCGGCCGGGTCGAGACCGATGAACTCCCCGGCGTAGACACGCTCGATCGCGGCGCGGGCGGCCGCGAACCCGGCGTCGACGAATACAGCGCCGAAGATCGCTTCGAGGGCGTCGGCTAGAATCGACGGACGTTCGCCGCCACCGCTCCTGACCTCGCCCTCCCCCAGGCTGATCTCGCAACCGAGGCCGAGCCCGCGGGCGAGACGCGCCAGCGTGTCGCGATTGACGAGGCTCGCGCGCACCCGCGTCAGCTCGCCTTCGGGAATCGTCGGGAAGCGCTCGAACAGCGCTGCGGCGACCACGCAGTTCAGCACCGCGTCGCCGACGAACTCCAGCCGCTCGTTGTGCGTCGCGCCGTGGCTGCGGTGCGTCAGCGCGCGGGCGAGCAGCTCGGGCTGGCGAAAGGCGTGACCCAGGCGTTCACGCAGCGCGATGGACGGCATTCCGTGGGCGGCCCCGGCGCAATCGGGGTCAGCGCGTCGCGGCCGCTTCGAATTCGAGCAACAGGCTGACGTTGGCCACCATCGGGAGCTTGCGGGTCCAGCTGGCGCTGGCCGTCACCTCGTTTTTCGACTTGACGACGTCGATGTCCCGGCCCGAAACGGATTCGATGTACCCGGCGTCGGCGCGCTTCTGAAAGGCATTGCGGACTTCCGCCGCCGAGTTGAGGTCCTTCGCGTCGGCGAGCGCCTGCTCGAGCGCCTTCTGGACGGAGTAGTACTCGATGTACGAGGGCAGGACGCGGAAGCCGATCATGACGCAGGTGACGACCACCGCTGCCACGAACAGGAATCCAATCATCGACAAACCGCGCTGCCGTGTCCGCATCCGCATCGCTGTCTCCCTATTTGATCCCGCTGCCGACCCGCTTGAAGGCGAGGCCCGAAATGTCGTCCCAGTTGAACCAGATGAAGAACGCTCTTCCCCGCAGGTGATCGTCGGGCACGAAGCCCCAGTAACGGCTGTCGTCGCTGCGGTCACGATTGTCTCCCATCACGAAGTACTGCCCGGCCGGGACCTTGCAGACGAACCCGCTCCCGTCGGAATTGTAAACGCAGTTGTCGCGTCCGGCGAATGCACGAACCTGGCCCGGGCTGACCGACGGCAGCGCCGGGTCGACCGCGGCCAGGTGCGCCTTCGCCTCGCCGGCGGCCGGCACCGCTTCCGCGAACTGCTCCATTGTCTCGAACCGCAGGCCTTCCAGGTAGCTGTAGATGCCGGCGGACTTCTGCGTCCACGGCACGCCGTTGACCGTCAGCTTCTTGTCCTTGTAGGCCACGGTGTCGCCCGGAAGGCCGATGACGCGCTTGATGAAATCCTGCGACGGATTGAGCGGATAGCGGAAGACGACGACGTCGCCACGCTGCGGATCACCCAGCGGCACGACTTTCTGCTCGAGGATCGGCAGCCGCAGGCCGTACGCGAACTTGTTGACCAGGATGAAGTCGCCGACGTCGAGCGTGGGGCGCATCGACGACGAGGGGATCTTGAACGGCTCCGCCACGAAGGAACGCAGCAGAAACACGATCAGCAGCACCGGAAAGAAGCTCTTCGGATACTCGACCCACCATGGCTCGCGCGCGTCGGCGCCGCGCCCCTTCGCCAGCACGAGCTTGTCGGCCAGCGCGATCAGCCCGGTGAGGATCGTGGCGAGGAACAGGATGAGCGGAAAATTCATGGTCACTTGTCACCGATCTGCAGGATCGCGAGAAACGCCTCCTGCGGGATTTCGACATTGCCGACGGATTTCATCCGCTTCTTGCCGGCCTTCTGCTTTTCGAGCAGCTTCTTCTTGCGGGTGATGTCGCCGCCATAGCACTTGGCCAGCACGTTCTTGCGCATGGCCTTGATCGTCTCCCGGGCGATGATCTGCGCGCCGATCGACGCCTGCACCGCGACGTCGAACATCTGCCGCGGTATCAGCGAACGCATCTTGGTCACCACCTCGCGACCGCGGTAGATGGCGACCGAACGGTGCACCATCACCGACAGCGAGTCGACGCGGTCGCCGTTGATCAGGATGTCGAGCTTGACGACGTCGGCCGGGCGGAACTCCTTGAAATCGTAGTCGAGCGACGCGTAGCCGCGCGAAACCGACTTCAGCCGGTCGAAGAAGTCCATCACGACCTCAGCGAGCGGCAGCTCGTAGGTCAGCATCACCTGCCGGCCGAGGTACTGCATGTTCTTCTGGATGCCGCGCCGTTCGGTGCACAGCGTGATCACCGGGCCGACGTAATCCTGCGGCATCAGGATCGTGGCGGTGATCACGGGCTCGCGGATCTCCTCCACGCGCGAGAGGTCGGGCAGCTTGGACGGATTCTCGATCTCGACCAGCTTGCCGTCGCGCAGCAGGATCTGGTAGATGACGGTCGGCGCCGTCGTGATCAGGTCCATGTCGTACTCGCGCTCGAGCCGCTCCTGCACGATGTCCATGTGCAAGAGGCCGAGAAAGCCGCAGCGGAAGCCGAAGCCGAGTGCCTGCGAGACTTCGGGCTCGTAATGCAGCGAGGCGTCGTTCAGCTTCAGCTTTTCGAGCGCGTCGCGCAGCGCCTCGTACTGGTTCGACTCGACCGGATAGAGCCCCGCGAAGACCTGCGGCTTGACATCCTTGAATCCGGGCAGCGCCGCCGCCGCCGGGCGCGCCGCGAGCGTCACCGTGTCGCCCACCTTCGCCGCGTGGATCTCCTTGATGCCGGCAATGATGAACCCGACCTCGCCCGCCGACAACGACTCGCGCGCCACCGCTTTCGGCGTGAACACGCCGACCTGCTCGCAATTGTAGGTCGCCGCCGCCGCCATCAGCAGAATCTTGTCGCGCGGCTTCAGCGTCCCCTGCATCACGCGGACGAGCATGACCACGCCGACGTAGTTGTCGAACCAGGAATCGATGATGAGCGCCTGCAGCGGCAGGGCGCGATCGCCCTTCGGCGCCGGGATCCGCGCGATGACCGCCTCGAGGATGTCGTCGACGCCCTCGCCGGTCTTCGCGCTGCAGCGCAGCGCATCCTGGGCCGGAATGCCGATGATGTCCTCGATCTCCTCGATCACCCGCTCCGGCTCGGCGGAAGGCAGGTCGATCTTGTTCAGCACGGGCACGACGGTCACGCCCTGCTCGATGGCCGTGTAGCAGTTCGCCACCGTCTGCGCCTCGACCCCCTGCGAGGCGTCGACGACAAGCAGCGCGCCCTCGCACGCTGCGAGCGAACGCGAGACTTCGTAGGCGAAGTCCACGTGCCCCGGCGTGTCGATCAGGTTGAGGTTGTAGATCCGGCCGTCGCGCGCCTTGTACGCGAGCGCGGCGGTCTGCGCCTTGATCGTGATCCCGCGCTCGCGCTCGAGATCCATCGAGTCCAGGACCTGTTCGCCCATCTCCCGGTCCGCCAGCCCGCCGCAGCGCTGGATGAACCGGTCAGCGAGCGTCGATTTGCCGTGGTCGATGTGCGCGATGATGGAAAAATTGCGGATCAGTTGCACGTTGTTCGCCGGTTATCGGCGGGCCAAAACAAAGGGGCACCGGAAAAGTGCCCCCGCCTGCACGAATCATGTTGAATTTTAGCGGATTTTCGCCCCGGAAGCGACCTCACTGCCTTGCCGCCTGCCCGTCGGCCAGGGCCGCCTCGACTCGCGCCCGGTCGAGGCGGAAATGACACAGCTCGGCACCGTCTGCCGGGTCGCCCGCGAAGAGCACCGGCACCCGGTCGCCGAACGCCTGCTCGAGCGCGGGCTCGGCGTCGACATCGACGACGGTGACGGTCGCGCCATGCCGGGCGGCCAACGGCCTCAGCGCGTCGAGCATCTCGTCACAGAGATGGCAATAGGCACGCGCCAGCAGCGTCAGTTTCAATCCAGGCACGCGCAGGCACCCCCTCACTCGCCATTGTTGATCTTGAGGGTCGAGAAGAACTCCTGCTCGCCGCGGCGCAGCCGGAACGTCACCGAGGCGCCCTTGTCCATCTTCGTCAGCAGGCCGTTGACCTGCTCCGCGCTCTTCGCTTCGGTCGTCTGGCCACGGCTGACGATGGCGAGGATGACGTCCCCGGGCTGCACGTTGCCGCGCACGGAACCGGAGATGTCCTCGACCAGGACGCCGCTCTTGCCGTCCAGTTCCTTCTTCTGCTCGTCGGTGAGGTCCGACAGCACGAGGCCCAGCCGGTTGGGTTTGGCCTTTTCCTTCGGCACAGGCCCGCCTTTGCGCGCCGGTGTCGCCGGGGCCTCGTCCTTGATCTCGGCAACCGTCACGGTGAGGTCCTTCGACGCTCCCTTGCGCCACACGGTGAGCGTGACCTTGGCGCCGGGCTTGATCATCGTGATGATCCGCGGCAGTTCGGACGATGTGCGCACCTCGCGGCCATCCGCCTTGAGGACGATGTCGCCCGCCTCGACGCCGGCCTTTTCGGCGGGACCGCCCTTCTCCACCGAGTTGACGAGCGCGCCCGTCGGCTTGGCGAGCCCGAAGGACTCTGCGGTTTCCTTGCTCACCTCGGTGATCTGGACGCCGATCCGGCCGCGGGTCACGCGACCCTTCTCCTTCAGCTGGGCGACGGCGTTCATCGCCAGGTCGATCGGGATCGCGAAGGACAGTCCCATGTAGCCGCCGGTACGCGAGAAGATCATCGAATTGATGCCGATGACCTCGCCTTTCAGGTTGAACAACGGTCCGCCCGAGTTGCCCGGATTGACGGCAGCGTCGGTCTGGATGAACGGCACGAGGTTTTCCTGGGGCAAATCGCGTCCCTTGGCACTGACGATGCCGGCGGTCATCGTGCTCTCGAGGCCGAACGGCTTGCCGATCGCGACCACCCACTCGCCGACCTTGAGCTTCTCGGGATCGCCGATCGTCACCTTGGGCAGGTCCTTCGCCTCGATCTTGAGGAGCGCGACGTCGGTGCGCTTGTCCGTGCCGACGACCTTGGCCTTGAACTCCCGCTTGTCGGTCAGTTTGACGGTCACCTCGTCCGCGCCGTCCACCACGTGCGCATTGGTGATGAGGTAGCCGTCGGCCGAGATGATGAAGCCGGAGCCGACCGACTGCTGGTCGAACTCGCGCTCGGGTGCGCCGCGCCCCCGCGGAATCTGCCCGAAGCGGCGGAAGAACTCGTAGAACGGGTCGTCTTCGGACAGTTCGAGGCCGCGCGAGCGGCGCACCTTCTGCGTGACGTCGATCGCCACGACGGCGGGTCCCTGCTTGTCGTAGAGCTCGGTGAAGTCGGGAAGCCCGGCGACGACGCGGCTCGGTGCCACCGCCTGTCCGGTCGCCACGGTGGGGACCACCACCAGCAGGGCGAGCAGGGCAGCGGCAAGGAAGGAAAAAGTGCGATGCATCATGGGAGGTCTGCCTCGTTACGGGACAAAGGGAAAGAGAATGAAAAACAGGGCGCTCAACGGCGCGCCACGGAATGCGCGATCTGCCGGACGGTGGCGGCCGGCACTTCGCCCAGTACCGTCACGAGATTGTCGTCCTGCTGCCGGATGACGATGTTGATGCCACCCTGGCGCGACATCCCGACCGGATGCGGAGCGCTGCCGACCGGCTCGATGAACACGGAGACCGCAACGAGTCCGTCCGAGTAGACGAGGTGCGCCACCTCGTGCTTGCCGCGCAGCCGCCGGAAGCCATCGACGATCTTGAGGAACCCGGGCGGCAGGCGGGAGACCGTCCAGCCCGTCTCCTTCGCTTCGCCTTCGCCGGGCCCCGACTGGCGCACCTGCCAGCCCGGCGGCGCCACGGGCCAGGTCGGCTTCACCATCTCGCGATCGATCCTGAGGCCGATCGAAATCTCGGTGAACGCGAACTGCTCGACGACCTCGTTCCTCTCGTCGAAGATGCGCGCCTTGACGAGGAGCCCGGACACCGGGTCTGCCCAGAACTTGTGCCCGTAGCGCAAGCCGTCCTTCGGCTCGAACACCCACGCCTGCGTCTCGATGCCGGCGACGCGCCCGCGCTCCGCCATCCGGAAATGATAGTAGTCGGCCAGCGCCGCCTGCTGCTGCGTGGACAGCGACGGAAAGGCGTTGCGGAACGTGCGCGGTTCGACGCGGACGAACCGGGCATCGGGGTAATAGCAGCGGACCTCGCCGTTGCTGCGGATCACCTCGCGCGCCGGTCCCTCGAGGTTGACGAGCTTCTCGAATTCGCTGCCGTTCTCGAACAGGTGGACCAGGCGGGAGGTCTCGACATGCCCGCCGTGCTGGTAGACGATGGTGCCCATGTAATTCTGCTGCTGCGCCGCGGCGGCGGCGCGGGCGAGCCACGCGGCGGCCTCATCGGCCCGGGCCGCGGACGTCGCGGCCAGCATCGCGGCCGCGAGCAACGCTGCCCGAAGCCATGGCCAGGCCAGGCCGGAACGATCGCGCCGACAGGTCATTGCGCTGCTCCTGCCGCAATGCCGACGCTATGGCCTGCCATCCGTCCCTCCCGCCGCGACCGAGCGCAGATACGGCCCCACGCCCTGTATCTGCGTGGTCGGCGAGTATTCCTGATGCGCGAGCAGGTAGTCCGGCGAGACCGGCTGCGGCCTGGCCTGCGCCGTGCGCACGGCGTTGGCCTCGCGGGCCTTGGCGATGACCGTCGGCTGCGGGTCGAGCGTGCTGACGGCGACCGAGCCGACGACCAGCACCGCCGCCACCGACGCCGCGGCGGCCCAGACCAACGGCAGTCTGGGAGCACGCTTCGGCCTGGGGGCGAGCACAGTCGGCTCGGCGTCCAGACGCGCGGCAAACCGCTCGGAAAATCCCGGGGTCGGCTCGCCGCATCGGCGCAGCGCGTCCCCGATGACGTGATAGCACGCCCAGGAGGCGACGCCCTCCGGGCCTTTGAGCTCCCGGAACGCGGCGTCGGCCTCGGCGCCTTCGAGTTCACCGTCCATCAACCGCGAAATCTGCTCACCCATCACCATCTCCGATCTGTTTCCGTTCCCAGCAGCGGCCGCAACTCCGCGGCGATCGCCTCGCGCGCCCGGAATATGCGCGAGCGTACCGTGCCCACGGGGCAATTCATCGCATTCGCGATCTCTTCGTAACTCAAGCCTTCGATTTCACGCAGCGTGATGGCCGTCCGGAGGTCCGCCGGCAGCGCGTCCATCGCGCGGTTCACGGTCGCCGCGATTTCCTTGCCCTCGAGCTCGCTTTCCGGCGTGTTGGAATCCCGCAGCTGCTCGGCGTCCTCGAAGCCCTCGGCTTCCTCGTTGTCGAATCCCGTGGTCGTCGGCGCCCGCCGGCCAAGGGCGACCAGGTAGTTCTTCGCCGTATTGATCCCGATCCGGTAGAGCCACGTGTAGAACGCGCTGTCGCCCCTGAAACTGGGGAGCGCGCGGTAGGCCTTGATGAATGCTTCTTGCGTCACGTCCTCGACTTCCGCCGGATCGCGCACGAACCGGGACAGGAGCCGTCCCAGCTTGCGCTGGTACTTCAATACCAGCAGCTCGAAGGCGCGTTTGTCTCCACGCTGCGCGCGCTCGACGAGCTGCTGATCGATTTCGCGATCACCCATCCAATCCCTGAATCACTTGTTGTTATGCCCGCCGAACGGCGGGTGCGGCATCCTGGCATGAATCCCGGGCGCCCCGGGCCTCGACTCCGGCCTCGTCCGGGGCACCATGCGGTGCGCGCTTCCATCCAATGACCACACCGGCGAAGGGAAGTTCAGCGTTCGCCGCCACGATTTGAGTGTGCCCGTGCAGCATGGTCACGACGCCGGGATTTTGTCCAGGACAACCGACGACAGAATTCGCCCGGTCGCGATTCCGCGATAGTTGGTGACGACCGGGGCGAACCAGTCGGCAAGCTCGGCGCGGCTCTTCGCGTCGAGGAGCCGCAACTGCTCCAGAACCGACGCGATGATCGGGCGCAGCGCACGCTTGTTGCCGTCCGCGACCTTGATCGCAATGCCGATGCCGGCACCGCGGATGCCGATGCCCTGCACGCCCTCGGCACCGATTTTGGCCACCCAGTCGCCTCGACCGGCGCGCATCAGCGCGAGATCGCTGCGCCCTTCCCCCGACACCATTTCCGGGTTGGCCGTCATCGCATCCGCCAGAATCCGCGGCGCGCGACCGTACACGGCATCGTCGCCGCGAAAGGCCAGGCGGGCGAAACCGAGCGCCAGCCGTTCCAGCGGAACCGCATAGTTCGGTGCCGAGCAACCGTCGATCCCGGCTGCGAGTTCCGATTCCGGCGTCGACGTGAAGTGCGCGACGGCGTGCCGGATCGACTGTTGCAGCGGGTGGTCGTAGGCGAGGTAGGTCTGCTTGGGCAAGCCGCATTGGGTGCAATACGCGAGCATGCCGCTATGCTTGCCCGAGCAATTGTGCGCCAGCGGCGAATAGGGCGGCGGCGGCGGAACCTCGCCCCGTCGCTCGTGGAAGGCGGGGGCATGGGTGCCGCACTGCAGATCGTCCGCCGAGTTGCCGGCCTTCGCCAGCATTTCGGCCACCGCCGCGACGTGGCGCGGTTCGCCGGAATGGCTCGCGCAAAGCAGCGCGACCTGCGCATCGGAATAGCCGAAGCGGCCGATTCCGTCCGCAGCGACGAATGGCATCGCCTGGAACGGCTTCAGCGCGCTGCGTGTCATCGTCGGGAACGCGGGATCGCCGGCGGCATGCAGCAGCCGGCCATGGCGATCGACGACCGCCACCGATCCCGAGTGGAGGCTTTCAGCCGCGTCGCCGCGGATGACAACCGCCAGCGGCGCGTGCCTTGCGTCGAGGCCGACGGCGGACGCCGGGGAGGATGCCGGTGCAGTGACGGTTGGGACGGCCATAGGGGTCGGCGCGGGGCAAAACTGTCATTATCGCCTGCCCCGCCCTTCCCGCGCGAATTCGCATGCCGAAACTATCGCGCGGCCAGCGCCCCGCGGATCTGTTCCAGGGCTGCCGGGTCCTCGATCGTGGTGAGGTCGCCCGGGTCGCGCGCCTCGGCCAGCGCCTGAATCGTGCGCCGCAGGAGCTTGCCCGAGCGGGTCTTTGGCAGCAGCGTCACGAAGTGAACGGCGCCGGGTCGCGCGATCGCGCCGAGCTCCCGGTCCACCGTGTCCATGACCTCCTTGCGCATCTGGGCGACGCCCTCGGGTGTTGCAACCTTCGACGCGTCCTTCACCACCGCGAACGCCACCGGAATCTGACCCTTGAGCGAATCGGCCACGCCCACGACGGCGACCTCGGCGATCCCCGGGTGCGCTTGCACCGCCTCCTCGATCTCGCGCGTGCCGAGCCGATGGCCGGCGACATTGATCACGTCGTCGGTGCGGCCCAGCACGAAGTAGTAGCCTTCGGAATCGCGCGTCGCCCAGTCGAATGTCGAGTACGCGAGCTTGCTGCCGAAATCCGAGAAATAGGTCTTGACGAAGCGCGCGTCGTCGCCCCAGACGGTGGTCATGCAACCGGGGGGCAGCGGCGGGATGATCGTCAGCACCGCCTTCTCGTCGGCGCCGGCCTCGTCGCCGCTGCCTTCGCGCAGCAGGCGGACGTCGTAGCCGTAGACCGGGAACGACGGACTCCCGAACCTGCGGGGCGTCTCCTCGATGCCGGGTTGCGCGGACAGGATCGGCCACCCCGTCTCGGTCTGCCAGTAGTTGTCGACGATGGCCACGCCGAGCGAATCCGCCGCCCACCGCGCCGTCGGCTCGTCGAGCGGCTCGCCGGCGAGGAACAGGTACCGCAGCGCCGACAGGTCGTGCTTTTTCATGTAGGCCGGATCCTGCTTCTTCAGCACGCGGATGGCGGTGGGGGAGCTGAACATCGTCCTGACCTTGTTCTCGGCGACGATCTTCCACCAGATCGCGGGGTCGGGACGGATCGGCAGCCCCTCGTACATGATCGTCGTGGAGCCGTTGATGAGCGGCGCGTAAATGATGTACGAGTGCCCGACGACCCAGCCGATGTCGCTCGTCGTGAACATCGTCTCGCCCGGCGCGACGCAGAAGATCCGGCGCATCGACGAGGCCAGTGCGACCGCGTAGCCGCCGGTATCGCGCTGGACGCCCTTCGGCTTGCCCGTCGTGCCCGACGTGTAGAGGATGTACGACGGCTCCGACGATTCGAGCCATTCGCACGGCACCTGCGCGTCCATGCAGCCGGCGCGCAGCGTCGCGTAATCGAGATCGCGGCCCGCGACGATCGGCATCGCCGGGTCGAGGCCGCGGTTGACGATGATCACCTTCGCCGGCGGGCTCGATGCGAGCCGGATCGCCTCGTCGACCAGGTGCTTGTAGGGAACCGGCTTGCCGCCGCGCATCCCGGCATCGGAAGTGACCATCAGCTTCGGCCTGGCGTCGTCGATCCGCGTGGCGAGGCTCGCCGCCGCGAAGCCGCCGAAGACCACCGAGTGGATCGCGCCGATCCGCGCGCAGGCGAGCATTGCGAACGCCGCCTCGGCGATCATGGGCATGTAGATCAGCACGCGGTCGCCGCGACCCACGCCGTGCGCCTTGAACATCGCGGCGAACCGGTTCACTTCGGCCGCGAGCTCGCGAAACGAATAGGTCTTCGTAGCGCCGGTTTCGGTGGAGATGTAGATCAGCGCCTTCTGGTCCCCGCGCGCGGCGAGGTGGCGATCCACCGCGTTGTGGCAGAGATTGGTCCGCCCGCCGACGAACCACTTCGCGAACGGCGGCTTCGTGTAATCGAGCACGGCCGCGAACGGCGTCTGCCAGTCGATCAGCGCCGCTTCCCCCCGCCAGAAGGCATCGCGATCGGTGATGGACTGGCGATGCATCTCCTTGTAACTGGCCATGGCTTCCTCTCCTCGTTGCTCGGTGCGCCGCGCCCGACGACCGTCGCGCGGAGAATCGGCGCCCCTCCCCCAGCCTGCGGAGCTTAGGGCGACAGAAGTTGCGGGGCCTTGCGCCGGATCAAGGGACGCTCGCGGGCCTGTTGCCGGTGCCGTCGGTCAGCGGCGCCTGAACACCCAGGTCGCCGACACTCCGTAATTGACGCCCGCCGCGACGCCCGAGGCCATGGCAAGCGCAGCCAGGGGACCCCAGCCAAATTCGCCGATGAGAATCCAGTAGAGGCCGAGATTGAGTCCATTGCCGACGACGTTGCCGGACACGAAGCGGAGCCATTCCCGGGCGGAGGGTTTCGTGCTCCCGGCCCACGCGAAAGTGAAATGCCGGTGCAGCCACCACGTCACGGTGACGGCGACCAGAAACGAAGGAAGCCGTGCCCACAGCTTCGACATTCCCGCTCCGTGCACGAGCAGGAGCAGCAATGCTCCATCGACTACGAAGCCGGTGGCCCCGACGACCAGAAAACGCCCCAACTCGCGCACGGGGCTGCGGTCCCGTCAGCCCGCGCAGACCGGCCGGCGGCAACCTGCCGCCGAGCGCCTGGCGCCTGCCTCGTCCCGCGCGAACGCGGCCCGCTGCCCGGCCCAACGATTGCCCGCGACCGGCAACGTGCTACGGATGCGAATCCGGCGCAATCCGGACCACGGTCCGCCCGCGGACCATCCCCTTGATGTAGGGGTCGAAGTGGGTCGGCAAATCGTCGAAGTCGATCGTTCGCACCTGGTCGTGGACCCGGTCGGGACGCCACTCCACCGCCAGCTTGTTCCAGATCCGCTGCCGCTGCGGCAGCGGACAGTTGGCGCTGTCGGCCCCCAGCAGGCAGACGCCGCGCAGGATGAACGGGGCAACGGTCGTATTGAGCTTCATGCCCGCCGCGAGGCCGACCGCACTCGCGGTGCCGCCGATCTTCATTGTCGACAGCAGCCACGCGAGCATGTCGCCGCCCAGATTGTCGATGGCCCCGGCCCAGGTCGACTTGTCGAGCGGACGGATCTTCCCGAGCTCGATGGCCTGCCGCTGCAGCACCTCCTTCGCGCCGAGTGCCCTCAGGTAACGCGCTTCCTCGGGCTTGCCGGTGATCGCCACGACGTTATACCCGATCTTCGCCAGGATCTCGACGGCCACCGAACCCACGCCGCCGGTTGCGCCGGTCACGGCCACCGGGCCGTTGTCGGGCTTGAGCCCGTTGTGCTCCATCAGCATGATCGCCTGCGCCGCGGTGAAGCCCGCCGTGCCGAGCGTCATCGCATCGAACGCCGTCATGCTCTCGGGCCGCCGCACGATCCAGTCCCCGGGAACGCGGACGTACTCGCTGTAGCCGCCGTCGTGCGCGACACCCATGTCGTAGGCGTGGACGATGACCTTGTCGCCGCGCTTCCACCGGGTGTCGAGCGAGGATTCGACGGTGCCCGCCATGTCGATGCCGGCATTGGTCGGGTACTTGCGCATGATCTTGCCGGCCCCGTTGTACGACAGCGCGTCCTTGTAGTTGATCGTCGAATACTTGGTCCGAACCACGACATCGCCGGGATCGAGCTCGTCCGTCGTCATCTCGACGAACCGGCTCTCGACCACGTCGTTTTCCTGGAACGTCCGGTAGGCCTTGAATTTCTGCACGGGAGTCTCCTTGGGGATGCGGGTCGTGGTGCGAACTTGGGGCGGGAATTGCGAAAAGGGTCCTGCGGAACGATCAGACGGAGGCGGGAATAGCGGCGGCCACGTGCGGCTCGCCCATGTAGTCGTGCGTCTGCATCTCCGCGAGCCGGCTCACCGTGCGCCCGAATTCCTGGCTGTTCGGCCCCTCGCGGTAGAGGTCGGCAGGAGGGGCCGCGGCGGAGGCCAGGAGCTTCACGCGATGATCGTACAGTATGTCGACGAGCCAAGTGAAGCGCCGCGCCCGGTCGCCCATCTCGGCGGTCATCCGCGGGATGCCGGACAGGAACAGAACCGGAAAGCGGCGGGCCAGCTCGAGATAGTCGCGCTGCGACCGCGGGCCGTCGCACAGTGCCGTGAAATCGAACCAGGCGGCACTGCCCGCGCGCCTGCGCGCCACGAGCGTACGGCCCTCGATCGCGAGCTTCGGGTCCTCGTCCGGCCCGGCCCGCATCGACTCGAACGCCTCGTCCAGCGCGGCATCCGATTCCGGGCCGAGCGGCACGTGGTAGGTCCCGGCCCGCTCGAGTGCCCGCAACCGGTAGTCGATGCCGGCGCCGACCTCGACCACGTCCAGCCACTGCTTGAGCAGCGCGATGGTGGGCAGGAACCGTTCGCGCTGCAGACCGTTGGGCCACAGGCCGTCGGGGGCGTAATTGGTCGTCATCACGAACACGACCCCATGCCTGAACAGGGCCTCCAGCAGCCGGCCGAGAATCATGGCGTCGGCAATGTCGGAAACGTGGAACTCGTCGAAGCAGACGAGGCGCCACCGGCGCGCGATGCGCGCGGCCACGGAGGCGAGCGGGTCCGGCTCCTGCTTCAGTCTGGCCAGGTCCTCGTGGACGTCGCGCATGAACGCGTGGAAATGGACGCGCGTCTTGCGGCGGATCGCCACGGTCGCGAAGAAGCCGTCCATGAGAAAGCTCTTGCCGCGGCCGACCCCGCCCCAGAGATAGACGCCGCGCGGGACCTCGGGCGGCGCGAAGATCTTCGTCAGCGTCGACTGCCGCGCGGCGCGGAAGGCCCGCAGCGCGAGCGCGAGCTCCTGCAGCCGGTCGCGCGCGGCAGCTTGCGCGGCATCGAGCGTCGTGCCCCGGGCGGCCAGGATCGGCGCCAGCCACGCCGCCATCGTGCCGTCGTCCTGACGGGCGGCGCGGCCCGCAGCAATGTCGTTCATCGACCGCAGGCGGTGGGAGTCAAACGGGCCATCGCGTGAAGGCAACGCAGCTCAGAGGTTGAGCGTGCGCCCGTCCACCGCCAGCGCCGCCTCCTTGGTCGCCTCGGACAGCGACGGGTGCGCATGGCAGATCCGCGCGAGGTCCTCGCTGGCCGCCCCGAATTCCATGGCCACCACGCCCTCGGCGATGAGCTCGGAGGCGAACGGTCCGATGACGTGCATGCCCAGAATGCGATCGCTCGCGGCGTCGGCGAGGATTTTCACGAAACCGGTCGTCTCGCCCATTGCTCGTGCCCGCCCGTTGGCCGCGAACGGAAAGCTGCCGGCGCGGTAGGCGACGCCGTCGGCCTTCAGCTGCTGCTCCGTCCGGCCGACCCAGGCGATTTCCGGCGCCGTGTAGATGACCCAGGGCACCGTGTTGAAATCGACGTGCGGTCGCTGGCCGGCGATGCGCTCCGCGACCGCGACGCCCTCCTCTTCCGCCTTGTGCGCGAGCATCGGGCCGCGCACGACGTCACCCACGGCCCAGACCTGCGGCAGATTCGTCCGGCACTCGTCGTCCACGGCGACGAAGCCCCGCTCGTCCAGCCGCAGGCCGACGGCCGCGGCGTCGAGGCCGGCCGTGCGCGGCGCGCGGCCGATCGACACGATCAGCCGGTCGAACGTCGCCCGCTGCGCCTTGCCTTCGCCGTCGTTGTATTCGACCGCGACGTCGTCGGCACCGACCGTGACGCCGGTGATCGCGATGCCCGTGTGGATGGCAAGACCCTGCTTGGCGAAGACGCGCTTCGCCTCTTTCGCCACCGCTTCGTCCGCCGCGCCCAGAAACGCCGGCAGCGCCTCGAGCACGGTCGTCTGCGCGCCCAGCCGACGCCAGACGCTGCCCATCTCGAGGCCGATCACGCCCGCACCCACGACGCCGAGCCGCTTCGGCACTTCCGTCAGCGCGAGCGCGCCGGCGTTGTCGAGCACGCGCACGTTGTCGATGGCCACACCCGGCAGCGCGCGCGGCGTCGATCCGGTCGCGACGATCACGTGCTGCGCGACGAGCTCGGCGGCCTTCGCGCCGGCAACCTTCAATTTCCAGCCGCCCTCGGCACCGCCGCCGGTGAACGACCCCAGGCCATGGAAGAACGCAACCTTGTTCTTCTTGAACAGGAACAGGATGCCGTCGTTGTTCTGCGCGACGACCTTGTCTTTCCGCGCCTGCATGCGCGGCACGTCGAGGGTAAGCGTTCCGATGCCGATGCCATGGTCGGCGAATGCGTGCCCGGCATGATCGAAATGCTCCGATGACTGCAGCAGCGCCTTCGACGGGATGCAGCCGACGTTGGTGCAGGTGCCCCCGGGCGCGGGCTTGCCGCCGGCGCGCGTCCAGTCGTCGATGCAGGCCGTCCTGAACCCGAGTTGCGCGCAGCGGATCGCGGCGATGTAGCCACCGGGTCCGGCACCGATCACCACCACGTCGAATTGTTCGGCCATCACCGCGGCGCCGTCACAAGTCCAGCAGGATGCGCGCCGGATCCTCGAGCGCTTCCTTGATGGCCACCAGCGACAGCACCGCCTCGCGGCCGTCGATGATCCGGTGGTCGTACGACTGCGCGAGGTAGTTCATCGGGCGCACGACGACCTGACCGTTCTCGACGACGGCGCGGTCCTTGGTCGCGTGGACGCCGAGGATCGCGGATTGCGGCGGATTGATGATCGGCGTCGACAGCATCGAGCCGAACACGCCGCCGTTGCTGATCGTGTAAGTGCCGCCGGTCAGCTCGTCGACGGTGAGCTTGCCGTCCTGCGCCCGCTTGCCGAAATCGGCGATCTTCGCCTCGATCTCGGCGATCGACAGCTGGTCGGCGTCGCGGATGATCGGCACGACGAGGCCGCGCGGGCTGCCCACCGCAATGCCGATGTCGAAATAGCCGTGGTAGACGATGTCCGTACCGTCGATCGACGCGTTGACGGCCGGAAACTTCTTCAGCGCGTGCACCGCGGCCTTGATGAAGAAGCCCATGAACCCGAGCTTGACGCCGTGCTCCTTCTCGAAACGGTCCTTGTACCGGTTGCGCAGGTCGATGACCGGCTGCATGTTGACCTCGTTGAACGTGGTCAGGATCGCAGCCGTCGCTTGCGACTGGACGAGGCGCTCCGCAACGCGCTGGCGCAGCCGCGACATCGGCACGCGCTGCTCCGGGCGCTGCCCGAGCCCTGCCGGCAACGCGGCGGCGGGCGCGGCGCGGCCGGGTCGCTGCAGGCACCACCGGTGCCGACGCGACCGCGGGCTTGGCGGGCGTCGGCACGGGTGCGCTGACCGCGCCGAGCACATCGCCCTTGGTGACGCGGCCACCGCGGCCGGTGCCCTGCACGTCGGCGGCGCTCATCCCCTGCTCGGCCATGATCTTGCGCGCGGAAGGCGAGGCGACGGCGAGCGGCGCGGCAGCCGCTGCGGCGGCGGCCACCGGCGTCGGTGCCGCGGCCGCCGGTTGCGCGGCGGCTGGCGCGGCAATTGACGCCGTGGCGTCGGAATCGATGACGGCAATCACCTCCTTGCCGGCGACCGTGGCCCCGTCGGCCTTGAGGACCTCGACCAGCACGCCCGCCACGGGTGCGGGCAACTCGAGCACGACCTTGTCGGTCTCGACGTCGATCAGGTTCTCGTCGCGCGCGACCGCCTCGCCGATCTTCCGGTGCCAGCTGACGAGCGTCGCCTCGGCGACGGATTCCGGGAGTTGCGGAACTTTGACTTCGATTCGCATCGGGGTGGGCCTTCCTGTCAGTACCCGCCCGGCCGTCCGAAGGGTACTGACTGCGCCCCCTCGGGGGGCAGCGAACGTAGTGAGCGTGGGGGTCGTTTCATCCTAGGTGCCGACGAGCATCTCGCCTTCGGAGAGGTCGGGCGCGAAGGCGTCCGCGACCAGTTGCTGCTGCCGCTCGATGTGCTTCGACATGTAGCCGACCGCGGTCGATGCCGACACGGGACGACCCGCGTACGCGACCACCTGGTCAGGGAGCGCGTCGGCGCGGAAATAGGCCCGCAGCCGGTACCACGCGCCCTGGTTCTGCGGTTCCTCCTGGCACCAGACGACCTCGGTCGCGCGCGGAAACTTCGCCAGCGCGGCCTTGAAATCGGCGTGCGGGAACGGATAGAGCTGCTCCATCCGCAGGATCGCGACGTCGTTGCACTTGTGCTCGCGCCGGTACGCGGCGAGCTCGTAGTAGACCTTGCCGGCGCAGACGATGACCCGCCGGACGTTCTTCGCGACGAGCTTCTCCGTCTCGCCGATCACGTTCTGGAACTGGCCGCTGGCGAGCTCGTCGAGCGTCGAGACCGCCTCCTTGTGCCGCAGCAGGCTCTTCGGGCTCATCACGATCAGCGGGCGGCGGAACGGGCGGATCATCTGCCGGCGCAGCAGGTGATAGATCTGCGCCGGTGTCGTCGGCACGCATACCTGCATGTTGTGCTCCGCGCAAAGCTGCAGGTAGCGCTCCGGGCGCGCCGACGAGTGCTCGGGGCCCTGGCCCTCGTAGCCGTGCGGCAGCAGCATCACGAGCCCGCAGATTCGCCCCCACTTGGCCTCGCCCGCCGCGATGAACTGGTCGATGACGACCTGCGCGCCGTTGGCGAAATCGCCGAACTGCGCCTCCCAGATCACCAGGCGCTTCGGGTCCGACGTCGCGTAGCCGTACTCGAACCCGAGCACCGCGTTTTCGGTCAGCACCGAGTCGATCACCTCGAACGCCGGATTGCCCTCGGTCACCCGCTCGAGCGGAATCCAGTTCCCCGAATCCCACTTCTCGCGGCTCTGGTCGTGCAGCACCGCATGGCGGTGCGAGAAGGTTCCGCGGCCGACGTCCTCGCCGGACAGCCGCACGCCATAGCCGTCGCGCAGCAGCGTCGCGTAGGCGAGCGTCTCGCCCATCCCCCAGTCGAGCGGCAGCGTGCCCTCGCCCATCGCCCGGCGATCGGCGAGCACGCGCGCGACGCGCGGATGCAGCTTGAAGCCGTCCGGGACCTCCGTGACCTTCTGCGCGAGCGTCTGCAGCGTCGCCAACGGCACGGCGGTGTCGGCGGGCTCGGTCCACTTCCGCTTCATGTACGGCGACCAGTCGACGGTCAGCGGCGGCTTGTAGTTCGAGAGGATCGTCGTGTTCGTGTGCAGGCCCTTGTCCATCGCCGCGCGGTACGTGGCGACCATCGCGTCGGCGTCCTCCGGCTTGATGACGCCGGCCGCGACCAGTCGGTCCGCGTAGAGCCGGCGCGTGCCCGGGTGCTGGGCGATCCGCTTGTACATCAGCGGCTGCGTGATCATCGGCTCGTCGGCCTCGTTGTGCCCGAGCCGGCGGAAGCAGACGAGGTCGATGAAGACATCCCGGTGGAACTGCTGCCGGTACGCCATGGCCATCTCGATCGCGAGCAGGCAGACTTCCGGGTCGTCGGCGTTGACGTGGAAGATCGGCGCCTCGGCCATTTTCGCGATGTCGGTGCAGTAGAGCGTGCCGCGCGTGTCGCGCGGGTCGGAGGTCGTGAAGCCGATCTGATTGTTGACGACGAGGTGGATCGTGCCGCCCGTGTAGTAGCCGCGGGTCTGCGCCATGTTGAGCGTTTCCTGGATCACGCCCTGCCCGGCGATCGCCGCATCGCCGTGGATCAGCACCGGCAGCACCTGGACGCCCTTGTCGTCGCCGCGTCGATGCTGGCGCGCGCGCACCGAGCCCTCGACGACCGGATTGACCGCCTCGAGGTGCGACGGGTTGAAGGCGAGCGTCAGGTGCATCGGTCCGCCTGGCGTGACGACGTCCGACGAGAAGCCCTGGTGGTACTTGACGTCGCCGGCGAGGAGCTCCTCGGTGTGCTTGCCCTCGAACTCCGAGAACAGGTCGGCGGGCATCTTGCCCAGCGTGTTCACCAGCACGTTGAGGCGCCCGCGATGCGCCATGCCGATCACCGTTTCCTGCACGCCCACCGCCCCCGCGATCTGGATCAGGTGGTCGAGCATCGGGATCATCGTCTCGCCGCCCTCGCCGGAGAAGCGCTTCTGGCCGACGTACTTCGTGTGCAGGTAGCGCTCGAGCGTCTCGGCGGCGGTCAGCCGCTCGAGGATGTGGCGGCGCTGCTCGGCGGGATAGGTCGGCCGCGAGCGGATCGGCTCGAGGCGCGCCTGGACGAACCGCTTGGTCGCCGTGTCGTTGATGTACATGTACTCGGCGCCGAAGGTGCGGCAGTAGGTGTCCTTCAGCGCCTGGATCAGCGCGGAGAGGCGCATCCGCTCGGAACCCGCCTTGAACGAGCCGACGTCGAACTCGGTGTCCATGTCCGCGGCGGTGAAGCCGTAGGCGGCGAGGTCGAGATCGGCGAGGTAGGGCTTCTCCTGCCGCTGCAGCGGGTCGAGGTCCGCGTGGTACATGCCCAGCGTGCGGAAGCGGCCGATCATCTGCAGCACGAGCACCTGCTTGTGCATCGTCGACGCGTCGACCATCGCCGCGGCGACCTTGCGGCTCTTCGCGAGCTGGATGAACGACTCGATCACCGGCGCGTGCGAGACGTCGGCCGCGCCGCCGCGCAGCGAGTCGAAATAGCCCCGCCATTCGGCGCTGACGGCCGCCGGATCGGCGAGGTAGCGCTCGTACTGCTCCTCGATGTACGGCGCATTGCCGCCGAACAGCGTGCTCCCGGTTGCGAATTCCTGCAGCGTGCTCATGGTGCCGGCCTCATTGTCTGAACGCGCGTCCGGCGCGCGTGCCACGCCCGGCGGCAACCGGCCACCGGGCGTGCGGTCGCCTCACCGCTGCGCGAGGGGCTTTACCGACCGGCGGGTCGCGCCGGAGAAAAGCTGCCGCGGGCGCCCGATCTTGTACTCCGGATCCGCGATCATCTCGTTCAGCTGCGCGATCCAGCCGACCGTGCGGGCGAGCGCGAAGATCGCCGTGAACAGCGGGATCGGGATGCCGATCGCCTTCTGGACGATCCCGGAGTAATAGTCGACGTTCGGATAGAGCTTGCGCGAGACGAAGTAGTCGTCCTCCAGCGCGATCTTCTCGAGGCCCATCGCCAGCTTGAACAGCGGGTCGTCGTGCAGCCCGAGCGCCTCCAGCACCTCGTAGCAGGTCTCGCGCATCAGCTTGGCGCGCGGGTCGTAGTTCTTGTAGACGCGGTGGCCGAAGCCCATCAGCTTGACGCCCGAGTTCTTGTCCTTGACCTTGGTGATGAACTCCCCGATCTTGGCTGCGCCTCCCATTCTCTGGATGTCGCCCAGCATGCTGAGGCAGGCCTCGTTGGCGCCGCCGTGCGCGGGGCCCCACAGGCAGGCCACGCCCGCCGCGATCGCCGCGAAGGGGTTCGTGCCCGACGACGCGCACAGCCGCACCGTCGACGTCGACGCGTTCTGCTCGTGGTCGGCGTGCAGGATGAAGATGCGGTCCATCGCCCGCACCAGCACTTCGTTCGACTTGTAGTCCTCGCAGGGCGTCGCGAACATCATCCGCATGAAGTTCCCGGCGTACGACAGGTTGTTGAGCGGGTACATGTACGGCTGGCCGATGGAGTATTTGTACGCCATCGCCACCAGCGTCGGCATCTTCGCGATCAGCCGGATCGCCGAGATGTCGCGCTGCTGAGCGTCGTGCAGGTTGATCGAATCGGGGTAGAACGCCGACAGTGCGCCGACGAGCCCCGTCATGACCGCCATCGGATGGGAATCCCGGCGGAATCCGCTCAGGAAGGCCTGCATCTGCTCGTTGACCATCGTGTGCTTGATCACGCGGCCGGTGAACTCCGCCCTCTGCGCCGGGTTCGGCAACTCGCCGTAGAGCAGCAGGTGGCAGACCTCCATGAAGTCGCACTTGGTCGCGAGCTCCTCGATCGGGTAGCCGCGGTAGAGCAGCTCGCCCTTGTCGCCGTCGATGTAGGTGATCGTCGAGTTGCACGACGCGGTCGACAGGAAGCCCGGGTCGTAGGTGAACTTGCCGGTCTTGCCGTACAGCGTCCGGATGTCGATCACGTCGGGTCCCACGCTCCCGCTCAGGATCGGAAAGGTGATCGACGGTGAACCGTCGGAGAAAGTCAGATTCGCGGTGCGGTCGTTCATGATGTTGGCTCCATCCAGGGTTGTTCTTGCAACAGTGTTGCCACGTATCGCTTGCGCCCCCTAATCAACTCGCCGGCCGATCGTAGCGGTCTGTCGGCTCTGGCTTGTTGCTGCCGGACGGCCACTGTTTCATGCCGCCCGCAGCGCCGCCACCATCGGCAGCAATTCCACGTCGCCGGGTTCCGCGCGGCCGGCGATGAGGTCCCACAATTCGCCGTCCGCGAGATCGAGCAGCCGGTCGAGCGCCGCGACGTCCGCCGCGGAAATAGTACCGCCGCGCGCGTCGAGGAAACGCGTCAGGATCAGGTCGTTCTCCAGCATTCCCCGCCGGCAACGCCAGCGCATGCGGCTCAACTCGGTTGCGTCCATTTCGATCGGTCGGAGCGAGTGTGTCCTACACCGCCCGCTTCACCATGATGTCCTTGATCTTGCCTATCGCCTTCGTCGGGTTGAGCCCCTTCGGGCACACGTCGACGCAATTCATGATCGTGTGGCAACGGAACAGCCGGTACGGATCCTCGAGATTGTCGAGGCGCTCGCCGAGCGCCTGGTCGCGCGAGTCGGCGATGAAGCGATACGCGGCGAGGAGGCCGGCGGGACCGACGAACTTGTCCGGATTCCACCAGAACGACGGGCAGGCGGTGGAACAGCACGCGCAGAGGATGCACTCGTAGAGCCCGTCGAGCTCCTCGCGGTCCTCGGGTGACTGCAGCCGCTCCTTCTCCGGCGCGGGCGAATCGTTGACGAGGTACGGCTTGATCGAGTGGTATTGCTTGAAGAACTGGCTCATGTCCACGATCAGGTCGCGGATCACGGGCAGCCCCGGCAGCGGCCGCAGCTCGACCGGCTCCTTGAGGTCGTTGAGGTTGGTGACGCAGGCGAGGCCGTTCTTGCCGTTGATGTTCATCGCGTCCGAGCCGCAGACGCCCTCGCGGCAGCTGCGCCGGAACGACAGCGTGTCGTCGACCGCCTTCACCCGGATCAGAGCGTCGAGCAGCATCCGGTCGTGCGGATCCAGCGGGACGTCGTAGTCCTGTACGTACGGCTTGGCGTCCTTTTCCGGGTCGTAGCGGTAAATGCGGAATTTCATCGCGTGCCGATCAATAGGTGCGGGCCTTCGGCGGAAACGACTCCACCGACACCGGCTGCAGGTTCACCGGCTTGTAATCGAGGCGATTGCCCTCGCGGTACCACAGCGAGTGCTTGAGCCAGTTCGCGTCGTCGCGGTTCGGGTAGTCGCTGCGCGCCTGGGCGCCGCGCGATTCGCGCCGGGCCTCCGCCGAGATCACCGTCGCCTTGGCCGTCTCGATCAGATTCTCGAGCTCGAGCGCCTCCACGCGCGCCGTGTTGAACGTCCGGCTCCGGTCCTTGATCGCGATGGCCCCGACCCGCGCTTCGAGCGCCAGGACCTCCGTCACGCCCTCGGTGAGCAGCTGCTGATTGCGGAACACGCCGCAGTGCGCCTGCATCGTCTTGCGCAGGTCGCTCGCCACTTCCGCAACGGATTCGCCGGACGCGGCGCCGTCGAGCCGCGCGAGCCGCGCGAGCGGGGCGTCCGGCGCGTCGGCGGGCAACGGCTTGTGCGACGCGCGCTGCAGGTTCTGCTCGACGATGAAGTTCCCCGCCGCGCGCCCGAACACGATCAGGTCGAGCAGCGAATTGGTGCCGAGCCGGTTGGCCCCGTGCACCGACACGCAGGCGCATTCGCCCACCGCGTACAGGCCGTTGACGACCGCCTTGTAGTCACCCTGCTTCGGCGCCACGACCTGGCCGTGGATGTTGGTCGGGATGCCGCCCATCTGGTAGTGAATCGTCGGCACGACCGGTATCGGCTCCCGGATGCAGTCGACGTTGGCGAACTTGAGCGCGATCTCGCGGATCGACGGCAACCGCTTCATGATCACCTCGGGACCGAGGTGATCGAGCTTCAGGAGCACGTGGTCCTTGTGCGGCCCGCAGCCGCGGCCTTCCTTGATCTCCTGGTCCATCGACCGGCTGACGACGTCGCGCGAGGCGAGGTCCTTCAGGTTCGGGGCATAGCGCTCCATGAACCGCTCGCCGTTGCAGTTGAGCAGTATTCCGCCCTCGCCGCGCACACCCTCGGTGATGAGCACGCCGGCACCCGCGACGCCGGTCGGGTGGAACTGCCAGAACTCCATGTCCTGCAGCGGGATCCCGGCGCGCGCCGCCATCCCCAGACCGTCGCCGGTGTTGATGAACGCGTTGGTCGACGCCGCGAAGATGCGGCCGGCACCGCCGGTGGCGAACATCGTCGCCTTCGCCTGCAGGATCGCGACGTCACCGGTCTCCATCTCCATTGCGACGACGCCCAGCACGTCGCCGTCGGCGTCGCGGACGAGGTCGAGCGCCATCCACTCGACGAAGAACTGCGTGTTGGCGCGGACGTTGCGCTGGTAGAGCGTGTGCACCAGCGCGTGGCCGGTGCGGTCGGCGGCGGCGCAGGCACGCTGCACGGCCTTCTCGCCGAAGTTCGCCGAGTGCCCGCCGAAGGGACGCTGGTAGATCGTGCCGTCGGCGTTGCGGTCGAACGGCATGCCGAAATGCTCGAGCTCGTAGACGACCTGCGGCGCCATCCTGCACATGTACTCGATCGCGTCCTGGTCGCCGAGCCAGTCGGAGCCCTTGATCGTGTCGTACATGTGCCAGAGCCAGCTGTCCTCGGACATGTTGCCGAGCGAGGCACCAATGCCCCCCTGCGCCGCTACCGTGTGCGAGCGCGTCGGGAAGACCTTGGAGAGCACCGCCACGGACAATCCCGCCTCGGCGAGCTGCAGCGAGGCCCGCATGCCGGCGCCGCCGGCGCCGATGACCACCGCGTCGAACTTGCGCACGGGGAGCTTCACCTGGCGACGCCCCACAGTATCCGGATGGTCCAGCCGAGGTAGCCGACGAGCACCAGCACCGCAACCGTTTCCAGCAGCAGCCGCAAGCCGACGGGCTTGATGTAATCCATCAGGATGTCGCGCACGCCGATCCACGCGTGGTAGAGCATCGCCACCATGAACAGGAACGAGGCGATCCGGAAGCCGTCGTGGGCGAAGAGCGCGAGCCACAGCGGACGGTCGATGCCGCCGTTCCAGAGCGCAATGCCGAGCATGAGCAGCGTGTAGACCGCCATGATCACGGCGGTGAGGCGCTGGATCAGCCAATCCATGAGGCCGTAATGCGCCCCGACCGCCTGCCGGCGCGCTACCACAGGCGCACTCCCACGATCAGCGTCAAGGCCAGGCTGACGACGAGCACGACGGCGCTCGACCGGCGCGCGGGCTCGAGTTCGATGCCCTGATGCAGATCGAGCAGCAGGTATCGGATCCCGGCGCAGAAGTGGTGCAGGTAGGCCCAGGTGAAACCGATCAGCGCGAGCTTGGCGAGCGGGTGGGCAAATGCCGCCTTCAGGTCCGCATACGCCTCGGGAGATGCGAGGCTGCCGGCGACGCTGGCGAGCAAAAGCGGAATCGCGGCGAGGAACAGAACGGCACCCGACACCCGATGCAGGATCGATACGAACCCCGGCAATGGCAACCGGATGCGCGGCAGATCGAGGTAGATCGGGCGTTGCTTCACAATTCAAATCGTCGATCGGGCATGGAAGCGATCCGCAGATATCGGCAAGCGGGCACATCGAAACGCGGCGAATGGCCAATCAGGTCCGCCGTCCCTTTTGTGCAAAGCAGCAGCAAATTATAGCTTGCTGCGCGCGCTTTAAGCCAACGTCCGCAATCGGGATGAGGAGGAGCAACATCAGCCGAGCTCGTTGACGTAATGATGGCGCTTCGTGGTGCACAGACCGCGCCGCCATTCGACCGGCCGGTCGCCATAGGTCAACGTCACCCGGTCGACGGCAAGGAGCGGGGCGCCCGGCCGGACCCGCAGGATCCGTGCGCTCGCGGCGTCCGCGGGCACCGCGCGGAGCTTTTCCTGCGCCTTCAGCATCCGGACGCCGAACTGGGTCTCGAAGAGGCTGTACATCGAGCCCTGGTACGCCTCGGCCCGGGACCTGGTCAGCCCCTTGAAGAGCGTCCCCGGCAACGCGATCTCGTCGAGGACGACCGGCTCGCCCGAGTATTCCAGCACGCGGCGAAGCCGGATGACGGGGTCGCCCGGCTTGAGGTCGAGCAGCCGGGCGGCCTCCGCCGACGCCCTGCCCCGGCGGACGTCGAGGAGGCGGCTGCCCGGATACTCGGAATGGCCGTCGTTGCGGCGGATGCGCAGGAAGCGAAACAGCGAGGATTGCTCCTCGGTGTGGGTCGCCACGAACGTGCCCTTGCCCTGCCGGCGGACGACGAGGTTGTCCGCCGCCAGCGCGGCAATGGCCTTGCGCACGGTCCCCTGGGAGACACCAAACCGCGCCGCCAGGACGTTCTCGCTCGGGATGGCCGCCCCGGGCGGCCATTCACGGGCGTCGAGGCCCCGCTCGAGGAGCGCCTTGATCTGCAGATAGAGCGGCTGGAATGAGGGCGCAGCGTTCGACATGGGGATTTGGCCGTGGCAGTCACGTCCGCGGACGCCGCAGCGGAAGGCGGGTTCGGCCACTGCCGGAGCCGCGCCCGAGCCGCCATTATCGGCTGCCCGTGGAGGGATGTCTATCTCATGTCTTTTGTCATGTAAAAGATATAAGACTTGATTGACACACGATTCGCTGCGGGCCTAGAATCGACACACCGGCATCGCCCGTCGCGGCAAGGATGCACGTGAACGAAGCAGCCGTATTTGACGCAACGCAACATCCGGGTGGCGGACATTGCGCTACGCTCGACCGGCAATCGTTCGAATCATAGCAATACGTCCCGCCTTTCCCTACCACGGAGCCCGCCATGAAGAAACCCGTCCGCGTTGCAGTCACCGGTGCCGCCGGCCAGATCGGATATTCCCTGCTGTTCCGCATTGCGACGGGGGAGATGCTGGGACCGGACCAGCCGGTCATCTTCCAGCTGCTCGAGCTGCCCATCGACAAGGCGCAGGCAGCGATGCAGGGCGTGATGATGGAGCTCGAGGATTCGGCGTTTCCGCTGCTGGCCGGCATGACCGGCACCGGCGACCCGAAAGTCGCGTTCAAGGACGCCGACTACGCGCTCCTGGTCGGCGCCAAGCCCCGCGGGCCCGGCATGGAGCGCAAGGATCTGCTGATGGAAAACGCGAAGATCTTCATCGAGCAGGGCAAGGCACTCGACGCGGTCGCCGCCCGCGGCATCCGCGTGCTCGTCGTCGGCAATCCGGCGAACACCAACGCCTACATCGCGATGAAGTCGGCACCCTCGCTGCCGAAGAAGAACTTCACCGCCATGCTCCGCCTCGACCACAACCGCGCGCTGTCGCAGCTGGCGGCGAAGACCGGCAAGCCCGTCGACTCGATCGAGAAGCTCTGCGTGTGGGGCAATCACTCGCCGACGATGTACGCCGACTACCGCTTCGCGACCGCCGACGGCCAATCGGTGAAGGCGATGATCAACGACGAAAACTGGAACCGCACCGTCTTCCTGCCCACGGTCGGCAAGCGCGGCGCGGCGATCATCGCGGCGCGCGGCCTGTCGTCGGCGGCGTCGGCCGCGAACGCGGCGATCGGCCACATGCGCGATTGGGCACTGGGCACGCAGGGCAAATGGGCGACCATGGGCGTCCCGTCGGACGGCAGCTACGGCATCCCGGAGGACGTGATCTACGGCGTCCCCGTGACGACCGCTGGTGGCGAGTACACGCGCGTCACCGGCCTCGAGATAGACGAGTTCTCGCGCGAGCGGATGAATGCCACGCTGAAGGAGCTCGAGGAAGAGCGCGCCGGCGTGGCGTCGCTGCTCGGCTAGAAGCACGCCGAACCTGGCCGCGCCCACGACCGCCATGACGGCCCGCCTGTCGCCCGATCCAGCGCTCTTCGATCGGGCCGGGTCGGTGCCGGTGTGGCCGCCGTGCGTGCACTACGCCGGGAACGAGAAACACGTCGCGCGGGCGATGTCGCTGCAGGCCGAGCGCGGCCCGGTCTTCGACATCGCGGCCGACTGCGAGGACGGCGCGCCGGTCGGCGGCGAGCTCGAGCACGCGAGGACCCTGGCCGCCCTCATCGCCAGCGCCGCCAACCGGCACGACCGCGTAGGCGCGCGCCTGCACGGCACGCGGCATCCGTCGTGGCGTGCCGAGCTCGGGATTCTCGTCGGCGACTGCCGGGGACCGGCTCGCCTTCCTGACGCTGCCCAAGGCCGAATCCGCCGCGGACGTCGCGCGCTTCCTCGACGCCCTGGCACTGGAAGATGCCCGCCGCGGCCTCGGCCGTGAAATCCCGGTGAGCGTGCTCATCGAGACGCACGGCGCCGTGCGCGATGCCTGGGCGATCGCGGCGCTCCCCGGCGTGGCGAGCCTCGACTTCGGCACGCTGGATTTCGTCAGCGCCCACCACGGCGCGATTCCCGCCGCGGCCATGGAAAGCCCCGGCCAGTTCGACCACCCGCTCGTCCGCCGCGCGAAGTGCGAGACGGCGGCGGCGGCGCTGGCACACGCACGCATTCCCGCACACGGCATCACGCGCACGATCGGCGATCCGCAGGCGGTGTACGACGACGCGCGCCGGGCGCGCGAGGAATTCGGATTCCTGCGCATGTGGAGCATTCACCCCGCGCAGATCGATCCGATCCTCCGCGCGATGCAACCGGACGCGGCCGAGATCGACGAGGCAGCCGGCATTCTCGCAGCGGCGCAGGCCGCGGATTGGGCGCCGCTGGCCATTGGTGGCAAGATGCACGACCTCGCGTCGTACCGTTACCACTGGAGCGTGCTCGAGCGCGCGAAGGCGGCGGGTGCCGCCCTGCCGGCCGCCCCCCCCAACGACAACGTCGCTGCGGACCCACGGATCGACCGGCCGCGCGCAGAGACTTTCTGACCACCCCACCCCGCACACGAACCTCGAGAGACCCCATGCCGCACAATCTGCACGACACCCTTCAGCCGCTCAAGCTCGCCTCCGGCGCGACCGGTCGTTTTCATTCGCTGCCGGCGCTCGAGAAGGCGGGCATCGGCCGCGTCTCGCGCCTGCCCGTTTCGATCCGCATCGTGTTCGAGAGCGTGCTGCGCAACTGCGACGGCAAGAAGGTCACCGCGGAGCACGTGCAGGAGGTCGCCAACTGGGCCCCCACCGGCGCGCGCACGGCCGAAATTCCGTTCGTCGTCGCGCGCGTCGTGCTGCAGGACTTCACCGGCGTGCCGCTCCTCGCCGATCTCGCGGCGATGCGCAACGTCGCCGCGGACATGGGCAAGAATCCGAAGGCGATCGAGCCGCTGGTCCCGGTCGATCTCGTCGTCGACCATTCGGTGATGATCGACTACTACCGCCGGCCCGACGCCCTCGACCTCAACATGAAGCTCGAGTTCCAGCGCAATGCCGAGCGCTACGAGTTCATGAAATGGGGGATGCAGGCCTTCGCCACGTTCAAGGTCGTGCCGCCGGGCATCGGCATCGTTCACCAGGTGAACCTCGAGTATCTGGCCCGGGGCGTGCACGAAAAGGACGGCGTCTATTATCCCGACACGCTGGTCGGCACCGACAGCCACACGACGATGATCAACGGCATCGGTGTCGTCGGCTGGGGCGTGGGCGGCATCGAGGCCGAAGCCGGGATGCTCGGCCAGCCCGTGTACTTCCTGACGCCCGACGTCGTCGGCGTGGAGCTGAAGGGCCGGTTGAACGAAGGCATCACCGCGACCGATCTGGTGCTGACGGTCACGGAGATGCTGCGGAAGGAAAAGGTCGTCGGCAAGTTCGTCGAATTCTTCGGCGAAGGCACGGCGTCGCTCGCCGTGCCCGACCGCGCGACGATCGCCAACATGGCGCCCGAATACGGCGCGACGATGGGCTTCTTCCCCGTCGACGACGCGACGGTCGACTACCTGAAGGCCACGGGCCGCACGGCGGCGGAAATCGACGCCTTCGCCTCGTATTTCAAGGCGCAGGGTCTCTACGGGATCCCCCGGGCCGGCGACATCGACTACACGAAGGTGGTGACGCTCGATCTCGCGTCGATCAAGGCCTCCGTTGCGGGACCGAAACGCCCGCAGGATCGCATCGAGCTGGGGAGCCTCAAGGCGAAGTTCACCGAGCTCTTCAGCAAGCCGGTCGCCGACAACGGCTTCGCGCCTGCCCGCCGCGAACCTCGCCCGCCGGCTCACCACTCGCGACGGCGTGGATCTCGGCAATGGCGACGTGCTGATCGCCGCGATCACGTCGTGCACGAACACCTCCAATCCCGGCGTCCTGCTCGCCGCGGGCCTGCTCGCCAAGAAGGCGGTCGAAAAGGGCCTCACCGTCAAGTCGCACATCAAGACGTCGCTCGCCCCTGGCTCGCGCGTGGTCACCGACTACCTGACCAAAGCCGGCCTCCTGCCGTATCTCGAGCAGCTCGGCTTCGGCGTGACGGCGTACGGCTGCACGACGTGCATCGGCAACGCCGGCGACCTGCGGCCGGAGTTCAACGAGGCGATCACGGGCAACGACCTCGTCTGCGCGGCGGTCCTTTCGGGCAACCGCAATTTCGAGGCGCGCATCCACCCGAACCTCAAGGCGAATTTCCTGGCATCGCCGCCTCTCGTCGTGGCCTATGCCATCGCGGGCACCGTGCTGAAGGATCTGACGACCGAGCCGGTCGGCATGGGCACGAGCGGTCCGGTGTACCTCAAGGACCTCTGGCCGACGTCGCACGAGATCGCGGCCGTGATGAGCTTCGCCAAGGACCCCGCCATCTACCGCACGCTCTACGGCGATCTCGCCAACGCCAACCCGCTCTGGGCCTCGATCTCGGGGGCGACCGGGCAGGTCTACGACTGGCCCGCTTCGACGTACATCGCGAAGCCGCCCTTCTTCGAGGGCTTCAGGATGGGGATCGGGAAGTGCGGCGACATCAAGGGCGCGCGCGTGCTCGGGATATTCGGCGACTCCGTGACCACCGACCACATCAGCCCGGCCGGCTCGATCAAGCCGACCTCCCCCGCCGGCGTCTATCTGCTCGAGCACGACGTGGCGGTCGTCGACTTCAACAGCTATGGCTCGCGCCGCGGCAACCACGACGTGATGATGCGCGGCACCTTCGCCAACGTCCGGATCAGGAACATGATGCTGCCGCCAAGAGCCGATGGCGGGCGCGAGGAAGGCGGCGTCACGCTGTTCCAGCCGTCGGGCGCGAAGCTGCCGATCTACGACGCGGCGATGAAGTACATCGCGGAGGGCACGCCGACGATCGTCTTCGGCGGCGAGGAATACGGCACCGGATCGTCGCGCGACTGGGCGGCGAAGGGCACGCAGCTCCTGGGCGTCAAGGTCGTGGTCGCGAAGAGCTTCGAGCGCATCCATCGATCGAACCTCGTCGGCATGGGCGTGCTGCCCTGCCAGTTCAAGGGCGGGGACACGGTCGCCTCGCTGGGCATCCGCGGCGACGAGACGTTCGACGTCACCGGGATCGAGGCCGGGATCCGGCCGCAGATGGACGTGACGCTGACCATTCGCCGCAAGGACGGCACGGTGCAGTCGGTTCCGGTGCTGCTGCGCATCGATACGCCCATCGAGGTCGATTACTACCTCAACGGCGGGATCCTGCCGTTCGTGCTGCGGGAGCTGATGGGGAACGCAGCGTAGCGGCAAGCGCGGATGCGCGATTCACCGGCCGTTCCCGGCTTGCCGCACGGCTTCGGCAACCGGATGCTGGTGGCGCTGATCGGCTGCTGCCTGATGCTGCAGCCGGTCTCCACGGACCTCTATCTCGCATCGCTGCCGGGTCTCGCGTCCACGTTCGCGGCGTCGGTCGAGACCGTCCAGCTCACGCTGTCCGTGTGGGTGGCGGCCTTCGGCCTGATGCAGCTCGTCGCCGGCCCGCTGTCGGACCGGCACGGGCGCTATCCGGTCCTCGCCGGAGGGTTGGGCCTCTACGTCGCGGCGAGCGTCGCGTGCGTGCTGGCGCCGTCGATCGGCCTGCTGATCGCGGCGCGCGCGTTCCAGGCGGTCGGCTGCTGCGCCGCGGTCGTGGTCGCGCGCGCCGTCGTGCGCGACGTGTACACGCCGCAGGTCGGCGCGAAGGCGCTTGCGCAGGCGTCCACCATCCTCGCGATCGGCCCCATCGCCGGACCGATTCTCGGCAGCTTCCTGGAAGTGCGGTTCGGCCATCGTGCCGCTTTCGTGGTGCTTGGCACTGCTCGCCGCGCTGCTGCTGACGCTGGTTCTGGCGAAGCCGATCGAGACCAACCGGCACCGCAATCCTGCCGCGCTGCGGCCGCGCGCCCTGGCGACCAACTACGCGCACGTGCTGCGCTCGCCCGAGTTCCTGGCCTACACGCTGCTCGGCAGCGCGTCGTATGGCGGCCTTTTCGCGTTCATATCGGGCTCGTCGCTGGTGCTGCTCCGCGTGCTCGGCGTGCCGACCGCATACTTCGGTTTCGCCTTCGCCTTCTGCGTGTGCGGGTACCTGATCGGTACCCTCGTGTGCCGCCGCCTGCTGTCGCTGATGAGCGTCCCGCGCGCGCTCCGGGTGGGTGCGGCAATCGCGCTGGCGAGCGGCGCCACGATGGCGGCGCTGGCCGCCGCGGAGGTTCACCACTGGGCCGCGCTGCTGCTGCCGGCCTTCGGCTATCTGCTGGCGCACGGCATCAACTTCCCCTGCGCACAGGTCAGCAGCGTCGCTCCGTTCCCGCGGCACGCCGGTGCCGCGGCCGGCCTGTTCGGGTTCTCGGTCATGGCCGTGGCGGCGCTGACCGGTGTCTGGATCGGCGCGTCGTACGACGGAACCGTCTATCCGCTCGCGCTCACGATGGCGGCCTACACTGCCGCCGTTTTCTTGATTGTCTTCGGCTGGGTCGCGCGGCTCGATGCCAAAGCGATCGCGCGAAGATCGCGCTACCCCGAAGGCGAGGACACTTCGCTGTGACTTTCCGACCGCTGGCTGACGTACAATTACAGGTTGGCGGCAGCCCGCCAGTCATCAGGTCAGGCCCGGCCAGAATCCCTTTCCACGCACCACCGAACACAAGGAGAACTGCATGCGCTCCCGTTTGCTCATCGTATTGACCGCCCTGGCCGTCGGCGCCACGCTGACTGGCTGCGGCAAGGAATCCAGCACCGCCGCCGATGCCGCGAAGAAAGCCGCGACGGAAGCCGCCGACAAGGCCAAGGAAGCGGCGGCGAAGGCCGGTGAGGCGGCAAAGGCGGCGACGCAGGAAGCCGCCAAGGATGTCGCAACGGGCGCCAAGGATGCCGCCACTGCGACCACCGACGCAGCGGGCAAGGCCGCCGACGCCACGAAGGACGCCGCGGCCAAGGCTGTCGAGGCGGCGAAGGAAGCCGCCGCACCGAAGAAGTAACGCGCCATTCTCGTCGATCGGGCGGGGCACCGGGTCGCGCCGGCCGCCCTCCCGGTTCGAGGTACGTGACCTTTTCAGGATAACGACCATGGCGCACATCGCATTTCTCGGCACGGGCCTGCTCGGCAGCGCATTCGCGGAAGCTGCCGTCAGGCGCGGTGACACGGTCACGGCGTGGAATCGTTCGCCGGACAAGGTCCTGGCCCTCGCCAAGTTCGGCGTCAAGGCCGCCACGACTCCAGCCGCAGCGGTGCGAGGCGCATCGAGGGTGCACCTCGTGCTGAAGGATGACGCGGTCGTTGACGAAGTCATAGCGGCCGCGCGCTCCGGACTTTCCGCTGACGCGATACTGATCGATCACACGACGACGTCTGCCGAGACTCACCGCGGAGCGGGCCGAGGCGGCTGCAAGCGCAAGGGGTGAAGTACCTGCACTGCCCCGTCTTCATGGGGCCGCCCGCCGCGCGCAATGCGCAGGGGCTGATGCTGGCCACAGGGCCGCGAGGCGCTCTTCGAGAGCGTCCGGGCCGAACTCGCCAGAATGACCGGGCGCCTCGACTACATGGGCGAGCGCACCGATCTCGCCGCCGTGCACAAGCTGCTGGGCAATGCCATGATCATCGGCATCACGGCGGTGATGGCCGACATCCTCACCCTGGCGAAGGCGTGCGGTGTCGATGCCGGGGACGCCGTCGGCTTGCTGGGTGCCCTCGACATGAATGCGATCGTTGCACGACGCGGGAAGAGCATGGCGACGGGCGACTTCACGCCGAGTTTCGAGCTGGTCATGGCGCGGAAGGACGTGCGCCTGATGCTCGAGGCGTCCGATGGCCTCCCGATGGCGGTGCTGCCCGCGGTCGCCGCGCGGATGGATGAACTGATCGCGGCCGGGCATGGCGCCCGGGATTCCGGTGTGCTGGCGATCGACGCGGTGCGTCCGAGCCTGAAACCCTGCGCCGCCTGCCACGGAAATTCCAGCGCAGCGCCGATCGTTTCCACTTCCGTTCATCGCTCAAGATTCTGCCGCGAAGACCCTCTCAGGAGAACCCATGTATCAGCACGTCAAGGTTCCGGCCGGCTGGCCGGAAGATCACGGTCAATCAGGATTTCAGTCTCAACGTTCCGGACAACCCGATCATCCCCTACATCGAGGGCGACGGCACCGGGCTGGATATTACGCCGGTGATGATCGAGGTCGTGGATGCGGCGGTGGCCAAGGCCTACGGCGGCAAGCGCCGGATTCACTGGATGGAGGTCTACGCCGGCGAGAAGTCGACCCGGGTCTACGGTCCCGACGTGTGGCTGCCCGAGGAGACGCTGGAGGTCGTCAGGGAGTATGTGGTGTCGATCAAGGGCCCGCTGACCACGCCGGTGGGCGGGGGCATCCGGTCGCTCAACGTGGCGCTGCGCCAGCAGCTCGACCTGTACGTGTGCCTGCGCCCGGTGCGCTACTTCGCCGGGGTGCCCAGCCCGGTCAAGGCGCCGGAGAAGACCGACATGGTGATCTTCCGGGAGAACTCGGAGGACATCTATGCCGGCATCGAATGGGAGGCCGAGACCGAGGGGGCGAAGAAGGTCATCGACTTCCTGATCCGGGAGATGGGGGTGAAGAAGATCCGCTTTCCGGCCACCTCCAGCATCGGCATCAAGCCGGTGTCGCGCGAAGGCACCGAGCGGCTGGTGCGCAAGGCGCTGCAGTACGCGATCGACAACGACCGCAAGTCGATGACGATCGTGCACAAGGGCAACATCATGAAGTTCACCGAAGGCGGCTTCCGCGACTGGAGCTACGCGCTGGCGCAGCGGGAGTTCGGCGCGCAGCCGATCGACGGCGGACCGTGGTGCAAGCTCAAGAACCCGAAGACGGGCCGCGAGATCGTCATCAAGGACGCGATCGCCGACGCCTTCCTGCAGCAGATCCTGCTGCGCCCGGAGGAGTACGACGTCATCGCCACGCTCAACCTCAACGGCGACTACATCTCCGACGCGCTCGCCGCGCAGGTGGGCGGCATCGGCATCGCGCCGGGGGCGAACCTGTCCGACACGGTCGCCATGTTCGAGGCGACCCACGGCACGGCGCCGAAATACGCGGGCAAGGACTACGTGAACCCCGGCTCGGAGATCCTGTCGGCCGAGATGATGCTCGTGCACATGGGCTGGAAGGAGGCGGCGCAGCGCATCACGCGAAGCCTCGAGCGGGCGATCGCCGACAAGGTTGTGACCTACGACTTCGCGCGGCTGATGGCCGGCGCCACCCAGGTGTCCTGCTCCGGCTTCGGCAAGGCCATGATCGAGCGGATGTAAGCCGGACCGCGGCGCGGCGGGCTGGCCGCCGCCCCGCGCCTCGTCACCTTGCCCGCGCAGCGGCGGAACGACGAGCACGCGCCGCGCGCCCGCCTGCCGCTCAAACTACCCGGACCTCGATTTCGCCCACGCCGTCGACGCCGCCCTTGAGCCGATCGCCGGGCTTGACCGCACCGACGCCGGCGGGGGTGCCGGTGAACAGCAGATCGCCGGGGCCAGCGTAAAGTAGCTCGACAGATGCGCCAGGGCCTCCGGAATGCTCCAGATGAGCTGCGCGAGGTCGCCGCGCTGGCGTGGCTCCCCATTGACCGTCAGCCAGATGGCGCCCTTGGCCGGGTGGCCGATCCTGCTCGCCGGCACCACGGCCGAGCACGGCGCGGAGATGCTCGAACGCCTTGCCGACCTCCCATGGCCGCCCGAGTTTCTTCGCCTCGCCCTGCAGATCGCGCCGGGTCATGTCGATGCCGACCGCGTAGCCGAAGACGTGATCGAGCGCGTTCGCCGCCGCGATATCCTTGCCGCCCTTGCCGAGCGCGACGACCAGCTCGATTTCGAAATGCACGTCGCTCGACTTCGGGGGATAGGGAAAGTCGCCGCCGTTCACGAGCAGCGCATCGGCCGGCTTCTGGAAGAAGAACGGCGCCTCGCGGGTCGGATCGTGTCCCATTTCACGGGCGTGCTCGGCGTAATTGCGCCCGACGCAGTAGATGCGGCGAACCGGAAACTTCGCATCCGTCCCCACGACGTCGAGCGTGGGGGTCGGCGGTGCGGGAATGACAAAAGCCATGGCGTTTCTCCGAGTGAAGTCAGGGCGCCAGCCGCTGCCGCAGCCAGGCGCCATCGGGCTGCAGCGTGTAGCGCAGCCGGTCGTGGAGGCGGCTCCTGCGGCCCTGCCAGAATTCGAACGTGTCCGGGACCAGCCGGTAGCCGCCCCAGTGCGGAGGCCGCGGCGGATCGAGCAGGAACTTCGCGCCGATCCGCGCCGCCTCGGTCACGAGGACGGCGCGCGACGCAATCACCCGGCTCTGCGGCGACGCCCAGGCGCCGATCCGCGAGTCGAGCGGCCGTGTCCGGTAGTAGGCGTCGGAATCCTCGGCGTCCGTCTTCTCGACGCGACCCTCGATGCGCACGACGCGCTCCAGCTCGACCCAGTGGAACTGCAGCGCCGCCTGCGGGTTGACCGCAAGCTCCTGCGCCTTGCGGCTTTCGTAGTTCGTGTACCAGACGAAGCCGCGCGCATCGGCGCGCTTCAGCAGCACGACCCGCGTCGAAGGCCGTCCGTCCGCGCCGACCGTCGCGAGCGTCATCGCGGTGGGTTCGGGCAGCTCTGCCGTGATCGCCTCGTGCAGCCAATGCTCGAATTGCTGCAACGGAGCGCTTGCCGAACGCGTCTCGTCGAGCTCGGCGTGCTCGTAGCTCTTGCGCAGGTGGGCGAGGTCCGTCATCCGCGGATTCTGCGGGTCAGCGGCGATTGCCGCAACTGGCGCAGCACCGATGCCTTGCCCGCACCCGCTGTCGTCGTTTCAGCCCTGCGGCGCGGCATGGCGCGCGATCCAGCGCGTCAGCGGCTTCCACTGGTCCCAGTCCTGCTCGCCGCGCGATCGCGGCAGATCGAACACCGAGGCGCCGTCGCGCGCGCAGTGGACGTAGACCTGCGTGTCGCGCAGATGCGCGATGACCGGGAAGTCGAACTCGGCCAGGAACGCGTCGAGCTCGCTCGCGCTCCGCGTGCGCGGATCGACGCGCATCGCGACGATGCCAAGCGCGAGTCCGCCTTTGCGGATCGCCTTGTGCTCGTGGATCGCGGCGAGGAAATGCCGCGTCGCGGCCATGTCGAACGCCGACGGCGTCAGCGGCACGAGCATCAGGTCGGCCCGGCGCACCGCATCCCGCAGATCGTCTCCGGAAAGCCCGGCCGGCGTATCCACGACACGCCATTCCGGCTCGGCGTCCGCGGCACCGTGCCGCACCTCCTTCGCGTGTCCGGCGATGCGCGGAAACAACGCCGGCCGCCGCTCGAGCCACTCCGTCGACGAGCGCTGCGGATCGAGGTCGCGCAGCACGACGCGCTGCCGCTTGCCCGCAAGCCAGCCGGCGAGGTTGGTGGCGAGTGTCGTCTTGCCGCTGCCGCCTTTCGGATTGGCGACGAGGATCGTGCGCATCGGGGGCCTCCCTGAGCCTGATTTCCGGAAAAGACCCAATGTTAGCGCCAATACCGGTGCCCGCCGGTAGAATGCGCGGAGCCCATGGACGACACTGCCGCCACCGACACCCCGCACGCATCGTCTGCCGCCAGCCGCCGCCGGCGCCGGCGGGGCCCGCCGCGACCCGCGGAAGGCCGAGTTCGAGGCCAACAAGCTCCGGAAGCGCCTGCGCCGGCAGGTTGGCGAGGCCATCGGGGACTACGGGCTGATCGCGCCGCACGACCGGGTCATGGTCTGCGTGTCCGGCGGCAAGGACAGCTACGGCCTGCTCGACATCCTGCTGAGTCTCAAGGGACGCGCACCCTTCCCGTTCGAGGTGATCGCGATGAACCTCGACCAGAAGCAGCCCGGCTTTCCCGCCGACGTGCTCCCCCGCTACCTCGAGGCGCGCGGCGTCCCGTTCCGCATCGTCGAGCAGGACACGTACAGCGTCGTCAAGCGCGTCATTCCCGACGGCGGCACCCTGTGCTCGCTGTGCTCGCGCCTGCGGCGCGGCGCGATCTATCGCGTCGCGACGGAGCTCGGCGCGACCAAGATCGCGCTCGGCCACCACCGCGACGACCTCCTCGCGACGTTCTTCCTCAATCTCTTCTTCGGCGGCAAGCTGAAGACCATGCCGCCCAAGCTCGTCACCGACGACGGCCGGCACGTCGTCATCCGGCCGCTGGCGTATGTGCGCGAGCGGGACCTTGCGCGGTTCGCGGAGCAGAACGCCTTCCCCATCATTCCGTGCAATCTGTGCGGCTCGCAGGAGCATCTGCAGCGCAGGCAGGTCACCGCGATGCTGCGCGAGTGGGAGAAGAGATACCCGGGACGCGTCGACTCCATCTTCGGCGCGCTCGCCCAGGTCGCCCCGTCGCATCTGCTGGATCGCGCGCTGTTCGATTTCGGCGCGGTGCGCGCCACCGGCCGCGACGAAGCCGACGGTGACATCGTCTTCGACGTCGACCCGGCGCTCGAGCGGGCGACCGAACTCGCCGCCGCCGCGCGCGGTTTCGGCACCGCGGTCATCGGCATCCGGCACGCGGCCGAGGACGACTGACGTCCGGATGGCCGCGGTGAGCGCTCTCGCGACCTGCTTCGCCCGGATCCGGGGCCGCGGACTGCGCGTGGTGTTCCCGGAGTGCGCGGATGACCGGATCGTGGCCGCGGCGCAGCGCCTGCGCGACCTCGACCTCGCGGTGCCGGTCCTGCCGACGAATCCGGAGTCGAGCGAACGCCTCGACGCGTATGCGGCTGCCTACCTTGCCGGCCGACCCGACGCGAACCCGAAGGTGGCGCGCCGACTCGCCGCGAAGCCGCTGTTCCACGCCGGCCTGATGGTCAGGACGGGCGACGCCGACGCCATGGTGGCCGGCGCCGCAAACCCGACGGCGCGCGTGATCGAGGCCGCCATGCTCACGATCGGCCTCGCGCCCGGAATCGCGACGCCGTCGAGCTTTTTCCTGATGACGTTCGGAGAACGCGTCCTGGTCTTCGCGGATTGCGCGGTGAACGCCGACCCGACGAGCGACGAGCTGGCCGACATCGCGCTGGCGTCGGCGGCAAGCGCCCGCAGGCTTCTCGCCGCAGAGCCGCGCGTCGCGCTGCTGTCGTTCTCGACCAAGGGCAGTGCGAAGCACGCGCACGTCGACAAGGTGGTGCGGGCGCTCGAGATCGCGCGGCAACGTGCACCAGCGCTAGCGATCGACGGCGAACTGCAGGCCGACGCGGCGCTCTGCCCGGCCGTCGCCGCGAAGAAGCTCAAGGATGCGGGCGCTGTCGCCGGGCGCGCGAACGTGCTCGTCTTCCCGGACCTCGATGCCGGCAACATCGCCTACAAGCTCGCCCAGCACCTCGGCGGCGCGAGCGCCGTCGGTCCGATCCTGCAGGGGTTCGCGCGGCCGGTGAGCGACCTCTCGCGCGGCGCCTGCGTCGAGGACATCGTCGCGACCACGGCCGTCGTGCTCGCGCAGTGCGGCGAGCCGGATCAGCGCGCGTCGATCGGCACGTAGTCGCGCAGCGCGGGACCGTTGTAGAGCGTCAGCGGCCGGATCAGGATGTTGTTCTCCATCTGCTCTTGCACCTGCACCGTCCAGCCCGGAACCCGGCCGACGGCGAACACCGGAACGAACAGGTCCTCGGCGATGCCGTTCAGGAAGTAGACGACGCCGGCGTAGAAGTCCACGTTGACGTTCACGCCGTGGCGCGCGTAGGGCTTCATCACCTCGACCAGCGCCTCGAGGATCTGGTACCACTTTGGCTGGCCCATCTCGCGCGAGAGCTTCTCGACGCCGGCACGCATGTGGCGCGCGCGCGGGTCCTCGGCGCGGTACACGCGATGCCCGAAGCCCATCACCGCCTCCTTGTTCGCGCGCTTCTTCTTGACGTAATCGGCGGCCATCGCGGCTTCCCCGATCTCCTGCGCCATCCGGATCACGTTCTCCGCCGCGCCGCCGTGGGACGGCCCGGACAGCGCGGCAATCGCCGCCGTGATCGCAGCGTGCAGGTTCGCCTGGGTCCCGGCGACGACGCGCGCCGTGAACGCCGAGGCATTCGAGCCGTGCTCGGCGTGCAGGATCATGTCGACATCCATGAGCCGCGCCGCATCCGCGCTCGGCGCCGTTCCCTTCAGCATGTAGAGGAAGTTGGCGGCGTGCCCGAGGCGCGGATCGGGCGCGACAGGCGCGCGCCCGTTGCGGATGGCGTCGTGCGCGGCGACGAGCATCGGCACCTGCGACGTGAGGCGGATGCCCTTGCGCAGCGTCGCCGCGGCCGAATTGTCCGCGGCGTCGGGATCGAACGCCGCGAGTGCCGAAACCGCGGTGCGAAGCACGTCCATCGGGTGCGCGCCCTGCACCGTGCGGATGATGTCGTGAACGCCCGCCGGCAGCGCGCGCGCGGCTTTCAGCTCCGCGTCGAACGCCTCGAGCTCGGCCCGTGTGGGCAACTCGCCCTTCAACAGCAGATAGCAGGTTTCCTCGAAAGTCGAGTGTTCGGCCAGGTCGTGGATCGAATAGCCGCGATACAGGAGCTCGCCCGCCCGTCCGTCGATGAAGCACACGCGCGAGCGGTCGAAATAGACGCCCTGGAGGCCGCGGTGGACATCGATCTTCACTTCGGAGTCAGTCATCGTTGGTTCCTTTGTGCGGGGCCGCGCCGGATGTGCAACAGAGGGATCGCGCCCCGGCACCCGAAACGCGAGGCTCAGCCCTTGTCCTTGTATTTCGCGGCGAGGGCTTCGGCGCCGCGGGCGAGGATCCCCGCATCCGCGCCGACGGCCGTGAACAGCGAGCCGGCCGCCATGTAACGGCGGAGGTCGGACTCCGGGAAGGCGAGCACGCCCGGCGCCTTGCCGCACTTCGCGATGCGGCGGATCGCGTCCTCGATGACCGGCACGACCTTCGGGTGGCTGGTTTCGCCGGTATAGCCCATCGACGCGTGCAGGTCGGCCGGGCCGATGAAGACGCCGTCGACCCCCTCGACGGCGCAAATGCCTTCGAGCTCTTCGAGCGCGTCCCGTGTCTCCACCTGCACCAGCACGCAGAGCTCCTCGTGCGCGCGCCGGGCGTAATCCGCGACGCGCCCGAAACGGGTCGCGCGCGTCGAGCCCGCGACACCGCGCATGCCGGCCGGCGGATAACGCGTATAGGCGACCGCGTCCTTCGCTTCCTGCACCGTGCACACATACGGGATCAGCAGCGTCTGTATTCCTATGTCCAGAAAGCGCTTGATCGTGACCATGTCGTTCCACGGCACCCGCGCGATCGTGCTGGTCGGGTAGGCCGCGGCTGCCTGCACCTGCGTCAGCACCGATTCGAGATCGTTGGGCGAGTGCTCGGTGTCGAGCAGGATCCAGTCGAACCCGGCCCCGGCGATCAGTTCCACCGTGTAATTCGACGACAGGCTCGACCACAGCCCGATCTGCTGCCGGCCTTCGCGAATGGCTTGCTTGAATGCGTTGTGCGGCAGTTCCATGTGCGTCCTCCTTGGTGCCCGGCGCGCGGCGCCGGTTCGCACTGCTAGATTACGGGATCCTTTTCCTGCCCGAACGGGGTCGCGCCGGATTTCATCAACGTGTGACCATTGGACGCGGTCCCGTCATGGATATCCATCATGCTCGAGGTCCGGGTCGCGATGTCGAT
>CAVVUJ010000016.1:0-202837 GCA_963751405.1 uncultured beta proteobacterium | reverse complement strand
CCGACGACGACGGCGGCGAGGAACACCGCAAGCCACGCGGCGGGCGACCGGGAGCGCGCGGGCGAGCCGACCCTTTCGCCTGATGGAAATTCCGACCACACGGACCAGAGTATTTGGGGTGCGCCGGCTTTGGTCAAGCAGCGGGCGGCGAAGCCTCCGGATCAGTCCGCCGCCGGGAACGATGGATCGCGCTCCGGGCGTTTTTCTTCCCATCGATGCGGCAGCCGCACGAGCCCCATCTCCCGCGTCTCGCCGGTGACGACGAACGCCCGCTCCACGTTGTCGAACAGCCGCACGCCTTCCGGATCGAGCGCGTGGGCGCGGATCAGGTACTTGCCGGGCAGGAGGCGATGCGCGGCAACGCCAGCGCGAACGCGTAACGGTCGTGCGCGACGCGGGGCGGCGCGGCGCCGTCCATGTCGGTTGCCACGCCGTAGACGGGCGTGCCGTCGGCGCGCACGATGCCGATCAGCACGTCCGGCGCGCGGCCATCCGGCGAGTACGACCACGCCGGACACGCGATCGTCCTCGCCCTGCGCGACACGAGTCGGCCGAGGCTCGAGCTCGAGCGACTGGATCGCATAAATGCCCGACGGCCGCGGCGACGGGCGCGGCGATCGGCCGCTTCGACCCGCGCTCTTCTCCTCGTGGAACGCGAGGTACGCCTGCGTGACCTCGGCCGCCGGTCCGTAGCGCTCGACGCGCGCCGCCCTTGAGCCAGAGCGCGCTCCGGCACAGTTTCTGCACGTGGTACATGCTGTGCGAGCACAGCAGCAGCGTCCCGCCGCCGGCGAGGAAGCGCTCCATCCACGCCACGCACTTCTTCTGGAACGACTCGTCGCCGACCGCGAGCACCTCGTCGGTGATCAGCACGTCGGGGGCGCAGCGCCGTCGCGACCGCGAAACCCAGGCGCACGATCATCCCGGACGAGTAGTGCTTGATCGGCTCGTGGATGTGCTCGCCGATGTCGGCGAACGCGATGATCTCGTCGCGCTTCGCGGCGATCTCGCGCGGGGACAGGCCAAGCAGCGCGGCGGCGAGTTCGATGTTCGCGAGCCCCGTGTACTCGGGGTGGAAGCCCGATCCCAGCTCGAGCAGCGCGCCGACGCGGCCGCCGACGACGAGGCGTGCCGCGCGTGGGCTGGATCACGCCGGCGACCACCTTCAGCAGCGTCGACTTGCCCGCGCCGTTCTCGCCGATCACGCCCAGCGACTCGCCCCGCCGGAGATCGAAGCTCGACGCCGTCGAGCGCGCGGAACACCCGCGTGCGCCGCGCCCGGCCAGCAGGTCCCAGACCAGGCGCACGCGCCCGCCGCGCGCGTCGACCTTCGCGTAGTCCTTGCCTACGTTATCGAGTTGAGAGCAGCGACGTGCCGTCATCGACGGTCCGGCCGTTACAGAAAATCCTCGAAATGCGGCGAGAGCCGGCGGAACACCCAGCGCCCCGCGAAGAAGAGCGCCAGCACCGCCGCCAGCGCCACGACGTCGCCCCAGTGCGGCGCGAGACGGCCGTCCAGCAGCGCGTCGCGCAACCGCATGACCAGCCACCCGAACGGATTGGCTGCGACCCACGGGCGCACGCCTTCCGGCACCAGCGTCAGCGGGTAGAGGATCGGCGTCAGGTACATCATGATCATCAGGATCGGCATCAACACGTGCTCGACGTCGCGGATGAAGACCTGCAACGCGGCGAAGAACAGCGCGAGACCGGTTACTGCGATTGCCATCACGATCCAGAGCGGCACCGCGACGAGCAGCCCTTCGAAGTGAACGGGCTCCCCGAACGCGGCGAGCACGGCGAGCACGGCGACGTAGCCCGCGAACTGCAGCGCCAGCGTCGCGCCGACCGACGCGTAGACGACGAGCTCGTGCGGAAAGGCGACCTTGCGGATCAGCCCCGCGTACCCCGAAAGACTCACCGTCGCGCGCTGCAGGCCCTCCTGCGCCGCGAGCCAGGGCCACAACGCGACGGCGACGAACAGCAGGAAGCTCTTGCCCTCGTAGCTCCCAGCTCGGAACACCGTCGTGAACACGAAATGGTAGACCGCGAGCAACGCAATCGGATGCAGCAGCGCCCAGGCAAGGCCCGTCGCGCTGCCGAGATAGCGTGTCCGGAGCTCGCGCAGGAAGAAGTTGACGAACAGCGCGCGGTCGCGCGCGCGGCCCGCCCCGGCGGCTCCTCCAGCAGTCGCCGCCGGGGCCGGCGGCGCGAGGGAAAGCGGGGGCGGCGCAGTCATAGGTGGAGCATACCAGCGAGGGACCGGATTTCGCGCCGGCGGCGCGTCGAATCCGACGCCGGTCCTTGCCGCGGATGGAGACCTTCGACCGGGACAGGGGCGGCTACTTGGGTGCCGGCGGCTGTTGCGTCGCGGGCGCGCCGGCCGGCGCCGCACTGGTCACCGTCTTCATGGCGCGCAACGCGTGCTCGTTTACCGTCACGTCCTGATTGTTGGCCCGCAGCTCCGTGTAGATTCCCTGCCGCGCCCGCTCGATCTCCTTGGCGCGCAGATCGGCGAGCAGCGTAGCGCGGACCTCGTCGAACGGCTGCACGTGGGCGGCGGCGCGCGTCTCGAGCCGGAAGAGGTGCCAGCCCGCGGGCGTCTCCAAGGGTGCGCTCACCTCGCCCGGCCGTTGCAGCGCGAAGACGCTGGAAGCGATCGCCGGATACAGCTCGTCACGCTTGACGGGTCCCATCCGGCCACGCGTCTCGGCGAGCTTCGGTTCGTCGGACACCGCAAGCGCCAGGGCCGCGAAATCGGCGCCGCCCTCGAGCTTGGCGACGGCGTCGAAAGCCCGCTTCCGGGCCTCCTCCGGGCCGCCTCGATCGGCAGCGAAGAAAATCTGTGTCGCGACAACCGTCTCCGGAACGGCGTACTGCGCGCGGGTGATCGTGTAGAGCTCGCGCGCGCGCCGCAGCCAGACGTCACGCTTCGCGTCGAATTCGCGGCCCGCCGCCGCTTGGACGGTCGAAATCCACGCCGCCGCGAGCAACTTATCCTGCTCGAGAGTCGAAAGGCCTTCGAGCTTCATGCCGGCGTCGAGCTGTTGCGCCCTGGCCTTGCGGGCCAGCTCGCGCGCGACGAGCAGGCGGTCGAGCAGCTCGATGACGTGGCGCTCGCTGTTCGGCAGCCTCGTCCGCGCGTCTTCCGGCAGTCGCTGCAATTCGAGGTCGAAGTCCGCCCGCGTAATCGCGGCGTCGCCGCGGCGGATCAGCACGGTGTCGTCGCCTTCGGCGGCAATCGAGCTGAAGTTGGCCGCGAACGTGGCGGCGAGCAGGCTGACGGCGAGGTTACGCGCGAACCGCGCATGCAAGCGCCACCGACAGCGAACGGAGCGAGCGAAGAAATCCATGCGGGGGTGCCGGAAAGATCGGGGTAGCGCAATCCAATCAAGTGACGCTATGGATGGGCATCGGGAACACGGCATCAAGCGCGACATCTTCGGGCGTGCGCAGTTCGGCACGTCCGCGACACACCGCATAAACGGCGAAGCCCCGCGCGCCGCGGGGCTCCGCATGCCGGTCCGGATGATACCGGATCAAGTGCCCGACGGTTTGCTGAAACTGATGAACATTTCGCAACTGCCGCCCACGCACGTGGGGTTCCCGAAAGAATCCTGATTGCGGATGTTCAGGTAATAGGTGCCTCCCGGCTGCAACAGAACGTTGCTGCCTTGCTGGCTTCCGCCAACCGTGATCCAGAACGTAAACGAGGATCCGGCGGGGGCCACGTTGTACGGTGCGACCCCTGGCGACCCCGAGAAATCGCAAGGCTTGTCGGAAACGGTCAGCGTCGCCCTCCTGTAGGTTCCACCGCCGCCGTTTTCAATCCCCTGAATGCGGCCGGCGCCGGTCGAGGTGACGTTGCTCGGACCTTGTAGCGGACGACCACGGCCGTCGTGCCGCCGAAACCGGCTGTCTGAATGCGGGTTGCAGTGTTCGAGCTTGCCCATGCCGGCTCGTATAGAGAGTGTTATCGAAGCCGGGGCATGTGATGCTACCCGTTGGCCCTGGCGGGGGCGGCGGGGGCGGCGTACCGAGCTGCGTCGTCTGCGCGGTCACCGGCGCGCACTTGGTGCTGTCGTTCGCAAGACAGGCCTGGTTGGTCGCGACGACAGCCCGATTCGAGGTGCCGTTGTACGAGGGCACCGTAAGGGTGTTCCGTTGGCTCCGCCGATCGAGGCCCCGCTGAGGTTGGTCACCCACGGGTTCTTCAGCACAGCATCCGAGGGAGTGCAGCCGGTGAATCCCAGCGTCACGCTGCCACCGCTTGCGGCGATTGCGGTGGTCGGTGTCACGGTGCCCTGGCAACCGGTGGGCGCTCCCGCAACCGGCGGTGCGGCGGGTCCGTCGCAGGTGATTGTAGGGGCGAGCAGGGTGCCGCCTGTGGTCCAGCTCGCGCAGGCGCCCAGAGGATCGAGGATCTGGACCGCCAATTGAACGGGCGGTGCCGCTTGCGCCGGGATCAATAGGGCCGGCAAGAACGCCAGTCCGATGCCGGCCATGGCCACCGACAATTTGTTCAGTCTGATCATAATAACCTCCGGAAATTTGGACAATTTTACACCATTCGCTTCAGCTATGCCACCATGCAATTGTCATTCCATCCGCCAAGCCCCTGATATTGCGGCAGGTGCGGCCATTGGCGGCAACGCGGTTGACGCCTGCGGGCACTTTGCGGCCTGATCAGGCACATTTCCGGACGACTTGCGTCGCGCGCCGTCGCCGCGCGCCTGGAAGAACCCGACAGCCGAAACGCGCCCGGTGTTCCGGCGCACCAAAGAAAAACGGCGGGGCTGCGTGCCCCGCCGTTCCCATCCTGCCGTGCTTGATGCTTAAAAGCCTCTGATATCCGTCGTGTACTTGTGAACGAAGTTCCCGCCGTACTGCGACTGGATCAGCCTGCCTGTCGTATCGGACAGCGTGCCGTTGTTGAACGACTGCGCGGCGAAGCCGATGACCGGCAGCCCGAAGAACGTGGCCGACGGCGTGGCCAGGACATGCTTCGAACTGTTGCCGACCAGGTTCATGTACATCCAGCCGTTTTGGTACGGCGTGTTGACGTTCGCCGTATTGAGCGACCCGAAGACGTTCTTTCCATTGAACGTGACGACGTTCGCTTCCCAGCACAACGCCGGTGTCTTGCCCGACGGCGGCGGCGGCGAGAATCCGCCCGGAGTCTTCTCCCTCCGTTCTTCGCGATCGTACACCGACAGCGAAACCCCGCCCGACTTATCCGAGGTTCCGACGTCGTCACACGCGCCGCTGGCACCGAAGTTCCTCTGGAAGAGCTTCTGCACCTGGAAACACGGGGTTTGTGCGGCACCGCAGAGTTGATTGGCGGCCTGGTTATAGTAGAAGCGCTTCGTCGGGTAGGTGACCACCCAGCTGGTTTGCGAAAGCGTAGCCGCATCCAGCACGAACTCGTTCATCACGGAGTCCTGCATCAGCACGGCGCTGACCGCGTCGATGCCGGAAACGCGGTGCCGTTGATCACACCGGTGCCCGTGAAGACCGAGTCAGTCGTGGTTCCCTGCGTCAGATCCGGAAATGGCGATCCCGGTGCTCGAACAGCTGGCGCCGATGTATTCCAATTCGCGAGCGCCACGGCGTCTGCCGTGATGTCCTCGCCAGCGAGCACATTGACCAGCGTGATGCCGCCGAACAGGCCACCATTGCCCAATGTCGATGTCGTTCGATCGTCTTATCGTCGTTGATCTCATCGCAGGCCGCCGGTACGCCATCGGCGCCATGCGTGACCCATCCTTCCGTCGACGAACCGTCGCGCAGGTTACCCATTTCGATGATTTCGACGTAGCCTTCCTTCGTCCGGTCGATGTTGCCGCCGGCCGGATCGCCCGCATACGCGAAGTTCACGAACGGGTTCGGCCGTGGCCACGGTCCGGCCGACCCTTGGCGTCGTGCAGGAGTTGTCGTTCGTGAAGATGCCTGCGCCCGTGCACCGACGGGGATGATCGCCGCCGTCCAGACGTCGTACGGCGACAGGAAGACGTTGAAGTCCAGCACTTCGCTCGCTGTTCTTGCCTTCGAGGAAGCGGACCTTGACGGCCTTCGCTGAGCCGGTCGTGTTGACGACCGACATCAGCGTGTTGAACGGGTCGCCGTTGACTGTCCTGCTGACCGTGTAGTACGGGTAGATCAGCACCTGGCCGAGTCCGTCCGGGTTGACGTTCACCGCCTGCGCGATGCCCGCCACGCCCAGCATGCCCGTCGGGCAAGCGCGACGCACAGCGACTTTTTGTTGAATGTGTTCATGGTTTGTGGTAACTCCTCTGTTTGCGGTTTAAAGTGATCACTTCAAAACCAACAACGCGCAAATCTTATTACAGCTTGCTGCACTTGTCAAACGATTTCGCTGCCGCCCGCCAGCCCCCTGTGGAATTCTGCAACAACCGTCCGTCGTTACTGCCGCCAGACGTACCAGGCCTGTCCCTGGTCGATCATCCAGCTCTCCGAGTCGGCGTGTGGACGCCCTTCATCAGCCCGTGGTCGTAGGTCAGCGACAGCTTGACCTTGCACACTTCCGCCTCACACTCGACCCTGTCGATCGTGCACCGCCCGAAACTCCTGTGCCTCGTCCGCGCCTCGAACGTCGGCCAGCGTGACCACTTCGCGCGACGCCGGGCTCAGGTACTTGTACGCCGCCTCGAAATCCCCCTTGATCAGCGCCTGCCACGGCATTCACACGCTCCGTCACCGCCGCCGCTTCACTTCGGGCGGCGTGTCCTTGTCAAGCCCCCCGCCCATCGTTGCGCACCCTGCCGCCACGAGGAGAACCGCGGACGCCCGGCAGGCACACCGCGCGGATCCGACACCGCGCATGCTGCATACCCGCAGCCAACCGAAACTCCTGCCATCATCCGGATTGCCCCTGCAGATTTCAGTCAAGCGCCCTGGTGCCGATGAACCGAGGACCACCCACAACCGACCGTATATCCCTACGGGTACGCCCCACGGCGCCGCAATCCTCAAGCAAGACTAACCAAAGCTTGCCGCAACGTCAATGCGGTTCTGCAATGAAGGAGGCCGCATAATTCCTGTTGCAGCCCTGCAACATCGCGATGTCGGGAGATAGCGACGTTTTTCCATGTTTTTCGCGCAGAAATGTCGGGATATGGCGACGTTTTGTTGTCGCCGTCCGGCGATCGACTTTCCCCGGTGTCGGCCCCTGGTTCCGCCGCACTAGGGTTTCCCCGTCGCTCCGCCCGAAACGGGCGATTTCAGCCGCTCGAAGACATCGAAGTTGTCGTCGATGTACTGCATCCGGCGGCGCAGATCGTCCATCACGCCCTTGAGGTCGAATTCGGTCTCGACGACGCGCGGCGTGATGAACATCACCAGCTCGTTCCGGCGGGTTTTCAGCTCCTGCGTGCCGAACAGGCCGCCCAGAATCGGGATGCGCGAGAGCAGCGGCAGCCCCTCCGACGTATTCGACTTGAGGTCGCCGATGAGTCCGCCCATCACCATCGTCTGCCCCGACTGCACGCTGACGATCGTCTGCACGCTCCGCGTGTTGATCGGCGGCGCCTCGCATACCACGGTCGTCGCGCCGGGATCGCTGACCTCGGCCTGGACTTCGAGCGTGACGAGCCCGCCCGCGTTGATGTGCGGCGTGACCTGCAGCAGCACGCCGGTGTCGATGTACTGCGATGTCGTCGTGACGACGTTGCTGGTCGGGACGGTCCCGCCGCCGACGAAGCTCTGCTGGCAGATCGGGATCTTGTCCCCGGCCTTGATCGTCGCCTTCTGGTTGTCGAGCGCCGCAAGGTGTGGATTCGCCACGACCTTCGTGTCGCCATAGCTGTCGAGCAGGTGCAGCACTGCCTGAACGCCGCCCGGGAAATTCGCGTTGTTGATGATGTACGTAAACCCCTTGGCAATCGACAGGGCGACCCCGTCGCCCGGCTTTCCCGGGTTGCCCGGCGTGCTCCCGTCCCGCGTGATGAGTCCGCCGGAGCCGCGGCCGGACGGCGCGCCACCCTTGAACAGCCACTCGACGCCGAACTGCAGGTCGTCGGTCAGATTCACCGACGCGATCGTGACCTCGATCGCCACCTGCCGCGCCGGCACGTCGAGCTTCTTCAGCGCCGCCTCGATCACCGTGTACTCGGGCGCCGTCGCGACGATCAGCAGCGTGTTGTTGTCCTTGTCGGCGACGACCTGGATATTGCGGACGACGCCGAGGCCCTCGGCGGCGCGGGCGAGGGCCTGCGCCACGGGTCCGGGCTGCGCCGGGGGCGTCGTCACCTGGATCGTCGGCGGAGTCGGCGTGGTCACCGCCGGCTGCGCCTGGAAGGACGGCGGCGATACGATCGTTCCTGCCGGCGTCCCGGGCGCGACCGTCGGCGCCGCGGCAGCGGCCGCGGGAGCCGCGCGGCCGGTGAATGCCTGCGTCAGCAGCGGCCCGAGCTTTTCGGCACGCTGGTTCTGCAGGTGGTAGACGTAGAAGCGCGGACCGTCGCCGCCACCGCCCTGATCCAGACGCGCGATCCATTTCTTCGCCTCTTCGAGGTACGCGGGCTGCGGCGTGATGACGAGCAGCGCATTCATGCGCTCGATCGGGATGATGCGCAGGATGCCGGCGAGCGGGCCGGTAGTTCGCGGTCGCCGATGACCTTGTCGAGCTCCTGGCCGACGGACTTGACGTCGGCGTTCTGCAGCGTGAACAGGCCCACCGACATGCCGGCGATCCAGTCCACGTCGAACATCTCGATCGTCTCGAGCATGTGCTTCAACTCGCGCTCGGTGCCCGACAGGATCAGCAGGTTGCGCAGGTCGTCGGGGCGAATGGCGGTGGCGTCCTTCGCGAGCGGTTCCAGGACCCGGATCATCTCGCGGGTCCCGATGTAGCGCAGCGGGACGATCTGCACGGAAAAGCCCGGCGGCAGCGAGCGCTGCGAGTTGCCGAGCTGGGGCGTGATGTTGCCGCGCACGGCGACCGCGCTCGGAAGGATCTTGTAGAGCCCCCCTTCCTTCACCATGGTGGCGCCGTTCATCCGCAGCAGCGTTTCGAGCGTGGCGGGCAGCGCGTCGCGCGGGATGCCCGAAGACGTGCGGATGGTGACCTGGCCGCCGACCGTCGCATCGATCGTGTAGCTCTCGTTCAGGATGTCGCCCAGGATGTTCTTCACGACCTCGCGCAGGTCGGCGCCTTCGAAATTAAGCACGACGCCGCCGCCCGCCTGCTGGATTGCCGGACTGGGTGGAACGCCGCCGCCGGGCTGCTGGCCTTTCACGAGGACGCCGGTTCCCTTGAACATGCGCGCCTTGTCCTCGGCGGTCGGCAGGCCCGGCGCCAGCGCCCGCTGGGCGGCATCCGCGAGCGCGGGCGAGATGGCGGAGGTCGGTCCGCAGCGGCGATGTGCGCTGGGACGATACGCCTGCGCCCGAAGCATCGTCCCGCTGCGTCGCGCACGCGGCGACGAGGATAGCGGCAACCAGGGCGGCGGCCCATGTCGCAGCGAGTCGATTGGTCATGGTCGGTTCCGTGGCATGCCGGGTCGTACCGGGCACGGATTGTCGCCGGAGATCATTGCGTGTTGCCGCGATCTTGGCGCGGCACTGCGTTCCCGATATCTCTGGTCCATCTGCTCCCAACGGGGATCTGTGGCGCCGGCTGGGGCCGCGGCGGCAGGGGCAGCGGTCGGGGCGGGAGCGGTGGCGGCGGCAGGCGGAGGAGCAGCCTGCGGACCCGCCGCCGCAGCGCGCGCAGCGCGGCGGCGTTCGGCGAGCGTCTGCGCGGCGTCCGTGGCGGCCGCGCGGCGGCGGGTGGCAGCCGTGGCCGCCGGCGGCACGCCCGCGGGCGGGGTCGCTGCCTGCGCGACGGCAGCCGGCGGCGCGGTCGGGCGCGGATTGGTGGCGACCTTGAGCACCAGCTCCTCGGATTCGTCGCCCAGCGTCGAGCTTCACCCGGTCCGGCTTCACTTCGGCCACGAGCAGACCGTTGATCTTCTCGCCGGCCTGCACGCGCCGCGCCTTGTTGCCGGCAACCTCGCGCAGGAAGGCCGTGCTCTTGCCATCGACCAGCATGGTGCCGGTCAGCGCGAACTGGCCGCGCTGCAGCCGTTCGGCGCCAGCCTGCGACACCGCCGGGGCCGGGCGGCGGGTCGGATTGAAAAGCGTGCGCTGCACCGTCTCTGTGCGCGCGGACACGCCGCCCTCGATCGTGAATTCCGGCAGGAGCGATGTCACGACCGGCTTTGGCGCGATCGCCTCCGCAGGCGGCGGGTGCGTTTCCACGGCGCGGCCCCAGTCGGTCTCCCAGCCGATCACCGCCGCGAGTCCGGCGAGCGGAAGGAGCCACCAGAGGGCCGCTCGAGCCTGATTGCCGAGTCTGCTCATGGTCTCATTTCCTTTCCGGCTCCGCGAACGCAAAACCGGCGACGTCGAGTTGAACGTTGACTTCGGGCTCTTGCCCGGGCGCGGGCTTGAAGCCGCGGAACGCATTGAGCGGCCGCAGCGTCATGCTCTCGACCGACAGGTACGGTGGCCGCGCTTCGAGGGCATGCAGGATTTTCTGCAGGGCCGGAGTCGACGCGAAGAACTGCACCGTCACCGTGATCTGGCGAAAGCGGCCGTCGTCCTTGGGGCCCTGGTTCTGGCTCGTCGTGATGCGGCCGCCGTTGCCCTCGATGGCGGCACGGACCAGCTCCTGCAGTTCCGCGCCAGCGAGATTGGGCGCACTGTTCCTGAGGAAAAAGCGCCGACCATCCTTCGCGCGCATCGCGTCGAGCGCCTTGCGGTACTCGGGCGCCTGTGCCGCGATGCGCCGATACCGCTCGATCCGGTCGTTCAGATCCGCGATCGCATCATCGTAATGCCTGTGCAGCGACCACAGCGGCACCAGCACCACCGACAGCGCAATCGCGACGACGGCAACGAACAGGCCCACCGCCAGGATGCGCTGCCGGTCCGGGGGAAGCTTGGCGATCGCTGCGATCATGGCGACCCCTTCGCGGCCGGGGGCGTCGCGGCCGGGGCCGGCGCGTCGGCCGGGCGTCGGCCGGTGGCGTCGCGGCCGGGGGCGTCGCGGCCGGCGGGCGGTTCGTCATCCGGTGCCTTGGCCGCTGGTCCCGCTGCCGCACCGGGTGCCGCGGGAATTGGCGCGGGCGCCGCCGCGGCAGGCGTCGCCTGGGCCTCGCCCGCCGCCGCGAACTGCAAGGGCTGCGGCGGCGGCAGCGGCTTCAGCTGCGCGCCCAGGTCGAAGATTTCGCCAGGGCCAGGCTGGATCTTCGTCGTCGGCGACCGCGGCGCCGCCTGCTCGAACAGCTTCGATTCCTCGAGCAGCGAGATGAGCCGCCCCGCGTTCGCGCTTTCGCCGCGCACGAGGATCTCCCGGTGCGGCTCCTTGCCTTTCGCCGTGCTCTTCATCTCGAACTGCGTGAGCCAGGTATCGTCGGGAAGGAGCTTGGTGACGTCCTCGATCGACTGCAGCGCCGTCGGAAAGGCATATTTCTTCTGCAGCGCAAAGTTGTAGTCGCCGGTGAGGCGCTCGAGTTCCTCGCGCAAAGCGCCCGACGCGTCGGCCTGCGCGCGCGCCTGACCGGCCTGCTGCTGCAGCGCAATGACGTACCCACGTTTCTGCCAGAGCGGAAGCGCCGTGGCGAAGAGCGCCGCCGCCGCGATCAGCGCAAGCGGCACCCAGATCTGCCAGCGGTGGCGCGCCGACGTCCGCGCCGGCCCGGCACCCGGCAACAGGTTCAGCAGGGGTCCGGCGATCGGCACGGCGCCAGTCGGCGACGCAGGCGTGACGGCGACAACGGTCGCGCCCCAGCTCTCCGCCCGCCGCCGCACCTGATTCACGATGGTCTTGAGCGCCGCTGCCCAGTCCACGCGGATTTCTCTCTTGGCCGGATCGCGCCCGACGATGATGGCGTCGAAATTCACCTCGTCGGGCTTGAACGGCGTGTGCCGGTCGAGATCGTACGTCAGCGCCTGCGCGAGATTGTCCTCGATCGCCGCCGGCAGGGTGATCGACTTGCGCAGAACATGTCCGGCGGCCAGCGCGACGACGATCCGTGCCGGTCCCGCCCCGCCCCCTTTGGCCGCCGGCGAAAGTCCTTCGATGGCGGCCCGCCCCGCGATCGTGACCGCGGCCTCGTCCGCGGACAGTGCGATCCGGGCCGCTTCCTTGTAGGCGAGATGGCTGTTGGCGACCGCGGGAACCCAGAGCACGGCATCGTCGGCGCCAAAGGCGAGCACCGGCCGCAGCCGCCGACGCTGCACCACGTTGTGCATCCGGGCCGGTATCAACGGCACGAGCTGGCCGATCCACCACGACCAGAAGGCGGAAAAGCCGGCGCGCCGCGCCACGCCGCGGATGCGTTGCCAGAGATCAGGGTTTGCCGCTTCCATCTTCCTGTGCTGGTATGCCGTTGGGCGACGGAGGCTCGGCTTTGGGGCCGGGCGGGCCCTCCTGCCAGAGCAGTGTGACGAACGGACGCCGCGGATCGTTCGCCGGCCGCAACACGGCGTCGCGGGCAAAGGTTACACCATCGGGCAGCCGCGCCCTGACACTGATCCGCCATACGGCGGTGGCACCGGCGGCAAATCCCTGCGCGGCCGCGAACGGGGGAACGGGCAGCCCGTTCGCGAGCGCTTCGGCGCGGGCGGCAATGAACGCGTCGACCAGCTCGGGCGTGGCGCCGGGGAGCGCCAGCAGCACAACGCGGGCGGCGGTCGCCGTGTTGATGCCGCGCTGTCGCGAATAGACCGTGACGCTGTCGGCCAGCCTCGCCATCAGCGGCCCGGTGACGCCCAGTACACGTCGCAGTTCGCCCACGCTTTCGAACGGCGCATTGGCTGGAACCTGCTTCGATCCGGCCGCGCGGTAATCCGCGGCCTCCGCGCCGTTCGGCCGGCGCAGCTCGTCGGCGTCCCGCCAGTCGAGGATCGCCTCCAGCACCTGTTGCGCGGTGTCTGCATCGAGTCCGCCGACGTTCTGCAGCAGCCCCTTCAGCAAGCGGATCGGTCGCCGTGTTGAGATCGATGCGGGCACTTTCGTCGAACGCCGCCGCGGTCACCGCGACCTCGCCTTCGTTCCAGGCATGCGGTTGGCCGTCCGCCTTCCAGGCATCCTGCAGATTGCGTGGCCGCGACAGCTCGAAGGCCATGCGCTCGACCGCCCCGTCGGCAACGGCGCGCGCCTGCGCCAGCGACATCGTGTTGCGCGCGGCGAGCGCCTCGCCCCGCATGCTGTAGGCGAAACTGCTCGCGATCACCGTGAGGAGCACCGTGAGCCACAGCACCGCGATCAGGGCGATGCCGCGCTGGGCGGATGCGGGCCGAAGGCGCGCAGAAGGAATGCGATGCATGGAATGGTTCAAAAGCCCGGCCTCGCGCAACGGCCCGCTCCCGCGTCCCAGGCCGGGCAGCCCGCCTCCGCCGAGCGGCGCGGCTCGACGACGAGCGTCGGCCAGGCTGCTCCCTTCACGGGCTTCACGTCGATGCGCACCAGCAACGGCAGTCGCTGCCGGTCGTCCCAACGGTCGCGCCACGTCGGCTCGTCGGCATCGGCGGCATTCGCCTCGCGGCCGAAGTATCCAATGGAGAGTTCCGCGATGTCTTCGGCCAGCACGGAGCGCTCGGCGTCCCGGAACTCGGGCTCCTGCAATGCCGTGAGATCGGGAATCGCGCGCTCCTGCACCAGCTGCGACTTCTCGCCGCTGCGCACGACGGCGAGCCGGAAATAGTAGACGCCACCTTCCGCCACCCGCTCGGGCAGCACGGCGGCGTAGCGCATCTCGTCGCGCGCACCCGCGAACAGCAGCGGCAGCTCGGCCGCCTTCCACAGTCGCTGCGGATATTGCGCGGCAATCTGGGCCCGCAGATAAGTCTGCGCGGACCGCATGTCGGACACCTGCAGCACCTTGGCCTCGCCACCATCCCAGCTCCGCGCCGCGAGGGAAAGCGAACCGAAGAGTATGGACGCCATGCCCGCCATCAGCACGAGAGCGATCAAGAGCTCGACCAGCGTGAAGCCGGTGTTTCGGAGGCGCGGCGCCGTCATTTCGCATCCCGCGTGCCCACGCGCACCGTGGCGAGTGCAAAGGTGCGCTTCCCGCCGGCAGGTCCTGCAAATGTCACTTCCGCAGAGACCCGGTAAAGGCGCGTTGGCATGGTCTCGGTCAAGGATGCGAGTTCGGGGGAGCCGCCCCCGGGTGGGGAATACGGCTCCACCCGTGTCGCCCACTCGATGCGGCCGTCGTCGACCGTGCCGGATTGCGTCGCTTCGCGCAACGGTTGCGTGGCTGCAGCGGTGGCGAGCGCGCTCTCCGCGACCAGCACGGCGCGGCTGTAGTCGTCGGCCGCCGAAGCGTTGTTGAGCGCGGCCGAGAACAGCCGGAACAGCGCGACGGCCACGAGCGAAAGGATCACGAACGCGACCAGGACCTCGAGCAGCGAAAAGCCGCGCGGCGGCTTGCGCACCGAGTCGGGACGCCAATGCCGCGCGGCACGCGGGCGCGCGATGGAACGCGCTGCAGTGCCCCGGAACGAGCAGCGGACCGGCGTGTAGCCATCCAGTCGGTTCACGCAGTGATCTCGCATCGTCCGGTCAATCCAGGATGGCCACGCGACCGCTGAGCCAATCCACATCGACGTCGTACTTGCGCTCGCCGACGGCCAGCGTGATGCGTCCGCCGTTCGACCCGCCGTCGGGGAAGAAACGAATGGCGCCCACGCGCTCGCTGACGAGGTCGCTCTGCGCCGTGAACAGCTTGAGCTCGATCGCGCGCGGCAATGCATGCTCGCTGCCGCTGGGGCTCGGCCGTGAACGTCCGGCGCTCGAGGTCGAGCACGACGCGCGTCTCCTGCCGCGTGGCGAGCGCCTCGCTCCGCGCCAGGCGCAATCCGGCCGCGACCTGGCGCGCCGCGCCCTTCAGTTCGGCGGTCGAAACCCCGCTGCCGAACATCGGCACGACCATCGCCGCCACGACCGCCATGATGGACAGCACGATCAGGAGCTCGAGCAGCGTCACGCCGCGCGACTTGCGCGCGCGAACGCCGCCGCCTGGAACAGGCGGACGCGGCGTATCGCGCGGGCGTTCGCTCGATCATTGCTGCGAGCTCACGATGTCCTTGTTCGGCCCCTCGCCGCCTTCCTTGCCGTCGGCGCCGAGCGAGATGATCTCGTAGGGAGCGCTCTGGGCCGGCGATACGTATTTGTACTCGTTGCCCCAGGGATCCTTCGGCACCGACGATTTCTTCCAGTACGGCCCGTTCCAGTTCGCCACGCCGGAGGGTGCGCTGATCAGCGCCTGCAGGCCTCTCCTGCGTCGTCGGGTAGCGGCCGATCTCGAGCTTGTAGAGGTCGAGCGTCTGCCCGATCTGCCCGATCTCGATCTTCGCGGCGTCGGCCTTGGCCTTCTCGCCCTTGCCGATGAAGTTGCCGCCGACGATGCCGAGCACGATGCCGATCAGCACCAGCACGACCAGGATTTCGATCAAGGTCATGCCGCGTGCGGTGTTGCGCTTGAGTTCAGGTCGACCCATCGGAATTCCTTTGCTTTGGGCCGCGGCGATGGCTCCGCTCCGCGGCGTGAAAATAATTAGACATGCTTCACTGGACAAGTTCGCTCATGCCCATGACGCCCAGCAGAATCGAGAACACGATACCGCCGATCAGCACGGCCAGCGAGAGGATCAGCGCCGGCTCGAGGATCGCGAGGAAGCGCCTGACCGCGAGCTGCACTTCACGGTCGTAGACATCGGCGACGCGGATCAGCATTTCCTCGAGGCGGCCGGACTCCTCGCCGACCAGGATCATCTGCACCGCCAGGCGCGGATACAGCCCCGTCTCGCCGAGCGGCCGGCCGAACCCCTTGCCCTCGCGCAGGCGCACGATCACGCCGTCGAGCGCGCCGGCGAGCACGCCGTTGCCGATCGTCTCCTTGACGATCGCGAGGCCGGAAAGCAGCGTGACACCGTTGCCGAGCAGCGTCGAGAGCGTGCGCGCGAAGCGCGCGACGTCGACCTTCGTCACCAGATCGCCGACCAGCGGCAGCCGCAGCAGGCGCGCATCCCAGCGCAGCCGCGCCGCCGGCTGGGCGAGCTTGCGCCGGACCCACCACGTCACGAGCACCACGCCGGCCGCCACCGCCCACCACCAGTGCCGCAATCCCGTGCCGACGACGATGACGACCTGCGTGGCGAACGGCAGCGCCTTGCCGGCCTGCGCGAAGGTCTGCTCGAACTGCGGCACGACCCATACCAGCAGCACCATGACCGACAGCACGGCGACGCCGATCAGGATGCACGGGTAGATGAGCGCGGACTTCACGTTCTCGCGCAGCTCCTTGTTGCGCTCCATCGTGTCGGCGAGACGCGTGAGGACCACGCCCAGCGCACCACCCGCCTCGCCCGCGCGCACGATGTTGATGTAGAAGCGGGAAAACACGTCGCGCCGCACGTCGAGCGCCTGCGACAGCGATTTGCCGCCACGCACGTCGTCGCGAATCTGCTGCAGCAGCAGGGCGGCGGGCGGAGCGGCGGCGAGGCCGATCAGGATCTCGAGCGCGCGGTCGAGCGGCATGCCGGCGTTGAGCAGCGTCGCGAGCTCCCGGGTCATCGCCAGCAGCTGATCGCGATTGACGCTTTTCGCTTCGAACCAGCGCCGGCGGGGCGCCGGGTCCGCGCGCACGCCACTCGGCGCGGCGGCCGCACCGGTCGCGCGCGCCACCTGCATCGGCAGCATGCCCTGGTCGCGCAGGCGCTCGACGATCTCGCTCTCGTTGGCGGCGTCGAGCTCGCCCGTCGCGACATCGCCCGCTGCATTGACTGCCTTGTAACGATAGATCGGCATGGGTAGCGAAGGTTTCCTGGTGTCCTGCGTGCTCGTGACCGGGCCGGCGCAGCGCGCGGCCGTCGTCCATCCTAGCTCTCGCGCGTGACGCGGAGCACTTCCTCGAACGTGGTGATCCCGCGGACAGCCTTGCGCAGGCCGTCCTCGTACATCGTCAGCATGCCTTCGCGGATCGCCTCGTTGCGCAGGTCGCTCGCGGTCCCGTGCTTCATCACCAGGCTGCGCATCGGATCGGAGATCGGCAGCATTTCCATGATGCTGATCCGACCCGTGTAGCCGGTTTGGGCGCACTGCGCGCAACCGATGGGACGGTAGAGCGTGATCTCCTTCGCGCTGGCGAACCGGTCGAGCCGCATCTGCTCGACGATCTCGGGCAGCGCCGCGTGCGGCTCCTTGCAGTGCGGGCAGAGCGTGCGGACGAGCCGCTGCGCGAGTACGCCGATGACGGTGGACGTCAACAGGTAGTCCTCGACGCCCATGTCGAGCAGGCGGTTCATCGTGCTGGCCGCGTCGTTGGTGTGCACGGTCGACAGCACGAGGTGGCCCGTCAGCGCCGACTGCACGGCGATCTCCGCCGTTTCGAGATCGCGGATCTCGCCGATCATGATCACGTCCGGGTCCTGCCGCACGATCGAGCGCAGCGCGTTGGCGAACGTCAGGTTGATCTGCGGCTTCACCTGGATCTGGTTGATCCCCGGCATCTGGTACTCGACGGGATCCTCGACGGTCAGGATCTTCACGTCCGGCTGGTTCAGGCGCTCGAGCGCGGTGTAGAGCGTCGTCGTCTTGCCCGAGCCCGTGGGACCGGTGACGAGCAGGATCCCGTGCGGCTGCATCAGCACGGCGAGGAAACGCTCGAGGATGTCGTCCTCGAAGCCGAGCCGGGCGAAATCGAGCGCGACGCCGCCCTTGTCGAGGATCCGCATGACGACCGATTCGCCGTGCATCGTCGGCACGGTGGAGATCCGCAGGTCGATGTCCTTGCCGTGAACGCGCAGCCGGATGCGCCCGTCCTGCGGCAGCCGGCGCTCCGCGATGTCGAGGTTCGCCATGATCTTGACCCGCGAGATCACCGCCGCCGAGAAGCGGCGCGGGGGCGACTCGACCTCGTGCAGCACGCCGTCGATCCGGTACCGGACCGCGAGCCTGTTCTCGAACGGCTCGATGTGGATGTCGGACGCCCGCGCGTCGAGCGCGTTGGTGATGATGAGCGAGACGAGCCGGATCACCGGCGCCTCGGACGCGAGGTCCTTCAGCTGCTGGACGTCGGCGTCGAACGCGAGCTCGTCGCGCTGCTCGACATCGCCGACGATCTGGCCCACCGCCGTGCGCCCGGCGCCGTAGAGGCGCTCGAGCGCGGCGTCGAGCTCGGACGGGAATCGCGACCAGCGGCTTCACCTCGCGGCCGGTCGCCATCCGGAAGGCGCCGATCGTGTACGTGTCGGTGGGATCGGCCATCGCGAGCGCGAGCTCGCGCTCGTCTTCCTTCAACGGCAGCGCGTGCGCCTCGCGCAGGAAGCGCGGCGAGATGCGCTCTTCCATGATCGGGAATTCGGGGTAGCCGGCGGCATCGACCAGCTGCAGGCCAAGCTGTGCCGCGAGCGCTTCGCTGACGTCGCGCTGCGCACAGAGTCCGAGCGTGACCAGGAGCGCGCCGAGCTTTTCGCCACCCTCCTGCTGCAGCCGCAGGGCGCGCTCGACGCCGGCGGCGTCCAGCTTGCCGCGGGCGATCAGGATCTCGCCGATGCGCATGGACTCAAATTCGTTCACCGTGTCTTTCACGCAGGAAGAGCTCGGGCGATGATAGCACGACGACCTCGCTTCCAACCTCGTTTAGCCGGACGAATCAAGGCTTTGCGTGCGTTTCCTCCGGCAAACTGTCGCCATCGCCCGACGGTCCGGAGCGAGATCGTCGCCGCCACCCGACGGATTCGTCCGCGACCGACGTCGTCGGTGCGGCCCGGCGCGCGGACGCGCGCGCCGCACGACCGTGCATCAGCGGATCGCGGCGAAAGCCTTTTCCGCGTGCGCCAGCGTCGCCGTGATATCGGCGGCACCATGCGCCGCGCTGACGAATCCCGCCTCGAAGGCGGAGGGGGCGAAATACACGCCGGCATCCAGCATCGCGTGAAAGAACCGGTTGAACCGATCCTTGTCGGAAGCCATCACCGCGTCGTACGTGTCGGGGACCGCGGGCGCGAAATAGAGGCCGAACATCCCTCCCGCCGACTGCGCGGCAAAGGGCACGCCGGCGCGCCGCGCCGCGGCCGCCAGGCCATCGGTAAGCGATTTCGTCACGGCCGCCAGCCGATCGTGAAAACCGGGCGCCTCGATTTCACGCAATGTCGCGAGGCCCGCGGCCACCGCCACCGGGTTGCCGGAAAGCGTCCCTGCCTGGTAGACCGGACCGAGCGGCGCGATCCTTTCCATGATCGCGCGCTTGCCGCCGAAGGCGCCCACCGGCATGCCGCCGCCGATCACCTTGCCCAGCGTGGTCAGGTCCGGCGTGATCCCGTACAGGCCCTGCGCGCCGCGCGGATGCACGCGAAAGCCCGTCATCACCTCGTCGAAGATCAGCACGGCGCCGTGGCGATCGCACACCGCGCGCAACCCCGGCAGGAAGCCCTCGCGCGGCATGATGAGGTTCATGTTGCCGACGATCGGCTCGACGATGATGCAGGCGATGTCGCTGCCACCCTTGGCGAATGCGGCCTCCACCGCCGCGAGGTCGTTGTACGGCAGCACGATCGTTTCGTTGGCGATCGCCGGCGGCACGCCGGCCGACGATGGCTGCCCGAAGGTCAGGGCGCCCGATCCCGCTTTCACCAGCAGGCTGTCGCCGTGCCCGTGGTAACAGCCCTCGAACTTGACGATCTTGCTGCGTCCGGTGAAGCCGCGCGCAAGCCGCAGGGCCGTCATCGTGGCTTCCGTTCCGGACGACACGAGGCGCACCATCTCCAGCGACGGCAGGAGGCGGCAAAGCGTCTCGGCCATCTCGATCTCGATCTCCGTCGGCGCGCCGAACGACAGCCCGTGCTGCGCCGTTTCCTGCACTGCGCGGACGACCGCCGGGTGCGCATGGCCGAGAATCGCCGGCCCCCAGGAACCGACATAGTCGATATAGCGCTTGCCGTCGGCGTCCCACAGCCAGGCGCCCTCGCCGCGCGTGAAAAAGCGCGGCGCGCCGCCGACCGACCGGAAGGCGCGGACCGGCGAATTGACGCCGGCCGGGATCGTGCGCTGGGCGCGAGCAAACAGTTCCTCGTTGCGGCTCATGATCATCCTGATGGCAAAGTTGGGTTTGTCGTTCGGGCGGCACGCGCCAGCGGAAATCGCTGCACCGTCAACCTGTCGGGCGCGACCGCCCCCATCGTCCGGCGATCGCCCGCGCGGCGGCTGCCACGTCCGGCGGATCGAACACCGCCGAGATCACGGCGACCGCATGCGCCCCGGCGCGCTCCAGACTTCCGGCATTCTCCGCGGTGATGCCGCCGATCGCGACCACCGGCACGCCCAGCGTCCCGGCACGCGCGAGCAGCGCGACGTCGGCGCGACGGGCGTCCGGCTTCACGCTCGACGGAAAAAAACTGCCGAACGCGACGTAGTCCGCGCCGGCGGCCACCGCGGCTTCGGCCAGCGCGAAATCGTTGTAGCAGGAAAAGCCGATGATGCGCTCGGGGCCGACGATCGCGCGCGCTGCGGCCGCGCTGCCGTCAGCCTCGCCAAGGTGCACGCCGTCGGCGCCCACGGCGGCGCAGAGCGCGGCGTCGTCGTTGACGATGAACAGCGCTCCGCGCTTCGCGGTGATGCGGGCGAGCGCTGCGGCCTGCCCGGATCGAAGCGCGGCGTTGGCGCTCTTGCTTCGGTACTGGATGGCGCCGGCGCCGCCCGCGAGCGCGGCTTCGACGCGGGCGACGAGGTCCGCCGTGTCCGCGAGGTCCGGCGTCACCGCGTAGAGCCCGACGAGACGCCGGGCTCGGGCGCGGCGGACGACCCGACGGGTCGTCAATGCCGGCTGCGCGCATCGGAAGCGGCCGGCGCCGCGGCGTCGTCCCCGGGCGTGGCCGCGTCCTCGCGCGCCCAGAACAGCCGATCGGGAATGAACTGGCCCATGCCCGGCCGGTACGCGCTCTTCAGCGTCTGCCACACGTAGTCCTGCGCCTCGCGCACCGCATCGGGCAGATCGAGCCCGTTGGCGAGCATGGCGGCGATGGCGGACGCCAGCGTGCAACCCGAGCCGTGGTAGCTGCCGGGCAATCGGGCCCAGGTGTCGCTGCGCACGACGCCGTCTTTCGCATACAGCGTGTTGACGACCTCCGGCGTGGCCTCGTGCGTGCCGGTGATGAGCACGTACTGCGCGCCCATCCCGATCAGCCGCTCCGCGCAGACGGCAAGCGGCGCGTCGTCATCGTCGGCATCGGCAAGCCTTCGCGCCTCGATGCTGTTCGGCGTCAGGATCGTGGTGTGCGGCAACAGCAGTTCGCGGATTGCGTCGATCATCTCGTCGGACGCGAATTCGTCACCGCGGCCCGACGTGAGCACCGGGTCGAACACCAGCGGGACGTCCGGATAGTCGGCAATGATCTCGGCAACGGCGGCAATGCTCTCGACGCTGCCCAGCACGCCGATCTTGAACGCATCCACCGGCATGTCCTCGAGCAGGCAGCGCGCCTGGTCGGCCACCCACTCGGCATCCAGCGCCAGCACGCCCTCGACGCCGCGGGTGTCCTGCACGGTGATCGCCGTCACCACCGACAGCGGGTGGCAGCCCATGCTCGCGCACGTCAACAGGTCGGCCTGCAGGCCGGCGCCGCTCGACGGGTCCGACGCGGCGAACGTCAGCACGATGGGAGGAAACGCGGGTGCGGTGTCGGCGGGCATGGATGGGCGGCCAGTGGCTCGAAACAAATGTAGCCGCAGCGGTCGCGCGAAGCGCGGCGCGCTTGCTAGAATTGCAGGATTTTACTCCAACGACCCCTCCCCCATGAAGAAATACATGTGCCTCATCTGCGGCTGGATCTACGACGAGGCGGCCGGCGCTCCCGACGAAGGCATCCCGCCGGGAACGAAGTGGGAAGACGTGCCGCCGAACTGGACGTGCCCCGAGTGCGGGGCGCGCAAGGAAGACTTCGAGCTCGCCGAGTTCTAGTTGACCGACGGAGGATTGAGCAATGCGAATGCTGCACACGATGCTGCGCGTGGGCGACCTCAAGCGCGCGGTCGATTTCTACACCCGCGTGCTCGGCATGCAGCTTCTGCGCACGACCGACCGGCCCGAGCAGAAGTACACGCTGGCGTTCGTCGGCTACGGCGACGAAGCGCGCGGCGCGGTGCTCGAGCTCACGTACAACTACGGTGTCGACGCCTACGACCTGGGCACCGGATTCGGTCACCTCGCCATCGAGGTGGCCGACGCGGCGGCGACCTGCGCCGCGGTGCGCGCCGCCGCCGCAAGCTTCGGCGGCGCCGTGACGCGCGAAGCGGGCCCCGTGAAAGGCGGCACGACCGTCATTGCGTTCGTCCAGGATCCCGACGGCTACAAGATCGAGCTGATCGAAGCGAAGCGGTAGGCCCGGCCGCGATGCCCGGCAGGCCGCCGGCGCCTCCCCCGACCGGGCAACGGCGACCGTTTCCGGCGCTACCGTTTGCGCAGCAATTCGCGGATGTCGTGCGCGAAGAACTCCGCGTCCTGCCCGTGCCCGACGTACAGGCGCAGGCGGCCTTCGGCATCGAACACGAACGACCCGGCCGAGTGATCCATCGTATAGGTTTCGGGCGTCCTGCCCGGCTGCTTCTGGTAGAGGATCTTGAATTCCTTCGCCGTGCGGGCGGTCGCATCGGCATCGCCCCAAAGGCCCAGGAACGACGGGTTGAAGGCGCCCACGTAGTGCGACAGGAGCTCCGCCGTATCGCGCTCCGGATCGATCGTCACGAACAGCACCTGCACCCGGGCCGCGTCCGGACCCAGGCGCCGCATTGCTTCGGCCAGCGTGGAAAGCGTCGTCGGGCAGACGTCGGGGCACTGCGTGTAGCCGAAGAACAGCACGACGACCTTGCCGCGGAAATCCGCCAGCGTGCGCGGCCTGCCGGTGTGGTCGGTGAGCGCGAAATCGCGGCCGATCGCCGTGCCGGTGATGTCGGAAGCCTTGAACTGGGGACCGTCCGGGCTGCAGCCCGCCAGCGCCAGCGTCAACGCGACCAGAACGATCGCGACTTTCGCCACCCTGCGCATCAGCGCCAGTAGTGGTCGATCAGCAGCGCCGAGAACAGCGCCGCAAGATAGTAGATCGAGTACTTGAACGTCGCGCGCGCGAGGAGGTCGCTGTAGTCGCGGTAGAGCTGCACCGCGTAGAGCAGGAACATGCCGCCGAGCGCGAGCGCCGCGACGAGGTAGAGCTCGCCGCTCATGCGGATCGCGTACGGCAGCAGCGTCACCGCGACGAGCGCGCAGGTGTAGAGCACGATCTGCAGCTGCGTGTAGCGCCGGCCGTGGGTCACCGGCAGCATCGGGAGCCCGGCATTCGCGTAGTCCTTGACGCGGTAGAGGGCGAGCGACCAGAAGTGCGGCGGCGTCCAGATGAAGATGATCAGGAACAGGATCAGCGGCTCCGGCCCGACGTCGCCGGTCACGGCAGCCCAGCCCAGCACCGGCGGCATCGCGCCCGACGCGCCGCCGATCACGATGTTCTGCGGCGTGGCGGGCTTCAGCAGCACCGTGTAGACGACCGCATAGCCGACGAAGGTCGCGAGCGTCAGCCACATCGTCAGCGCGTTGACGTAGGCGTGCAGCAGCACGAGCCCGAGCCCGCCGACGAGGCCGGCGAAGACGAGCGTCGGGAGCGACGTCAGCTCGCCGCTGGGCAGCGGCCGCCGCCGCGTGCGCGCCATCAGCGCGTCGACCTTCTGCTCGACCAGGCAATTGAACGCCGCGGCCGCACCGGCCACGAGAGCGATGCCGATCGTGGCGAAGAACACGACGCCGGCCGGCGGCAGTCCCGGCGTCGCGAGGAACATGCCGATGACCGCGCAGAAGACGATCAGCGACACCACGCGCGGCTTCGTCAGCGCGAGAAAATGCTTCAGCCGGTTCTCGGCAAGGGCGAGTGTCGTCAAGCTCGGAGGTTGGCGTGATCAGCGACCGCAGGCGCGGGGAGCCGCATTCCCGGGGCCGGCGATTTTACCATCGACCGGGGGCAGCGAACACCAGGCCGAAGGCCGCAGGACAGCCGAAGGCTGGTCCCGCGCAGCGGGATGCGGCTCTGCCGCACAAAGTGAGCGTGGGGGCCGTTCAACTCAGCCGATGCGCGACGCCTTGAGCAGCCGCGTCAGGTCCTTGGCGACGCCCTTGATGTCCGGATCGTCGGGGTAGCGCAGCACGAGATTGCCGAGCGGATCGATCAGATAGAGCGCGTCGGCGCCCCCGGGAAACCTGGCCGGCACGGCCTCCGGAACGCGGACGACGACGAGTCCCGGGTGCTGCGCGAGCAGCGCGGCCGGGGGCGCCGCGTCACCCTCGACCAGCCAGACCCGGACGACGCGCTCCTGCTCCCTGCCCTGCATCGTGCGCGCCTGTCGCGTCGCATAGAGCTTGCGCTCGCAGGGCGCACCGCAATCGCCGCGCCCCAGCGCGAGCAGCACCCAGCGCCCGCGCAGGTCCTCGAGGCGAAACGGCGATCCGTCCGGCCGCGTTCCCTCGATTCCCTCGATCGGCGCGGTCGGCAGCAGGGTTCCGTAGTTCACCGCGGGAGAGCGCGGAAACAGGTAGTACGCGGCATAGGACGCGATGACGGGCGCGAGCGTGACCGCGGCGATCAGCAGCAGCGTGCGCTTGCCGCCGCGCGCGCGCGGGTTCGGCGTGCTCGGCCCCATCCGTCCCGGATCCTCAGCCATGTCGCTCCCTGGCGGCTCGCGGTCGATGGAACCAGAACCACAGCCCGGCCGCGAGCAGTGCGAATGCGTACCACTGCACCATGTAGATCCGGTGCGTTTCGATGCCGAAATCCGGCGCCGGCCAGTCGCGCAACAGTCCGTCGTCGGGCACCGGTGCCGCCGTTGCCTCGATGACCGCAGGCATTACGGCAAGACCCGTCGCCGCGGCAAAGCGCGCGGGATCGAGGTTCTGCCGGATCGAACCGCTCGCCGTCTCGGGCTTGAGCTCCAGATAACCCGCTGCCGGGATCGCGATGCGTCCCTGCACCGTCGCCGCGCCGGGCGGCGGCGGCGCCTCCGGCAACACCGCCCGGGAGGACTTCTGCGCGATCCAGCCGCGATTGACCAGCACGACACGACCGTCGGCAAGCGAGAGCGGCGTCACGACGTGAAAGCCCGCACGGCCGGCCGCCACCTTGTTGTCGATGAAGATCTGCCGGTCGGCCAGGTACTCGCCGCTGGCGACAACGGGGCGGTACCGCAGCGACGGCCAATCGGTGGCGGCGGGCAGGCTCGCGAGCGCGACCGGCGCCGCCGTCGCCGCCGCGTCGTATTGCCTGCGCAGCGACTCCTTCGCGTGCATCCGGTCCCGCTGCCAGTTGCCGGCAGCCACGCATGTCGCCACCGCCGCGATCGCGGCGAGCGCGGGCACGAGGCGCGGGCGGAATCGGCGGGCGGGCAGGACTGCCGGACACCCTTCGTCTGCGGTGCTCAGCGGGTTTGGCATCGACGGCCGCATCCTCTACACTCGACAGATGGAGACGGCGTGAAGATCATCATCGTCGCGGGCCTCGTGGCGGTCATCGTGAGCCTGTTCTCGGCGCTCTATTATCTCTACCGTGACCGCGGCCAGGGCACGCGCATGGTCAAGGCGCTGGGGATCCGCGTGGCGCTGTCCGCCGCGCTCGTCGCATTCCTGGTCGCCTCCTACAAGCTCGGGTGGATCGCCCCGAAATAGGGTACCGACCACGTTGGCACGCACCGCCGGCGTGCCGGGCTTGGCGGCGCAGAACGAACGCGGTCTGTCCCTGGCTCCCAGGACTTTCCCACGAAAAAGCCGCGCGGCTTCCCGCGCGGCTCTTGCTTCGCTGCGGGCGCCGCCCCGTCAGAGCCAGTAGACCAGCACGAACAGCAGCAGCCAGACAACGTCGACGAAGTGCCAGTACCACGCCGCCGCCTCGAACGCGAAGTGGTGCTCGTTGTCGAAATGGCCCTTGATCACTCGCGCCAGCATCACCGACAGCATGATGGCGCCGATGGTCACGTGCGCGCCGTGGAATCCCGTCAGCATGAAGAACGTCGAGCCGTAGACGCCGGTCGACAGCTTGAGGTTGAGCGCGCTGTACGCGTGGATGTACTCGTAGGCCTGGAAGCCGATGAACGTGAAGCCCAGCGCGATGGTCGCGAACAGCCAGAACTTGAGCGCGCCGCGGTGCCCGGCCTTGAGCGCATGGTGCGCGACGTCAGCGTGAAGCCCGACGAGAGCAGGATGATCGTGTTGAGCAGCGGAATGCCGATCGCCCCCATCGGCGTGAACTGCTCCTTGATGTACGGGCCCACCGTCGGCCAGCCCGACGTGTAATCGGGCCAGATGAGCTTCGAGCCCGAGGCTGCCGAGGTCGGGCACCGCGAGGTTGCGGATGTAGAACAGCGCGCCGAAGAACGCGGCGAAGAACATCACCTCGGAGAAGATGAACCAGCTCATGCTCCAGCGGAACGACGCGTCCACCTTCTTGTTGTACAGGCGCGCCTCGGATTCGCCGATGACGGCGCCGAACCAGCCGAAGAGCATCACGACCAGGACGGCGAATCCGGCCATGACCATCCAGGGCCCGGCCGCGACGCTGTTCATCCAGAGTGCGGCGCCCATCCCGAGCAGGAGCAGCGCGAACGACCCGACGAGCGGCCAGTACGAGGGCTGCGGTACGAAGTAATACGGCTTGGCGGCGGTCTGTGCTGCGCTCATCGCGGAAAACCTCTCGGTGGACCGGCGGACGCGAATGGACCGCGCCCGTCGTGTTGATCAGGACTTGCCTGCGCCCTCGACTTCGAAAAAAGTGTACGACAGCGTGATGGTCGCGACATCCGCCGGCAGCGCTGCATCGACCACGAACACGACCGGCATCTCCCGCCGCTCGCCGGGCTGCAGCGTCTGCTGCGAGAAGCAGAAGCACTCGAGCTTGCGAAAGTACTGCGCCGCGTGCGGCGGCCCGTAGCTCGGGATCGCCTGGCCCGTCATCACCCGGTCGGTCGCGTTGACGATCTCGAACATCACCTGACGCAATTCGCCGGGATGCACGTCGACCACCGGGGTCAACGCCCGGAACTGCCAGGGCAGCTTGCGGATGTTGGAGTCGAACTCGATGCGCACGGCGCGGGTGGCGTCGACCTGGGTGTTCCGCACCGCGTCGGCCTGGGCGATGTTGCGCAATCCGGTGACGTCGCAGATCTTCTCGTAGAACGGCACGAGCGCGTAGCCGAAGCCGAACATCGCGACGACGATGACGGAGAGCTTCCCCAGCAGCAGCCGGTTGTCGTGTCGCTGCGCGAGGTTCATCGCTTGTCGCGCAGATTGCGCCCGATGGCCACGACGAGGTAGAGCAGCACCGCGGAACCCACGACGCCGATGCCGGTCGCGGGCCCGCCCATGAACTTGGTGGCGATGATGCCGAAGAAGAACACGACGGCGATCGACACCAGGGTCAGCGCCGTCCGGCGATTCGACGCCCGGATGCGCGCCGGCGCGTCGGCGTCCGGCATGGGGCTGGTGGACATGGCAGCGTGCGGTGCCCGGGTCGGGTCGGCCGTCACTTGACGACCGGCGGCGTCTCGAACGTGTGGTACGGAATCGGCGACGGCAGCGTCCACTCCAGCGTGTCCGCGCCGTCCCACGGCTTGGCCGGGGCCGGCTCGCCCTTGCCGCGCGCGCACTGCACCATCGAATACAGGAACAGGAGCTGCGAGGCGCCGAACCAGAAGGCGCCGATCGACGCGATCATGTTCCAGTCGGCAAACTGCTGTGCGTAGTCGGGAATCCGGCGGGGCATTCCGGCCAGCCCCAGGAAGTGCATCGGGAAGAACGTGATGTTGAACGAGATCATCGACGACCAGAAGTGGACCTGGCCGAGCTTCTCGTTGTACATCGTGCCGGACCACTTCGGAATCCAGTAATACGCGCCGCCGAAGAACGCGAACAGGCTGCCCGCCACCATGACGTAGTGGAAGTGGGCGACGATGTAGTAGGTGTCCTGGATCTGGATGTCGACCGGCGTGATCGCGCAGACGAGGCCGGTGAATCCGCCCAGCGTGAACAGGAACAGGAAGCCGATGGCGAACAGCATCGGCGTCTCGAACGTCATCGACCCGCGCCACATCGTCGCGAGCCAGTTGAACACCTTCACGCCCGTGGGCACCGCGATCAGCATCGTCGCGTACATGAAGAACAGGAGCCCGGCGGTCGGCAGCCCCGTGGTGAACATGTGGTGCGCCCAGACGATGAACGACAGGATCGCGATGCCGGCGGTCGCGTACACCATCGACGCGTAGCCGAACAGCGGCTTGCGGGCGAACGTCGGGATGATCTGGGAGATGATGCCGAACGCCGGCAGGATGATGATGTAGACCTCGGGGTGCCCGAAGAACCAGAACACGTGCTGGAACAGCACCGGATCGCCGCCGCCGGCCGCGTTGAAGAAGCTCGTGCCGAAATGGCGGTCGGTGAGCAGCATCGTCACCGCGCCGGCGAGGACCGGCATCACCGCGATCAGCAGGTAGGCCGTGATGAGCCACGTCCAGCAGAAGAGCGGCATCTTCATCAGCGTCATCCCCGGCGCGCGCAGGTTCAGGATCGTCGTGATGATGTTGATCGAGCCCATGATCGACGACGCGCCCAGGATGTGGACGGCGAAGATCGTCAGGTCCATGCCCATCCCGGCCTGGATCGTCAGCGGCGGGTAGAGCGTCCAGCCCGCCGCCGCCGCGCCGCCCGGCACGAACAGCGACGTGACGAGCAGGATCGCCGCCGGCGGGAGCAGCCAGAAGCTCCAGTTGTTCATCCGCGCGAACGCCATGTCCGGCGCGCCGATCATCAGCGGGATCTGCCAGTTCGCGAACCCCACCGCCGCCGGCATGATCGCGCCGAACACCATGATGAGGCCGTGCAGCGTCGTCATCGAGTTGAAGAACTCGGGGTTCACCACCTGCATTCCCGGCTGGAACAGCTCGGCGCGGATGATCATCGCCATCGTGCCGCCGACCAGGAACATCGTGAACGAGAACCACAGGTACATCGTGCCGATGTCCTTGTGGTTGGTCGTGGTCAGCCAGCGGGTGATGCCGCTCGGGTGATGCGCGTGGTCGTCGTGCCCGTAGCCGGGAGCGTGGTCGTGGGCGATGCTGCTCATCTCGGAATCTCCAGAACGATGCGAACGGGCCCTACTGGCGGGCAATCTTGATTTCCGCGGGCTGCACCGCCTCGCCCGTCTTGTTGCCCCAGCTGTTGCGGGTATAGGTGATCACGGCGGCCAGGTCGGCGTCGGAAAGCTGCTTCCACGGGGTCATCGCCGTGCCCGGCTTGCCGTTCAGCACCAGCGCGATCTGATCCGCCTTGGCTCCCGTGACGATCTTCGAGCCGTCGAGCGCGGGAAACGCGCCGGGAACGCCCTTGCCGTTCGCCTGGTGACAGGCGGCGCAGTTGCCCGCGAAGACCTTTTCACCCGCAGCGACCAGATCCTTGACGTCCCAGACCTTGTTCGGGTCGTCGGCCGCGGCGGCGACCTTCTTCTTCTGCTCGGCGACCCATTTCGCGTAGTCGTCCTTCGACTTCACCTCGACGACGATCGGCATGAAGCCGTGCTCCTTGCCGCACAGTTCGGCGCACTGCCCGCGGTAGATGCCGGTCTTCTCGGCCTTGAACCAGGAATCCCGGACGAACCCGGGAATCGCATCCTGCTTGACGCCGAATGCCGGAACCCACCAGGCATGGAGCACGTCGCCCGCGGTGATCAGGACGCGCACCTTGGTGTCGACCGGAACGACCATGGGGTTGTCCACCTCGAGCAGGTAATGCTCGCCCTTGGGCGCCCGGTTCTCGATCTGCGCGAGCGGCGTCGCGAGATTCGAATAGAAGCCGAAGCCTTCCTGCAGGTAGTCGTAGTTCCACTTCCACTGGTAGCCGGTGATCTTGACGGTCATGTCCGGCGCCGTGGTGTCCTTCATCGCCAGAATGGTCTTCGTCGCCGGGAAGGCCATGAAGAGGAGGATCAGGAACGGGATGACGGTCCAGACGATCTCGACCGTCGTGTTCTCGTGGAACTGGTGCGCTTCGTGGCCGACCGACTTCCGGTGCTTGAAGATCGAGTAGAACATCACGCCGAACACGGCGACGAAGATGACGACGCAGATCCAGAAGATGAACGTGTGCAGGTCGTACATCTGGCGCGCGATCGGCGTCACCGGCGTCTGCAGGTTCCATTCCCTGGCGGCCAGCGCCGTGCCCGGCACCACGGCGCCCAGGGCCGCTCCCGCCAGCGCGAGCCGGATCCCGCCTTTGCATTCGTTACGCACCATGCTTCCCTCGATTGCGACTTGCGTTCGTCTGGAAAAGCTTCCGTCGCCCCGTGCCGCCGGTCGATCCGCGGCCCGCCCAGGGCAAAAAGGCCGCGAATGTTAGCACGGATCAAGCGGGTGGCCAAAGACCGCGGTGGCGGATCACGGCGCGAATCCCAGGCGCGACAGTCCCGTGCGGTCGAACGGCGCAGGCGGGGGCCCGTCAGCGGACCAGCCGATGTCGGCGACGAGCGGCGCCGGCAGCCGTTCGATCAGTGTGGCGACGTTCGCGTCGCCTTCGCGCATCCCGGGATCGATCCGGTTCGCGACCCAGCCCGCGATGCGAACGCCGCGTGCGCCCAGCGCCTGGGCCGACAGCAGCGCGTGGTTGAGACAGCCGAGGCGAATGCCGACGACGAGCACGACGGGCAATCCCAGCCGCACCGGAAGGTCGAGCATCTCCGTGCCGGGCCCAAGGGGGACCCGCACGCCGCCCGCCCCTTCGACGACGACCGCGTCGGCCCGCTGCGCCAGCCGCGCGTACGCCGCGCCGATGCGATCGAGGTCGATCGTCGCGCCCTCCTCGCGGGCGGCCAGATGCGGCGCGATCGGCCGCGCGAACGAATACGGGTTGACGTCGGCGAGCGGCGCGGCGACGTTCGCCGCGGCGATCAGCGCGGCGACGTCCGCATTCAGGGCTTCGCCTTCGGCGCGGCCCGCGGCAACGGGCTTCATGCCGATCGCCGACCAGCCGTCGGCAACGAGGGCGCGGAGCAGCGCCACGCCGACCACCGTCTTGCCGACGCCGGTGTCCGTGCCGGTGATGAAGAGGCCGCGGGTCATGGCGGCCGGCGCCAGCCGCCCGCTGCCGGCGCGGACCGGTGCGTTCATCCGCGCGCGCGCCGCCGGAACGACACGATGGCATCCCCCTCCGGGGTCCGCTGCGGAGCCACTTTCCACGCGTGGCCGTAGATCACTTCGTACGTCGCCGGAATCCGTCCGTCCCGCCGCGCCGCGTCGAGCGCGGCCAGCGCACGCGCCCAGCGGGCCCGGCCCATCAGCGCGCGCGACCGCGCGCGCGTCGCGTTGGTCGCCCCGATCGCCTTCAGGTCGCGCAGCATCGCCGGCGCATCGGCGTAGGTCAGCGTGAAGAGCTCCATGTGCATCACCGGGTCGCCGAAACCCGCGCCGACCAGCATGTCGCCGATGTCGTGCATGTCGGTGAACCGGCTGACGTGCACGTGGCGGTCGATGCCGGCGAAGGCCGCACGCAGTTCCCGCAGCGTGTCCGGGCCGAACGTGGAGAACGTGACGAGTCCGTCGGGGCGCAATACGCGGCCGAGCTCCCCGAGCGCCGCCGGCAGGTCGCCGGCCCACTGCAGCATCAGGTTGCTCCATGCGAGATCGAACGATCCTCCGGCAAACGGCAGCGCGGCGACGTCGCCGCAGACGAAATCCGCTTCGGCGCCGCCGGGGCCGCCCGTGAACGCCGAAAAGACACGAGCGAGCGCGGACCGCCGTTGCCCGGCTTTGGCTTGCGCCATGCCGAGCATCGGCAGCGCGACGTCCAGCGCCACCCGGCGCGCGGCGGGATAGCGCAGCGCGAGCCCGGCCAGCGCGTCGCCGGTGCCGCAGCCGGCGTCGAGGATGGCGGCAGGCGCGAGCTTCACCACGTCGAGTCGCTCGGCCATCCGGCGCCCGACTTCCCGCTGCAGAACCGCCGCCCCGTCGTAGGTCGCGGCGGCCCGCGCGAAATGACGGCGCACCGCACGGGCGTCCATGGCGCCGGGATCCTTGTCTGGAGGGACGTCAGCTGTCATCGAGAAACGGGCCGAGCGCCGCGCCGAACGCGTCGGCGTGGGAAAGAAACGGCGCATGCGCGGCGCCGGGGATCAGCGCGTAGCGCGCATTCGGCAGGTGGTCGGCAAGCCACCGGCCAGCCCCGGGCAGCGCAAGCGTATCCCGAGCGCCGGAAACGACCAGCGCCGGTTGCGTGATGGCGGCGACTTCGCCGCGCAAGTCCGCATCCCGGATCAGCGCGAGCGCACCGAAGAGCGCCTTCGGCGAAGGCTCGCCACGGGTGAAGACCCGGTGCTTCAGCGCCGCCAGCGTCGCGCGCCCGTGCTCGCTCCCGTGCAACTGCAGCGCGAGGAAACGCTGGATCGTGAGCTTCCAGGCGACATGCAGTTCGTCGCCGAACCGCGCCAGTGCCTCGTCAGACATCGCGTGCGGCCAATCGTCGCCGGCGACGAAGCGGGGCGACGTCGCGACGAGCACGAGGCGGCCGACCCGCGCCGGCTCCAGTCGCGCCCAGCGCATGGCGACGAGGCCGCCCAGCGACCAGCCGAGCACGGTGAGCGCGCGCGGCTCGGCAGCGAAGACCGAAGCGAGTGCCGCGACGACGCCATCCAGCGTGAACGCGTGCAGCGGCGCGCTGTGGCCGTGCCCCGGCAGATCGACGGCGTGCACGCGAAACCGCTGCGCGAGCCGCGGCAGCAGCGGTCCCCACATGTCCGAGTGCATCGCCCACCCGTGGAGCAGCACGAGCGGCGGACCATGTCCCGTCGTGTCCACGTGCAGGGATCCGTTCATCGCGCGCGAATTGAACCAAACGCGGGGGCGAGTTCGGCCAGCGCGTCGGCGAGCGCGTCGACGTCTTCCCTCGTGTGCGCCGCGGAGAGCGTGACCCGAAGCCGCGCCGTTCCCTTCGGCACGGTCGGCGGCCGGATCGCCGGCACCCAGAAGCCGCGGCGCCAAAGCGCGTCGGCGAACTCGACCGCCGCCGCGCTGGCGCCGACCACGAGCGGCTGGATCGGCGTTGGCGACCCCGGCAGCGCCCACGGCCCGGCGGCGAGGCGCGAGCGGAAGCGGTCGATCAGCTCGAAGAGATGCGCCCGGCGCGCGGCGTCGTCGCGCAGGATCCGGAGGCTCACGCGCAACGCTTCGGCGACGAGCGGTGGTCCCGCGGTCGTGAAGACATACGACCGCGCGGTCTGGATCAACGTCTCGATCACCGCGGGGTGCGCCGCGACGAACGCGCCCGCGACCCCGGCCGCCTTGCCGAGCGTGCCCATGTAGATGATCCGGTCGGAGGCGAGCCCGAAGTGCGCGAGCGTGCCGCGCCCCCCGTTCTCGCCCGCGCCCAGCACGCCGAAGCCGTGCGCGTCGTCGACGACGAGCCACGCGTCGAACTCCTCCGCGAGCGCGCACAGCGCCGGCAGCGGCGCCAGGTCGCCGTCCATGCTGAACACGGCGTCGGTGGCGATCAGCTTGCGCTTCGCCCTCGACGCCGCGAGGCAACGCCGCAGCACCGCCGCATCGGCATGCGGATAACGGACGAACTCCGCGCGGGACAGGAGCGCGCCGTCGTTGAGGCACGCGTGGTTCAGCCGGTCCGCGAAGATCGCGTCGCCGCGCCCGGCCAGGGCGGTGAGGATCGCGAGATTGGCGAGATACCCGGACGAGAAGGTCAGCGCCCGCGCCCCCGCGCATGGCCGCGCGAACGCGGCGAGCTCGGCTTCGAGCGCCGCGTGCGGCGCGAAGTGGCCGCAGATCGAGGTGCGACGCGCCCGCGCCGACACCCCAGCGCGCCGCGCCTTCGCGCGCGGCCGCGACGACCTCCGGGTGATTGGCGAGGCCGAGGTAATCGTTGCTCGCGAAGGAAACGACCTCGCGGCCGTCGACGACGACGCGCGCGCCCTGAGGCGAGGCGAGCGTGCGCCGGATCCGCTGCAGTCCCGCAGCCTCCCGCGCCGCGAGGCCGCGCTCGAGGTCGGCGATCAATGCTGACGTCACGTGGCGGGTGTGAGCCCCAGCTTCGCCAGCAGCGCGCGGTCGGCCGCGACGTCGGGGTTGCCGGTCGTCAGCAGCTTGTCGCCGTAGAAGATCGAATTCGCGCCGGCGAGGAAGCACAGCGCCTGGATGGCGTCCCCCAGCTCGCGCCGGCCCGCCGACAGCCGCACCATGGCCTTCGGCATCGTGATCCGCGCGACGGCGATCGTGCGCACGAAATCGAAAGGGTCGAGCGCGGCGGCCCCGCCGAGCCGGTCATGGAGCGGCGTGCCTTCGACCTGCACCAGCTGGTTGATCGGCACCGACTCCGGATACGGGTCCATGTTCGCGAGCTGCGCGATCAGTCCCGCACGCTGCGCCGCGGACTCGCCCATCCCGACGATGCCGCCGCAGCAGACGCCGATGCCCGCCTCGCGGACACGATCGAGCGTGTCGAGCCGGTCCTGGTAGTCGCGCGTCGTGATCACTTCGCCGTAGAACTCGGCCGAGGTGTCGAGATTGTGGTTGTAATAGTCGAGCCCGGCGGACTTGAGCTCGTCGGCCTGGCCGTCCTTCAGCATCCCGAGCGTGCAGCACGTCTCGAGCCCGAGGCCTTTCACTTCGCGCACCATCGCCAGCACCGGCGCAAGATCGCGCGCCTTCGGCCCGCGCCATGCCGCGCCCATGCAGAAGCGCGTGGCGCCCTGGGCACGCGCCGCGCGGGCAGCGGCAAGGACAGCGTCGAGGTCGACCAGGGCCTGCTCCGCGACGCCGGTGTCGTAGCGCTTGGCCTGCGGACAGTAGCCGCAGTCCTCGGGGCAGCCGCCGGTCTTGATCGAAATCAGCGTCGAGAGCTGCACCGTATTCGCCGCATGATGCGCACGGTGCACTTCCTGCGCGCGAAACAGGAGCTCGGGAAACGGGAGCGCGAACAATTCGACGATGCGCTCCACGGTCCAGCGCGACGAAGCCCGCTTCGGCTTGCGGCGCCGGGCCGGGCGGGTGTCGATCATGCGTTCGGCGGATGTCATTGCGGCGACCTTCGGGTTACCTTCACGGCGAAATCGGGAGGGGCGCGGCCGATGCGCGTGCAGCGCGCCAAGCACACGTCCGCGGCGCTTACAATCGGCATCGAGTGTCGAGGGAGGTCCGGTTCTTGTCAAATGCGAACGCAGAATCATTTGACTGCGCCGCCGCCGGCGGCGCGCGCGCTGCGGCCGTCCTGCGTCTGCTGCTCCCGCAGCGCTGCGAGCTCTGCGTCGGACGCACCGCCGGCGCGCCTGTTGTGTGACGCCTGCGCGGAGGCGCTGCCCCGGGTTGGCGCGGCGTGTCCGGTCTGCGCGCTCCCTTCGGCAACGGACGGCGCATGCGGCGCGTGCCTTGCGCTCCCGCCGCCGTACGCCGGCACCGTTGCCGCGTTCGCCTATGCGTTTCCGGTCGATCGACTGCTCCAGCGCATCAAGTACGGCGGCCGCATCGCGCTCGCGCAGTGGGCCGGCGCCGCGCTCGCCGCCGCCGTGCACGCCACGTTCGCGAGCCGGACGGGTCGCGACCGGCCGGATCGCATCGTGGCCCTTCCGCTCGCGGCGGCGCGCCAGCGCGACCGGGGCTTCAACCAGGCGCGCGAGATCGCGGCGCGCGTCGCCCGCGGCACCGGGTTGCCGCTCGCGGCGCCGTTGGCGAGGATCACCGCCGGGCCGCCGCAGACAGCCCTGCCGTGGGCGGAACGCCACCGGAATGTGCGCGGCGCCTTCGCCGTACGCGCCGCGGTGCGCGGCGCGCGCGTCGCCCTCGTCGACGACGTCATGACGACCGGCGCCACGCTGGCCGAGGCTTCGCGCACGTTGCTGTCCGCCGGCGCCGAACAGGTCGAATGCTGGGTCGTCGCGCGCACGCTGCCGCCCTGACGGACGACACGGGACCGCCATGACCGCCACGCGCTCCGCACCCGGTTTCGCCGTCGTCCTCGTGCACCCCGAGATCCCGCCCAACACCGGCAACGTGATCCGCCTCACCGCCAACACCGCGACGACCCTGCACCTCGTCGAGCCGCTCGGCTTCCGGATGGACGATCGCGAACTGAAGCGCGCCGGGCTCGACTATCACGAATACGCGAGCGTCCGCGTGCACCGCGATTTCGACGCCTGCCGCAACGCGCTCGACCGCGAAGGCGCGCGCCGCTGGTACGCGTTCACGACCGACGGTCCGACTTCGCTGTACGACGCGCGCTTTGCCGCCGGCGACGTGCTCGTGTTCGGGCGCGAGTCGTCCGGCCTGCCGGACGACATCCGCTCGCGGTTCGCGCCCGACGCAAGGCTCAGGATCCCGATGCGGCCGGGCGTGCGCAGCCTCAATCTGTCGAATGCGGTGGCGGTCGCCGTCTACGAGGCCTGGCGGCAGACCGGTTTCAGCGGAGCCCGCTGACGGCCGCGACGTACGTCCGGCATGAGCGCGCCGGGGCGATACCGGAGCGACCGGCAGTGCGCCCGAGCCGCCAGGGCGAATACCGGATGCGAGCACGAAGGTACTCCAGCTAGCCGCTTCGCGGCGACGCCTAATGCTTTCCGAGCGCGGCTCGCGCTTGAGCAGCTGCAGGACGGCATCCCGTGGGGCGAGGCCCTCGTAGAGCACGCCATGGACGGCATCGCAGATCGGCATGTCGACGCCGTGATGACGCGCGAGCGCGCGCACCGCGGCCGCGGCGGGCACGCCCTCGGCAACGTGCCCCAGGTGCCCGAGGATCTCGGGCAACGATTTCCCCGCGGCGAGCGCCAGGCCCACGCGGCGATTGCGCGACAGGTCGCCGGTGCAGGTGAGCACGAGATCGCCCAGGCCGGCGAGGCCCATCAACGTCTCGCGCCGGCCGCCGAGCGCCGCGGACAGGCGTCCGGTCTCGGCGAGACCGCGCGTGATCAGCGCGGCGCGCGCGTTGTGGCCGAAGCCCAGACCGTCGCTGGCGCCAGCGGCAATCGCCAGCACGTTCTTCACGGCGCCGCCGACTTCGACACCGGCGATGTCGTCGCTTTCGTAGGCGCGCAGCGTTTCTGCGCGCAGAGCGAGGCGACGTGTGCCGCGACCGCGGCATCCGTCGCGGCGACCGCGACGGCCGTCGGCAGTCCGCGTGCGACTTCCTCGGCAAAGCTCGGTCCCGAGACCACGCCCACGGGCGCGTGCCACAGCCGCGCCAGGATCTGATGCGGCAGCGCCACGCCTGCCGGATGCGCCGCGGTCACGGGAACCGCGAGGAAGCCCTTCGACAGCCATACGAGGGGCGCGGCGGCACCGGCGGCCGCCAGCTCGCCGGCCACGGCGGGGAGCGCCGCGACCGGCGTCGCGACGACGAGCAGGTCCGCGTCCGCAACGGCCGCGATTTCGGCCCCGACGACGAGCGAGTCCGGCAACGTGCAGCCCGGCAGATATTTTTCGTTGACACGCCGGGCGGCGATCGCGCGCGCCTGTTCGCGGTCACGTGCCCAGAGCGTGACGGCAAGGTCGGCCCGGCGCGCGAGATGCGCGGCAAGCGCGGTGCCCCAGGCGCCGGCGCCGATGACCGCGATCGACGAAATAGCGGGGTCAGCCACGGTCTTGGGCAGCCCGTCCGACCATCAAGGGGAAAGCAGGATCGGCCACGAATTCAGGCTGGCGTCTGCCCACGGCAGCGGCAAGCAGAGTCGCGCCTGACCGCCCACTCAAAGCCCGAACACCTGCGCGATCCGAACGTACCCCGTCTGGCCGTCGCGATGCCTGACACTGACCCAACCCGGCGTCGCCGTCGTGCTCGCGCCGGCGGCTTGCTCGGCCAGTTCCAGCAGGACGTTCTGCTCGGCGCGAAAGACGAGCGGCGCGGCGTCGTCCGGATTGGCCCGCACTTCCGCCAGCGGGACCCGAACGACGAGCGTGCGCTTCTCGGCCAGCGCGCGTTTCTCCACCCAGCCGATCGTGCCCCCGGCATCGCGCACCTTGATCCAGCCTTCGACCGGCACGATCACCTCGAGCGGCACGTCGCGGCCAAGCACGAAGAGCGGCCTGGCCTTGGTCGACGGCGCGTCGTAGAGGAGCGTTGCCGCCTCGCCCGTGGAACGGTAATCCGCAGCCGATGCGGGAAGCGCCACGGCCACCGCCAGGGCCATGGCGGCGGCGCTGCCCACGCGAGCGGCAACGAACGCGAGGTCCGCAGGACAGCCGAAGGCCGTTCCCGCGCAGCGGGAGGCAGCGTGCCGCAGCAGCGTGGCCGCGGCTGTTCAACTCAGTTCACGGCGGTCGCCGGCTGCTGCGCCTGGGCCAGCTGCTGCTGGTAGAGCGCCTCGAAGTTGATCGGCGCCAGATGGATCGGCGGAAAGCCCGCGCGCGTCACGGCGTCGGCCAGCGTTTCGCGGATGTAGGGGAAGAGGACCGTCGGGCAGTTGATCGCGATCACGGGCTGCAGGTGCTCGGCGCGGCACGCCGCGGATCGTGAAGAGCCCGGCCTGCGCGGCTTCGGCCAGGAACAGCGTCTTGTCGCCGACCTTCGCCGTCAGCGTCACGGTCAGCACGCACTCGTAGACGTCCGGCTGGACCTGCTCGCCGCGCGTGCGCAGTCCCACTTCGACCTGGGGCTGCTCCTGGGTCAGGAACGATTGCGGCGAGCCGGGGTTCTCGAGCGAAAGGTCCTTGAGATAGATCTTGTCGATGGAGAACACTGCGCCCTGGGCGCCTTCGCCGGGTTGCTGGGGGTCGGCCATGATGGGTTCCTTGGAAGGGTCAAACGGATGATTTTACCCTACCGGCAACGGCTGCCGGACCGGGCAAAGCGCGAGTCCGGCTATTCCGGCGTACCGGCGAGCAAAGGCTTGAGCCGGCCGGCCCGGTCCAATTCGACCAGGTCCTCGTAGCCGCCGACGTGAAAGCTGCCGACGTAGATCTGGGGCACGGTGCGCCGGCCGGTGCGCTCCATCATCGTCCGCCGCAGCGCCGGATCGAGATCCACGCGGATGAACTCGATTTCCTCGACGCCCTTCGACCGGAGAAAGCGCTCGGCCTGGATGCAGAACGGACAGACCGCCGTCGAGTACATCGTTATCGTCGGGGCGGTCATTTCTCGACCGGCAGCCCGGCGTCCTTCCAGGCCCGATAGCCGCCCTGCAGATGGTAGACATCCTTGAATCCGAGGCGCGCGAGCGCACGCGCGGCCATCCGGCTGCGATTGCCGGACATGCAGTAGGCGACGACGGGCCGTCCGGCGTACCGCGCAAGCTCGCTCGCCGCGGCTCGTCGAGCTGCGACAACGGGATGTGGACGGCTTTCGGCAGGCGTCCGCCTTCGAATTCCTTGGTCTCCCGCACGTCGACCAGCACGGCATTCGCCGAATTGATGAGGCGCGTCGCCTCGAGATTGCCGACGTCCTTCGCGGGCGACATCCGGCGCTGCACGAGCGGCCAGACGAGCATGGCTCCGGACATCACGAGCACGAGTACGAGCATCCAGTTGTTCTGCAGAAAGGACATGGGAATGGGAGGTCCGCGAGGCGACGAAGGTAAAATGATAGCTTACCCGTCCCGCCGCATGTGCCGCGGCCTGCTCCCGCCCGAATCCGATGCCCCCATCCCTACACCCCGCCGTGCGCCCCGTGGTCCTCGTCATTCTCGACGGTTTCGGCTGCCGCGAACCGACGCCCGACAATGCGATCGCGCAGGCGGTCAAGCCGAACTGGGACCGGTTGATCGCGTCGTGCCCGCACACGTCGATCGACGCATCCGAGCTCGCCGTAGGCCTGCCGCAGGGACAGATGGGCAATTCCGAAGTCGGCCACCTCAACATCGGCGCCGGTCGCGTCGTCTACCAGGATTTCACGCGCATCGATCGCGCGATCGAGACCGGCGAGTTCGCGCGCAACAAGGCGCTGCTGGGCGCCGTCGCGGCGACCCGCGCCAACGGCACGACCCTGCACGTGCTCGGCCTCGTTTCGCCGGGCGGCGTCCATAGCCACGAGCGGCAGATCGCGGCCATGATCGAGCTGGCGGCGGCGGGTGGCGCGCCGCGCATCTGCGTGCACGCGTTCCTGGACGGCCGGGACACGCCGCCGCGAAGCGCCGGCCCGTCGCTCGACTTCCTGCGGGACGTCTGCGCGCGGCACCCCGGCGCGCGCATCGCGTCGATCGTCGGCCGTTACTACGCGATGGACCGCGACCGGCGCTGGGAGCGGCTCGCCGAAGCCTACGATCTCGCTCGTCGACGGCCGCGCGCCGCATGCGGCGGAATCCGCGGCGGCGGGTCTTGCCGCCGCCTACGCGCGCGGCGAAGACGACGAATTCGTGCACGCGACGGCGATCGCCGCGCCCGGCGCCGCCCATGCGACGATGGCCGACGGCGACGCCGTCGTGTTCATGAACTTTCGCGCGGACCGCGCGCGGCAGCTCACGCGCGCGCTGACCGACGCGTCGTTCGCCGAGTTTCCCCGGCGCCGCGTGCCGAAACTCGCCGCGTTCGTCTGCCTCACGAGCTACGGCGACGAGTTCCGGGACCTTCCCGTCGCGTTCCTCCCGCAATCCGTCGCCAACGGCTTCGGCGCCTATGTCGCTTCGCTTGGCCTCACCCAGCTGCGGATCGCCGAGACCGAGAAGTACGCCCACGTCACCTACTTTTTCAGCGGCGGCGTCGAGACGCCTTTCCCGGGCGAGGACCGGATGCTCGTCCCGTCGCCGAAGGTCGCCACCTACGATCTCAAGCCGGAGATGAGCGCCGGCGAGGTCACGGACAGGCTGGTGGCCGCGATCGGCTCCGGGAAGTACGACGCGATCGTCTGCAACTACGCCAACGGCGACATGGTCGGCCACACCGGCGATCTCGAGGCGGCCGTCAAGGCGGTCGAGACGCTGGACACCTGCCTGGGCCGCGTCGTGGCGGCCGCGCGCGCCGCCGGCGGCGAGGTGCTCGTCACCGCCGATCACGGCAACGCCGAGAAGATGCACGACGAGGTCACGGGCCAGCCGCACACCGCGCACACGCTCTGCCTCGTGCCCTGCGTGTACGTCGGACGTCCAGCCGTCATGGCGAGCGGCGGCTCGCTGCAGGACATCGCGCCGACGCTGCTCGCGCTGATGGGATTGCCGAAGCCGCCCGAGATGACGGGTCGGTCGCTCGTCGCGTTGGCGTGACAATCGTGGCGGCAACCGCCCGTCCCGGGTTCGTCGTCCAGGTCAGTAACCACTCACTACTCAGCTGACGAGGCATCGCGTCGACGGACCTCCCGGCGAAAATCGCCGCGGGGCATGGAACTTGCGTCCGGCATCGGGGCCCAACGGGCTCTCATCCCACCTCGGGTGCCCGTTCCGGCTCCCGGCGTATACTTCGCGTCGTCCGGCAAAAGGAAAACATCGATGAACAACTGGAAAAAGGCGGGGCTGATCGGATTGGGCACGGTGCTCGGCGTTCTGCTTTCGCTCAATTTCTCGGTGATCGCCCAGCGCGAAGCGAAGTTGCCGATCCCGTACGAGGATCTGCAGCTGCTCTCCGCCGTGTTCGGCCGGATCAAGAGCGACTACGTCGAGCCCGTCTCGGACCAGAAGCTGATCAAGGAAGCGATCAACGGGATGGTGCACGGGCTTGACCCGCATTCCGACTACCTCGACGCCGAGGGGTACAAGGATCTGCAGATCTCGACCCAGGGCAAGTTCGGCGGCCTCGGCATCGAGGTGGGCGTCGAGGATGGCGCCGTCAAGGTCATATCCCCGATCGACGACACTCCCGCGTTCCGGGCCGGCATCAAGTCGGGCGATCTCATCGTCAAGATCGACGACACCGCGACGCGCGGGATGCCGCTGTCCAAGGCGGTCGAGCTGATGCGCGGCAAGCCGGGCACCTCGGTCGTGCTGACGGTCGTGCGCAAGGATGCGGAGGGGCTGCTGACCTTCCACGCTCACGCGCGAGGAAATCAACGTCAAGAGCGTCAACGCGAAGGTGCTGGAGCCGGGCTACGGCTACCTGCGCGTGCGCCAGTTCCAGGACCGCACCGGCGAGGACGTCGCCAAGGCGCTGAAGGACATGTACAAGCAGGGTGACCTGAAGGGCCTCGTGCTCGACGTGCGCAGCGACCCCGGCGGCCTGCTCAACCAGGCGGTCGCCGTCTCGGCCGCCTTCCTGCCGAAGGACGCTCTGGTCGTCTACACCGACGGCCGCACCGCCGAAGCGAAGATGCGGCTCACCGCCTCCAAGGAGCACTACACGCGGCGCGGCGAGGACTACCTGCGGGACCTGCCCGCCGGCGTCAAGAAGGTGCCGATGGTCGTGCTGGTCGACGGCGGAACCGCGTCGGCCTCCGAGATCGTCGCGGGCGCGCTGCAGGACCACAAGCGCGCCGTCGTCCTCGGCGGGCAGACCTTCGGCAAGGGCTCGGTGCAGACGATACTGCCGCTGGGCAACAACGCCGGGCTGAAGCTCACCACGGCGCGGTATTACACGCCGTCCGGACGGTCGATCCAGGCGAAGGGCATCGAGCCCGACATCTACGTCGACGACGGCCGCGAGTCGCCTTCCCGGATCCGCGAAGCCAATCTCGAGAACCACCTCGACACGGGCAAGAAGGAATCCTCCGCCGCCAAGGCCGTCGAGACGCTCAAGCGGGCCAACGCCGATGCGGCGAAGCCGCCGGCGAATGCGGCGGGCACGGAAGCGCAGCCCGCGGCGCCGCGCATCGTGTTCGGCTCGGCGGAAGACTTCCAGCTGTCGCAGGCGATGAATCAGCTGAAGGGCCTGCCGGTGATCGCATCCGCCAAGGCGGTATCGGCGCAGGCGAAACCCCAGTAGCAGCTCCGGCAGGGAATCTCCGAAACGCCCGGCGACGCCGGGCGTTTTCGTTTCGGGCCAGGACGGTGCCGGTGGCCGACGTGCACGGGCTTATCATGGCGCCGATGCCGCAGGCGGCCGGATCCGGTACCGACGGAAACGCCAGACCGATGGACGACGCGCAACTCCTCCGCTACAGCCGCCACATCCTGCTCCCCGAGTTCGGCCTCGAGGCGCAGGCGAAGCTCATCGCCGCGCACGCGCTCGTGATCGGCGCCGGCGGGCTGGGCGCGCCGGCCGCGCAGTTTCTCGTCGCGGCCGGCGTGGGCACGCTCACGCTATGCGACGCCGACACGGTGGACCTCACGAACCTCCAGCGGCAGATCCTCTACGCAACGCCGGATGTCGGAGCGCCGAAAGTCGCCGCCGCCAAGGCGCGGCTCGCTGCCGTCAACCCGGAAGTGCGCGTCGAGGCGGTGCAGGCCAGGATCGGGCCGGCCGAACTGGCGCCCCTCGTGGCGCGCGCCGATGTCGTGCTCGACTGCAGCGACAATTTCGCGACCCGGCACGCCGTGAACCGCGCCTGCGTCGCCGCGAAGACGCCGCTCGTCTCCGGCGCCGCGATCCGCTTCGACGGCCAGGTCGCGGTCTTCGACGCGCGGGATGCCGCCTCGCCCTGCTACCACTGCCTGTTCGGCGAGGGCGAAGAGCTCGAGGAAATGCGCTGCGCGATCATGGGCGTCTTCGCGCCGGTCGTCGGCATCGTCGGCGCGACGCAGGCCGCCGAAGCGATGAAGCTCATCGGTGGCGTCGGCGAGCCGATGACGGGGCGCCTCCTGCTTCTCGACGCCTACGCGATGCGCTGGCGCGACATCCGGATCCCGCGCGATCCGCAATGTCCGGTCTGCGCCGGATCGTGACGACGCGCAGCGGCTGCACCGCGATCGCTCGCCGTCGGCGCCGGCCGCGACCGTCCGCCTCGGCGCGCGCCCGCGTCTCAGCCGAACAGGAACTTGCGCTGCTCTTCCCAGCCGTCCTGCGGCCCGCGCTTGAATCCGCTCTTGGCGAAGAGCTGCCAGCGGCCCAGCACGAAGGCGACCAGCACGTTCGCGTCGGCATTGGGATCGCCCGGCCAGTCGCCCGCCGCCTGCGCGATCCGCAGCGCCTGTCGCAGCGCCGCCTCGATCCGGTCGTAGAGCTGGTTCATCCGCGCCTGCAGCCGCTCGTCCTCGTTGACGAGCGCGTCGCCGATGAGCACGCGCGTCATGCCCGGATTCTTCTCGGCGAACCCGAGCAGCACGGACGACGATCTGCTGCGCCTGCGCCGCGCCGCCGGGGGTCTCGGCCGCGATCTTGTTGACGAGCGTGAACAGCGTCGTCTCGATGAACTCGATCAACCCCTCGAACATCTGCGCCTTGCTCGCGAAGTGCCGGTAGAGCGCGGCCTCCGAAACGTCGAGCCTGGCCGCGAGCGCCGCGGTCGTCACCTTCTCGGCGCGCGGATTCTCCAGCATCGCCGCGAGCGTCTGCAGGATCTGGAGTCGGCGTTCGCCGGGTTTGCTGGCCATGGCTGCGGGGCGACCGTCGTCTAGCGCGGCGCACGCGCGTGGACGGGCGCGGTGTCGTCGGCGCGGATCATCGTGCCGACACCTTCGTTGGTCAGCACCTCGAGCAGCAGCGCATGCTCGACGCGCCCGTCGATGATGTGCGAGCTCGCGACGCCGTTCTTCACCGCGTCGAGCGCCGACCCGATCTTCGGCAGCATGCCGCCGTGGATCGTGCCGTCCGCGAACAGCGCGTCGATCTCCGTCGCCGAGAGGCCCGTGAGGAGCTTGCCGTTCTTGTCCAGCACGCCCACCGTGTTGGTCATCAGCACCAGCTTCTCCGCCTGCAGCGTCTCGGCGAGCTTGCCGGCCACGAGGTCCGCGTTGATGTTGTACGCGACGCCGTCGGTGCCCACGCCGATCGGCGCGATCACCGGGATGAAGTCGCGCGAATCGAGGAGCTGGATCAGCTCCGGGTCGATGCGCTCGATCTCGCCGACGAGGCCGATGTCCACCATCTCGCCGCGGTTGGCGTCGCTCTTCAGCAGCATCTTGCGCGCGTGGATGAACGCGCCGTCCTGCCCGGTGAGGCCGACGGCCTTGCCGCCATGCTGGTTGATGAGCCCGACGATTTCCTGGTTCAGCTCGCCCAGCACCATTTCGACGACGTTCATCACGCGCTCGTCGGTCACTCGCATGCCCTGGCGGAACTCGCTCTCGATGCCCATCTTCTTGAGCAGATCGCCGATCTGCGGGCCGCCGCCGTGGACGATGACGGGGTTCATCCCGACGAGCTTCAGCATCACGACGTCGCGGGCGAAGCCGGCCTTCAGCGCGGGCTCGATCATGGCGTTGCCGCCGTACTTGATGATGATCGTCTTGTCGTGGAAGCGCTGGATGTACGGCAGCGCCTCGGCGAGGATCTGGGCCTTCACGGCGGCATTGACTGCGTCGATCGGCATGGCGGGAGGGGTCGCGGCGCTTTGGTTCGGGGAACTCGCGAACGATTGTACCGGAAGCGCGGGAAGGCGCTATCCGGCATGGCGCATTGCGCGCCGGCCGGGGCCCGGCCGGCGAGTAAGCCCTGACTGCAGGACGCCGGGCCGCCACGATTGCGCGCCTTCGCGCCGCGATCTTTGCTATCGTTGGCGCTCATGCCGAGCCGTTTGCGCGATCCCGCAACATTCCCCGACGTTCCGGGGCGACCGCCCTCCGGATCGCGGCCGCCCGGCCGCCGCGGCGCGCGCGCGGCGCCATCTTCGATCCCGCCGGGATGGCACGATGACCGCCGCCATTTTCGGCGATGTCCGGAGCACGGCGATCTGCGCCTTTCACGATGCGGATCTCGGGCGCGACGCGCACGGCGGCGACACGCCGACCGCAGCCCCCGCCGGCGCCTGGTCCTGGATCGAGGTCAACCACCGCTGCAATCGCCTGCTGTGGGACCAGGAGGACCTGGCCCGGCGACGCGACGTCCCGGACGCCGCGATCGCCGCGAACAAGCGCGCGATCGACGGCTACAACCAGCGCCGCAACGATGCGATCGAGCGGCTCGACGAAGCGCTGCTCGAACGGATCGCCGCGGTTGTGCCCGACGTCGACGCCTGGCACAACTCGGAAACGGCCGGCTCGATGGTGGACCGGCTGTCGATACTGGCGCTGAAGATCTTCCAGATGCAGGCCCAGGCGACGCGCGCCGACGCGTCCGCCGAGCATCGCGCGGCATGCGGCGGCAAGCTCGCCCGCCTCGTGCTCCAACGCTCGGATCTCGGGCGCTGCCTCGACACGCTGCTGGACCGCGCGGCCGACGGGCGCGCGTACTGGCGCGTCTACCGCCAGTTCAAGATGTACAACGACGCGGCGCTCAACCCGTATCTCTACGGCGGGAAGAAGTAGGGTCAGGCCCGACTTCCGTTATGCCAACCGGATCGCCAGGCGCCGGGCACGCAGGAATAGTCGAGCGTCTGCCCGCTTTTTCCGCCATTCACCGGCGGCGCGGCGCACGCAGGGGCAGGGGTGCCGTGGCGTCCGCCGGCGCTGCCGGTATCGGCTGCACCGGCGCCCCGGCCGGCGGCATGTACTCGGGTATCCACGCCTTCAGCCGCGCGCGGACCTCGGCATCGTCGGCCGGGCGGTCGCGCTCGCACCACGCGACCATCTGCCCGACGACGTCGAAATTCGCCGCGCGCGACAGCGCGATCCGCAGCTTCGGGTGCGGCGTGGGCAGTGTGGACTCCTCGGCGGCAAGCAGCTCCTCGAACAGCTTCTCACCCGGCCGCAGCCCCGTGAACACGATCGGGACGCGGCTCGGGTCCGCGCCGGAAAGCCGGATCATGTCGTGGGCGAGATCGATGATGCGCACCGGCTCGCCCATGTCCAGCACGAGGATCTCCCCGCCCTTTCCCTGCAGGGCCGCCTGCAGCAGGAGCTGGGTCGCCTCGGACAGCGACATGAAATAGCGCGTGATGTCGGGATGCGTCACGGTCACGGGCCCGCCGCGGCCGATCTGCTCGCGGAAGCGCGGAATGACGCTGCCGGCACTGCCGAACACATTGCCGAAGCGCACGATCACGAACTGCGTGCCGCGGCCCTGCAGGCTCCGGCAGACGATCTCCGCGAGGCGCTTCGTCGCGCCCATCACGTTCGTCGGATTGACCGCCTTGTCCGAGGACACCAGGACGAATTTCTCGACCTTCGCGGCAACCGCCGCCATCCCCACCACCCACGTGCCGTAAGCGTTGTTGAGCACGGCCTGCCAGGCATTGGTCTCCTCCATCAGCGGCACGTGCTTGTACGCGCCGGCATGGAAGATGACACTCGGCCGCTCGCGGGCGAGCACCTGGTCGACCAGCGCGGCGTGCTTGACGTCCCCCACGACCGTCGCCAGCGGCAGCTGCGGAAACCCGTCGGCAAGCGCGGTCTGGATCCCATAGACCGCAGCCTCCGACAGGTCGAAGAGCACCAGCTTCGCCGGATGGAAACGGGCGATGTGCCGGCACAGCTCGGCGCCGATAGAGCCCCCCGCGCCGGTGACCATGACCACGCGGTTGCCGAGCCACTCGCCGAGCCCCGCGTTGTCGAGCACCACCGGATCGCGGCCCAGCAGGTCGTCGAGCTCGATCGTGCGGATCGTGGTCAATGCCGAGCGGCCGCTGATCAGGTCCTCGTACGACGGGACCGTCAGCACTTCGATGCCGGCGGCGGCGCAGATCTCCGCGACCCGCCGGCGCACGCCGTGCGCGGCCGAGGGGAGCGCCACGATCACCTGCCGCACGCCGAACTTCGTGGCCCAGGCCGGGAGGCTCGCGATCGGCCCCAGCACGCTCACGTCGTCCAGCCGGCGCCCCCGTTTCGCCGGGTCGTCGTCGATCAGTCCGACGACGCGCCATTGCCGGCTCCGCGCGAACTCGCGCGTCAGCCGCGCGCCGGCCGCGCCCGCGCCGATCACCAGCACCGGCTCGCCCAATGCCGCGAGCGGGCTGTACAGTCGATGCTCCTTCCAGATCCGGTAGGCGAAGCGATTGCCGGCCATCAGGAAGATGAGGACGATCGGGTAGAAGATCAGCACGCTGCGCGGCACGACCGCCTGCAGCCGCAGCATCATCAGCAGCAGCGGAATCAGCAGCGCGCCCAACCCGGCGGCGAGCACGATCCGCTGCAGGTCGAGGACGCTCGCGAATCGCCACAGGCCGCGATAGAGGCCGAACGCGACGAAGACCGCGGCCTGCAGCGGCAGGACCCAGACGAGCGTGCGCACCATGTCGGCGAGGAACGGCTCCTGGAAATCCAGGCCGAAACGGAGCCAGTACGTCGCCGCCCAGGCGAGCCCGGCCGCGCAGAGGTCGTGGACAAACGCGAGCCAGGCCCGGAAATTGTAGGGTTGCTTCATTGTTCTTCCGGCGAGCGCCTGCGCCAATGATAGTCAATGCCGGCAAAAAGAACGCCGACCGCGCCCGCCCACGCGGCGAGCACCCACCAGCCCGCGCCCGGCGCGGCCGCCAGCGTGAACGATGCCGAAGTCGACGTACCTACGATCAGCACGCCGTAGAACAGCAACGTGCCGCGGTGCCCGCGCCCCATCCGGTGCAACCGTTGATAGTAATGCGTCCGGTGTGCTTCGAACAGATGCTCGCCGCGCGCCAGCCGCAGCAGCACGGTCAGCGTGGCATCCGCGACGAACGGCAGGAACACGAGGAGCGGGAACCATGCGGGCCAGATCCCCGCGTGAATGCCGGCAAGGCCGAACACCGCGGCGAGGAACCCGAGGCCGACCGAGCCCCCGTCGCCCATGAACACCCGTGCGGGCGGCAGATTGACCGCGAGAAACACCGACGTGGCCGCGACCAGCGCGAAGCAGGCGTCGGCGCGAAGTCCTGCGCGGGTGAGGGCCACGCCGAAAGCGCCGAACCCGCAGATCGCCATCAACGCCGCGAGCCCGTCGCTGCCGTCCATGAAGTTGAACAGATTGGCACCCCACACGATGGCAAACGCCGTGCCGGCGATGGCCAGCACGAGCGGCAGCGAAAGCCCCTCCGCGGCATCTTGGCGCAGCAGTGCCCAGGCAACGACCAGCGCCGCCAGCGTGTGAACGGCGAGGCGGAGCGGAGGGTGAACGCCGGTCCAATCGTCGACCACCGATATGGCGGCCACCAGCGCCCACGCAGCGAGCCAGATCGACCCCTGCGGCACCGGTGCCGGGTACAGCAACGCGACCGGGATGAACCCCGCCCAGATCGCGAGCCCGCCGACGCGGGAAACCGGCCGGTCGTGCAACGATCGACCGGTCGGGTGGTCCTGCGGCAAACGGCCGCGACCTCGAGCCAGCAGGCCGAGCATCGCCGCGGACAGCGCCGCCGCCAGCAGCGGCGCGAACCACGGTGAATGCGGCAAGGCGATCACCCGCCGCTGCCGTCTGTCCTGGCGGTCTCCCCGGGCGTCCCCCGGGAACGGAGCCCCCGGTTTCGCGCCTGCGCCCGCGAAAACCCGCGAAAATCGATGATGGAAGCCCGGCCGGGCGTCGCGGCACCGGAGAAAGGAAGGTTTTCTTAGGCTGATCATACGTTTACCGAGACTTTTTCGAGTGCCGCGCGACCCGTCGGCTCGCGCGGCGCGGCCGGAGGGAAGGCCCGTGCCTGTCGCGTTTTAGCAACAGCCCGACCAAAGCCCCTCCCCCGCCGGGACTTTACCTTGCCTCGCGTGCACCCGGTTTGGCACAATCACTTCAACTTCTCGACATTGCAGAGAAGGTTCCGATGGCAAGCCCAAGAAGCTTTGGTCTTGCCCATTTTATCCGCTAGAGGAGAGACTCCATGAACAAGAAGCTAGTCGCTGTCGCCATTGCGGGCCTGCTGGCTGCCCCGCTGGCGCAGGCGCAGACCGCGAACGTCACGCTGTACGGTCGCGCGAACATGAATATGGCGTTCGTTAACGGCGGGCAATTCAGCGCAGCAACGGGCAACACGAACCCGACCGTCTTCCGGGTCGACTCGAACTCGTCGCGCTTCGGCATTCGTGGCACCGAGTCGCTCGACTTTTTCCGAGACTTTTTCGAGTACCGCGCGACCCTCGGCTCGCGCGACGCGGCCGGAGGGAAGGCCCGTGCCTGTCGCGTTTTAGCAACAGCCCGACCAAAGCCCCTCCCCCGCCGGGACTTTACCTTGCCTCGCGTGCACCCGGTTTGGCACAATCACTTCAACTTCTCGACATTGCAGAGAAGGTTCCGATGGCAAGCCCAAGAAGCTTTGGTCTTGCCCATTTTATCCGCTAGAGGAGAGACTCCATGAACAAGAAGCTAGTCGCTGTCGCCATTGCGGGCCTGCTGGCTGCCCCGCTGGCGCAGGCGCAGACCGCAAACGTCACGCTGTACGGTCGCGCGAACATGAATATGGCGTTCGTTAACGGCGGGCAATTCAGCGCAGCAACGGGCAACACGAACCCGACCGTCTTCCGGGTCGACTCGAACTCGTCGCGCTTCGGCATTCGTGGCACCGAGTCGCTCGGTGGCGGCCTCAATGCGATTTTCCAGATCGAGAACGGCTCGATCAACATGAGCTCCACCGGCGGCGTCCTCGCCGGCCGCGACACTTTCCTCGGCTTGAGCGGCAGCTGGGGCACGTTCAAGATGGGCTTCTTCAGCGCGCCCTACGACGACATCACCATCATTCAGGGCAGCAGCACGCTCAATACCGGCATTCTCTCGACCGGCTCCCTGTGGGCGCAAGCCACCCAGGATCCGTCGGGCACCGTCACGGGCACCCAGTCCACCGGCGGCGGTTTCGACTCCCGGCTGGCGAACTCGATTCGCTACGATTCGCCGACCTGGTCGGGATTCTCGTTTTCCGGGCAATTCGCGACTGCCGAAAGGAGTGCGACCGCAGGTGGAGCGGGCCAGGCCGCCGGCGCGAACAACAATACCAGCGGTGGCACGTCCAGCAACAGCAACAGCCAGAGCTACATCGCCAGATACATCAACGGGCCCTTCACCGGCTTGATCGGCTACGAGTTCCACAACAACCTCCGTGGCCCGGTGAATGCGAACCTGGACGACTCGGCATGGTCCATCGCTGCGCATGTGGCAATTCAGCGGGTTCAACATCGGCGGCACGTACGAATGGCTGGATTACGACGCCACCCGGACGACCGACCTCAAGCGCAAGTACTGGCAGTTGAATTCGACGATCAACATCGGTGCCAACGGCGAACTCTATTTGATGTACGGTTCGGCCGGCGATGGCACGGGCAGCGCGGTGAATGGCACGAGGGTCGGCCAACTGGTCAAGGGCGACAATACCGGCGCCTCGACCTGGCAAGTGGCCTACACGCACGCCCTGTCGAAGCGCACGAAGCTCTTCACCGGCTACGTGAAGGTCAACAACGACGACTTCGCGTTCTATTCGTTCGGTGGCAATGGATACAGCGTGAGGCCGGGTGCCAGCCCGGGCGGCTTCAGCGCGGGCATGTGGCACAACTTCTGACGGAAGCGGTGGCGCATTCCGGCACCAGCCGGTAAAGCACGACAGACGGGCGCCTTCGGGCGCCCGTTTTTTTTCGGCGTTCGTTGCCGTTGCGCGATGCCGAGCATCGGTTGCCGTCGCCGGAACGCCGGCGAGGCTCACGGCAGCGCGCAACCCGGGCGTCGCGGACAGTGTGCGACCCGACATTGCTTCGCTCTCCAGGAAAAGGCTGCGTGGTCAGGTCCCGGAAAGGTGATCGGGGCGCATCCACTGCGCTATCATCCGCAAGCGGAGAGAATCCTTGAGAAATGGAACGGCCCCCACGCTCACTGCGTTCGCTGCCCCCCGCGGGGGCGCGCCGTGCCCTTCGGGCGGCCGGGCGGGCGCTGCGCTTGTCGCCGTCTTCCTCGCCGGCCTGTCGATCGTCCCGCTCGCCCGGGGACAGGAGGCGAGCGTCACGCTGTACGGCCGCGTGAACGTCGACATGGAAGTCGTCAACGGCAAGCAGCTGGGGCTGGGTTGTCCCGAAAATTGTCCGAACCCCAACAAGTTCCGGGTGAATTCCAACTCTTCAATGTTCGGCATCCGCGGGGCGGAGCTGCTGGGGGAGGGTGTCTCCGCGATTTTCCAGATCGAGAACGGCCTGTTGGTGACCCAGGGCCGCGGCATCCTGGCCAGCCGCGAAACGTTCCTCGGGCTGTCCGGGCCTCAGGGCACGTTCAAGATGGGCTATTTTCTCGGGCCGTACGACGACATTCTTCCGATCTTCGGCAACGTCCCGACGCTGACGACGTCGATTCTGTCCACGGCTACGCTTTGGGCGCAGGGTTTTCTGGGCCCGCCGGAAGCCGGTGGCTTCGACGACCGGCTCAGGCAATCGATCCGGTACGACACGCCGAGGATGTCCGGCTTCAACGCCAGCCTCCAGTACGCGAGCTACGAGGGGTTGTTGCGTCCCGACAGCAAGGCCATAGGCGCTGGCGCGTTCTACAACAACGGCCCGGTGCAACTCGGCATCGCCTACGAACTCCATGACCGGATCCGCGGCACGCCTGCCGAGCCGCTCACCGATCAAGCGCTCTCGGTCGCCGGCAGCTACCAGTTCGAGCTGGTCCGCATCGGCGCGGTCTACGAAAGGCTGCAGTACGAAGCCACGTCGACGACCGACCTGAAACGCAACTTCTACGGCATCGGCGCAACTGCCGATGTCGGCCCCGGATTGCTGTACGCGTTCGTCGGACGTGCCGGAAACGGCACCGGCACCGCCGTCGATGGCACGCGCATCGGCGGCCTCACCAAAGGGAAGGACACGGGCTCGACCCAATGGACAGTCAGCTACACCTACGTCATGTCGGGGCGCACGCTGTTCTACACCGGCTACGTCAAGATCCGGAACGATTCCAACGCAGCGTACGGACTCAATCAGAACCCTTATCCGATCCTGTGCGACGTCTACCCCAACGGGGATTGCGGCAAGCCTGGTGGATTCGTCCTGGGGATGGCGCACTTCTTCTAGGCCTCTGCCCTGTGTGCGCAAGCTCCGAGAAGCTCCTGACATGCTGAACGATCTGATCGTCAGTTTCGATCGCGCGCTGCGCACGCTGGCCGGGGTGCCGACGGCGTCGCGGGCCACACCCGGGGCCAATCTCGAGGAGACGGCCCTGACGCCCGACGACCGGCGGCATGCGGCGGGGCTGATGCGCGTCAACCACACCGGCGAGGTCTGCGCGCAGGCGCTCTACGCCGCGCAGGCGCTCCTCGCCCGCGATCCCGCCATCAAGCACGAGTTCGCCGTGGCCGCGCGCGAGGAGGAAGAGCATCTCGCCTGGACGCAGCAGCGCCTGGGCGAGCTCGACGACCGGCCGTCGCTGCTCAATCCGCTCTGGTACGCAGGCTCCTTCGCCATCGGCGTCGCCGCCGGCGTCGCCGGCGATCGGGTGAACCTCGGCTTCGTCGTCGAGACGGAGCGACAGGTCGAGGAGCATCTCACCGGACACATGGAACGACTCCCGGTCGCCGATGCAAGGAGCCGCGCCATCGTCGAGAAGATGCGCGACGACGAGGCGCGCCACGGCGCGGCAGCCAGGGCCGCGGGCGCCGTCGATCTCCCGTTTCCGGTCAAGGGGCTGATGCGCGTCGCGGCGGATGTGATGCGGTTTGTCGCGTACCGGGTCTAGTGCCCGCACGGCCGCCCGAAGGGCACTACGCGCCCCCGCGGGGGGCAGCGAACGCAGTGAGCGTGGGGGTCGTTCATCTCCCGGTCCGCTTCCAGGCGCGGAGCGCCTTGAGCCGCGCCGAGCGCACGGCCTTCGCTATCGTGTCCGCGCGTGCGGATGCCGGGAGTCCGGACTTCTGCGCCGCCACGCGGGCGATTGCTCCGGCCGCGACGCCTCTGGCGACAGCGAGCGCCGCTTTCATGTAGCGCGCGGGAGCGAAATCGTCCGGGGCATCCGGCGCCGACATCACGACGCATTCGCAGGCGTGCAGCAGCGTCTCGAGCCGCTCCGGGCGGCGCAGGCCGTCGGCAGCGCTGATGACGCCAAGCAGCGCCGCCGGCTGCAGCGCGGGCGCACGAGCGACGATCCGATGCCATCGCGCCGCAAGGCGCGCGGCGTCGCGGCATTCCAACGGCACCTTGAGCCGGGCGGACATCGCCTCGGCACGCCGCACGTCGCGCATCGTCTGCGCGCGCGGCGCCCCACTGCGTGCCAGCACTGCCGAATCATTGAAATCGTGTGCGAGAACGGCGTACCTGACCGGCAGCGTGAATGCTCGTTTTGCCGCGTGTTCCAGCGCGAGCGACAGGCGGGCCGCAGGATTCGCCTTCGAACGTCGCGCACGCGAGCCCGCGGCATACAGCGCGTCCACTTCGGGCATCAGTTGCGCGAGCGCCCCGCAGTCGCGCAGCACCGAGAGCATCCGGGCCGGATGCGGCTCCAGCAGGCCTTTGGCGAGTTCCTGCCAGACGCGCTCGGACGCGAGCTCGGCGATCTCGCCCGTCGCGACAAGCGCGCGCATCAGGCGCCGGGTTTCCGGCGCCACGGCGAATCCGAAGCGGGCGGCGAAACGCGCGACGCGCAGGACGCGCAGCGGATCCTCGACGAACGCCGGGGAAACGTGCCGCAGCACGCCGGCCTCGAGATCGGCCTGCCCGCCGTAGGGATCGATCAGCTTGCCCCGCTCGTCGCGCGCCATCGCGTTGATCGTCAGATCGCGGCGGGCGAGGTCCTCGACCAGCGTGACGTCGGGTGACGCGAAGAACTCGAAACCCCGGTAGCCGCGCCCGTGCTTGCGCTCGGTGCGGGCCAGCGCATATTCCTCGCCCGTGTCCCGGTGCAGGAATACCGGAAAGTCGCGGCCAACCGGCTTGTAGCCCGACGCGATGAGGATCTCCGGCGTCGCGCCGACGACGACCCAGTCGCGATCGGCGACCGGGCGGCCGAGCAGCTCGTCGCGCACCGAGCCGCCGACACGGTAGAACTTCACGGCTTGCGCAACGTGGGAGGCGCGTCTCACCGCGCCGCCGCGCACGCGATAGTCGTCGTACCGGCTCTTCGCGGCCTCCGGCCCGAGGTACGTGGGCGCGATGGTCTCGAGCGCCTGCGGCCGGAAGCCGAACACCGCGGGGAATGCGCACCCGCAGACGCTGTCCCTCTCCATCGATGCGAGGTTGTCGCGGCTCATCAGCGTTCCGGGGAGGAGCTCCAGCACGGCGGCCTGCAGCGTCCCGAGGGCTCGTCCGAGGCCGATGATCGGACGCGGCTTGCCGGTCACCTCGCCGGCGTAGCGCACGAGTTCGCGCAGCGTGTAGATCGTCGGGCCGCAAAGGGGGTACCGCTGCCCGATCGTCGCCGGCAGCCCGAGGGACCGCACGATGCACTCGGCGACGTCGCCGACGTACACCGGCTGGAACCTCGCGTCGGCGCGCGCGAGCGCCATCACCGGGGCGATGCGCAGCAGCCGCGCGAACAGATTGAGGAATGCGTCTTCGCGCCCGAAGATCACCGATGGCTCGACGATCGTCCAGTCGAGACCGGATGCCGCCACCGCCGCCTCGGCTTCGCCCTTGCTCCTGAGGTAGCGGCTCGGTCCGGCGGGATCGGCATTGAGCGCGCTCATGTGCACGAGCCTGCGCACGCCCGCGGCCTTGCAGGCGGCGATCACGTGGTTGGCGAGATCGACGTGCGCCTGCTGGAACGTCTGGCCGCCGGTCTCGTTCAGGATTCCGACGAGGTTGATGACGGCCGACGCGCCCTGCGCGAGACGCGGCAGCTCGCCCGCTCGGTTGACATCGGCCGCGACGACGCTGACCGTAGGCAGCACGAAGAGAGGCCGCGCCTTGTCGCGCGTTCGCGTCGGGACGACGACACGCTCGCCCGCCTCGACCAGCCGATCCACGACATGGCGGCCGACGAAACCGCTGCCACCCACGACGAGGATCGTCCGCTCGGCCATCGCCCGGTCAATCCGTCGCGGCGACGGCCACGCTGGCTCCGTTGCTGCGGGGAGGCACCGTGCCCAGCCGCGTCGTGAGCGGCACGAAGGTCTGGTCGAGCGCACGCGCGTAGATCATCGCGTTGGCCAGCACTTTCTTCACATAGTCGCGGGTTTCGTTGAACGGAATCGTCTCGACCCAGACGGCACCTTCGAGCGGAGCGCCCGCGCGCCACGCCTGCGCGCGACCGGGACCGGCATTGTATGCTGCGGCCGCCAGCGCCGGCATGCGCTCGAGCCGGTCGTACCAGTACTTGAAATAGTACGCGCCGAACTGCGTGTTGATCGCCACATCGGAAATCTGCGACGGACGGAAGTCGGAGCGTTTCAACTGCTTCGCGACCCATTGCGCCGTCGGCGGCATCAGCTGCATCAACCCCACCGCGCCGGCGGACGACACGATGTCCGCGACGAAGCGCGACTCCTGGCGCGCGATGCCGAACAGGAGCGCCGCGTCGACTTCGTGTTCCTGCGCGGCAGTCGCGAATTGCGGGCGGAACGGCATCAGGTAGCGCAGCCCGAAATCGTGCCGGGTCGACGTTCGTTCGGCGGTATTGATCGCGCGGTCGTAAAGACCCTCGCGGCGGGCGTACTCGGCCGCCACCAGCAGCGCCTCGTCGGGGAGCCCGCGCACGACGTAGAGCCACTCCCGCTGCGACTCCGGCCGCATGTCGAGCTGCGCGAGCTTGACCGCGCGGCGCACGGCGGCGTCGGCCGCCGAAGGTCGCCAGCGCCGCGGCGTCGGCCTCGATCGGCGCGCTCACGGTCTCCTGCCGCTGTCCGATCGCCTCTGCCGACAGCATGCCGTAGAAGCTGATCTCGCCGGCAAGTCCGGCGTGGATCGCCGCGGCGTCGGCCGGCCGGCCCGTGGCGGACGAGAGCGCGCGCCTTCCAGTAGCGCCATGCCGATTCCTGCGCCTCGGCCGGCGGCATGGCCTCGATCGCCGCCAGGACGTCCGGCCAGTCGCCGGACCGCAGCGCCGCACGCACGCGCCATGCGCGCGGCGCATCGGACAACGCAACATTGCCCGCCTCGCGATACCACGCCGCGGCGAGCGGATGGAGCTGGCGCGCCGCGTGGAAAGCGATCCGCGCGTTCCCGTAGAGCTGGTCGGGTTCGGGCAGCAGGCCGCGCTGCTTCTCCCAGGCGGCGCGGACACCGGCGGCGTCGTTGCGCGCCGCACGCTCGAGCGCGTAGAGCGCGAGGTCCCGGCCGCCCTGCTGCTTCCAGCGGAATTCGCCTCGGGCAAGCGCGGGACCCGGATTTGCGTCGACACGCGCGAATTCCTGCGCCGCGATCCGGTTGGCGGGTGGCAGGTCCACCGCGATCGCCTGCGCGACGCGAACGTTGCCGGCCTCGGTTGCCAGACGGAAGCGCGCGCGTCGATCCTCGACGGTCAGGTCGCCCTTCGCGATCAGGGCGGCGAAGAGCGGCGCGCAGGACTCCGGCGTCGCCTGGCCCGTGAACCAGATCGGTTTCGCGTCCCCGAGCGCGACGTCGCCGTCGCGCTGGCGGCGATACTGCACCCGAAACAGGCAAGCTCGACATCCTCACCCGCCGGCGGCGGGTAGTGGGTGGCGAACGTCGACCACTGACCGCGCTTCCCCAGCATCTTCAGCCAATCCACCCGCAGGCGGTCGGCGAGCGGGGATTTCGGCCAGCGGACGAAGAACGCGCCGATCTGCTCGTCGGTCGCGGTCTCGAGCTGGAGCATCCGCTGCCAGAACTCGACGTAGGTGAGCAGGACATGCTCGGCGAGCCTCGGCGCCAGCGCGTCGAGCCGACCCCGGTCGCCACGCTCGAATGCCGCGCGCGCGGCGAGAAAGTCCCTGTCGCTCTGGGTGGCGGCAGGGGCCGCCAGAGCACTGCCGGCGAGGCAGAAGGCAAGCGCGCAGGCACGGAACATTCGGTACATGAGGCGTATTGTCCGCGACGGGGGGCCTCGAGGGCAACCTCCGGCGCGCCGGTCCGCGGTCAAGGGACCCTTTGCGGACACCGGCGATGCCCCTCCCGATGCTAAGATTCAAGGACAACTCGGGCGCCCGTGCGGTTCCCCCGCGCGGCGCGGTCACGACATCGGGGAGGGCCGATGGGACAACGCAGGATTGCCACGCTGGTCGGCGTCGTCATGGGCAGCGAAAGCGACTGGGACATCATGCGCCACGCTGCCATGCAGCTCGACGCCTTCGGCATCGCGTACGAAGCGCGCGTGCTCTCGGCGCACCGGATGCCGGACGACATGCTCGAATATGCGGAGGACGCCGGGCCGCGCGGCTTGCGCTGCATCATCGCGGGCGCGGGCGGCGCGGCGCACCTTCCGGGCATGCTCGCGTCGAAGACAGCAGTGCCCGTGCTCGGGGTTCCCGTGCCGTCGAAGTACCTGCGCGGCGAGGACTCCCTGTACTCGATCGTGCAGATGCCGAAGGGCATCCCGGTCGCGACGTTCGCCATCGGCGAGGCGGGCGCGGCGAATGCCGGATTGTTCGCCGTCGCGCTGCTCGCCGGCACCGACCCTGCCGTCGCGCGCAAGCTCGCCGCGTTCCGCCTGAAGCAGACGAACGCCGCCCGCGCGATGCGCGTCCCTCCGGCGACCTGACCGGCGGTGGATACCGTCGTCCCTCCCGGCGCGTGGCTGGGCCTGCTGGGGGGCGGCCAGCTCGGCCGGATGTTCTGCATGGCGGCGCAGAGCCTGGGCTACAAGGTCGTTGTGCTCGACCCGGGCGAGGAGGGTCCCGCCGGCAGCGTCGCCGACCGCCACGTTCGCAGCGACTATCTCGATCCGGCAGGACTGGCCGAGCTCGCCGCGCTCGCGGACGCCGCCACCACCGAGTTCGAGAACGTTCCGGCGGCCGCACTCGCGTTCCTGGCGCGCACGGCGCGAGTCTGTCCGGCGGCGGAAAGCGTCGCGATCGCGCAGGACCGGATCCGCGAGAAGTCGTTCCTGGCGGATCACGGCTTCAGCGTCGCGCCCTACGCCGTGCTGGCAACCGAAGACGATGCGCGCCGGGTCGATGCGTCGCTCTGTCCCGGGATCGTCAAGAGCGCGCGCATGGGCTACGACGGCAAGGGCCAGATCCGCGTCGCGACGCAGGACGACGTCGCAGCCGCATGGACTGCGATGGGCGGGATACCCTGCATCATCGAGCAGCTCGTGCCGCTCGCGGCCGAGGTTTCGGTCGTCGTCGCGCGCACGGAGCGCGGCGACGCCACCACCTGGCCCGTCGCCGAAAATCACCATCGCGACGGCATCCTCGACGTGTCGATCGTCCCGGCACGCGTGCCTGCGGCACTGGCTGCGGAAGCGCGCGACGTGGCGACCGCGGTCGCGGCGAAGCTCGACTACCGTGGCGTGCTGTGCGTCGAGATGTTCGTCACGACGCAGGGCCGGCTCATCGTCAACGAGATCGCCCCGCGGCCGCACAACAGCGGCCACTATTCGATCGACGCCTGCGTGACGTCGCAGTTCGAACAGCAGGCGCGCGTGCTCGCCGGGCTGCCGCTCGGGGACCCGCGACAGCATGAGCCCGCGGTGATGGTGAACCTGCTGGGCGACATCTGGTTCACGGCTGCCGGCGCCGCTCCGCGCGAGCCCGACTGGACGCGTGTGCTCGTCCATCCCGCGGCGAAGCTTCACCTCTACGGCAAGGCGGAACCGAGGCGCGGCCGCAAGATGGGACACGTCACCTGCCTCGCGCCGACGCTTCCCGAGGCGCTGGCCACGGCGCGCGCCATCAAGCGCGATCTCGGCATCCCGGGCGCCGACCTGCTTTGAGCGGCGAACCCGATATCCGCGCCGGAACCCCGGCCGATGCGGCTCCGCTCACGGGCATCCGCGTGCTGGACCTGACGCGGCTCTTGCCTGGCCCCGTCTGCACGCTGTATCTCGCCGACCTCGGCGCCGACGTGATCAAGGTCGAGGACACGGGCGCCGGCGACTATGCGCGCAACCTCGGCAACCGGCCGGGGACCGTCTCGGCTTTTTACCGTGCCGTGAACCGCAACAAGCGCAGCATCGCGCTCGACCTCAAGGATGCGCGCGGCCGCGACGCGTTCATGGCGATGGCAAAGGACGCCGACGTGATCGTCGAAGGCTTTCGACCCGGCGTCGTCGCCGCGCTCGGCGTCGACTACGCGACGGTCGCGGCGATCAATCCGCGCATCGTCTACGCCGCGATCTCCGGCTACGGCCAGACCGGACCGCGCGCGCACTTCGCCGGGCACGACATCAACTACCTGGCCCGTGCCGGGGTGCTCGACCAGATCGGCGCGCACGGGGGCCCGCCGGCGCTGTGCAACCTGCAGATCGCCGACCTGCTGGGCGGCGCCGCGTCCGCCGCGATCGGCCTCCTCGCCGCCCTGCTCGGCGCCCACCGGACCGGCCGCGGACGCTACGTGGACGTCGCGATGGCCGACGCTTCGCTCGCGCACAACATCTTCGCGCTGCATGCGCTGGAACAATGGGGACGCGTGCTTCCGCGCGGCGCGGATCTCCTGACCGGCGGCGTCCCGTGCTACGGCGTCTATCCGACGCAGGACGGGCGCTGGCTCGCCGTGGGCGCGCTGGAGGAAAAGTTCTGGCAGAAGCTCTGCGCAACGATCGCGCGCCCGGATCTCGTCCCGTTCCGTCTCGCGCTGGGCGACGAAGGCGCGCGCGTTCGGGGGGAGCTCGAGCGCATCTTCGCCGGCGCGCCGCTCGCGGCATGGGCGGCAAAGTTCGCGGCGGTGGATTGCTGCGTCACGCCGATCGCGACGCTCGACGAGGCGCTCACCGACCCCCAATTCGCCGCGCGCGAGATGGTGCTGACCCGAAGCGACGGGACGCGCGAGTACGCGCCGCCGTTCAAGCTCTCGGCGCATCCCTTTGCGGTGACGCGGCAGGCTCCGGCGCAAGGCGAGCACAGCGCGGAGGTGCTGCGCGAGGCGGGCTACGCCGACGCGGCCATCGGCGCGCTCGTCGCCGAGGGCGTCGTCAGGATTTCCTGACGGGCTTGGCGCCGGCATCGCGCCGGGTGGCGCCGATGGGCAGAGCGGCAACGCGCGCGTATTCCGGATCCTCGAAGCGGCAGCCGGCCGCGATGTAACCGGCGGCCATCGCGGTCGCGTCGGATCCCCAGAAGAGCTCGTCGCCGAACGCGAGCGTGGGCACGCCGAAAACCCCGCGCGCGATCGCCTCGTCCGTATTGCGCCGCAGCTCGCCCTTGACCTCCGCGGACGCGATGCGCGCATCGGCATCGTGCGCGCCGAGCTCGGCGATCAGTTCGGCCCACTCGATCGGCAGATCGGGCAGCCGGCCGTCGCGCCAGACGAACCGGAAGATGCGATGCACCACGTCGGGCGTCGAATCGCAGGCGATCGCGAGCCGCAGCAGAGGCAGCGGATTGAAGGGATGCTCGGGCGGGAAGCGGAAACCGATGCCGAGCTCCTTCGCGCGCCAGATGCAGTAGCGATAGGTGAACGTGCGCTTGGCGGGGATCTCGGCCGGGCCCTTCTGCCCGTTCGCGCCGAGCAGGCCGGCGAAGAGCACCGGGCGATAGCGCACGGACACGCGCGGCCCGAGCGATGCGAGCTGCTCGCTCTGCAGATACGCAAAGGGCGAGACGAAATCGAAGTACCAGTCGGCGATCATGGGGGTCGGCGCGAAGCGCGGCGTTCCGGCAGCGCCGCCAGCACGCCGCGCTTGGCGTCGGCGTCGAGCAGGCTCCAGGCGGCGATCTCGTCCAGCGTGCGGAAACAGCCGAGACAAAGGGCGCCGTCGGCGTCCAGCACGCACACGCTGATGCAGGGCGAGGGGACGGTGCCCGCCGTCTCGCCGGCGGGCCCGCGCTTCGGCTCGGCGCTCACTGGAGTACCTTCGGGCTCATGCCGGCGGCTCGCCCTTGGCGGCGAGCGCGCGCGCAACGCGCGACACCGGAGGCCGGCCGAGGAAATCGGAGATCATCCGGCCGGCGGCGCGGAGCTTCGTCAGGTCGACGCCGGTCTCGATGCCAAGGCCGTTCAGCAGATAGACGACGTCCTCGCTCGCGACATTGCCGGTCGCGCCCTTGGCGTAGGGACAACCGCCCAGGCCCGCGACCGAGCAGTCGAACGTCGCCACGCCCGTCTCCATGGCGGCGTAGACGTTGGTCAGCGCCTGGCCATAGGTGTCGTGAAAATGGCCGGCGAGCGCCGCCACCGGCACGTGTTCGGCCACGAGCGCAAAGAGCGCGGCGGCCTTGCCCGCGGTGCCCACACCGATCGTGTCGCCCAGCGAGACCTCGTAGGCGCCGGCCGCGAACAGCGCCGCGGCGATCCGCGCCACCGCGCGCGGCTCCACGTCGCCCTCGTACGGGCAGCCGAGCACGCACGAGATGTAGCCGCGCACGCGAATGCCCTTCGCACTTCGCGGCGGCGAAGATCGGCTGCGCGCGCTCGAGGCTCTCGGCGATGCTGCAGTTGATGTTCTTCCGCGAGAACGTCTCCGACGCGGCGACGAATACGGCGACCTCGTCCGCTCCCGCCGCGGCCGCCGCGTCGAAGCCCTTCATGTTGGGCGTCAGCACGGGGTAGCGAACACCGGGCCGGCGGCGGATCCGCGCCATCACGTCGGCGGCGTCCGCCATCTGCGGCACCCACTTCGGCGACACGAAGGACGTCGCCTCGATCGCCGCGAAGCCGGCGTCGGTGAGCCGGTCGATCAGCGCGACCTTGACGTCGGTGGGCACCATCGCCTTTTCGTTCTGCAGCCCGTCGCGCGGCCCGACCTCGACGAGGCGGACCGACGGCGGGAGTCTGGGAGCGAACGTCATGATGATCTGCGTTTCGACATCAATAACCCCGCGCACGGTCGACGGTGCCGGTCACGGGCTCCCCGCGCTCGAGCCGGCGGATCTTGCCGGCCACCTGGAGGGCGGCGTCCTCGACCAGCGTCACCGCCGAAGCGTGCGGCGTCAGCGTGATCCGCGGATGATGCCAGAACGGATGTCCGGAAGGCAGCGGCTCGGCGCGAAAGACGTCGAGCGTGGCGCCGGCGAGATGGCCGCCGTCGAGCGCCGCGATCAGGTCGTCGTCGACGACGATGTCGCCGCGCGCGACGTTGACCACGTGGGCGCCGCGCGGCAGCGTTGCGAATGCGGTACGGTCGAGCAATCCCCGCGTTTCGGGTGTCGACGGCAGCAGGCAAACCAGCACCTGCGACGCCGCCAGGAACGGCGCCAGTTCCGCACGCCCCGCGAACGACTCGACGCCCGGCGAACGCTTGCGGGAGAGGCTCCAGGCGCGAAGGGGAAAGCCGAAGGGTGCCAGCGCCTCCGCGACGGCTCGCCCCAGCACCCCGAAGCCGAGGATGCCCACGCCGAATGCGGATTTCGCGATCCGGGGCCGCGGCTGCCAGCGGCCTTCGCGCTGCTGCGCGACATAGGCGTCCAGCTCGCGATAGGCGCGCAGCACTGCGAGCGTGACGTACTCGCCCATCTGCGCCGCCATTCCGGCGTCCTCCAGGCGGATCACGGGCACGCCATCGGGCAGCGCCGGAACGGCGAGCAGCACCTCGACGCCGGCGCCCAGGTTGAAGATGGCTTTCGCGGGCCGCACGCGCGCGAACAATTCCGCCGGCGGCTTCCAGACGAGGGCGTAGTCCGGCGCCGCCGGCGCGTCGGGCCACACCGAGATCGCCGCTTCCGGAAGCGCGCTCGCCAGCGCGGCGAGCCATGCGCTGGCCCTCGTCGCGAGGCGTTTGCAGCAGGATCTGCACGAATTCGGCGCGGGCGGACGGCGGACCGAACCGTCAATCGTCGTCGATATCGACGAGGTCCGCGCCTTCCTTCACGCGGTCGCCCGCACGGAAGTTCACGGCCGCCACGACACCTGCCGCCGGCGCGACGATCGTGTGCTCCATCTTCATCGCCTCGAGGATCATCAGCGGCGCACCCTTGCCGACCCGATCGCCGGCCTTGACCATCACGGCGACGACCGTGCCGGACATGGGCGCCATCAGATGCCCGCCATGCGCCTCCTCCTCGCCCGCGTGGGCCAGCGGGTCGAGGCGGAGCAGTTTCCTCTGCCCGCCGTGACAGAAGACATGGCGCTCTTCGCCGAGCGGCACCACGGTCGCGACGAACTCCGCTCCCGGCGTCGCGACCATGAGGCGACCGTCGCGCTCGGTCACCCGCGCCACTGTTTCACCCGCGGGCAACCGGACGCTCCAGCCGTCGCCGGCGCGGCGCACCGCGATGTCGTGCCGCGCTTCGCCAGCGCCAAACGTGTACGTGATCGTGTGGCGCGCGCTGTTCACCCACCACGGATCGACCGCGTGCCAGGGCGAATGCGGATCGCCGGACGCGCGTGCCGCCGCGGCGCGCTCCTCGACGAGCGCGCGCGTTTCGGCCAGTGCGGCGGCGAGCAGCGTGTCGTCGCCCAGGGGCGCCGTCGCCGGAAACAATGCGTCCTGGTGGCGCGCGATGAGCCCGGTGTCGACGTTGCCCGAGGCGAACGCCTCGTGCGCGATGACGCGCTGCAGGAAAGCGACGTTGGTCGCGACCCCGACGATTTCGTACTCGGAGAGCGCCTCGGCGAGCCGCCGCAGCGCCGCCGGCCGGTCCTCGCCGTGCACGATCAGCTTGGCGATCAGCGGATCGTAATGCGGCGATATCCCGTCGCCGGCGCGAACCCCGGTGTCCACGCGCACCGACGGGCCGGTGGCCGGCGCCCGCAGGTGGACGAGCGTTCCTATCGACGGCAGAAAGCCGCGGTCCGGGTCCTCGGCATAGATGCGCGCCTCGATCGCGTGTCCGCAAAGCGCGAGCTCGTCCTGCCGTTTGGGCAAAGGCTCGCCCGCCGCGACCCGCAGCTGCCATTCGACGAGGTCCTCGCCCGTGACCATCTCGGTGACCGGGTGCTCGACCTGCAGTCGCGTGTTCATCTCCATGAAATAGAACGCGCCGTCGCGCGCGAACGAATCCGCCGCGATGAATTCGACGGTGCCCGCGCCGACGTAGCCGATGGCCTTCGCGCAGGCGACCGCGGCTTCGCCCATCGCGCGCCGATGCTCCGGCTTCATCCCGGGCGCGGGCGCTTCCTCGAGCACCTTCTGGTGCCGCCGCTGCACCGAGCAGTCGCGCTCGAACAGGTAGACGGCGTTGCCCTGCGTGTCGGCGAACACCTGGATCTCGATGTGGCGCGGCGCCGCAAGGTATTTCTCGACCAGCACGCGGTCGTCGCCGAAGCCGGCCTTCGCCTCGCGCTGTGCGGAGGCCAGCGCCGCGGCGAAATCGGCCGCCCGCTCGACCACTTTCATGCCCTTGCCGCCGCCACCGGCGGTCGCCTTGATCAGCACCGGGAAGCCGATCTTCGCCGCCTCGCGCGCGAGATGCTTCGGGTCCTGGTCGTCGCCGTGGTAGCCGGGCACGAGCGGGACCCCGGCCTTGCCCATGATGTTCTTCGCCGCCGACTTCGAGCCCATCGCCGCGATCGCGGCGGGAGGCGGACCGATGAAGACGAGACCCGCGCGCGCGCAGTCCGCCGCGAAGCCTTCATTCTCGGAAAGGAAGCCGTAACCCGGGTGGATCGCCTGCGCACCCGTTCGTTTCGCGACGGCGATGATCGCCTTGCCGTCGAGATAGCTTTCGCGCGGCGGCGGCGGGCCGAGCCGCCAGGCTTCATCGCAGGCGGCGACGTGCAGCGCATCGGCGTCGGCGTCCGAATAGACGGCGACCGTGCGAATGCCCATCCGCCGCGCGGTGCGGGCGACGCGGCAGGCGATCTCGCCGCGATTGGCGATGAGGATCTTGTCAAACATCGGCGCCACGGCGCGACGTGTCCGCGGGGCGCGCGGAGGCCCCCGTCACCTTCCCTATCAGCGTCCGGATGAAGCGCCAGACTTTCGGGATCAGCCAGATCATCAGCAGGACCAGCAGGCCCAGCACGATCAGCGCCGCGACCGGATGGGCGAACGCGAGCCACAGCACCGTCCCCACCGCCAGTTCCTCGCCGAACGACGCCGCCCAGTTCGAGAACGGTTCCGGCGACGTGTTGATCACGGCGCGGCTGCCGGCCTTCGCGAAATGGCTGCCGGCCGCGAGCGAGCCGCCGAGGATCGCCGCCGCCAGCGTTGCCGCCGCGGACGAATCGCCGAACACGCTGGCCGCGAGCGCGGCGCCCGCGGGAATGCGGATGAACGTGTGCACCGTGTCCCAGAGCGTGTCCATGCCCGGGATCTTGTCGGCGAAGAACTCGACGCCGAACATGAACCCCGACGCCGCGAGCACCCAGGGGTGCGCGAGCGCGGCAAGGCCGCCGGGGAGTTCCACCACGTTGAGGTAACCCAACCCGCCGACGATGAACAGCACCGCGTAGAGGCGGATGCCGCTCGCCCAGCCGACCGCCGCCGCGAGCGCGACGAGCTGCCAGGTGTCGAACACCGCCAGGCCGGGCACGCGCGCTCATGGCTCGCGCAACGCCATCGGCACCCACGCCGCCGGGCGCTTTTCGAGGAATGCCGCGACGCCCTCCTTGCCTTCCGGCGACCCGCGCACCCGCGCGATGCGGGCTGCCGTGTCCGCGATCACCGCGTCATCGATCGGCTGTGCCGCCACCGCGCGGATCAGCGCCTTGGCCTCGGCCTGCGCGCGCGGGCCGGCGACGAGCAGCGCGCCGAGCAGCTCGTTGATCCTGCCGTCGAGCTCGTCGAGGGGACAGATGTCGTGCACGAGACCGATGCGGAACGCCTCGGCCGCCGTGAAGCGCTCCGCGGACAGGAAATAGCGCCGCGCGTGCCGCGCGCCCATCGCCTCGACCACATAGGGGCCGATCGTCGCGGGGATCAGCCCCAACTTCGTCTCCGACAGCGAAAAGGTCGCATCGTGCGCGGCGAACGCGATGTCGCAGCAGGCGACGAGGCCCACGCCGCCGCCGAACACCGAACCGTGCACCCGCGCGATCGTCGGCTTCGACAGCCGGTGCAGCGTCTTCAGCATCGCGGCGAGCGCGGTCGCGTCGGCGAGATTCTCGGCGCGGCCGAACCCCGCCATCCTCTTCATCCAGTTGAGGTCGGCGCCGGCGCAGAAGCTCCGGCCGTGACCCAGCAGGACGACGGCGCGCACCGAGGCGTCGCCGTCGAGCGCCTCCAGCACCCGGGTCAGCTCGGCGATCAGCGTGTCGTCGAACGCGTTGTGCACCTCGGGCCGCGCGAGCGCGACGAGCGCCACCGACTTCCCGCACGTCGACCGTGAGCGTCGCGTAGCGGGCGGGGCGGCGGGATCGCGGCGCCGCTTTCCGGTTCGACACCGTTTCGCCCGGCCTTCCCGCCGGTTTCGACTGTATGGCCATGTGCCGTCTCACATCCTGAACACGCCGAATTTCGTCGGCTCGATCGGACGGTTGAGCGACGCCGAGAGCGCGAGCCCCAGCACCTGGCGCGTGTCCGCCGGGTCGATGATGCCGTCGTCCCAGAGGCGCGCGCTGGCGAAGTAGGGATGGCCTTCCTTCTCGTACTGCGCGCGGATCGGCGCGCGGAACGCCTCCTCGTCCTCGGCGCTCCACTTTTCCCCTTTGGCCTCGATCGCGTCGCGGCGGACCGTCGCCAGCACCGTGGCCGCCTGCTCGCCGCCCATCACCGAGATCCGCGCGTTCGGCCACATCCACAGGAAACGCGGGCCGAAGGCGCGCCCGCACATGCCGTAGTTGCCGGCGCCGTAGCTGCCGCCGATGATGACGGTGAGCTTCGGCACCTGCGCGCACGACACGGCGGTGACCATCTTCGCGCCGTCGCGCGCGATGCCGCCCGCCTCGTACTTCTGGCCGACCATGAAGCCGGTGACGTTCTGCAGGAACACCAGCGGGATCTTCCGCTGCGCGCACAGCTCGATGAAGTGCGCGCCCTTCAACGCCGATTCCGAGAACAGGATGCCGTTGTTGGCGACGATCCCGACGGGATAGCCCCAGATGCGGGCGAAGCCGGTGACGAGCGTCGTGCCGTAGCGCGCCTTGAATTCGTCGAACTCGCTGCCGTCGACGACGCGCGCGATCACCTCGCGCACGTCGTAGGGCTTCCTGATGTCGGCGCTGATGACGCCGTAGATCTCGTCGGCGGCGAACCGCGGCGGCACGGGCTCCCGCGACCTCCATCGCAACGCGCTTCTCGCGGTTGAGATTGCCGACGATCCGGCGGGCGATCGCGAGCGCGTGGTGGTCATCGAGCGCAAGGTGGTCGGCGACGCCGGACACGCGCGTATGGACGTCGGCGCCCCCCAGCTCCTCGGCCGACACGATCTCGCCGGTCGCGGCCTTCACCAGCGGCGGGCCGCCGAGGAAGATCGTCCCCTGCTCCTTGACGATGATCGACTCGTCCGCCATGGCCGGAACGTACGCCCCGCCCGCGGTGCAGGAGCCCATCACGACGGCGACCTGCGGAATGCCCTGCGCGGACATCGTCGCCTGGTTGTAGAAGATCCGGCCGAAGTGGTCGCGGTCGGGGAACACGTCGATCTGGTTCGGAAGGTTCGCCCCGCCCGAGTCGACGAGATAGATGCACGGCAGATTGTTCTCGCGCGCGATCTCCTGCGCGCGCAGGTGCTTCTTGACGGTCAGCGGGTAATACGTGCCGCCCTTGACCGTCGCGTCGTTGCAGACGATCACGCATTCGCGGCCGGCGACGCGGCCGATGCCGGTGATGATCCCCGCGGCGGCGATCGTGCCGTCGTACATCCCGTACGCGGCGAGCTGCGAGAATTCGAGGAACGGCGAGCCCGGATCGACGAGCATGCGCACGCGCTCGCGCGGCAGCAGCTTGCCGCGCGCGACGTGCTTCGCGCACGCGGCCGCGCCCCCGCCCTGCTCGACGTGCGCCACCTTTGCCTTGAGGTCGGCGACCAGCGCCGCCATCGCGTCGCGGTTCGTCGCGAACGTCGCGTCGTGCGGGTCGAGCCGGGTTTCGATCACGGGCATGGACGGACTCGGATGGCAGGGGCGCAACGATCGCAGCATCGTGTCAGGTGGCGACGGGCCGCGGATGCCCCGGCATCAGTTCGTAGGGGTGCACCCAGCGCGGCTCGGCGCGGATGCGCTCCAGCCAGTCGCGGAGCGAAGGATACACGTTCCAGTCGACGCCGATCTCGTCCGGCCAGTACAGATAGCCGCACAGCGAGAGGTCGGCGATCGTCAACCGGTCGCCCACGACGTAGCGCCGGCCGGCGAGGTGCACGTTGAGGATGCTCCAAGCCGCCTCGGCGCGGCGGCGGAACTCCGCCTGCACCGCCGGATCGGGATCCTTCGCGAACGTGCGCATGAAACGGCAGGTCGCCGTATAGCTCGTGAGTTTGTGGTTGTCGAACAGCAGCCAGCGCAGGACCTCGCGGCGCTCGGTGGCATCGGCGGGGCCGAACCGGCCCAGCGTTTCGGCGAGGTACTCGAGGATCACGCCGGACTGGGCGAGCCGAAGTTCGCCGTGCTCGAGCACGGGAACCTCGCCCATCACGTTGATCGAGCGATACGCCGGCGTGCGCGTCTCGCCGTTGAAGTAGTCGACGAATCGCGGCGCCCAGTCGGCCCCCGCGAGCTGCAGCGCCAGCGCCGGCTTGTAGGCGTTCCCGGATTGCGCGAAGCAGTGCAGCGTGTACTCGGCCATCGGAGCCTCCTCGCCGGGCGCCTAGAAGCCGCCGGTGGCGAGCCAGCGCTCGATCTGGTCGAAGCGGTCGAGCCCCCAGAACGGCTCGCCGTCCACGAACACGAACGGCGACCCGAACGCGCCGCGCGCAATGGCCTGCTCGACCTCGCGCTTCAGCGCATCCTTGATCGCCGGATCGTCGATCGCCGCCCGCGCCGCGGCCGCGTCCACACCCTCCCTCGCCGCCACGGCGGCCGCCGCGTCGGGGCTCGAGATGTCGATGTCCTCGCCGAAGTACGCGCGGTACAGCGCCTTCGCGACGCGCACCGCCAGCGCCGGATCCTGCGCCTTCAGCCACAGCACGATTCGTGAGGGTGCCTGGCCCGCGATCGGAAATTTCGACGGCATCCGGAAACCCGTGATGCCGTGGAAACGGGCGCTGCGCGCGAAGTCGCGCTTCGAATACTCGCCTTTCAGCGGAACCATGGTCAGCGGCGCCATCCCGGTCTCCTTGAAGACGACGCCGAGCAGCAGCGGATGCCAATCGACGGTCCGGCCGTGCTTCGCCGCAAGCGCGTCGATCTTCTGCGCCGCGAGGTAGCCGTAGGGCGACGAGAAGTCGAAGTAGAAGTCGATCGGCGCGGCCATCGAAGCCCTCCGCAGTGTGCGTTTCAGCCGGCGAGCGCGCGGCCGATGACGAGCCGCTGGATCTCGCTCGTCCCTTCGTAGATCTGGCACACGCGGACGTCGCGGTAGATCCGCTCCACCGGAAAGTCGGTGACGTAGCCGTAGCCGCCGTGGATCTGGATCGCGTCCGAGCATACGCGCTCGGCCATTTCCGAGGCGAAGAGCTTCGCCATCGACGCCTCCTTGAGGCAGGGCTGGCCCGCATCCCGCAGCGCCGCCGCGTGCCACGTGAGCTGGCGCGCCGCCTCGATCTGTGTGGCCATGTCGGCGAGCTTGAAATTGATCGCCTGGTGCGCGACGAGCGCTTTGCCGAAGCTCGTCCGCTCGCGCGCATAGGCGAGCGCCGCGTCGAATGCCGCCCGCGCCATGCCGACGGCCTGCGCCGCGATGCCGATGCGCCCCATCTCGAGATTCGCGAGCGCGATCCGGTAGCCCTGCCCCTCGCTTCCGAGCAGGTTGGCCGCGGGCACCCGGCAGTTCTCGAAGACGATCTGCGCGGTGTCCGAAGCGCGCTGGCCGAGCTTCTCCTCGACTCGCGCGACCACATAACCCGGGGTCGACGTCGGGACGAGAAATGCCGAGATCCCCTTCTTGCCCGCCGCCTTGTCGGTGACCGCGAACACCACTGCGACGGCAGCATTCTTCCCCGTCGTGATGAACTGCTTGACGCCGTTCAGCACGAAGCAGTCGCCATCCCGCTGCGCGCGCGTCGCGATCGCCCCCGCGTCGGATCCGACGTGCGGCTCGGACAGGCAGAAACAGCCAAGCTCTTCGCCGCGGGCGAGCGGAACGAGGAAGCGCTCCTTCTGCGCATCGGTGCCGAAGCCGTTGATCGGCCCGCAGACCACGGAGTTCTGCACGCTGACGATCGTCGAGACCGCGCCGTCGCCGGCGGCGATCTCCTCCAGCGCGACGGCCAGCGACACGTAGTCGAGGCCCGCGCCGCCCCAGCGCTCGGGGACCACGATGCCCAGCGCGCCCAGCTCACCCAGGGCCGAGAGCTCCGCCCGCGGAAAGTGGTGCTCGCGATCCCAGCGGGCCGCATGGGGGGCAAGCCGCTCCTGCGCGAACGCGCGCAACGTGTCGCGGATGAGCGACTGCTCTTCGCTCAGCCACATGGCATGCTCCGCGGCACGACGACCGGCAGCACGCCCGGCGGAACGAACGCCGGCGGTTCGCCGCGGCCCGGCATCGTCAGCAGAGCTCGATCGCCATCGCCGTCGCTTCGCCGCCGCCGATGCACAGGCTGGCGACGCCGCGCTTCTTCCCATGCTTGCGCAGCGCGCCGATCAGCGTGACGACGATCCGCGCCCCGGAGGCCCCGATCGGATGACCGAGCGCGCAGGCGCCGCCGTGCACGTTGACCCGTTCGTGCGCGATCCCGTGCTCCTTCATCGCCGCCATCGTCACGACCGCGAAGGCTTCGTTGACCTCGAACAGATCCACACCCTTCGTCGTCCAGCCGGTCTTCCGGTACAGCTTCTCGATCGCGCCGACCGGTGCCGTCGTGAACAGCCCCGGCTCCTGCGCGTGCGTCGCGTGCCCGACGATCACCGCGAGCGGCGCGAGCCCTCGGCGCTCGGCGGTCGAGCGGCGCATCAGCACGAGCGCCGCGCCGCCGTCGGAGATCGAGCTCGAGTTCGCCGCCGTCACGGTGCCGTCCTTGCGGAACGCCGGCTTCAGCAGCGGGATCTTGTCCGGCATGGCCTTCGCCGGCTGCTCGTCCTTGTCGACGATGACGTCGCCTTTCTTGCCGGCAACCGTCACCGGCGCGGTTTCCCAGGCAAAGGTGCCATCGTTGTTGGCGGCGAGCGCGCGCGCAAGCGAGGCCAGCGCGAATGCATCCTGGGCTTCGCGGGTGAAGGCAAAGGTCGACGCGCAGTCCTCGGCGAAGGTGCCCATCAGCCGGCCCTTGTCGTAGGCGTCCTCCAGGCCGTCGAGAAACATGTGGTCGTAGACGGTCTGGTGCCCCATCCGGTATCCGGACCGCGCCTTCGGCATCAGGTACGGCGCATTGCTCATGCTTTCCATGCCGCCCGCGACGACGATCTCGCCGGAGCCCGCGACGATGAGGTCGTGCGCGAGCATCGCGGCCTTCATCGCCGACCCGCACATCTTGTTGACGGTCGTGCAGCCGACGGCGAGCGGCACGCCGGCCTTGAGCGACGCCTGCCGCGCCGGGGCCTGGCCCTGGCCCGCCGGCAGCACGTTGCCCATGATCACCTCCTGCACGTCCTCGCCCGCGATGCCTGCGCGCGCTATCGCCGCCCTGATCGCGACCGCGCCGAGGTCGCTCGCGGAGAGCGCGGCGAAGTCGCCCTGAAACCCGCCCATCGGAGTTCGCGCGGCCCCGACAATCACGACCGGATCGTTCAGCATCGTGGTTCCTTTCCCGTCACTTGGTCTCGTTGAAGAGCTCGCGGCCGATCAGCATCCGGCGGATCTCCGAAGTGCCGGCGCCGATCTCGTAGAGCTTGGCGTCGCGCCACAGCCGGCCGGTCGGATAGTCGTTGATGTAGCCGTTGCCGCCGAGGCACTGGATCGCCTCGCCGGCGATCCGCGTCGCGTTCTCGCTGGCGAAGAGAATCGCGCCGGCGGCGTCCTTGCGCGTGGTCTCGCCGCGGTCGCAGGCCTGCGCGACGGCGTAGACGTAGGCCCGCGCCGCGTTCATGGTCGTGTACATGTCGGCGAGCTTGCCCTGCATCAGCTGGAACTCCCCGATCGGCTGGCCGAACTGCCGGCGCTCGTGGATATAGGGAAGCACGACGTCGAGGCACGCCGCCATGATCCCGAGCGAGCCCCCGGCGAGCACCGCGCGCTCGTAGTCGAGCCCGCTCATCAGCACGTTGACGCCGCGGCCTTCCTGCCCCAGCACGTTCTCGGCCGGAACCGCGCAATCCTCGAACACGAGCTCGCAGGTGTTCGACCCGCGCATCCCCAGCTTGTCGAGCTTCTGCGCCGTGGCAAACCCCTGCATGCCGCGCTCGATCAGGAAGGCGGTGACGCCGCGCGGGCCCGCCGCGGCATCCGTCTTCGCGTAGACGACCAGCGTGTGCGCGTCCGGTCCGTTGGTGATCCACATCTTGCTGCCGTTGAGGACGTAGCCCGCGCCGCGGCGCGCGGCGGAGAGGCGCATCGACACGACGTCGGAGCCCGACCCGGACTCGCTCATCGCCAGCGCGCCGACGTGCTCGCCGGAGACGAGCCTGGGCAGGTACTTGCGTCGCTGCGCGTCGGTGCCGTTGCGCTGGATCTGGTTCACGCAGAGATTCGAGTGCGCGCCGTACGAGAGGCCGACCGCCGCCGAGGCGCGGCTGATCTCCTCCATCGCGATCACGTGCGCCAGGTAACCCATCGCGCTGCCGCCATGCGCCTCGTCGACCGTGATGCCGAGCAGGCCGAGGTCGCCCATCTTGCGCCAGAGATCGGAGGGGAACTGATTGGAGCGATCGATCTCGGCCGCGCGCGGCGCGATTTCGTCGGCAGCAAACTGCCGCACCGTCGCGCGCAGCATGTCGATCGTCTCGCCGTGGTGGAAGTCGATGGCGGGAAAGTCCTGCATCGTCATGGCGCATCCTCCTGCTTCAGCCGCCGGCGGCAGTCGCGCTCGAGCAGCGCGATCTCGGCCAGCACGGCGTCGATGTCCTCGCGCTGCTGGTGCAGCATCGCGCGGCGGTCGGCGAGCATCTGCAGAAACTTGGCGAGCTGCGGTTTCTCGTTGCCCGTCGCGGCGAAGATGTCGAACAGCTCGCGGATCTCGGAGAGCGCCAGTCCGAGCCGCTTGCCGCGCAGGATCAGCTTGATCCGCGTCCGCTCGCGTTCGCCGTAGATCCGCGTCCGGCCGCGCCGCGCCGGAGCGAGCAGGCCTTCGTCTTCGTAGAAGCGGATCGCGCGAGTCGTCAGCGCGAACTCCTGCGCGAGATCGGAGATGGAGTAGGAGGGCGGCGCGCGGTCGGCGGTGGGCAGCCTGGCGCGGCGCACCGGGGCGTTCAGGGCGGACATCGGGGCACGACCGGAGCGGAATGGCGAATGGGGCGAAGAAGGATCACGATAGCACACAGGCTTGACATGCCTGCGCATTTACCCGACGATGCTGCATTGCACAAATCGTGCCCGCACGATGTGGACCGCCTCCCGCCCGATCGCGCAATTGCCACCCCCGCCTGCCTTCGTATCCTTCTGCAAGCCCGTCCTTCCGCCGGGCCGTCCCAAGGAAGGCGTCGCTCCTCCTCGCGGACGCGCATGGAGCGTGCCCGCGACTACCCATGAACGCGGCGCTGCCGTCCGTGCTCGATTATCCGCACGCCGCACCGCCGGCCCCGGGTGAAGTCGTGGCGGTCGCGCCACGCGTGCTCTGGTTGCGGATGCCGCTGCCGTTCGCGCTCGACCACATCAATCTGTGGCTCCTCGCCGACCCCGACGACGGTTTCACGCTCGTCGACTGCGGCATCGGCGATGCGGCGACGCGCGCACTGTGGGAACGTCACGCCGCCACCACGCTCGCCGCCCGGCCCATCCGCCGGATCATCGCGACGCACTGCCATCCCGATCACGTCGGCAATGCGGCGTGGCTTGCGGCCCGCTTCGACGCGCCGGTGGCGATGACCCACGCCGAGTTCCTGACCGCGCACGCGATGCGCGACGAGCACGGCGGGTACTCGCTCGCGGCGACGGCCGACCTGTTCCGCCGGCACGGCATGACTGCCGATCAGCTCGCCGAGCTGCGCGAGCGGGGCAACGGCTACCGGCGGCTCGTTCCCGAGCTCCCGACGGTCTTCGACCGGTTGCTCGACGGCGACCTGCGGAACGCGGGCGGAACGACCTGGCGCATCGTCGAGGGCCACGGACATTCGCCCGAGCACGCGTCGCTCTACTCCGCCGAGCGCGGCGTGCTGATCGCCGGCGACATGCTGCTGCCGCGGATCAGCACCAACGTGAGCGTCTGGGCGGTCGAGCAGGACGGCAACCCGCTCACGCGCTTCCTCGATTCGCTCGCCGCCTTCGAGGCGCTGCCGGCGGATACGCTGGTGCTGCCCTCGCACGGGCTGCCGTTCCGCGGCATCCCGGCGCGCGTCGCGCAGCTGCGCGCGCACCACGAGGCGCGGCTCGACGAACTCGACGACGCCGTGCACGCCGCCGCCACACCGCAAAGCGCGGCGGCGCTCGTCCCCGTGCTCTTCCGGCGCGAGCTCGACGTGCAGCAGCGCTACTTCGCGATGGGCGAGGCCATCGCCCATCTCAACTTTCTCTGGCGTGCGGCGCGGCTCGAACGCCGTGTCGCCGCCGATGGTGCGATAAGATTCGCCGCATAGAGACCCACCCTTTCCGCACGCGAAAGCCAAGACCATGTCAATCAAGACCAGATCCGCCGGGGCGCGGGACGCCGCCCCCGCACCGTCGTACGATCCGGTGGCGCTCGTCGATTCGCTGCGTTCCGCAGCGGAAAAGAGCGCGAGCGTCATCGGCGAATTCGCGGCCCGCCAGGCCAAGTCCGGACATTCGCTCATGGCCGACGAGCTGGGCATCAGCAAGGCGTTCATGGAGGTCACCGCCAAGATGCTGGCGAATCCCTACCGGCTCGCCGAGACGCAGATGAACCTGTGGTGGAATTACATGAGCCTTTGGCAGGCCTCGACGATGAAGCTGCTGGGCGGCGCCCCCGAGCCCGTCGCCACGCCGAGCAAGGGCGACAAGCGGTTCAAGCACGAGGACTGGGAGCAGCATTTCCTGTTCGACTACATCAAGCAGAGCTACCTGATCACCGCGCGACTGGCTGCACGACGCCATCGGCAGCGTCGAGGGCCTGGACGAAGGGACGAAGCGCAAGGTCAACTTCTTCACGCGCCAGTACATCGACGCGCTCGCGCCGTCGAATTTCGCGCTGACCAACCCGGAGGTGTTCCGCGAGACGATCGCCACCGGCGGACAGAACCTCGTCAAGGGGCTGCACAACCTGCTCGACGACATCGAGCGCGGCAACGGCCAGCTCAAGATCTCGATGACGGACCCGAAGGCCTTCGAGCTCGGCGTCAACATCGCGACCACGCCGGGCAAGGTGGTCTTCCAGAACGAGCTCCTGCAGCTCATCCAGTACGAGCCCACGACGGCGAAGGTGGCGAAGCGGCCGCTGCTCGTCGTTCCGCCCTGGATCAACAAGTACTACATCCTCGATCTGCGCGAGAAGAACTCGCTCGTGAAGTGGGCGGTCGACGAGGGCATCACCGTCTTCGTCATCTCGTGGGTCAATCCCGACGCGCGGCTCGCGCACAAGAACTTCGAGGACTACCTGACCGAGGGCATGCTCCCCGCGCTGGACGCCGTCGAGAAGGCGACCGGCGAGAAGGAGATCAACGCGCTGAGCTACTGCCTCGGCGGGACGCTGCTGGCGGCGATGCTCGCCTACATGGCCGCCAAGAAGGACCGCCGGATCGTCAGCGCGGCGTTCATGACGTCGCTCGTCGATTTCGCGCGCTCCGGCGAGCTCGAAGTGTTCATCGACGAGGAGCAGGTCGCCTCGCTGGAGCGCAAGATGAACGAGCGCGGCTTCCTCGAAGGCAGCGAGATGGCGAACACGTTCAACATGCTGCGCTCCAATGACCTCATCTGGTCGTTCGTCATCAACAATTACCTGCTCGGCCGCGACCCGTTCCCGTTCGACCTCCTGCACTGGAACAGCGATGCGACGCGGATGCCCGCCACGATGCACAGCTTCTACCTGCGCAACATGTACATGAAGAACCTGCTGCGGGTGCCGGGCGGCATCACGCTCGCCGGTGTGCCGATCGACCTTGGGCAGATCACGATCCCCACCTACTTCGTGTCGGCGATCGAAGACCACATCGCGCCGTGGAAGACCACGTACTCCGGCCCGCTGCTCGTCTCCGGCAAGTCGCGTTTCGTGCTGTCGGGCTCGGGCCACATTGCCGGCATGATCAATCCGCCGTCCGCGATGAAGTACGGCTACTGGACCAACGACAAGCTGCCCGACTCGCCCGACGCGTGGCTCGCCGGCGCGAAGCAGCACGAGGGCTCCTGGTGGAGCAACTGGCGCGCGTGGCTGACCCCGCATCTCGGACCGCAGGTCCCGGCGCGCATCCCCGGCAAAGGCAAGCTCAAGGTGATCGAGGCGGCACCGGGCACCTACGCGCGCATCCGCGCCGATGGATCATGAGCGCTTCGGCATGATGCAAGGCCACGCGGCGCAAGGAGCATCGACATGAGACGATTTCCCATCCCAGGTCAGTTCGATCGTCATCGCGGCGATAGCGCTCGGCGCGGCGTTCGGCGCCGTCGCGCAGACGCCCTGCGCGGATTGCGGGCAGATGCAGTCGATCCGCTTCGTCGAGGAAGAAGGCAAGGGCACGGGCCTCGGCGCCGTCGCCGGCGGTGTCCTCGGCGGCGTCATTGGCCACCAGATCGGCGGCGGGACCGGCCAGACCGTCGCCACGATCGCCGGCGCGGCCGGCGGCGCCTACGTCGGAAACACCGTGGAGAAGAAGAAGAACACCAAGGGCTACTGGCAGGTCGCCATCAGGATGGATGGCGGAACGACGCGGACCTTCCGGTACACCAACCAGCCGAGCGTGCACGAAGGCGAGCGCGTGAAACTCGTCGACGGCGGCAAGCGCCTCGCGCTGATCGCGAACTGAGGCGATCTGCCCGGCCGCACAGCAGCCGCGAAAACGCCGGGAACCCCCGGCGTCCTTCCGGCTGCGGCGGTTACCCGCCTCGATCCGCATCACTTGGCCGCGCCGGTCCCGGTGGGAGGCGCATCCGGCACGGACTTCTCGACAGGCTTGCCGCCCCTTGCATTTCCGGGCACCGCAGGCACGGCCTGTCCGGCCGCGTGCGGCGGGGGGATGGGCGCTGCCGGTGGCACTGCGGGCGCGGGAATGCCGGCAGTTCCCGCGAGCCCCGGCGATGGCGCCGGCGCACCGCGAACAGGCGCCGCCGCATTGGGCGCCGGGCGCGGCGTTACGGATGGCGATGGCGCCGTGCCCGCAGGGACCGGCTGCAATGCCGCCGGCGGGACCGGCGTGTCCCGGGAGCGCGGTGACTCACGCCGCACCTGCCGCCCCGTTTCGTTGCTCTGCGCCGGGACCTGGGCCGTCCCCGGTGCCGCTTGGAGCGCCGTCGACGGCGCATTCGGGTCACGCGGCGGCTGCGGTTGCGCGGCTGGGACCGCGGCGACTCGCGCGGCGCCGGAGCCAGGGTACCGCTCACGCCCGGCGACGAAGGCAATGGCGCCTGCACCTGCACCGGTGGCGATGCCAACCCGGGCTGCGGCACGGTGCCGGCCGGCGCCGCTCTCGGCGTGGCGCCGTCACCTCGCGCGCGAGACGTCGGCGCGCCGCTCGGGGATGGGCTCGGAGAATGTCCCTGGCCGGGTCGCGCCACCGGCGCCGATGAAGACGGCGTGCCGCTCAGGGTCGCACCCGCCGCCGGCGTGCCGGGCGCCGCAGCTGGAATTGGCGGCGCCGACCGGGAAACGGCGCCCGGAGACGTCGGGTCCGGGCGCGGGGCACGCACGTGCGCCGAAGCGCCGGGCGGGGGGCTGGCGTTGCCTGCGCCGGCGCGCGGGGCAGGCCGGCGGTCCAGCGCTACGGGTGGCGCGCTCGCCATCACCGGGGCAGAGGTCGCGAGCGACGCGGGCACGTTGACGAGGTTCGTCGCAACCGGTTTTCGGCCCGCGAGTACCGGCGCGGTGACCGCCGAGAGCGCGCCAGGCACGGCGAAGTTGGCATAACGCGCCGGCGGCGCGGCCGGACGCACGGTCACGTTGACCGCATAGGGGCGGTTGTAATGCGCCCAGCAGTTGTACGAGCAGCGGCGCCAGTGGGGGTGGTAGGCATCGCCCCAGCCGAGCGGCACCCAGCCATAGACCGGGGCGCCCTGACGCACCGACAGGCCCCAGCCGGGGCCACCGACCCACGCGACGAGCGCAGGCGCCCAGACGGGACGCGCTACGTAACCGCCGGGACACCAGCCCCAACGGCCACCGATCCAGGCCCAGCGCCCGTAGTGGAACGGCGCGTAGCCCCACGGCGCGCGGTCGACCCAGGTGGGCCCCCATCCGCCGACGTTCGGTCCAGTAGCCGTCGCTGTAGGGGGCCCAGCCGGGCGCCACGGCGGTCGGGAACCACACCGCCCCATACTCCGGATACGTCTGCCACGATCCGTGCTCGTCGAGGTCCGCGTACCCGACCATTTCCCGCGACACGTACGCGGTCGACCGGCCGCGCTCGTAGCGCCGGTCGCGATCGGCGCTCCACGTGTCGAAGCCGTCGACACCGATGCTGTTGCGGATGTCCGCGTTGACCGCATTGCTGCCGACCACCGTGACCGTCTGGCCGGGGAGCGACTGCTGCGCGCCGTAGGCGAGCGCGACCTGCGCCTCGCCCTCGCGCACCGTGAGCGTCGTGGCCTCGCGGTCCGGCGCGACCTCGATCCGATAGAGGCCCGGGCGCGTCAGCGTGACCTGCGTGTTCGGCGTGTCGACGCGCGACACGTCGCCGGGATCCAGCGAGCGGACGCGGACGATCAGGCGTCCCTGCGCGATGAACAGCGCGAGCTGGCGGTCGTCCAGCCGCGACACGTGCACGCTGGTGTCGCCCGCGATCCTGAACTGCCCGCCGCCGTAATCGACCTCGGCGCGGCCGTCACCCGAGACCCAGAGGTTGTCGCCGGAGGTGATCGGGTAGTTGATGCCGATCGGTTCCCATTCCGTCGGGCGGTCCTGCGGCGACAGGACCAGCTGGCCGGCAAAATCCGCGATGCGACCGACACGCCCCGGCAGATCGTCGTCCTGAGCGCGGGCCGCGAACGGCAGAACCGCAAGCAACAGCGCGGCAAGCCAGGCGATCCCCCTGCGCAGCCATGGGACTTGATCGCGACCGGGGCAGCGGGGCGCAAGGCCGAAGTGCAGAACCGCATGATCAGATCTCCTTCGATATCGCGAGCAACGCTCGGTGACGGCCCTGCGTTGACCCTTGTTCCGAAGCAAGCCGAAACGTGCGACCGCGACCATCGCGCCCAACCTTTTGGATTACAATCACCGACGCTCGTACGCTTCCCTGCGTTATCGGCCACGCCCTTCCAGGAGACCCAAGCCATGCGGCTTCTTCGACGCACTCTCGTTTCATCCGCCATCGCGCTCGCACTCGCCGCATCCGGCAACGCCGCCGCGCAGTACAGCAACGTGTATTTCTCTCGGTGACAGCCTGAACGACATCGGGAACTACAAGTTGGAACGACTGCCGCCGGGCACCGGGCTCTTCACGACCAATCCAGGTCCGGTCTGGTCGCAAGTCGTTCGCACAGCATTTCGGCTTCACCCCGATCCCCTCGACCATCAGGGCGGCAACAACTACGCTTACGGCGGCGCGCGCGTGACGCTGTTGCCGGGCGTACTCGGTCCACCGCTCTCGCCGACCGCCGCCGTGCCGGTCGCGACGCAAGTCCAGCAGTATCTCGCCAAAGGCCCGCCGATCCGAATGCCCTCTACTCGGTCCAGGGCGGCGGCAACGATTTCTTCACGCAATTCGGCGCTGCTAGCTGGCCGGCGCAGATCAACGCCGGCGCAGGTGCAGGCCGCATTGGGCACGGCCGCGCGTCGAGCTCGCGACAGCAGGCGGCCTCCTCAAGGCCGCGGGCGCGCGCATACATCATCGTCTGGTACGTGCCCGACGTGGGCACGAGCCTCGACGGGGCCGCAATCCGGGCAAGGACCCAGCTCTGACAGCGCTGTCCAACGTTCTTCAATTCGACGCTCTCGGCGACGCTGGACACCGCTCGGCGTCACAGTCGATTCGCCTCAATAGCTCGCGCTCGGCAGAACGAAGTCGCTGAAGAATCCGGCCGCGTTCGGGCTTCAGAACGTGACGGGGATCGCCTGCATGCGTCCGCCGACCGACACGATCGCTGCTCTGCACATCCGTCGACTCTCGTCTCGCCGATGCGCCGAGACGACCTACTTCTTCGCCAACGGCGTCCATCCGACGACTGCCGGTCACCAGATCCTTGCGCAGATTACGCGATCTCGTTCATCGACGGCCCGCAGCAGATGGGAGCCCTCGCCGAAGGCCCGCTCGCGGTCGAGCAGGCGAGCTTCCGCGCGCTCGACAACCGCATGTGGTCGAGCCTCAATGCGCCGGGCAGCCAGGCGAAGCTCAACGGCTGGGCCGCCTACGACTACGGTCGCACCGATGTGCAGGCCGGTCCCAACAACGGCAGCGCCCGCACGAACACGCTCGTGGTCGGTGGCGACATGAAGGTCTCCGACCGGATGCTGGTCGGCCTCATGGCCACGTTCGGGGAGAGCAAGGGCGATTTCGGCGGCGCGGGCGGCGGCTACACGATGAAGGCGCCGATCGGCACGATGTACGCCGGTTATGGCGACGGCCCGTGGTACGTCGGCGCGACGGTGGGCGCCGGCAGCCTCGACTACTCGGACATCAATCGCGCCATTCCGCTGGGCGCCGCGTTCGCACGAGAACGCCGAAGCCCGCGGCACCGAGTACACCGGCCGGCTGCTCGGCGGCTACTGGTTCACGATGAAGGACCTGCTGCACGGCCCGTATGCGCGCGTGACGTGGACCAAGGCCTCGGTCCACGCGTTCTCGGAAACGTCCACGGACAGCACGGCGCTCTACTACGACGAGCAGAACCGCTACCAGCTGCTGTGGAGCGCGGGCTGGCAGGTCGCGGGCAGCTTCGGCGCCATCCGTCCTTACGCGCGGGTGACGTGGGAATACGATTCGCGCGATCAGCAACGCAGCGTCGGCGCGTCCTCGGTGACGCTCGGCGGCAACTACAGCGTTCCGGTGGCGAAGCCCGACAACAGCTACGCCTTGTTCAACCTCGGGGCCAGCACCGAATTCGGAGGCGTCACCGGGTTCCTTTCCGGGTCGGGAACGGCCGGCCGCGGCGACGGCAACTACTGGGCCGTGACGGTCGGGCTCCGGATGCCGCTGTAGCGCGCAGGAAGTTGCACCCAAGGGGCCGCTGCGAAGCGGCCCTTTTTTCTTCGTCCGGCGCCCGCGCGCTCAGCCGGATTGCCGCGGCTTGCGCGGCGCGTGCGCGAACAGGGCGTCGTAAACCGGGCGGGGCAGGATCCGCAGCAATCGTCCCACGACCGCCATCTGCCAGGGCAGCACGTAGAAGGACTTGCGCCGGTCGATGGCGCGGACGATGCGCCGCGCCGCCTCGTCCACCTCGAGCAGGAAGGGCATCGGATAGGGATTCTGCTCGGTCATCGGCGTCGCGATATAGCCGGGGCAGACGGTGAGGACCGCGACTCCGGTGCCGCGCTGCTCGACGCGCAGGCTCTCCAGATACGAGATCGCCGCGGCTTTCGACGACGAATAGGCCCCCGATCCCGGCAGCCCGCGAAACCCGGCGACGCTGGCAATGCCGACGAGCGCACCCTGCCCCGCACCGTTCATCGCGGCGAGAAACGGCGCGAACGTGTGGACCAGCCCGATGACATTGGTGTCGAAGACCGCGCGGAACGCCGGCAGGTCTTCGCCTTCCCCGGTCAGCACGCCGCGCGAGATGCCCGCATTGGCGATGACGACATCCGGCGGCCCGAACCGCGCGATGAAATCGGCGGCGGCGCCTGCCAGCGCGCCGGAGTCACAGACATCGCCCGCATACGCGACGGCGCGTCCGGCCGGCAATGCCGCGACCAGCGTGTCGAGCTCGACTGGCCGCCGTGCGAACAGTCCGACCGCCGCGCCTCCGGAAGCGTATTGTCGCGCGAGCGCCGCGCCAATCCCGCTGGAGGCGCCGGTGATGAAGACCTTATGGGGGCGCGGCACGCGATTTTCGTTCCGGGGCCAGACCCCGCATCACGCTACGATGCGCCACAGCGCGGGTCCCGCGCACAGGGGACGTGGTCTGTCCCCTCCCGCGAGCTCACCCCTTCGGGCGCTCGGCGCGCGCCTTCGCGACCAGCGCGTCGATCGCTGCCGGCATTGCGCCATGCGAGCTGATGCGGTTGGTCTGGAACTTGCCGTCGACGATCACCAGCGGCACCGATTGGACCTGGTACGCCTGCGCGGCCAGCCGCGCCCGGTTGACCTTGCCGCCGATCCCGAACGAGTTGTACATGTCCTCGACCTTCTTCCGGTCGAGGCCCTGGCTCGCGGCCCAGTCGAAAAACGTCTTGTCCTGCCAGAGACTCAAGCCCTTGCCATGGAGCGCGGCGAACACCTCCGGCGACAGCCGCGCTTCCTCGCCGAGCGCCTCGAGGGTGTAATAGATTTTCGCGAGCGGTATCCAGCGGTCCTGGAACATCACCGGTATGCGGCGGAACTGCACGTCGGCGGGCATCGTCTTGAGCCAGCCCTGCAGGAACGGCTCCAGTTCGCCACAATGCGGGCAACCATAGGAGAAGAACTCGATGACCTCGATCTTCTTCCCGGTTTCGACCGGTTGCGGATTCTTGAGCCGGATGTACTGGTTGCCCTCCTGCAGCGCAGCCGTCTGCGCCTGGGCAGACAGCGGCAGGACCGCGGCGAACACCGCCAGCAGCGGCACCAGACGGCGCATCAGTTCTTGCAGCAATCGCATGTTCGTATTCTCCATCGGCGGTTAACGTTCATTGGGCTGCCGGCGACGACACGAGTTCCCGGCACCGCCCCAGCCTATGCTGCTGCAGGGCGATGCGTCTCGGCGCACCGATCAGAACTTGATCACGGCGACATCGAAGCCGCGCTTGGTGAGCTCGCCCTTCATCCGCGCGAGCTCGTCGGTATTGTCGTAGGGGCCGAGGCGAACGCGGTAACGCACGCCCTTGTCCGGCAGGCTCGCGGACTGGATCGCGGCTTCCCATCCCGCGAACGCGAGCCTCGCCTTCAGATTCTCCGCATCGGCCTCGCTCGCGAACGAGCCGGCCTGCAGCCAGAAGCGATCGGTGCCCTTCGCCGTCTTGTCGGCCGGGGGCGGCGCCGGGCGCTCATCGGCTTTCGCCACAGTCTTGTCCGGCGAGGCGGCGCGATCGGCGGTCGCCTTGTCCGCCGTGCCGCGATCGGCGCTCTTCGGCTGGACCTTCGGCTCCTCCACGCCCGGCAGGATCTTGTAGAAATCGAACCGCGGCTTCTCCGCGGCGCCGGCTTCGGCACGCCCGGGCCGGGCCGGGTCCTTCGCCGCCTCGCGCGGAGTCTCCCGCGCAGGACCGGCGGACTGGTATGGGTTGCCCGCCTTCATCAGGTAGAACGCGACACCGGCAGCCAGCGCGAGTCCCAGCGCGACGCCGACGAACATGCCGAGCAGCGTTCCGCCGAAGCCGGACCGGCGCGACGGGCCGGCGCGGCGCTTCGCGGTCGTGGCGTGGGGCGCGTGGTGGTCAGTGCGGGATGTCATGGAGCGGTGCCGTGGGGTGAGGCGGGTGGCGTCACATCTGATCCGGCGCGCTGATGCCCAGCACGGCGAGCCCGTTCTTCACGACCAGGCCCGTCGCCGCGGCGAGCGCGAGGCGCGCGCGCTGCGTCACAGGGTCGTCGACCAGGAATCGCTCGGCATTGTAGTAGCTGTGGAACTCCGCGGCCAATTCCTTGAGGTAGGTGGTCACGAGATGCGGCGCGAGCTCGCGCGCCGCAAGCGCGAGCTCGGCCGGGAAAGCCGCCAGGCGGCGCAACAGCGCGTCCTCGAACGGGCTCACGAGCGGCGCGAGATCGGCGTCGCGCAGGGTGTTCGAAGCCTCTCCGGGCGCGAGACCCGCCTGCCGCATCACGGACGCGACGCGGGCGTGGGCGTACTGCACGTAGTAGACGGGATTGTCCAGCGTCTGCGACCGGGCGAGGTCGATGTCGAACGTGAATTCGCTCTCGGCCTTGCGCGACACCAGGAAGAACCGGACCGCGTCGCGGCCGACTTCGTCGATCAGCTCGCGCAGCGTGACGTAGCTCCCGGCGCGCTTGCTGATCTTCATCTCCTCGCCGCCCTTCATCACGGTGACCATCTTGTGCAGCACGTAGTCCGGGTAGCCCGGCGGAATCCCGAGACCCGTGGCCTGCAGCCCGGCGCGAACCCGCGTGACGGTGCTGTGGTGGTCGGACCCCTGCACGTTGATCGCCGTCGTGAAGCCGCGCTCCCACTTCGTGACATGGTACGCGACGTCGGGCACGAAGTACGTGTACCCGCCGTCCGACTTCTTCATCACCCGGTCCTTGTCGTCGCCGTAGTCGGTGGTCTTCAGCCACAGCGCGCCATCCTCGCCGTACGTCTTGCCCGACGCGACCAGGCGCTCGATGGTCGCGTCCACGCGGCCATCGGAGTAGAGCGAGCTTTCGAGGTAATAGTGATCGAAATGCACGCCGAAAGCATGGAGATCGCCGTCCTGCTCCTTCCGCAGTTCGGCCACGGCGAAACGGCGGATCGATTCGATGTCGCCGAGCTCATGGCCGACCTGGTCCAGGTAACGCTGCGCGAGCTCGCGGATGTATTCGCCGCGATACCCGTCCTCGGGGAGCGTCGCGTGCTCGCCCAGCAGCTCCTGCGCGCGGACGCGCACGGAGACGGCGAGATTCTGGATCTGCTGGCCCGCGTCGTTGTAGTAGAACTCGCGCGTCACGGCCGCGCCCTGCCATTCGAGCAGCCGCGCGAGCGCGTCGCCCAGCGCCGCCTGACGGCCATGGCCGACATGCAATGGCCCGGTCGGATTCGCCGATACGAACTCGACCATCACGCGTTCGCCACGCCGGGTGTCGACACAACCGTACCGATCGCGTTCGGCCAGGATCCGCGCGACCACCGCCTGGCGTGCGGCCGGAGTCACGAAGATGTTGATGAATCCGGCACCGGCTATGTCGATCTTCTGGACCAGATCCGACTTCGGGAGCGCGGCGACCAGCGCCTGCGCGAATGCGCGGGGATTTCGTTTCAGCGCCTTCGCGTGCTGCAGCGCGACGTTGGACGCGAAGTCGCCGTGCTCCGGCTGTTTCGGACGATCGAGCTCGACCGGCGCGCCGACGCGCTCCGGTGCGACGGCCGCGAGGCCCTCGGCAAGCCAGGATTCGAGTTGTGCGCGCAGGTCGGTCATTGAGTGGGCGCTGTTCTGGCAAGGCCGAGCGCGAGCCAGGATTCGAGTTGTGTACGCCGATCGGTCATCGGGGGGCCACGATACCGGAGCGACCATCGGTGATCTAGCACGGGAACCGCGAATTGAACGGCACGGCACGCGCCGCTCCAATTCGCGGAGTCATTCCTTCGCCGGGGCGACGGAATGACGGATTATAGACGGTCCTGCACCCCCGTTCACGCCCGTGGCGTCACGAGAACCCGAGCGGATCGACATCGAGCGCCCACCGCACGCGCCGGCCGGGCAGCGCCTCTACGGCGTCGCGCCAATGCGGCAGAAACCGCTGCATCGCGCCGCGCTCGATCGACTGCGCGAGCACCTGGCCGCGCTCCATCCCGGCGCGGCGCGGCAGGCTCGCCGGCACCGGCAGGAACACCTCGACCGCTGCCGACGCGGCACGCGCCGCCGCCCGGCCCGCCGCGCTCGCCGCGGCCAGGAAAGCGTCGACCGCATCGCGGCGCGGCGCTTCGGCGACGAGCAGCGCGAGATACGCGAACGGCGGCAGCGACGCGGCGCGCCGCTCCGCCAGCAGCGCTTCGGCGAAACTCTCGTAGTCGTGGGCGGCCAGCGCGCGCGCCAGCGGATGCGCCGGAAAGTCCGTCTGCACGATCACTTCGCCGGGCAGGTCGGCGCGCCCCGCGCGCCCGGACACCTGGAACAACAGCGCGGCGAGCCGCTCCGTCGCGCGGAAATCGCCGCTGTACAGCGCATTGTCGGCGCCCAGGATGCCCACCAGCGTGAGACGCGGAAAGTCGTGGCCCTTGGCGAGCATCTGGGTGCCGACGAGTATGTCGACGTCACCCTCGTGCACCCGATCGCGAATGGCGGCGAAGGCGCCCTTGCGCCGCGTGCTGTCGCGATCGATCCGCGCGATTCGCGCGTCGGGAAAACGGCCGGCGAGCGCACGCTCCAGCCGCTGCGTGCCGTGGCCGAGTGGCAGGAGGTCGACGTTGCCGCACTCGGGACAGCTTCGCGCCAGTCGCTCTACGTGGCCGCAGTGGTGACACCGCAGGTCCAAAGTCTCGCGGTGGACGACGAGCCTGGCGCTGCAGCGCGGGCAGCCGGCCTGCCACCCGCACGCGGAGCAGAGGAGCGACAGCGCAAATCCGCGCCGGTTGATGAACACGAGGGACTGCTCGCCGCGCTCGAGCCTCGCCGCGAGTGCCGCTACCAGCGGCGCGCCGATCCCCTCGAGCGCGGCGGGATCGCGGCTCGGCGCGAACGTGAACGAAGGCAACCGCGCAGGGGCAACCGCGCGCAGCGGCAACTTGAGCCAGCGGTACCGTCCCTGCTGCGCGTGGACGAGCGTTTCGAGCGAGGGTGTGGCGCTGCCGAGCACCACGGGGACGGCCCGCTGCCGCGCGCGCCATACCGCAACGTCGCGCCCGTGATAGCGCACTCCGTCCTGCTGCTTGAACGAGGGGTCGTGCTCTTCGTCGACGACGATGAGCCCGAGCCGCGGCAGCGGCGCAAAAATGGCGAGCCGGGTGCCGAGGACCAGATCGACGCCACCCGTCGCCGCCCGGCACCAGTTGCGCAGGCGTTCGCCGGCCGGCAGACGGCTGTGCAGAGTCACTGTCCTGAAGGTCGGCAATGCCGCGTTGATCCGCTGCAGGAACTGCGGTGTCAGGTTGATTTCCGGCACCAGGATCAGCGCCTGCCCGCCCGCCGCGATGCATGCGGCGGCAGCGGCGAGGTAGACCTCGGTCTTGCCGCTGCCGGTGATTCCCTGGAGCAGGAACGGCGCGAAGGATCCCGCCGCTTCGACCACGGCGGTAACGGCGCGCACTTGATCGGGGTTGAGCGGCGCTGAGGTTGCCCACCGGCCGCCATCGGTCGCGGTTGCATCGGACTCCGGCACAACGGTCTCGACCCAACCGGCCGCTTCCCAGCGCCGCACGGCGTTCTTGAGATGCGGTGCCAGCGCCGCGAATGCGCTCGCGGCCAGGATCGATTTCGGCGCTGCCTTCCACTCGTCGTACAGCGCACGCCCGCGCGGTGCTCGCGTGAGCGCGACGGGGAGCGCGCTCCTTCCGCGCTCGGTCAGGCGCAGCGCCGTCACGGCGCGGCGCGAAGGCGCCGTTCGCGGCGGCAGCGCCACGAGCGGCGGCAGCATCTGCGCCAGGACGAGTCCCAGCGGCTCCTGGTAATACCTGGCCACGAATTCGGCGAGACCGAGCAAGTCCTCCGGCAATGCCGGGAGGTCGTCCCGCACCTCCGCCAGCGGCTGCAATTTTTCGCGCGCGATGGCTGACGTCGGGGCGACATCGACCACCACGCCCGCCAGCGCACGGCCCGCCAGCCGGACCCGGACAATTGCGCCGCGACCGACGACAAGGCCATCGGGAATCCAGTAGTCGAACGCGGCGAGCGCCGCGACGGGGAGGGCAACGCGGGCGACGGCCACGAGATCAGCCGGCGACGATTGCGCGCCCGCCGCGGCGAAAGGTCGCGGCGGTACGAATTGCGGAGGTCGGAATGCTCAACATGCGCCGCAGCAACTGCCGGCAAGTCCTTGGTTTATAACGAAGGCAAAAAATGGCGCACAAGACCTGTGGATAATCTTGTGCGTAAGTGATCGTCCGCATTTCCCGACGCAACGGGCGTCAGCGCCGGCGTCTTGCGGACCCAGTCTGGACGAGGTTTTTTTCTGCTTTATTTTCAATCATTTGAAAACGGCATCCCACTGGCGCCCCGGGGAGGCGCGCAACGCGGCGAAGTGGGTAATCACGTGTGCATAAGTAAGATGCATGGAACCGGGGTTTCGGCCTTTGTCAAGCCCCCGCAGATCCAGCAGCGGCGCGGCTCGCCACCGCTTTCCCGAGGGAACCTGCGCCGGGATCAAGCACCGGCGCGGCCTGCACGCGATTCGTGGTGCACCGTCTCCACGAGCACCGCGACATTTTCAGGCGGCGTCGCCGGCACGATTCCATGCCCGAGATTGAAAATATGGCCAGGCGCGGGTCCGGCGGCCCGAACCACGGCGGCGGCCTCCCGCGCGACGACCGCCGCGTCGGTCAGGAGCACCAGTGGATCGAGGTTGCCCTGCAACGCGACGCTGGCGCCGACGCGGCGGCGGGCATCGGCGAGATCGACGGTCCAGTCGAGCCCTACGCAGTCGGCGCCGCAGGCCGCGATCGCGTCGAGCCACTGCCCCCCGCCCTTCGTGAACACGATCGTGGGGATGCGCCGTCCGTCCGGCGCCGGGCGCAGCGCGGCGAGCACGGACCGCATCGAGGCGAGCGAGAACGAGCGGTAGGCTTCGGCCGTCAGCAACCCGCCCCAGGTATCGAAGAGCATCACCGCGTCGGCGCCCGCCGCGATCTGCTCGTTGAGGTAGGCCGCCACCGCGCGCGCGTTCACCGCGACGAGGCGCTGCAGCAGGTCCGGCCGGCCATGGGCCATGCGGCGCACCGCTGCGTAGTCGGGGCTCCCCGCGCCTTGGATCATGTAGCACGCGAGCGTGAACGGGCTGCCGGCAAAGCCGATCAGGGGCACGCGGCCCGCGAGCGCGCGCTTGATTTCGCCCACCGCGTCGAACACGTAGCGAAGCCGGGCCATGTCCGGCACCTCGAGCCGCGCGATCGAGCTCTCGTCGGCGGCGGTGCGTTCGAAACGGGGCCCTTCGCCATCGGCGAAATAGAGTCCGAGACCCATCGCGTCCGGCACGGTCAGGATATCGGAGAACAGTATCGCCGCGTCGAGCGGAAACCGCGCGAGCGGCTGCAGCGTCACTTCCGTGGCGAGCGATGGCGTCTTCGCGAGCGCGAGAAAGCTCCCCGCCTTCGCGCGCGTCGCGTTGTACTCGGGCAGGTAGCGCCCGGCCTGGCGCATCAGCCATACGGGCGTGTAGGGCGTCGGTTCGCGGCGCAGCGCGCGGAGGAAGACGTCGTTTTCTAATGTGGGCATCGGCGGAGCGTAGCGCGCGCGGCACGCGCCCGGCAAGGCCGGAATCGCGCTCGGCGAAGCGGCAGCGTGAATCAGCGGGGCAGTTCGGTGCTGCCCATCAGGAACAGGTCGACCGCACGCGCGCACTGCCGCCCTTCGCGGATCGCCCAGACGACGAGCGACTGGCCGCGGCGCATGTCGCCCGCGGCGAAAACCCTGGGCACCGACGTCTGATAATCGTCGGTGCCGGCCCGCACGTTGCTGCGCGCGTCGCGTTCGACGCCGAGCTGCGCGAGCAGGCCGTCGTGCACGGGGCCGAGGAAGCCCATCGCCAGCAGCACGAGATCGGCCTTCATCTCGAACTCGGTGCCGGGCATCTCGACCATCTTCAGCTGTCCCGCGGCGTCCTTCTGCCACTCGACACGGGCGGCGACGAGCTTCTCGACCCGCCCGTTGCGGCCTTCGAAACGCTTGGTGGCCACCGCCCAGTCGCGCGCGCAGCCTTCCTGATGCGACGACGAGGTGCGCAGCTTGACCGGCCAGTACGGCCAGATCAGCGGCTTGTCCTCGTGCTCCGGCGGCTGCGGCAACAGCTCGAATTGCGTGACGGACTTCGCGCGCTGGCGATTCGACGTGCCGACGCAGTCGGATCCCGTGTCGCCGCCGCCGATCACGACGACGTCCTTGCCCGTCGCCAGGATCTGCTCGGGCACCTTGTCACCGGCGACCACGCGATTCTGCTGCGGCAGGAACTCCATCGCATAGTGGATGCCGGCGAGGTCGCGGCCGGGCACCGGAAGGCCGCGCGGCTCTCCGGCCCCGCCCGCCAGGACCACCGCGGCGTACTCCGCAAGCAGCGATTCCGCCGCGACATCCTTGCCGACGTCCACGCCCGGCCGGAATTCGACGCCCTCGATGGACATCTGCGCCATGCGCCGGTCGACCAGGTGCCGTTCCAGCTTGAAGTCGGGAATCCCGTAGCGAAGCAGGCCGCCGATGCGATCGGCCTTCTCGTAGAGCACGACATCGTGCCCGGCCCGCGCGAGCTGCTGCGCGCAGGCGAGGCCGGCCGGCCCGGAGCCGACCACCGCGACGCGCTTGCCGGTCTTGGTGGCCGGCGGCAACGGCACGACCCAGCCCTCGTCCCAGCCACGGTCGATGATGAAGTGCTCGATCGACTTGATGCCCACCGCATCGTTGTTGATGTTCAGCGTGCACGCGGCCTCGCAGGGCGCGGGACAGATGCGGCCCGTGAATTCCGGAAAATTGTTCGTCGAGTGCAGCACGTCGAGCGCGGCGCGCCACTGCTGCCGATAGACGAGATCGTTCCAGTCGGGGATGACGTTGTTGACAGGACAGCCGCTCTGGCAGAACGGGATGCCGCAGTCCATGCAGCGCGCACCCTGCTTCGACGCCGCCTCATCGGTGAGCGCCAGCACGAACTCGCGATAATTCTGCACCCGCTCCTGCGGCGGCAGCGCGACCTCCTCGATGCGCGCGAGCTCCATGAAACCGGTGATCTTGCCCATGTCAGTGCCCGCCCGGCCGCCCGAAGGGCACTGACTGCCCCCGCGGGGGGCAGCGAACGCAGTGAGCGTGGGGGCCCAACATCTGCCCGCCCGGCCGCCCGAAGGGCACTGACTGCCCCCGCGGGGGGCAGCGAACGCAGTGAGCGTGGGGGTTGTTCATCATGCCGCAGCCTTTGTCCGCACGGCCGGGGCCGGTTTAGACGCCGCCTGCTTCGCGTGCATCTCGGTCAGCGCGCGCTTGTATTCGGCCGGGAAGACCTTGACGAATTTCCGGCGCGCCGACTCCCAGTCCTCGAGGATCGCGAGCGCCAGCGTGCTTCCGGTGTAACGCAGGTGCCGCTCGACCAGCTCGCGCAACAGCGCCTCGTCGGACCGGCCGGCGTGCAGCAGGCGACCCTTGCCGGCGGCGGCGAGATCCCTTTCCGCCTTCCCCTGCTCGGCCTCGGTCAGCACCGGCTCCATGGCGACCATCGCGGTGTTGCAGCGCGTGGCAAACATTCCGTCGTCGTATACATAGGCGATGCCGCCGCTCATTCCGGCCGCGAAATTGCGCCCCGTGTGGCCGAGCACCACGACCGTGCCGCCGGTCATGTATTCGCAGCCGTGGTCACCCGTCCCTTCGACCACCGCCGACGCACCCGAATTGCGGACGCAGAAGCGCTCGCCGGCAACGCCGCGGAAATACGCTTCGCCGGCGATGGCGCCGTACATCACCGTGTTGCCGATGACGATGTTGGCCTCGGGTTTCGCCGGGCATGCCGGATCCGGATAGACGACGATGCGTCCGCCGGACAGGCCCTTGCCCACATAGTCGTTGGTGGCGCCCTGCAGCTCGAACGTGATCCCGCGGGCAAGAAAGGCGCCGAAACTCTGCCCGGCCGTGCCGTCGAACGCAACGTGGATCGAGTCGTCGGCGAGCCCCGCATGCCCGTACTTCCGGGCGACGACGCCCGACAGCATCGCGCCGACAGAGCGGTTCGCATTGCGGATCCGGTAGGCGAGCCGCACCGGCCCCTTCTTCTCCAGTGCCGGCGCCGCAGCCGCGATCAGCTGGTGGTCGAGCGCACCCGCCAGTGCGTGATCCTGCGCCTCGCAGTGGTGGCGCGCGACATCCGCCGGCATCGCCGGCTGGTAGAAAATGCGCGAGAAATCGAGTCCGCTCGCCTTCCAGTGCTCGATGCCGTGCCGCATGTCGAGCAGATCGGAGCGGCCGATCAGATCCTCGAATTTCCGGATGCCGAGTTGCGCCATCAACTCGCGCGCCTCTTCGGCGACGAAAAAGAAATAGTTGACGACATGTTCCGGCTGCCCGGTGAACTTCCGGCGCAGCTCGGGATCCTGCGTCGCGATGCCGACCGGACACGTGTTGAGGTGGCACTTGCGCATCATGATGCAGCCCTCGACGACGAGCGGCGCCGTCGAGAAGCCGAACTCGTCCGCGCCCAGCAGCGCGCCGATGACGACGTCGCGACCGGTCTTCAACTGGCCGTCGACCTGCACGGCGATCCGGCCGCGCAACCGGTTCAGCACCAGCGTCTGCTGCGTCTCGGCCAGTCCCAGCTCCCATGGCGTGCCCGCGTGCTTGATCGACGACTGCGGCGACGCGCCCGTGCCGCCGTCGTGGCCGGCGATCGTCACGTGGTCCGCCTTCGCCTTCGCCACACCCGCGGCGACCGTGCCCACGCCGACCTCGGACACCAGCTTCACCGAAATGGATGCCCGCGAATTGGCATTCTTGAGGTCGTGGATCAGCTGCGCCAGATCCTCGATCGAGTAGATGTCGTGGTGCGGCGGCGGCGAAATGAGCCCGACGCCCGGCACCGCGAACCGAAGCTGCGCGATGTACTCGGAGACCTTGTGGCCCGGCAGCTGGCCGCCTTCGCCGGGTTTTGCGCCCTGCGCGATCTTGATCTGGAGCTGATCCGCGTTCACGAGGTATTCGGCCGTCACGCCGAACCGGGCCGATGCCACCTGCTTGATCTTCGAGCGCAGCGAGTCCCCTTCCCTGAGCGGGATGTCGCCGACGACGCTCGCTATCCGTGACTTGAGCGTCTCACCGGCCTTCACCGGCAGATAGCGCTGGGCGTCCTCGCCGCCCTCGCCGGTGTTCGATTTGCCGCCGATGCGGTTCATCGCGACGGCGAGCGTCGCGTGCGCCTCCGTGGAGATCGAGCCCAGGCTCATCGCGCCGGTGGCGAAGCGGCGCACGATCTCGGCGGCGGGCTCGACTTCCGCGAGCGGCACCGGCGTCGCCGCGTACCGGAACTCGAACAGCCCGCGCAGCGTCAGCATCCGCTTCGTCTGATCGTTGATCAGCGCGGCGTACTCCTTGTACGTCTGCGCACTGCCGGTACGCGCCGCGTGCTGCAGCTTGGCGATCGAATCCGGGGTCCACATGTGCTCTTCGCCGCGGATGCGGTAGAGGTACTCGCCGCCCGCATCGAGCGCGGCGGCGAGCAGCGGGTCGCTGCCGAAAGCCGCACCGTGCAGCCGCTGCGCTTCCGCGGCGACCTCGAAGAGACCGATGCCTTCCACGTTGCTCGCAGTGCCCGTGAAATACTTGGCGACGAATTCGCGCTGCAGTCCCACCGCCTCGAAGATCTGCGCGCCGCAATACGACTGGTACGTGGAGATGCCCATCTTCGACATCACCTTGTAGAGCCCCTTCGAGATCGCCTTGATGAAGCGGTACGCGAGCTCCTGCTCGGACACTGCGGGGTCCGCGTCGGGCAGCGTGGCGAGCGTCTCCAGCGCGAGATACGGGTGGATCGCCTCCGCGCCGTAGCCGGCGAGCAGCGCGAAGTGATGGACCTCGCGCGCCGAGCCGGTCTCGACCACGAGCCCGGTGCTCGTGCGCAGGCCCTTGCGCACCAGGTGCTGGTGCACCGCCGCGGTGGCGAGCAGCGCGGGGATCGGCAGCAGCTCGGCCGACACCTTGCGGTCGGACACGATCAGGATGTTGTAGCCCAGGTGAATGGCGTCCTCGGCCGCCGCCGACAGCGACGCCAGCGCCGCCTCCATGCCGTTCGCGCCCCACGCCGCCGGATAGCAGATGTCGAGCTCGAAGGCCTTGAACGCGCCGCCCGTGAAGAGCGCGACGTGGCGGATCTTTTCCATCGCGTCGTTCGTCAGGATCGGCTGCTGCGCCTCGAGCCGCATCGGCAGGTCGGTGGCGTCCGCCGGGACGTCGACGGCGAGCAGGTTCGGCCGCGGCCCGATGAACGTGACGAGCGACATCACGAGCTCTTCGCGAATCGGATCGATCGGCGGATTCGTCACCTGCGCGAACAGTTGCTTGAAGTAGCTGTAGAGCACTTTCGGCCGCCCGGACAGCACCGGCAGCGCGGCGTCGTTGCCCATCGACCCGGTTGCTTCCTCGCCGGAACGCGCCATCGGCGCGAGGATGACCTTGAGGTCCTCCTGCGTGTAGCCGAACGCCTGCTGGCGGTCGAGCAGCGGCACCTCCGTGGGCTGCGGGGGCGCGGGCTCCGGCAGATCGTCGAGCGCGATCCGCGAGCGCTCGATCCAGTTGCGATACGGCTTCGCCGTGGCGAGCGTGCGCTTCAACTCGGCGTCGTCGATGATGCGGCCCTGCTCGGTGTCCACGAGCAGCATCTTGCCGGGCTGCAGGCGCCACTTCTTGACGATCCTGCGTTCCGGAATGTCGAGCACGCCGACCTCGGAGGCCATCACGATGTAGTCGTCGTCCGTGACGATGAAGCGCGCGGGCCGCAGGCCGTTGCGGTCGAGCGTCGCGCCGATCTGCCGGCCGTCGGTGAACGCCATCGCGGCGGGCCCGTCCCACGGCTCCATCAGCGCCGCGTGGTACTCGTAGAACGCGCGGCGGTCCTCGTCCATCAGCGGATTGCCGGCCCACGCCTCGGGGATCATCAGCATCATCGCGTGGGCGAGCGAATAGCCGCCCATCAGCAGCAGCTCGAGCGCATTGTCGAACGACGCCGAGTCGGACTGGCCGTCGTAGATCAGCGGCCAGATCTTGTCGAGGTCCTCGCCCAGCACCGTGCTCGCTATGCCGTGCTGGCGCGCGCGGATCCAGTTGACGTTGCCGCGCAGCGTGTTGATCTCGCCGTTGTGGCAGACGAGCCGGAACGGATGCGCGAGGTCCCACGTCGGGAACGTGTTGGTCGAGAAGCGCTGGTGCACCATCGCCAGCGCGGACACCATGGCCTCGTCGGTCAGGTCGGTGAAATACTCGCCGACCTGGTGCGCGAGCAGCATCCCCTTGTAGACGAGCGTGCGCGACGACATCGACGGCACGTAGAACTCCTTGCCGTGACGAAGCTTCAGCGCCTGGATGGCGTGGCCGGACTTCTTGCGGATGATGTAGAGCTTGCGCTCCAGCGCATCCTGGTCCATCGCGGTGGACCCGCGGGCGATGAACACCTGCCGGATGACGGGCTCGACGTCCTTCGTCCGCTCGGAGAGCCCGCTGTTGTCGGTCGGCACGTTGCGCCAGCCCAGCAGGATCTGGCCTTCACTCGCCACCGCGCGCTCGATCTCCTGCTCGCAGGCCATCCTCGAGGCGGGCTCCTTCGGCAGGAACACCATGCCGACGCCGTACTGGCCGACCGCCGGCAGCGTGAGGCCCTGCGCCCCGCACACCTTGCGCAGGAACCGGTCGGGGAGCTGGATCAGGATGCCGGCGCCGTCACCCTGCAGCGGGTCGGCGCCGGTCGCGCCGCGATGCGACAGGTTCCTGAGGATCGAGAGCCCCTGCGTGATGATCGCGTGCCGCTTCTGGCCCTTGATGTGGGCAATGAAGCCCAGGCCACAGGCGTCGTGCTCGTGCGCAGGATCGTAGAGTCCCTGGCGCAACGGCGGCCAAGACCGCGAGCTCACGGAATGTTCTTGCAAGATGACCTCGCCGCTGCAAAAAATGGCATCCGGCCGCCGCAAAGGATCCGTCCGGCCGGAGGCTTGCCGATAGTGGATCGAAACCTATGTAGCCTAGCAGCGATGCTGCGATGCGACAAGGCACGGCGGAGCGCAAGAGGCAGGAGGCGCAACAGGCTCCGCCCGGCGGGCCGATCGGCCAAGCCAAAAGACTTGCGCCGCGGCGCGATCTTAGGCTTTAATCTCAAGAGAATGGGCTAGATGCTTGTTGCGACGTCCAAAACTGCCAAGCCGCCCCGCCAACTTTAGGACAACATCATTAGGACTCCCACCATGACGGAAAACCGCCTCTTTGCCGGTTGGCTGCGATCAATCACCGCTCTCGCCGCCGTCGCCGGAACACTCGGCCTTTCCGCCTGCGGAGGCGGAAGCGGGGCGCCGAACAATCCGTTCCTCGGACCGCTGACGGTGTTGCCTGCGACCGCCGTCGCCTATTCGGGCGTGCCGACCACGCTGACGATTTCGGGCGGCACCGGCCCCTACAAGGCGTTCTCGTCGAATTCGGCCGTTCTTCCGGTGACGCAGACGGTTCCCGCGACGACGGTCGTCCTGCTCGCGAACAACGTCGCCACCGACACCGACGGTGACGATCACCGATCCAGGAGACCGGGACGGTGCAGCCAGTCGGCGCCCAGGTGCCCGTCACGGTGACGGTGCGCGCGGCGCCGCTCGTCAATTCGCTGACGATCACGCCCAACCTCGCCGATTGCGGCACCGGCGCCATCTGTTCCGGGCAGAACGGAACGGCGAGCGTGACCGTGCTGGGTCCGCAGGGCGGGCCGCATTGCGGGACGCGCCGTGCGGTTCGACGTGGTCGGCACGGCCTACGCCATTGCGACCAACAATCCGGCGCAGCCCTTCGTGTCGTCGCTGACCGTCGTCTCCGACGCCAACGGCGTGGCGAGCGTCATCATCCAGGCCAACGTCAACGCGCCCACCCAGTTCGTGCAGATGAAGGCGACCGACCTCACGTCGGGGCAGCAGCTGACCGGCAACTTCGTCATCCAGCAGGTCACCGACGGCACGAAGATCCTCACCGTCGTTCCCGCTGAAGCCAAGATCACCGGCGCCCGCCAAGGGCATATGCTCGACCGGGTTCGCCACCGACTACTACATCTACGGCGGAACGCCGCCCTATCGCGTCACGTCGACGTTCCCGAACTCGATCACCTTGGTCAATTCGACCGTCAACGCGAACGGCGGCTCTTTCCGGGCCGATCACCAACGGCAGCTGCGTCGACCCGCTGACGTTCTCGATCCTGGACGCCACGGGCCGCCAGACGACGGCGACGCTGACCAACGTCGAGGGAACGGCGGACGTGCCGGTCGTGCCGCCGCCGGCGCTGGCATCTCGCCGGCCACGTTACACGAGCCCGCCGTGCACGGGCAAGTCGTTCCCGTTTCGCCGTGTCCGGCGGCACGCCTCCCTACAGCGTCACGGCGGCGACGACGTGGCGTAGGAGCGCCGTCAACTCCGGTCGTGCTGCATCGGCGGGTTCTACTACGTCAGCGGCCTCATGACCGAGCAGCGGAGCGTCACCACGGTCATGGTCATCGACGCAAGCTCGCCGCAGAAGAGTCGTCACCGCGACGATTACCTGCACGTAGCAGCGACCACGTCGAGCGCACATGAACGAAGAACGGCGCCCGCGGGCGCCGTTTTTGTATCGCTCGTGTCGGCAATCGGGGCGGAAACGCGGTCAAGTAACGCATGCAACGGTGTCTGGCCGATCAGGAAAGTCGAGCTGACCGTACTTGAGGGCTCCGCCTAGGCGTCAAGCACTGCCAGCAGGTCCGGCACGGCGACGTCGGCGGCGACAAAGGCATCGCCGACGCCGCGCAGCAGCACGAACCGGATCGAGCCCGCCACGACCTTCTTGTCGCGGCCCATCAGGTCCAGGTAGCGCTCCGCCCCGAGCCGCGGCGCATCGACCGGCAGCCCGGCGCGCTGCAACAGGGTGCGCAGCCGCTCGACATCGGCACCGGCGATCAAGCCGAGACGCTGCGACAGCCTCGCGGCCAGCACCATGCCCGCGGCCACCGCCTCGCCGTGCAGCCATTCGCCGTAGCCCGACGCCCGTTTCGATCGCGTGGCCGAACGTGTGGCCGAAGTTGAGCAGCGCGCGCTCGCCCGCCTCGCGCTCGTCGGCGGCGACGATCTGCGCCTTGATCCGGCAACTCTCGGTCACCGCATGGACCAGCGCATCGGCGTCGCGCGCCTTGATGCGCGGCACATTCGCCTCGAGCCATTCGAAAAACGGGACGTCGCGAATCGCGGCGGTCTTGATGACCTCGGCGAGACCTGCGGCCAGCTCGCGATCCGGCAAGGTCGAGAGGCAATCGGTGTCGATCAGCACGGCACGCGGCTGGTGGAACGCCCCGATCATGTTCTTGCCGAGCGGATGATTGACGCCGGTCTTGCCGCCGACCGAAGAATCCACCTGCGCCAGCAGCGTGGTCGGCACCTGCACGAACGGCATCCCGCGCTGGTAGATGGCCGCGGCGAAACCGGTGAGGTCGCCGACGACGCCGCCCCCGAGCGCCACGAGCGTCGTCGAGCGCTCCGCGCGGACCTCGAGGAGCCGCGTCAGCAGGTCGTGGAGCGTCGCCCACGATTTGTGCGTCTCGCCGTCCGGAACGAGGATCGACTCGCACGCAATGCCGGCTGCGGACAGGCCGCGTGGAGCGGTGGCAGCCAATGCGCGGCGACGACCGGATTGCTCACGATCACGACGCGCGGGCGCGGCAGCAGCGGCGCGAGCAGCGCGCCGGCGTCGCGCAGCAGGCCCGCGCCCGACGTGGATCGCGTAGCTGCGCTCGCCCAGCGCAACGTGCTGCGTTGTCGGCACGGTCATCGCGCGCCCAGCGGGTCCGGCAGCACCGCCTCGAGCTCGCGCGAGAAGCGCGCGATCTCGTCGCGGCTCGACTCGATGACGGTCGTGGCAACCTCCCGGTACAGCGGGTCGCGCGCCGCGTAGAGCTCGGCCAGCCGCGCCAGCGGATCCGCCGCATTGAGCAGCGGCCGATGCCGGCTCCGGCGCGTGCGCTCGCGCAACGTCTCCGGCATCGCGTGCAGGTAGATCACCGTGCCGTTCGTCCTGAGGCGCTCGCGGTTCGCAGGTCGGAGGACGGCGCCCCCGCCGGTGGCGAGCACGATATTCGAGAGCGTCGTGAGCTCGGCCAGCACGGCCTCTTCGCGGTCGCGGAAGCTCGCCTCACCTTCGATCTCGAAGATCGTCGGGATCGTCACCCCGAGCTTGCGCTCGAGCTCGGCATCGGCGTCGACGAAGGACTTGGCGAGGCGCCGCGCCAACTGGCGCCCGAGCGTCGATTTGCCCGCGCCCGGCAGCCCGACCAGAAACAGATTGCCCCGATGCAGATGCACCCGCGCATTGTAGTGGATCCGCCGTGGCGGGACGAGCACCCGGCGCGCGCGCTCGTGCCGACGCCGACGATTCGACTTCCGCGGGCAACCCGCGTCACGCCGGGTCGCCGCGCGATGGGTCCGTCACTTCAGGGCGTTGATCGATTCCTTGACGACGCGCGGCGTGAGGAAGATGAGGAGTTCCTGCTTGTCGCTCGTGCGCCCCGTGGTCTTGAACAGGTAGCCCAGGAACGGAAGGTCGCCCAGGAACGGCACCTTTTCGACGGAATTGGTGATGGCCTCTTCGTAGATGCCGCCGATCACTGCCGTATCGCCGTTGTTGACGGCGATCTGCGTCGTCACGTTGCGGGTGTCGATCGACGGGATGAAGCCGCCGCTCCCGGTGGGCACCAACTGGCCGACCGAGTCCTTGCGGATCTCGACGTTCATGATGATCCGGTTGTCCGGCGTGATCTGCGGCGTCACGTCGAGGCGCAGCACGGCCTTCTTGAACGTCACCGTGGCCGGGTTGTTCGCGGTTCCCGGCGTCACGTACGGGATTTCCGTGCCCCTGCTCGATGTGCGCCTTCTGGTTGTCGGACGGTGACCACGCGCGGGCTCGACACCACCTTGCCGCGGTTGTCGGATTCCAGCGCCGACAGCTCGAGGTTGATGAGGTTGCCGCTGCCGAGGTTGATCAGCGTCAGCGCGAGGCTGCCCGCCGGGTTCAGCACGGGCAGGTTCACGTTGAGCTGCGGCGAATCCGAGTAGCCCGCGGAGGCGATTCCCGACGCGAGCTCGTACGGCGTCCCCGTCCTCGTATCACGCGTCGTCGAGCCTGCGCCGCCCGATACGACGGGCTGCGTGCTGAGGCTGCCACCCTGGCCCACCGTATACCTGTTGTTGACGCGAAATGCAGTTCTGCAAGCCGAAACGCACGCCGAGCTGCCGGCCGAACTTGTCGCTGGCGATGACGATGCGCGCCTCGATCACCACCTGCCGGATCGCCGTGTCGATCTGCCGGATGATCTTGCGGATCTCCTCGAGGTTGGACGGGATGTCCTGCACGAAGAGGATGTTCGACCGCGGATCGACCATCGCGACCCCGCGCTTCGATATGAACGAACCCTGGCCGCCGGTCGTCGCGGTCTGGCCCGCGCCTGCGCCGAACTTCTGCTGCTGGTTCGTCGTGATCAGGTTGAGCAGATCCTGCGCCTTGATGTAGTTCAGCTGGAACGACTCGGAGACGAGCGGCTCGAGCTCGCTGATGTCCTTCTGCGCCTCGAGCTGCTGCTTCTCCTTCAACGCCAGTTCCTCGCGCGGCGCGATCAGCACGACGTTGCCGTTCTTGCGCATGTCGAGGCCCTTCGTCTGCATGATGATGTCGAGCGCCTGGTCCCAGGGGATGTCCTTCAGGCGCAGCGTAAGGCTGCCCGTGACCGAGTCGCTGGTGATGATGTTGAGCCCGGTGAAATCGGCGATCACCTGCAGCACCGCGCGCACCTCGACGTTCTGGAAGTTGAGCGACAGCTTCTCGCCCTTGTAACCCTGGCGCGAGCCCTGCACGAGCTTGTTCGGATCCTCGACGACCGGCTTCACCTCCAGGATGAACCGGTTGTCGGTCTGGTAGGCCGCGTGCTCCCACAAGCCTTTCGGCTCGACGATCATCCGCGTGTTCGCGCCCTGGGCGAACGTGTCGACGCTGACGATGGGCGTGGCGAAATCCTGCACGTCGAGCCGCCGCTCGAGGTTGCGCGGCAGCGACGTCTTGATGAAGTCGACGATCAGCGTCTTTCCCTGCTGCCGGATATCGATCCCCGTCGCCGGGTCGGACAGGTCGACGACGATCCGGCCCTCGCCGTTGGCGCCGCGGCGGAAATCGACATCGCGCAATGTGTGCTGCGTGTCCCCGGGCCGCGCCTCGGCGAACCGCTGCACCGTCTGCGCCTTGGCATCCAGCTGGTCACCCTGGTCGATCAGGGTCACCAGCACCGCATTGCCCTCGACCTGCGTCTCGAAGGTCTGCGGCCGGTTCAGGTTGAAGACGACGCGCGTCCGGTTGCCGGCCTGGACCACGTTCACGCTGCGCAGCGCGACGTCCTCGACGTTGCGCTGCGTCGCGCCGAGACCATTCGCCGTATCGGGAAAGTCGAGGGCGATCCGCGGCGGCGTGGCGATGGCAAAGCCGGCGGGCGGATTGGCAAGGGCATTCTTCAGCACGAACTTCACGATGGTGCGCCCGGAAGCTCCCTTCGACACGGTCATCGCGTCAATGCTGTTGGTCGCCTGCGCGAATGCCGCGCCCGAGGCGAGGAGCGTCAGCAGGGCCACGAGCCACGCGCGCGCGCCTCGGGCAGAGCGCACCCTGGTCACGACGTTATCAAGCAAGACGAACGCGCTCATTTTTTTCGCTCCTGTGTCTTCGTGTCGGCCTGGATCAGCTGCAGCGTCCCGGTCCGCTCCGTCCAATCACCACTGCCATCCTGCACGAGCTCCTTCATGCGGATCTCGCTCTCGGTGACGCCGAGGATCACGCCGAAGTTCTGCCCGAGGTAATTGCCGGCACTCACCTGATAGACGTCCCGGTCCGGAGTACGCACCAGCGCGTAGGTCAACTTGCCCTTGGCCAGCGTGCCCACCATGTTGAGCGACTCCAGCGGATAGGCTTCGAGCGGTTCGCGGCGCCGCGTCAGGTCCGGCGCCAGCTTGCTCCCGCCCTTGGTCGGCTCGATCTTGCGCGGCTTGAAGGGATCCGGGAGGTCGAATGCGTTGTAGGCGAACGGCTCGTAGGGCTTGATCTGCGGGAGCGGGTCGACGCGCCCGCGCGCACCCTTCCCCTGATCGGCCATCCAGGCGCGCAGGTCCTGATGGGACTCGCCACCGCAGCCGGCGAGCAGAACGCTCGCGCCCAATGCCAGGGCCAACCAACGCTTCATTTCTTGGCCTTTTCCTTGGCGTCCTTCGCCGCCTTGCGCTGCTTCGCGAGCTCGTCCTCGTCGAGATAGCGGAAGGTCTTCGCCACCGCATCCATGGTCAGCACGCCCTTTTCGTTCGCGATCACGAGATCGTTCAGCGTGACGATGCGCGGCAGCTGCGCGACGTCGCTCGCGAACGCCCCCATGTCGTGGTAATTGCCGGTGATCTTGACGTTGATCGGCAGCTCGGCATAGAAATCGGCCAGCCGCTCCTGGGCGGCGGGCTTGAACAGTTCGAACTGCAGACCGCGGCCCAACCCCGCCTGGTTGATGTCAGTGAGCAGCGCGTCCATTTCCGCCTTGTTCGGCAGCTGCTTGAGGAGTGCGCCGAACGACTGCTCGATCTCCTTCAGCTGCTGCACGTAGATGTCGTAATTGATCGCCTTCGCCTTCTTGGTCGCGTATTGCTCCTTGAGCTTCGACTCTTCCTGTTGCGCGCGATCGAGCGCCTCGTACTGGTCCTTCCAGTCGAACACCGCCCCCGCGGCGACGATCGCGAGCAGGATGGCCAGCAGCAACGCCGCCTTGGGCAGCAGCGGCCAGTTGCCGGCTTCGCGGATATTGAGCCGGCGGATGTCGTCGAGCGTCATGTGCCTTTCGCGCCTTTGGCTTTGGCCGGCGGCGGGGTGGTCGCCGGTGCGGGTCGAGCGGCCGGGGCGGCCTTGGGCTCCTCGGGCGGGGCCGTCTGCTTGAGCCGGACGTTCAGCGTGAACTCGTTGACCCGGAGGTCCTTGGATGCCGGCGAGACGACCGACTTGATCTCGACGAGCTCCGGATTCTGCAGCCAGGGCGAGGCTTCGATGTTGCGCATCAGCGTGGAGACGCGTGCGCTCGACTGCGCGTAGCCGACGAGCGTGACCTTGGCGCCAGCCTGGCGCAGCGACTTGAGGTAGATCCCGTCCGGGAGCTGTCGCACCATCTGGTCGAGCAGATGGACGGCCTCGGTCCGATTGGACTGCAGCGTCTCGACGATCTGCTTCCGCGCGAGCAGTGCCTGCGTCTGGTCGCGGAGCTTGTCGATCTCCTTGATCTGGCTGTCGAGTTTCGCTATCTCGGTCTTCAGCAGGCTGTTGCGGCTTTCCTGGCCCTCGATCTGCCAGCCGAATGCCACGTGCACCAGCAGCACCACCGCCGCCCCCAGGATGGCGAGCCCGATCGCGAGCGAGACGAACTGACGCTGGCGCGCCTGTCGTTTCTGCTCGCGATGCGGCAGCAGGTTGATGCGAATCATTCGAAACCCCGCAGCGCGAGCCCGCAGGCGATCATGAGCAGCGGCGCGTCCTGCGCCAGCTGCCGTGGCCGGACGCGGTCGGATGCGGCCATATTGGCGAACGGGTTCGCGATGACCGTCGCGACGCCCGCGCGCTTGGCGACGAGGTCGTCGATCCCGGGCAAGAGCGCGCAGCCGCCGGCCAGCACGATCTGATCGACCTGGTTGTAGGAGGTCGACGTGAAGAAGAACTGCAGGGCCCGGGTGACCTCGAGGGCCAGCGTTTCCATGAACGGCTGCAGCACGTCGATGTCGTAGTTCTCCGGCAGCCCCTGGCTCTTCTTCGCGGATTCCGCCTCGTCGGGAGTCAGATTGAACGCCCGCTGGACGTCGTGGGTGAGCTGATTGCCGCCGAACGCCTGGTCGCGGGCAAAGAGGAACTGGTTGTTGCGCAACACATAGAAATGCGTCACATGCGCACCGATGTCCACCAGCGCGATGTTCTGGTCGCGCCCGCTCGCCGGCAATGTCGGTGAAATCAGCTCGAACGCCTGTTGCATCGCGTAGGACTCGATATCCATCACCCGCGGCTTCAGGCCCGCGGCCTCCGCGACCGCGACCCGATCCTCGACCTTTTCCTTGCGGGAGGCCGCGATCAGCACCTCGGACTCCTCGGGATTGTTGGGCGCCGGCCCGACGATCTGAAAATCGAGATTGACCTCGTCGAGCGCGAACGGGATGTACTGGTTCGCCTCGGCCTCGACCAGCAGTTCCAGCTCTTCCTCCCTTTGCCCGGAGGGAACGATGATCTTCTTGGTGATGACCATCGCGGCCGGCAGGGCGAGCGCGATGTTCTGGTTCCGGCTGCCGAGCCGCTTGTGGGCGCGCTTGAGGGCGTCCGCGACCAGGTCCAGGTTGGCGATGTTGCCGTCGGTGACGACGTCGCGCACCAGGGGCTCGATGGCATAGCGCTCGAGCCGATACGCCCCTTTCCCCGCCTCGACGAGCTCGACGAGCTTGATGGCGGTCGAACTGATGTCGACCCCTATCAGCGCCGGGTACTTCGTCTTGAACGCGTCAAGTACGGAATTCAGTTTTCCAGCGAGCATGGTTGCCTCGGGCCCCAATGCTGATAATCTACATTAAAGATTGGCAGCAAGTATGAAGCTTGTCAAATTGTTTTCCATCCGGGGATACGTTTGTTGTAAGCCCGCCTATAATCCCGCCTTCACCCCTCCCATCGGGCAAGTTATATTCCCATATGCTAAGGCGGTGGCTACTGTACGTCGGATCCGTTCTGCTGGGCCTTGCCATTGTTGGCGGCCTTCTCGGCGCCTTCGTGCTGGCACTTCTTTATCCGACACTTCCGTCGCTCGAAAGCCTGACCGACTACCGGCCAAAGATCCCGCTGCGCGTCGTTTCGGTCGAGGGCGACATCCTGGGTGAATTCGGGGAGGAACGGCGGGCCGTCGTCGCGATCCGCGATGTCCCGGACGTGATGATCAACGCCATTCTGGCGGCCGAGGACGAGCGCTTCTATTCGCACGGGGGCGTCGATTACCTGAGCGTCCTGCGGGCGGCGGCGTCGAATCTGGCATCCGGCACCCAACAGGGGGCCGGGACGATCACCATGCAGGTTGCCAGGAATTTCTTCCTGACCCGGGAAAAGACGATCACCCGCAAGCTGCGCGAAGTCCTGCTGGCGTGGAAGATAGAAGCGAGCCTATCCAAGGACGACATCCTCCAGCTCTACGTCAATCAGATCTTTCTGGGGCAACGCGCCTACGGGTTTGCGGCAGCGGCGCAGATCTACTTCGGCAAGTCGCTGCGCGACGTCACCCCGGCCGAGGCGGCCATGCTCGCCGGATTGCCGAAAGCGCCGTCCGCGTACAACCCCGTTTCCAACCCCAAACGTGCAAAAAGCCGGCAACTCTACGTGCTGAGACGAATGCACGACCTGAAGTACATCAGTTCCGAGCAGTTCCACGAAGCACAAACCGCGCCACTTGCGGTCCGGCAGGGGTTGCGGGAGGCGCTCCCGACCCATGCGGAATTTGTCGCCGAAATGGCGCGCCAGATCGTGGTCGAAGCCTACGGCGAGGACGCTTACACGAAAGGCCTCAGCGTCCAGACGACGATTCGGAAATCCGATCAGGAGGCCGCCTATGCTGCAGTGCGGCGAGGCGTGCTTGAATACGACCACCGGCACGGCTACCGTGGCCCAGAGGGCTATGTCCGGCTGCCGGAGGACGCCGCCGAGCGCGAAACCGCGCTCGAGCGGGTGTTTGCCGAAACGAGCGATGGCGACGGGCTCGTCGCGGCCGTCGTCACGGACGCGTCCACGGCGGAGGTCAAGGCCGTGCTCGCCGACGGCGAGACGGTCGAAATCGCGGGGGAGGGCCTCAGGTTCGCTGCCCGAGCCCTGGGCGACAAGGCGGCCGCGGCGACCCGCATCCGGCCTGGCGCCGTCATCCGGCTCGTCCGCGACGCCAAGGGACGCTGGGAAATCACGCAACTCCCGCAGGCGGAGTCGGCGTTCGTGTCGCTGCGGCCGCAGGATGGCGCGATCCTGTCGCTCGTCGGCGGCTGGAGCTTCGAGCGCAACAAGTTCAACCACGTGACCCAGGCCCAGCGGCAGCCGGGGTCGGCGTTCAAGCCGTTCATCTACTCGGCTGCACTCGAAAAGGGATTCACGCCGGCGACCGTCGTCAACGACGCGCCGTTCTTCGTCCCGGCCGCGCAGACGGGCAGCGAGGATTGGGAGCCGAAGAACTACGACGGCAAGTTCGACGGTCCGTTGCGCATTCGCACCGCCCTGGCTCGCTCGAAGAACCTCGTCACCGTTCGCGTTCTGCAGGCGATCGGGCCTCAGTATGCACAGGACTACATCGCCAGATTCGGCTTCGACCCGAAGCTGCACCCGCCGTACCTGACGATGGGGCTGGGGGCGGGTTCGGCGACGCCGATGCAGATGGCAGCCGCCTATGCGATCTTCGCCAACGGCGGCTACCGTGTGGCCCCTTACCTGATTGCCCGGATTGTCGACGCCAAGGGGAACATCCTCTCGGAAGCCGCGCCCGTGGAAGCCGGGGCGAGCGCCGAGCGCGCGATCGACCCGCGCAACGCGTGGCTCATGACCTCGCTGCTCAAGGATGTCGTGCGCGCGGGCACCGCGACACGGGCACTTTCGCTCGGCCGCGCCGACCTCGCCGGCAAGACCGGCACGACGAACGAGAACGTCGACGCCTGGTTCTGCGGATACAACGCCGCGATGGTCGGCGTCTCGTGGATCGGGTTCGACCAGCCAAAGACACTGGGAACCAACGAAACCGGGGCCGTGGCAGCGCTCCCGATCTGGATTTCCTACATGGCAAAGGCACTGAAGGGGACGCCGGAGGCCAGCATGCCGATGCCCGACGGCGTCGTCGCCGTGACGATCAACGCCGAAACCGGCCTTCGCGACGACGCGGGCACCCTCACGGAATACTTCTTCTCCGAATTTCCGCCGCGCCGCCGTGACGACAGTCTCGTCCCCGGAAAGGCAGGCAAGGACATCCGCGACCAGCTGTTCTAGGATGGCCTCCACCTCCTGCTCGCTGCCCCGGGGCAATCACCGACGCCGCGAACTGAGACGGCCTTGCGCCGTGCAGCGCGACCGCCTTCGGATCGCGCAGGCGGCCGCCCGGCTCATTGCCGAGCACGGGCTCGCGGACTGGACACTCGCCAAGCGCAAGGCGGTGCGGCAACTGCTGCTGCCGGAAACGACGCCGCTGCCGTCGAACGAGGAGATCGAATACGCCCTTGCCGATTACCATGCGCTCTTCGGGGGCGATGCGCACCTGAACGCACTGCACCGGCAGCGCATCGAGGCGCTGGCGTGGATGCGTCGTCTCGCGCCCTGGGATCCCGTGCTGGTAGGAGGCGTGGCGGCGGGTTGGGCCACCGAACACAGCGACATCCGCCTCGAACTCGTCGCCGACGATCCGAAGGCGGTCGAGATCGATCTCGCCGCGAAAGGAATCACCTACGCCGCACTCCCCCCGCGCGAGGGCGATGCGACCGCGCACCTCCGTATCGAATCGCCACCCGCCGGGATCCGGCTTGCGATCGTCACGCCGCTGCAACGGCGCAACCGGCCGCGGAAGAGCGAAGAGTCCCGCCTGACGACCGCGGCACTCGCCGCGCTGACCGCGTCCCTTCCGGGTCCCGCCGGCTCAGCCTGAAGCTGCGCACCAGCGCGCGGCGTCCAGCGCGAAGTAGGTGAGAATCGCGTCGGCTCCTGCGCGCTTGAACGCGGTCAGAGTCTCCATGACGCACGCCGGCTCGTCGAGCCAGCCATTCTGCGCGGCGGCCTTGAGCATCGCGTATTCGCCGGACACCTGGTAGACCGCCGTCGGCGCGCCGAAGGCGTCCTTCACCCGACGCACGATGTCGAGGTAAGGGAGCCCCGGCTTGACCATCACCATGTCGGCCCCCTCGGCCAGGTCGAGCCACACCTCGCGCAGCGCCTCGTCCGAATTCGCGGGGTCCATCTGGTAGGTGTACTTGCTGCCGCCGCCCAGACTGCCCGCCGAGCCGACCGCATCCCGGAACGGCCCGTAAAACGACGACGCGTACTTCGCCGAATACGCCATGATCCGCGTGCGCTGCCACCCCGCCGCGTCGAGCGCCCCGCGGATCGCGCCGATGCGGCCGTCCATCATGTCCGACGGCGCCACCATGTCCACTCCGGCCTCGGCGTGGCAAAGCGCCTGCTTCATCAGCGCGGCGACGGTCTCGTCATTCAGCACATAGCCGGTCGCGTCGATGAGCCCGTCCTGCCCGTGGCTGGTGTAGGGGTCGAGCGCGACGTCGGTGATGACGCCTAGCTCAGGGAACCGCTCTTTCAGCGACCGCACCGCACGAGGCACGAGACCGGCGGGATTCCAGGCCTCGCTTCCGTCCGGCGTCTTCAACTCGTTCGCCACCACAGGAAAGAGCGCCACCGCCGGAATCGACAATTCGACACACAGTTCGGCCTCCCGTAGCAGCAAGTCAACTGACTTGCGCGAGATCCCGGGCAGCGAAGCCACCGGCTCCTCCCGCTTCGCGCCGTCGAGCACGAACACCGGATAGATGAGGTCTGCGGGCGTCAGGTGGTGCTCGCGGACGAGGCGGCGCGAAAACTCGTCGCGCCGCATCCGGCGCATGCGGCGAGCGGGAAACTGACCGGCAAAATCGAAACCCATGATGGCAACCAGGCTTTCTGGATTATTGGGTGGCAACGTCACATCGTAGCCGGTCCGCCGCAACCGCCGCAATTGGCGGCCTCGTGGGGAACGCGATGCAGGACGCCGGAACTCCGCTCGGGGCCCGTTGTCCATTGGTGCAGACGGTAACGTCTCCCGCTTCCCTCCCTGAGCGGGTGCCCCCGAATGTGCTCATGCCTGTCGGGGGTATTTCGGGCCCCGCGCCAATCCCCTTGGACGCGGGGCCTTTTCTTTGGCGAGGCCCGGCGCCGGCTCACCGGCATCGTATTCCGACTCGCCGAGCCAATCGGACAAGCATCGCCTCGGCCGTCTCGATGCCGATGCGACGCGTCGCCGAGAACGGGACGACCGCTACCTGCGCGACGTGGGCGGGAAACGCCGCGGCGACGTCCCGCTCGATCACACGCTTCGCTTCGCGCTGCCCGGACGCCGCGAATTTGTCCATCTTGGTCGCGAGCAGGAGTACCGGTCGGCCGCTCGTGAGATAACCCGCGAGCAGTCGGCGGTCGAGTTCGGCAAGTCCGTGCCTCGCATCGACGACGAGGGCCAGCCCGACCAGCGACTGCCTCGTCGCGAGATAGCGCGCGAGAAATTCCTGCCAGTGGCGTTTCAAATCCTGCGGGACCGCAGCATAGCCATAACCCGGCAAGTCGGCGAGCAGTGCCCCGTTGCGCAGGCGGAAGAAGTTGATCTGCTGCGTGCGGCCGGGCGTCTTGCTGGTGAAAGCGAGCCGCGACCGGTTGGCCAGAGCGTTGATCGCGCTGGATTTTCCCGCATTGGATCGGCCGGCGAACGCGATTTCCGGCGGACCCGGAGGCGGCAATTGCTCGTCGTTGGCGACCGTGAGCAGGAACTCCGCGTGCTGCACCGGATGCTTCACCGTTCGCCGTTCCCGTGTTCTCGCCCGCGGGAGCGGGCTTTGGCCGGGCTTGCCGATTCCGTTACAATGCTTTGCTTTTGCACCATTGGATGGCATCGCGCGGGCAAAGCATCCGGCATCACCGCAGGATTGCCCGCCGCCTTCGAGGAGTTACCCGATGAAACGCATGTTGCTGCTGGCGGCGCTCGCCGGCACATTGCCCGCGGCCGCGGTCCTGGCGCAGGCCCCTGCCGGCCGGCTCAACCTCGACCGCGCCCAGACCATTGCCAAAGAGGTTTGCGCTGCCTGTCATGGTGCCGACGGCAACAGCGCCACTGCGGTGAATCCAAGCATCGCGGCACAGCCGGCCGAGTATATCACCCTGCAACTTTCGCACTTCAAGTCGGGGCTGCGCGTCAATCCGGTCATGCAAGCCATAGCGTCGACGCTCACCCCCGAAGAGATGACGGCGGTCGGCGTCTACTTTTCCCGCCAGAAGCCGAAAGGCCTTGCCGCGAAGGACGCGGCGCTCGTCACGGCGGGGCAGAAGCTCTTTCGCGGCGGCGACACCGCGACGGGCGTTCCCGCCTGCGCGGCATGCCACGCGCCCAACGGCGCCGGCATGGCGAAGAACTATCCGCGCCTCGCCGGACAACATGCCGATTACACGTACGCGCAGCTGAAGGCATTCAAGGCCGGCGAGCGCGGCGCCGACAAGGACGGCAAGGACGTCAATGGGGCGATCATGGTCACCATCGCCGCCAAGATGACCGACGCGCAGATGAAGGCCGCTGCCGAGTACACGTCGGGCCTGCGTTAGCCACCGCGAAGGACCGGGTTGCCACGCCGGGCCGTCAAGCGTGTGGCGTCAGGTCGTCCCGGCCGGACTCCCGAGGCAGTTCGCCAGCGCCTCGCGCCAAGCCGGCAATGCAAATCCGAAAGTCGCCTCGAAGCGTGCGGTTGCCAGCACGCCATACGCCGGGCGGCGCGCCGGCGTCGGGTAATCCGCGGTCGCGATCGGGATGATCCTCGGGCGCGGCGCGGAGCCGACGATGGCCTGCGCGAACTCGTGCCAGCTTGCCTTGCCCGTGCACGAGAGGTGATAGAGCCCGCAGCGCGCGGCGAGCGCCGGCAATCCGGCGCCGACGATCCTTGCGGTTGCCTCGGCCAGCGTGTGGCTCCAGTTGGGAACGCCGAACTGGTCGGCGACGACCGCCAGCTCGTCGCGCTCGGCCGCAAGGCGCCGGATCGTCAGCAGAAAATTCCTGCCGCGCAAGCCGTAGACCCAGCTCGTGCGCAAGACGAGCGCGTGCGCGCCGACTGCGGCGATCGCACGCTCGCCCGCGAGCTTGCTCGCGCCATACGCGTTGAGCGGCGCCGTCGGAGCATCTTCCGGGTACGGCGTCTCGCGCGTCCCGTCGAACACATAGTCCGTCGAAAAGTGGATCAGCGTGGCGTCGAGGCGCTTCGCCTCTTCCGCGAAGATGCCCGGCGCCCGGCCGTTGACGGCATGCGCCAGCGCCGGCTCGGTCTCCGCGCGGTCGACCGCCGTATACGCGCCGGCGTTCACGATGAGCGCGGGCTTCACGCCGCGCACCGCGGCGACGATCGCATCGGGATCGGCGAGGTCGAGCGTCGCGCGATCCGTCGCGACGACATCGCCGTGCGGCAACAGCAGCCGGGCAAGCTCGCAGCCGATCTGGCCCTGCGCGCCCGTCACCAGAATCGTCGCCCGACGCATGCGGCCTGCCATTGCGCTAAGGGTAGACGTCCGTCGCGGCAAGCGGCGTGCCGGCCGCGTCCTTCGCGGTGAGGATGGGCGCGCCGGAGAGCGGCCAGTCAATGCCCAGCGCGGCGTCGCTCCACAGCAGCGTGCGCTCGTGTTCCGGGTACCAGTAGTCGGTCGTCTTGTAGAGGAATTCCGCGTGTTCGGACAGCGTCAGGAAGCCGTGCGCGAACCCCGGCGGCACCCAGAGCATCCGCCGGTCCGCGGCCGACAGCGTGATTCCGAGCGACCGGCCGAACGTCGGCGAACTGCGGCGCAGGTCGACCACGACGTCGTACACGGCGCCGGCCACGACGCGCACGAGCTTGCCCTGCGCGTGCTCGATCTGGTAATGCAGCCCGCGCAGCACGCCGCGCGCGGACCGCGAATGGTTGTCCTGCACGAAGATCGCGGGCAGCCCCGCCGCCGCAAAGGCGCGCGCGTTCCAGCTCTCGAAGAAGAAGCCGCGCTCGTCGCCGAACACTCGCGGCTCGATCAGCCTGACGTCGGGAAGTGCCGTCGGCGTGACCTTCATCGGATGTCGGGCTCGCCCAGCAGCGCGAGCAGATATTGCCCGTAGCCGTTCTTCGCCATCGCCTGACCGAGCCGCTCGACCGCTCCGGCGTCGATGTAGCCCAGCCGAAACGCAATCTCCTCCGGGCAGGCGATCTTGAGCCCCTGCCGGCGCTCGATCGTGGCGATGTACTGCCCGGCCTCGAGCAGCGACTCGTGCGTTCCCGTGTCGAGCCAGGCCATGCCGCGACCCATCACTTCGCAACCGAGCGTGCCCCGGGCGAGGTAGGCCTTGTTGACATCGGTGATCTCGAGTTCGCCGCGCGCGGAAGGCCGCAGGTTCGCCGCGATGTCGAGCACGAGGTTGTCATAGAAATAGAGTCCCGTCACCGCGTACCGCGACTTCGGCTGCTTCGGTTTCTCCTCGAGGCTCACCACGCGGCCGGTCGCGTCGAGTTCGGCCACGCCGTAGCGCTCCGGATCCGCGACCGGATACGCGAACACGGTCGCCCCTTCGGCGCGTTCTCCGGCGCGACGCAACTGGGCCGAGAGGTCGTGGCCATAAAAAATGTTGTCGCCGAGGACGAGCGCCGACGGGTCGCCCCCGACGAAGCTGCGGCCGATGACGAACGCCTGGGCGAGCCCCTCGGGCGCCGGCTGCACGGCGTAGGAAAGATTGAGCCCCCATCGCCCGCCATCGCCGAGGAGCTGCGCGAACCGCGGCGTATCCTCCGGCGTCGATATGAGCAGGATGTCGCGGATTCCGGCGAGCATCAGGGTCGACAGCGGATAGTAGATCATCGGCTTGTCGTACACGGGCAGCAGCTGCTTGGAGATGACCTGCGTCACCGGGTAGAGCCGGGTGCCGGAGCCGCCGGCAAGGATGATCCCTTTGCGCGTCATTGTCGGTTTCCCATTGCCGGGTTACTTCGCTCCGGCGTCGCCCGCGGCGTAATTGAGCGACATCCACTTCTGGTATTCCCCGCTCGTCACCGCGGCGAGCCAGGCGCCGTTGTCGAGATACCACTGCACGGTGCGGCGCATGCCCGTGGCGAACGATTCGGCGGGCGTCCAGTCGAGCGCACGGCGGATCTTCGAAGCGTCGATGGCGTACCGGCGATCGTGCCCGGGCCGGTCCTTGACGAATGTGATCAGGCTCGCATAGTCGCGGCCCGGCGCGAGCTCGCCGAGGATCCGGCAAATCGTGCCGACGACGTCGAGGTTGGTCATTTCCGCGTTGCCGCCGACGTTGTAGGTTTCGCCCGGGCGCCCCCCCGCAAGCACCGCCCGGATCGCCGCGCAATGGTCGCCGACATAAAGCCAGTCGCGGACGTTGCGGCCATCGCCGTAAACGGGCAACGGCTTGCCGGCGAGGGCATTGACGATCATCAGCGGGATGAGCTTTTCCGGAAACTGGCGCGGGCCGTAGTTGTTGGAACAATTGGTCGTGAGCGTCGGCAGGCCGTAGGTGTGGTGATACGCGCGCACCAGGTGGTCGGCCGCAGCCTTCGAGGCCGAATAGGGACTGTTCGGCGCGTAGGGCGTGGTTTCGCTGAACGGCGGATCGTCCGGACCGAGCGAACCGTAGACCTCGTCGGTCGAAACATGGAGGAACCGGAAGGCGGCGCGCTCGCCGTCGGACAGTGTCGCGCAATAGGCTCGGGTCGCTTCCAGCAGCGCAAACGTGCCCACGATGTTGGTTTCGACAAACGCCGCCGGCCCGTGGATCGAGCGGTCGACGTGGCTCTCGGCCGCGAAGTTGACGACAGCGCGCGGGCGGTGCCGCGCGAGGAGCGCATCGACCTCTGCGCGGTCGCCGATGTCGCCATGGACGAACAAGTGCCGGGCGTCGCCACGAAGCGCGGCAAGGCTGCCCAGATTGCCGGCGTAGGTGAGCTTGTCGAGGTTGACGAGGCCCTCGCCGGTTCGCTCCAGCCAGTCGAGCACGAAGTTGGCGCCGATGAATCCGGCGCCGCCGGTGACGAGAATCATGGGATCAGGGGGCAAATGGGTGGCGCGCCGCCTGCCGCACTGCGGCGCCCAATCGGTGCAATATTACCATCGGCAGCCGCTCAGGCCGCCGCGGTTCCGTAGTAGTCCCGATACCACGCCACGAATCGGGCGAGCCCCTCCGCGAGCGGCGTGTGCGGGGCAAAACCGGTGACGGCGGCGAGCCGGTCGATCGAAGCGTAGGTCGCCGGCACGTCGCCCGGTTGCATCGGTGCGTACTCCCTGATCGCGGACCGGCCGAGCAGCCGTTCGAGCGTGGCGATGAACGTCTCCAGCTCGACGGCCTCGTGATTGCCGATGTTGTAGACGGCGTAGGGCGCCGCATTCTCGTTACCGGCGGGCGGCGCCGCGACGACCCGGACGATGCCTTCGACGATGTCGTCGACATAGGTGAAGTCGCGGCGCATCTTCCCGTTGTTGAAGACCCGCAGCGGCTGGCCGGCTAGGATTGCCTTCGTGAACAGCATCGGCGCCATGTCGGGGCGGCCCCACGGCCCGTAGACGGTGAAGAAGCGAAGGCCGGTCGTCGGCAGTCGGTAGAGATGGCTGTAGCTGTGCGCGATAAGCTCGTTCGCCTTCTTGGTCGCGGCGTAGAGGCTGACCGGGTGGTCGACGTTCTGGTCCTCGGAAAAGGGCAGCGTGTGGTTGGCACCATAGACGCTGGAGCTCGACGCGTACACGAGGTGCTCCACCCCCGCGCGCCGGCAGCCTTCGACGACGTGACCGAACGCCGTCAGGTTGTTGGCGAAGTAGGCCCCGGGATTGACGAGCGAGTAGCGGACTCCGGGCTGCGCCGCAAGGTGGATGACCTGCCCGAAGGCGCCGTCGCGGAACAGGCCCGCTGTTGCCCCGGCGTCCGCGAGATCGGCGCGGATGAACCGGAACCCCGGCTGGCGCACGAGCCGCGCGAGCCGCGCCTCCTTGAGGGTCACGTCGTAATACGGGTCGAGGTTGTCGACCCCGGTCACCTGACGGCCCTGCGCGAGGAGCGAGAGCACCGTGTGCATGCCGATGAACCCCGCGCAGCCGGTCACCAGAATCGAAGCGTCCGTCGCCATGTTCAATGCGCGGATCCTGCGCGAAGCCTCTCGTCACTCACGGCGACCCCTGTGCCGCGGCGCGGGACGGCGCTTTCCACGGTATCATCGCGGCTCGGGTCTGACATGCGCGCATTCTACGGGGTTTCCCCGCACCTTTGCCTGCGCGGCCGCCACGCGGAGGCCCCGGCAATGAGCAGGGCGTCCCAATGAGCGCCGCCGGGCCGTCCCAAGGCGCGCATTGCGCCCCCTCGGGGGGCAGCGCAGCGGCGCCAGCCGCAAGCGTGGGGGCACAACATCCAAGCGCCATCCTGGTCGTGCGCCCCTCGTCGCTTGGCGACATCGTCCATGCGCTCACGCTCGTTGCCGACGTGCGCACGCACCGTCCCGGCCTCGCGATCGACTGGGTCGCCGAGACCGGATTCGTGCCGCTCGTCGAGCTCCACCCCGGCATCCGGCGGATCATTCCCGTCGCGCTGCGGCACTGGCGACATCGCCTCTTCGCCGCCTCGACCTGGCGTGAATTCGGATCGTTCCGCCGCACGCTGTGCGGCGAGGAGTACGCGGCGGTGCTCGACTTGCAGGAGCAGTTCAAGGGCGCTTTGATCGCCCGGATGGCGCGAGGCGTGCGGCACGGCCCGGATCGCGCCAGCATCCGGGAACCCGTCGCGACGCTCGCGCACGACGTGCATCACGCGATCAACCCCCACCAGCATTTGATCGCGCGTTGTCGTCAGCTCGCGGCGGCAGCCCTCGATTATCGGGCCGAAGGACCACCCCGGTTCGGCCTCGTGCCGCCGCCTCCGACGGCGGGAACAGTGCCCGACCGCCCGTTCGTCGTGTTGATTCACGGCACGTCGAGAACCGACAAGCTGTGGCCGGACGAGCATTGGCGGCGCCTGATCGAGGCGTTCGCGACGGCGGGACTCTCGGTGGTCCTGCCGTGGGGCAGCGACGCCGAACGCGCGCGCAGCGAGCGCTACGCTGCCGGCGTCGCCAACGCCCAGGTGCCGCCGCCGCCACGACTGACGCTGCCCGCGCTCGCGAGTCTCCTCGCGCGCGCCGAGATCGCCATCGGCGTCGACACGGGGCTCGTCCACCTCGCCGCCGCGCTCGGCACGCCGACCCTTTCGCTGTTCGTGGCCACCGACCCCATGCTCTGCGGCGTCGGTCCTGCCGGCGCCCACGCGCGCGACCTGGGGGGAGTGGGCAGGGTCCCGTCTCCCGCAGCGGTGGAACGCGCCGCGGGGGAGCTCATTCGCCGCGCGCCGCGCTGCTGAAGACCCGGATGCGCGCAATCTATACGTTCCTCTGGTATCTCGCGCTGCCGCTGCTGCCGCTGCGCCTCCTGTGGCGCGGCCGCCGTGAGCCCGGCTATCGCGAGCACGTCGGCGAGCGCTACGGCCGCTATCGCGGCGCGGTGCCGGAGCCGGTGCTCTGGGTGCACGCCGTGTCCCTCGGCGAAACACGCGCCGCCGCGCCCCTCGTCGACCGGATGCGCCGCGCGCATCCCGGGGCGACCGTGCTGCTGACGCACATGACCGCGACCGGCCGCGCCAGCGGACGCGCGCTCTTCGGCGACAGCGTCGTGCAGGCATGGCTGCCCTACGACGCCCCGTTCGCCGTGCGTTCGTTCCTCGCGCACTTCAGGCCGCGCGCGGGACTCATCATGGAAACCGAGCTGTGGCCGAATCTCGTCGCGCTCGCGCACGCGGCGCAGGTGCCTCTCTACCTCGTCAACGCGCGGATGTCCGCTCGCTCCGCGCGCGGATACGCTCGCGTTCCCTCGCTTACGCGACCGATGCTCGCAGCGCTGGCGGGAGTCGCGGCGCAGACGCAGGTCGACGCAAAGCGGCTCGCCGATCTGGGCGCACCGTCCCCGGTGGTCACCGGGAACCTCAAATTCGACGCCAGCACGCCCGGACGGCGTGGAAGCATTGGGCCGGGAGTTCAGGGTGCGTTTCGGCGCGACGCGCCCGGTGTGGGTCGCCGCCTCCACGCGCGACGGCGAGGAGGCGATGCTGCTCGACGCGCTCGCAGTGACGCCGCTGCCGCCCGGCACGCTGACCGTGATCGTGCCGCGCCATCCGCAGCGCTTCGCCGTGGTGGCCGAACTCCTGCGCCAGCGCGGGATCCCGTTCGTGCGCCGGAGCAGCAACGCGCCCGTGCCCGCGGACATCGACATCGTGCTGGGTGACTCGATGGGTGAAATGCCCGGCTATTTCGCGGCCGCGGACGTCGCTTTCGTCGGCGGCAGCCTGCTGCCGCTGGGCGGCCAGAATCTGATCGAGCCGATCAGCATGGGGCGGCCGACGCTCATCGGCCCGCACATGTTCAACTTCGCCGAAGCGGCGGCAGGGGCCATCGCGGCGGGCGCGGCAATCGAGGTCGCGGACGCGCCCGCACTGCTCGGCGCGGTGGCTGCGCTCCTCGAAGATGAGCCGCGCCGCGCGAAGATGGGCGCCGATGCGCGGGCCTTCCACGCGGCGCACCGCGGGGCGGCGGATCGACTCTGGACCTGGCTCTCGCCGCGGATCGCGGCAGCCGTCGAGGGCAGGCAGCCCCCCTCGGGCGGGGCCGTCAGCCCCTGAGCTGGCGGTTGAGGTCCTCGACGTCCTGCTCGGTCAGCGCGCCGACCGATGCCTTCAGGCGCAGCACGCCGATCAGGTACTGGAAATAGGCCCCAGCCAGATCGCGGCGGGTCGAATAGACGTTCTGCTGAACGTTGAGCACGTCGAGGAACGTCCGCACGCCTACTTCCTGCCCGAGGATGTTCGACGCAAGGGCGCTCTCGGCCGACACGACGGCCTGCTCGAAGGCCTTCACCGACGCCGTGGCGCTGTTGACGCCGGCAAACCCCGTCTGCGCCTGGAACAGCGCCGCGCGGCGGGCGCCTTCGAGGTCCTGGCGCGATCTCTCCAGCAGCGCGATCGACTCGCGCACGCGCGAGTCGACGAATCCGCCCAGGTAGATCGGCACGTTGAGCTGGAGCCCGATGACGCCGGTGCGCGAATCGCTCGAGACCGACGAGGAAATGGCGGCGCTCGAGCCCTGGGCCGAATAGCTGCCGACGAGATCGAGCGTGGGGTAATGGCCGCCCCGGGCCCGCTCGACCTCGAGTTTCGCGATCTCCAGACTGGACTCGGCGATCCGGACGTTCAGGTTTTCCTTCAGCGCGCGGTCGACCCAGTAATCGGCCACATTGGGCTCGGGCAACGCCGGCACCAGCCCGCCGCCGAGCTTCTTCAGGTCCTTCGGGTAGCGCCCGATGATCGCGCGGAGGGCTGTCACCCGATTGTCGTATTCGTTGCGGACGGTGATCTCCTGCGCCACGATCGCGTCGTACTTCGCCTGCGCTTCGTTGGTGTCGGTGATCGTCGCGACGCCGACCTCGAAGTTGCGCTTGGCCTGGGCGAGCTGCTCCGACACCGCCTTCTTCTGGCTCTCGGCGAGCTCGATGTTGAACTGCGCGAGCAGAACGTCGAAATACGCGACGGCGACGCGCACGATCAGGTCCTGCTGCGCGGAACCGAGGACGTAATCGGCCTGGGTGACCTGCTGCCGGGCCTGGTCGTACAGCATGAGATTCTGATAGCGGAACAGTGGCTGCGACGCCGACACGGTCGCGTTGTACTGGTTGAAACTGCGGTTGATGTCCTGCCGCGGATCGGACTTGATCGTCGCGTCGTAGTTGTAGACGTTGCCGCTGCCCGTCGCCGTGACACTGGGCAGCAATCCGGCTCGCGCCTGCGGCGCCTTCTCCTGCGTGGCCTCCCAGTTCGCCTTGGCGGCGGCGATCGCGGGGTCGGCGCGCAGCGCCTCCCGGTAGATCTGCAGGAGATCCTCGCCGCGCGCGAGTCCCGCCGCGGTCGCGAGTCCCAGCGCCAAGGGTGCAACGAGCGCCAGCAATCGTGGTTTCATCGTCAACGTTCCATTCCAGTGCGCGACAATCGCGCGTTCGTTGTTTGCCTTCGCTGCCGGCTGCATCGGCCGCAGTGAGCGTGGGGGCCGTTCATCCTAGTACCGCTTCATGGCCGGGTCGACGTCGACCGCATACGATTCGACGCCGCCGCGCAGGTTGTGCAACTGCGCGAACCCGGCGCCCTTGAGCAGCATCGCCGCATGCTGGCTGCGGTGCCCGTGGTGGCAAACCAGTACCAGCGGGCGTTCGTGCGGCAACTCGCCTTGCCGGCGCGCAAGCTCGCTCAGCGGGATGGACACCGACCCGTCGATCCGGCAGTAAGCGAACTCCCACGGCTCGCGGACGTCGATCACGAGCGGGGGCGCGCGCGACGGGTCGGCGCGCCAGCGGGCAAGCTCGGCAGCGGCCAACTGGGGAATCAAAATTCGAAATGCGCCGCGGCCACGGCGTTCTGCAACGGTTCGAGCATCGTCTCGAACAGGATTCGTTCGGTCAGCGCTCCCGGAGCGACCCAGCGCACGAGCCGCGCCGCCATCACGGGTGGCTCGCCGACGACCGCGAAGATCCGGCCACCGGGATTGAGCTGCTGCGCGAACCGGTCGGGCAGAACGGGCGTCGAACCGGTCAGCACGATCGCGTCGTACGTGCCATCCCCCCAGCCGCGCGCGCCGTCGCCGGTCGCAAGTTCCACGGACCCGATGCCCGCATGGTCGAGCCTCGCCTTCGCGGCTGCCGCCAGTCGCGGATCGATCTCCACACTGGTGACCCGCGCGCCCCTGCTCGCGAGCAACGCCGTGAAATACGCGCTGCCGGTGCCGATTTCCAGCACGCTCTCGCCGGGCACGAGGCGCAATTCCTGGAGGACGCGGGCCTCCATTCTGGGCGACCACATCTTCGCGCCGGCGCCCAGCGGGAGCTCGAGGTCCGCGAAGGCAAGCAGACGGCAGGCGGCCGGAACAAAATCCTCGCGGCGGACCGCAAACAGCAGGTCGAGGACGTCCGGGTCGAGCACTTCCCACGTGCGGATCTGCTGCTCGACCATGTTGCAACGTGCCTGCTCGATGTCCATGCCGATGACCGATATCTGCGTGCGCGGCTTCATTATCGCACGGCACCGCGGAGCGAAGGGGCGCTGCTCCGGCGCGGGCGCAGGGTGCGCGGCGCGAGCCGTCAGTCCCCCTGCGCGGGCGCGACCGCCGAACCACGCTCGCCCCGCCCGGCAGCGCGCCTCGCCTTGCGCCGCTCGTGGAACAGGTCGAGGTACGTGTAGAGCACGGGCACGACCACCAGCGTCAGCAGCGTCGACGTGATCACGCCACCGATGATCGCACGGCCCATCGGCGCCTGGATTTCCCCGCCCTCGCCCAACCCGAGGGCCAACGGCAGCATGCCGCCGAGCATCGCCGCCGTCGTCATCATGATCGGCCGCAGCCGCACCTGGCCGGCCTGCAACAGCGAGTCGTGCAGGCTTGCCCCGCCGCGGCGGGCGCGGTTGGCGAAGTCGACGAGCAGGATCGCGTTCTTGGTCACCAGGCCCATCAGCATGATGAAGCCGATCATCGAAAACAGATTGAGCGTCGTGCCGGTCAGGAGCAGCGCGAGAAACACGCCGATCAGCGAGAACGGCAGCGATGCCATGATGGCGAACGGCTGGGTGAAGCTCGCGAACTGCGAGGCGAGGATCAGGTAGATGAAGATCACGGCGAGGCCCAGCGCGGCAAGCGCCGCCTGAAATGCCTCCTCCATGTTCTTCGCCTGGCCGCCGACGTCGAACCGGTACCCGGGCGGCAACGTCGACTCCTTGATGATCTTCTGCACGTCCTTGTTCGCGTCCCCCGAAGGGCGCCCCTCGACGTTGGCGTACAGCGCGACGCGCCGCTGCAATTCCTGGCGCTTGATGATCTGCGGCGACGTCGTCTCGACGATTTCGGCGACCTGCCGCAGCGGGACCATCCGCACCTCGCCGTCGGGGCCTCGTTTGGTCGTGCTGAGGTACAGATTGCCGAGGTCCGCCGCGAGCCGGCGGCTGTCTTTCGGCAACTGGACGTTCACCTCGTAGTTCTGGCCGTCGGGCCCGAGCCAGTAGCTGACGGTGTCGCCGGCGAGCAGCGGTCGTATCGTCGCACCCACCTGCTGCACGGTGACGCCGACGTCGGCTGCGGCATCGTTGTTGAGCCGTATCGAAAGCGCGGGCGCGGCCGCCTTTTCCGACGTCTCCAGGTCGGCGATTCCCGGAACCATGGCGACCTTTGCCGCAAACTCGCCGATCAGCGTGGCCAGCGTCTGCGGATCGGGGCCGAGCAGGTTGACCCATACCGGCCGGTTGTAGCCGAACGTGAGCTCGATGCCCGGGATCGACTTGACCGCGGAGCGAAGCGCGCGCTCGATCTCCTTCTGCGACCGCGAGCGGTCGCCGCGATCGGTGAGCTTCAGGTTGACGCGCGCGTAGTTGCGTCCTTCGTCCGAACCCACCGTCGTCATCGCCAGCGCGACTTCCGGGACGCCCTTCAACACCGCTTCGACCTCCCGCACCTTGCCGTCCGTGTACTCGAGGCTCGAGCCGACCGGCGTGTTGAGCCGCAACGTAATGAACCCCTCGTCCGCCTCGGGAACGAATTCGGTGCCGACCAGAGGCACGATGGCGAAACTGGCGAGGAACGAGACGACGGCGATCGCGAGCACGCTCCGGCGGTGGCCGAGCGCCCACTCGAGGATCGTGCCGTACAACGCGTGCAGCCACTCGATGCCGCGCTCGACCCGATCCATCACGCGGCCGAGCCACGGCACGCGCGCGAAGCGCGAGCCGGGAGGATCGTGCCACACGGCGGACAGCATCGGATCGAGCGTGAAGGACACGAACAGCGACACCAGCACGGCGACCGCGACGGTGACGCCGAACTGGAAGAAGAACCGGCCGATGATGCCGCTCATGAACGCGATCGGCACGAACACGGCGACGATCGCGAACGTCGTCGCCATCACGGCGAGACCGATTTCGTCGGTGCCTTCCCGCGCCGCGGTGACGTGATCCTTGCCGAGGCCGAGGTGGCGCACGATGTTCTCGCGCACGACGATCGCGTCGTCGATCAAGAGGCCGATGCACAGCGACAGCGCCATCAGCGTCAGGAAGTTGAGCGTGAAGCCGAACGCGTACAGCGCGATGAACGTCGCGATCACCGCGATCGGCAGCGTGAGCCCGGTGATGATCGTGCTGCGCCAGCTGTGCAGGAACAGGAAGACGATGATGACCGTCAGCAGCGCGCCCTCGACGATCGTCGCCTTCACGCGGTTGACGCTGCGCTCGGCGGCGTCGGCCGTCGAATTGGCGACGCGCAATTCGACGTCGGGCGGCAAGCGGGTGCGCAGCGCGGCGAGCGCTTCGTTGATGCCGCGTCCGGTATCGACGATGTTCGCGTCCTGCGCCTTCTGGATGTCGACGGTGATCGAAGGCTGGCCGTTGATGCGGGCGAGCGAGGTCTCCTCCTTCTCGCCGTCGATGACGTCCGCGACCTGCGATAGATAGATCGGCGCGCCGCCCCGCTGGGCGACGATGATGCGCGCGAACTGCGCCGGATCCTTGATCTTGCCCTCGACGCGGACGATGGAATCGGTCTGGCCGCGCGTGATGCGCCCGGCGGGCACATCCTGGTTCGCGGCGCGTATCGCATTGATCACCTGGTCGACGCCCACACCGAGCGCCGTCACCGCGTTGGGCTTGATCTGGACGAGGATCTGCCGGGTGACCCGGCCGCTCAAGTCGATGCGGGCGACCCCCGGCACGTTCTCGAGCGCCTTGACGATCGTCTGGTCCGTGAGTGACGTGAGGTCGCGCAGGGTCATCGTCGGCGACAGCACCGCGAGCGAGACCACGGGCTGCGAGTTCTCCTGATCGGCGCGCAGGATGAGCGGGTCCTTCACGTCGCGCGGGAATCCGGGGCGCACCTGCCCCACCTTGTCGCGAACATCCTGCATCGCCTTGGCCATGTCGGTGGCCATCCGGAACTCGGCGAAGACCTGGCTCTGTCCTTCGAGCGAGTTGGAGCGGATCAGGCTGACGCCGGAAACGGTGTTGATCGCGTACTCCAGCGGCTTCGTGACGTCGGCCTCGACCACCTCCGGCGAGGCGCCGGGATAGCTCGTCAGCACGAACACGAACGGCAGGCTGACGTCGGGCATCTGCTCGACGCGCAGCCGGTTGTACGCGAAAAGCCCGAGGACGGCGATCCCGACCATCACCATCGTGGCGAAGACGGGGTTGTTGATCGAGACGCGCGTGATCCACATGGCAATCGCTACCCGGGCAGTCGCCGGTCAGCTCGCGGCTTGCGTCCGGCCGGACGTCGGCGCCGACGCGGGAACGGCGGCCGGGGCCTTGACGATCGCCGGCGCGCCGTCCTTCAGGTTGTCGAAACGGGCGGCCAGCACCGGCACGCCCGGCGCCAGAGCGGTCTTGACCTCGATGCGCCCGGCGGCATCGTCGCGGCGGCCGGTAAGGATGCCTCGCTTGACGAGCTTGCCGCCCTCGACGGTCCAGACGAACGTCTGCCCCCCATCCGTACGCACGGCGGTCGCAGGCAGCGTGGCCACCGGCTCGCTTGCGGCAAGCGCGACGCGGCCCGTGGCGAACATCCCGCCGCGAAGCGCGCCGTCCGCATTCGGGATCCCGACGTAGACGAGGATCGCCCGCGTTCCGGGCTCGGCGGAGGGGTTGATCCGATCGACGCGACCGGAGAAGCGGCGCTCGCCAAAGCCGTCGATCGTGAGCTCGACCGCCTTGCCGATCGTGAGCTCGGGCACGTCGACGGCCGGCACCGCGGCCTGCAGTTCCATCTCCGTCAGGTCGACGATGGTGACGAGGGGGGAGTCGAACCCGACTTTTTCTCCCGGCTGCACGTGCCGTTTTGCCACCTGACCGGCGAGCGGCGAGGTCGCAACGGCATCGCGAAGTGCGTTGCGGGCAAGCTGCACCTGCGCTTCCGCCGATTTGACCGAGCCCTGGAACACGCCATAGCTCGACTCGGAGTTGTCGTAAGCGTTCTGCGAGATGAAGTTCTGCTTGAGCAGCGCCTGGTTGGTTGCCTGGGTCTTGGCGGCCATGGCAAGCTGCGCTTTCGCCGACTCGAGCGCGCCAATCCGCTCCAGGAGCTTCGCCTCGAGGTCCGCTGTATCGATGCGCGCCAGCTGCTGGCCTGCCCGCACGGTCTCGCCTTCGCGTACCGTGATCTGGCGCACGTCGCCCGAGACCTTCGCCTTGACGGTCGCCTGCCGAACCGGCTGCACGGCGCCGGACACCGGCAGCCAGCGCGACAGCGGCTGCGCCTCGACTCGCGTGAGATCGCCCGGGGAGAATTCGAGGACGACGGGCGGACCGCTTTTCCCGCCGGACGTTTCGTTGACCTTCTTGCTGACCCGCATCGCGACCGTGCCGCCGATGACCCCGACGGCCAACAGCACCACGGCGGCGCCGATCACGCGCCGGCTTGTCCATCGCTTTGCCATGCCTGCCCCTTAGAGACGACCGCCCGGTGGGACGGCCGCCGTGCGCGTCCGGGCCAACCCGGGGTATCCGGGTTGGCCCGCAAAGAATGTGCCCCGGTAGGATGCGGGGGAACCGCGGTCCGGATTCAAAAAGAGCGCGTAGTTTAGGCGTCAACCCGCCGCCCGGGAAGCCTGCTGCGACGGGCTGCGGCTGGGGGCGACAGGCCGCTACCGGCGGCGGTCGGACGGCGGCCTGACCTGAACCGGACACCCGCGCCTGCATTGACATCACGCGCGGCAGGGCCAATAATTGCCTGTTGCCCATTGGGCACCCCCTTATTCCTGGAGAATACAAATGAACATGTCCCGCAAGCTCGGGCTTACCGCGATCGCGGCGGCGCTCGTAACCTTCTACGGTTGCGGCAAGGAAGAGCCCAAGAAAGCCGAGGCCCCGAAAGCCCCGGTCGAGGAAGTCCTCGTCGTCAAGATCGGCCACGCCGGCCCGCTGACCGGCGGCATCGCGCACCTCGGCAAGGATGACGAGAACGGCGCCCGCCTCGCGGTCGAACAAGCCACCGCGAGGAAGATGAAGATCGGCGGCAAGACCGTCAAGTTCGAGCTGATGAGCGAGGACGACCAGGCCGACCCGAAGCTCGGCCCGACGATCGCCCAGAAATTCGTCGACGCCAAGGTCGCCGGCGTTGCGGGACACCTGAACTCGGGCGTCTCGATCCCGGCCTCGGCCGTCTACAACCAGGCCGGCATCCCGATGATCTCGGGCTCGGCGACGAACCCCAAGCTCACCGAGCAAGGGTTCAAGACCATTTTCCGGACTGTCGGTCGTGACGACCAGCAGGGCCCGGCGGTGGCCCAGTACGTGAATTCGCTCAAGGCCAAGAAGGTCGCGATCGCCGACGATGCGACCGCCTACGGCGAAGGCCTTGCGAACGAGGTCGAGAAGACGCTGAAGGCCGCCGGGGTCCAGGTGGTTGCCCGGGAGAAGACCAACGACAAGGCGACCGACTTCAAGGCGATCCTGACCAAGATGAAGGGCAAGAGCCCCGACGTCATCTTCTACGGCGGGATGGACGCGACCGGCGGCCCGATGCTGAAGCAGGCGCGGGAACTCGGCATCAAGTCCGTATTCGCGTTCGGCGACGGTGCCTGCACCGACGAGATGAACAAGCTCGCCGGCCCTGCGGCCGAGGGCCTCATCTGCTCGCAAGCCGGCCTGCCGGCCTCCGCGGCCAGCAAGGAGTTCAACGACGCGTTCAAGGCCAAGTACGGGGACGTGAAGCAGTACGCGCCGTTCTTCTACGATGCCGTCGGCCTGATGATCGCCGCGATGCAGAAGGCGGATTCGGTGGACCCGGCCAAGTACCTGCCCGAACTGCAGAAGATCAGCTACAACGGGGCGACCGGCAAGATCGAGTTCGACGAAAAGGGCGACCGCAAGGACGCCGAAATCACGATCTTTACGCTGAAGGCCGGCAAGGTCGAGCCGATCGCGGTCGTGAAGGGCGGCAAGGCGTCGACATTCGACGAGTTCATGAAGCATGTCGGCCAGCGCAGCCCCTGCGGCAGCGCCTGCGGCGGCCCCTGCGGCGGCACCGGCAGCGGCACCGGCGGCAGCCCGATGGCCAAGGACGCACCCAAGAAGTAAGCGTTCCGTACCGACAAAAACGGCGTCCCTCGGGGCGCCGTTTTTTTTGCCTCGTGCGCTGCGGCGTCCGAGCACGCCGACGGCGCAGGATTCCGCCGGCACCCGAGCGTCGCCAGCGGCAACCTGCCGGTTTGGGGGACGGGGTTGCCGCCGCTGCCGCGAACCCGCACAATCCCCGGACTCGAAGAAGCGCAGACCGGACATCACCGGATCGCGGCGATTGGATCCGGCGTTTGACGGCGAGCACGCCCGGGGAGGCTCGGTTGGACATTTTCCTGCAGCAGGTCATCAACGGCTTGACGCTGGGCAGCGTGTACGCCGTCGTCGCGCTCGGCTACACGATGGTCTACGGCATCATCCAGCTCATCAACTTCGCGCACGGCGAGGTCGTGATGATCGGCGCGATGGTGGCGTTCTCCGTCATCACCGCGCTCGCGGGCGCGCACACCGGCTTGCCCCCGTTTGCGATCCTGGTGGCCGGGGTGCTGGTGGCGATCCCTGCCTGCATGGGCATCGGCTACACGCTGGAGCGCGTCGCCTACCGGCCGCTGCGCAAGGCGCCGCGGCTTGCGCCGCTCATCACGGCCATCGGCCTGTCGATCATCCTCCAGCACCTCGCGATGATCATCTGGAGCCGCAACCCGATTCCGTTCCCGCAGATCATCACGGTGACGCCCATTCACCTGACGGACACTCCCAACGGCGCGACCATCACCAACGTCCAGGTCGCGATCATCGCGACGTCGGTGCTGATGATGGTCGGACTGCTCGCGCTCGTCTACCGCACGAAGCTCGGCATCGCGATGCGCGCGACGTCGCAGAATCAGCAGGTCGCGGGATTGATGGGCATCAACATCAACACCGTGATCGCGCTGACGTTCGTGATCGGCGCCGGGCTCGGGGCGATGGCGGGCGTGATGGTCGGCACCTATTACGGCATCGCGCAGTACCAGATGGGCTTCATCCTCGGTCTCAAGGCCTTCTCGGCCGCGGTGCTCGGCGGCATCGGCAACCTCGCGGGAGCGATGCTGGGCGGCGTGCTGCTCGGCCTGATCGAGGCGCTCGGCGCCGGCTACGTCGGCGATCTCACCAACCTGTGCCAGATCGCGTCGTGGTCCGACGCCATCGCCCGGCGTTGCGTCGACGATCCGAACCTGACCCTGTTCGGCTCCAACTACCAGGACGTGTTCGCCTTCCTGGTCCTGATCGCGGTGCTCGTCTTCCGGCCGTCGGGGCTCCTGGGCGAGCGCGTCAGCGACCGCGCGTAGGGGGACGACGATGCAGCAGTTCTTCGACCGGAAGAAGTATCCGCGCGGCGCGTGGGTGGGCATCGCGCTGGTCGGCATCGCCCTCGTCCTGCTGCCGTTCGCGCTGGCGGGGATAGGCACGGCATGGGTGCGCATCACGAACCTCGCGATCCTGTTCGTGCTGCTGTCGCTCGGGCTCAACATCGTGGTCGGCTTCGCCGGGCTGCTCGACCTCGGCTACATCGCGTTCTACGCGGTCGGCGCCTACACTTACGCGCTGCTCGCGTCGCCGCACTTCGACCTGCACCTGCCGTTCTGGATCATCCTGCCGATCGGCGCCGCGGTCGCCTGCCTGTTCGGCGTGCTCCTCGGGGCACCGACGCTGAAACTGCGCGGCGACTATCTCGCGATCGTGACGCTGGGCTTCGGCGAGATCATCCGCATCTTCCTCAACAATCTTTCCCAGCCGGTGAATCTGACGAACGGCCCGCAGGGGATCACGCTGATCGACCCCTTCCGGATCGGCAGCTTCAACTTCGCGACGCGCGAGACGATCGCCGGGCTCGATGTCACCGGGCCGATCAAGTACTACTACTTCATGGTGCTCCTCGTCATCGTCATCATCATCATCAATCTGCGGCTGCAGAATTCGCGGATCGGCCGCGCCTGGGAGGCGATCCGCGAAGACGAGGTCGCTGCCCGCGCGATGGGCATCAACACGCGGAACATGAAGCTCCTGGCGTTCGCCATGGGCGCCTCGTTCGGCGGCATATCCGGCGGCATCTTCTCCGCCACGCAGGGCTTCATCAGCCCGGAGAGCTTCGTGCTGGTGGAGTCGGTGATGGTGCTGTCGATGGTCGTGTTGGGCGGCATGGGCAACGTCTTCGGCGTGGTCCTGGGCGCCGTGCTGCTGTCGTTCGTGCCCGAAGTGCTGCGCTACACCGTCGAACCCATCCAGATGGCGATTTTCGGCCGGATGCTGATCGAACCCGAGGTGATCCGGATGCTGCTCTTCGGCCTCGCGCTGGTGCTGATGATGCTGTACCGGCCGGCGGGGATCCTCCCCTCGGCGCTGCGCAAACGCGAACTGGAGGCGAAATGAGCGAGCGGGGCGAAGCCCAGGCCCGCAGGGCGCGTCCGCGACCGATTGAGGGCGGCCGACGGGACGGTGCGGCGACTATTGCCGATTGTGCGGAGGCCGCGAAATGAGCGAGCGCACCCATTTGACGCTCCTCACGGCGAAGGGCATCAGCAAGCGTTTCGGCGGCGTCCACGCGCTCGCCGATGTCAGTTTCTCGATCGATCACGGCGAGATCTATGGCCTGATCGGTCCCAACGGCGCCGGCAAGACGAGCCTCTTCAACGTGCTCACGGGCATCTACTCGGCCGACGGCGGCGAGTTCACGTTCGACGGCCTGCCGCTCAACGCCCTGAAGCCGAACGAAGTCGCCGCGCGCGGAATCGCCCGGACGTTCCAGAACATCCGGCTCTTCGCGAATCTGTCGGCGCTCGAGAACGTGATGATCGGGCGCCATGTGCGCACGCATGCCAACGTTTTCGGGGCGATCGTGCGCGACGCGAAGACGCGCGCCGAGGAGAAGGCGATCGAGAAGCGCGCCCACGAGCTGCTCGACTATGTCGGGGTCGCGAAGCGCGCCAATACGCTGGCCAAGCATCTCGCGTACGGCGACCAGCGGCGACTCGAGATCGCCCGCGCGCTGGCCACCGAGCCGAAGCTGCTCGCGCTGGACGAGCCCGCAGCCGGCATGAACGCCACCGAGACGGCGGCACTGAAGGTCCTGCTCGACAACATCCGTCGCGACGGCACGACGATCCTGCTGATCGAGCACGACATGAAGCTGGTGATGAGCGTCTGCGACCGCGTGCTCGTGCTCGACTACGGCAAGAAGATCGCGGAAGGGTCGGCGGGAGACGTGCAGAAGGATCCCAAGGTGATCGCCGCGTACCTCGGCGGCGAGATCCTGCTCGACCTGAAGGGCGCGGCATGACGATGTCCACCAGCGCGAACGCACTGCTCGAGCTGAAGCAGGTCGAAATCGCGTACGGCGGCATCCAGGCCGTCAAGGGCATCGATCTCCACGTCGACAAGGGCGAGCTCGTGTGCCTGATCGGCACCAACGGCGCGGGGAAGACAACGACATTGAAGGGCATCACCGGCCTGCAGCCGGTGAAGAGCGGCACGATCCGTTACGCCGGCGAAAACGTGACGGGCCGCCCTTCGTTCGAGCTCGTGCGCCGCGGCCTCGCCATGGTCCCCGAAGGCCGCGGCGTGTTCGGCGCCCTGACCATCGAGGAGAACCTGGCGATGGGCGCCTACATCCGTAACGACCGGCCCGCGATCAAGGAAGACATCGAGCATCTGTTCGATCTCTTTCCCCGCCTCAAGGAGCGCCGCCGGCAAACCGCCGGCACGCTGTCCGGCGGCGAGCAGCAGATGCTCGCGATGGCGCGCGCGCTGATGTCGAAGCCGAAGCTGCTGCTGCTCGACGAGCCGTCGATGGGACTTGCGCCGCTGATGGTGCAGAAGGTCTTCGAAACGGTGCTGAAGGTTGCGCGCGAAGGCGTCACGATTCTGCTGATCGAGCAGAATGCCAAGCTCGCGCTCGAGGTCAGCAGTCGCGGCTACGTGATGGAGTCGGGCACGATCACGCTGTCGGGCGACGCGCGGACGCTGCTGCACGATCCCGCGGTCCGCGCCGCGTACCTGGGCGAGGGAGCCTGAGCGAACCCCTACCGGCGGGACAACGCCGATTCCGTGTCGTGCGATGACCGAGCTACCCCCTCCGCCCAACGTCGCGGCGCCGTCGGCCCATCTGCATCCGCGCATCGTGCCGTGGCGCCATGCGCTGGCCTGGTACGAGGACGCGATGCGCCTGTTCAAGCGCGCCCCCGCGACCTGGGCCGCGCTCGCCGTCCTCACGATCGCCGCCGAGTTCGTGCTGCAAGCCGTGCCCGGACTCGGCGCGCTGCTGAGCCAGGCCGTCACGCCGCTGGTCGCCTGCGGCCTGATCTACGCCGCCGCTGCAGCGGATAGCGGCGCGTCACCATCGCTTCTCCACGCGGTCAAGGCGTTTCGCGCGCCGGCCGGCGCCCTGTTCGCAGTCATCGCCTCGGCGCTCCTCACGTTCGCCGCCGAGGCCTTCGCCGCGTGGTGGGTCGCCGGGACGAACCTGCTGGACGGCGTCGGCGCCGCCACGAGCTTGACGGTGCCGGCCCTGACCGGCATCTACGCGATCGGTATCCTCGCTTCGCTGCCGATCATGTTCGTGCCGTTCCACGCGCTGCTGGAGAAGGTGCCGCCGGGCGCCGCGTTCGCGGCGAGCTGGAACGCGTTCGCGCTCAATACGCTGCCGCTGCTCGTCTACGCCGCCGCATCGCTGGTGCTGCTCGGCTTCGGGCTTGCAACGATGGGGCTGGGTCTCGTGCTGGCGTTGCCACTCTGGGCCGCGTCGAGTTACGCGGCGTGGAAGGACATCTTCGGCATCAGGGATGCGCCGGCCGAGTGACGCGACGCGCGCACCACCACCGGCGCCAACGCGCAGACAGAATCTATTCCGTTGCGCGACACACGAAGCCATCCACTGCGGGGTCCGCTTCCCGCACGAGCGCGGCGATCGCGGTCGACGTTCGCCCCCGGCGGCCCGCGCCGGCACCACGCCAGCAACCGCTCGACGACCGCCTCGTCACCCTGCACCAGGGCCTCGACCGTGCCATCGCGCCGATTGCGCACCCAGCCGGTGACGCCCAGCGCGACGGCGGCCTCGGTCATCGCCATGCGGTAGCCGACACCCTGCACCCGGCCACGGATGACGAGCTGCCGGGCGATCATCGCGTCAACGCGACCGGCGCCGCGCGAAGAGCAGCAGCGCTGCGACCGTCTTGGCGTCGGTGATCTCGCCGCGATCGAGCGCCGCGAGCATCTCGTCGAGGGTCATGATGACGATCTCCAGGAACTCGCCGTCGTCGAGCGCCGCGCCGACGTGCGTCAGCCCCTCCGCAATGAAGAAGTCGATCGCTTCGTTCGAATAGCCGACCACGGAGTGAATCCTGCCGAGCGGCGTCCACGTCGCGGCCACGTAACCCGCCTCCTCCGCGAGCTCGCGCTGCGCGGTGACGAGTTCGGCTTCGCCCGGATCGAGCTTGCCGGCCGGGAATTCCAGAAACACCTTGCCGACCGGGTAGCGGAACTGGCGCTCGACGACGAGGCGCCCGTCCGGAAGGACCGGCACGATCAGCACGGCGCCGGGATGCACGATGAATTCGCGCGTCGCGAGACTGCCGTCGGGCAGGCGAACGGTGTCGCGGCGCACGTGGAGCAGCTTGCCGTCGAACACCGCTGCGGACGCCACCCTGGTTTCTGTCAGGTGCGCATCGTCCGCCGATGCCTTCTGCCGGTCGCTCAAATCCAGTCCTTCGCGACCAGGAAGTCCGCGTAGAGCTGCGCTTCGGGCGTCCCCGGCGCCGGCTTCCAGTCGTAGCGCCATTTCACGACCGGAGGCAGCGACATCAGGATGGCCTCGGTGCGGCCGTTCGACTGCAGCCCGAAGAGCGTTCCGCGGTCCCAGACCAGGTTGAACTCGACGTAACGGCCGCGCCGATACGCCTGGAAGTCGCGCTCGCGCTCGCCATACGGCATTTCCCTGCGCCGCTCGAGAATCGGGAGCGTAAGCCGCCAGGAAATGGTCGCCCACGCTTTGCGTCAACGCGAAGCAGCGGTCGAAGCCACCTTCGGCGAGATCGTCGTAGAAAACACCGCCGACGCCGCGCGGCTCCTTCCGGTGCCGGAGATAGAAATACTCGTCGCACCAGCGCTTGTACTTCCCGTGCACGTCGGCGCCGAAGGGCGCCAGCGCATCGCGGCAGGTCCGGTGAAAATGGATCGCGTCTTCGGCGAAACCGTAATAGGGCGTCAGGTCCATCCCGCCGCCGAACCACCACACGGCGTCCTGCGGCTCCTTGCGCTCGTGCGCGACGAACATCCGCACGTTCATGTGCACGGTTGGAGCGTAAGGGTTGCGCGGATGCAGCACGAGCGACACGCCCATCGCCTCCCAGGCGCGGTCGGCGATGTCCGGGCGCGACGCGGTTGCCGACGGCGGCAGCCGGTCGCCGACGACGTGCGAGAAATTGACGCCGCCGCGCTCGAACACGCTCCCTTCCTCGAGCAGCCGCGAGATGCCGCCGCCGCCCTCGGGTCGCGCCCATTCATCGCGCCGGAACGGCTGGCCGTCGATGGCCTCGAGCGCGCCGACGATGCGCGACTGCAGGCCGAGAAAGTAGGCGCGGGGGGCCGTGACGTTCATTGCAGGGTCAAGTGACGCGCGAGCGGGCTGGCGGGGATGCCGGCGCCCACGACCGCGGCAACCGGCGCCGCCGCAGGGTCATCAGGGTCCGCGCGCCGCGACCGCGCGATGGCCGATATCGCTGCGGTACTGCATGCCCGCGAAATGGATTTCGCCGACGGCGGCATACGCCGCACGCTGCGCCTGCTTCACCGAATCGCCGAGCGCCGTGACACAGAGCACGCGGCCGCCGGAGACGACGACCTTGTCCCGCTCCAGCGCAGTACCGGCGTGAAATACCGCGCAGTCGGGATGCGATTCGCGCGTCACGCGGTCGAGGCCTTCGATGACGTCGCCGGCGCGCGGGTTGTCGGGATAGCCGGCAGCCGCGAGCACGACGCCCAGGGCGGCGCGACGGTCCCATTCGGCCTCGGCGCGATCGAGCGTGCCGTTGACTCCGTGCTCGAGCAGGTCCACGAGATCGGATTTCAGCCGCACCATCATCGGCTGGGTCTCCGGATCGCCCAACCGGCAGTTGAACTCCAGCACCTTCGGGTTGCCGGCGGCGTCGATCATCACGCCGGCATAGAGGAATCCGGTGTACGGGATGCCGTCGCTGCCCATCCCGTTCACCACGGGGAGGATCACCTCGCGCATGATCCGCGCGTGCATCGCCGGCGTGATCACCGGTGCCGGCGAGTACGCGCCCATCCCGCCGGTGTTGGGTCCCTGGTCGCGGTCCTGCAGCCGCTTGTGGTCCTGCGACGACGCGAGCGGCAGCACGTGCCGCCCGTCCGCCATGACGATGAAGCTCGCCTCCTCGCCGGCCAGGAATTCCTCGACGACCACGCGCGCGCCGGCGGCGCCGAACGCGTTGCCGACGAGCATCGCGTCGATGGCCGCGTGCGCTTCGGCGACGCTGCCGGCGACGACCACACCCTTGCCGGCCGCGAGGCCGTCCGCCTTGACGACGATGGGCGCGCCCTGCTCCGCGACGTAGGCGCGGGCCGCCGCCGCGTCCGTGAACGTCCGGTACCGCGCGGTCGGTATGCCGTGCCGCGCCATGAACGCCTTCGCGTAATCTTTCGAGCTCTCGAGCTGCGCGGCCGCCTTCGTGGCGCCGAAGATCCGCAGCCCTGCCGCGCGAAACGCGTCGACGATGCCGGCGGCCAGCGGCGCCTCCGGGCCGACCACGGTCAGCGCGACCGGCTCGTTCGATGCGAACGCCACGAGGTCCGCGAGCGCCGTCACCGGGAACGTTGGTGAGCCCGGGCTCGCGCGCCGTGCCGGCGTTGCCCGGCGCGACGAATACCTTCGCGACGCGCGGCGACTGCGCGATTTTCCAGGCCAGCGCGTGCTCGCGTCCGCCGCCGCCGATGACGAGGATGTTCATGCGGCACTCCGTTTCAGGTCGATGACGCGCTCAATCGATAACGACGTGTCCGAAGAAATAGAAGACGCTGCCGTTATTGATGCCTCCGCCGAAATTCGGGATGTACGTCGAAACAAGCGTCGCCTGGCCGTAACGCAGCGAGAAGAGGGGGAGCACGGCGGGGAACGGGATGCCTTTGGCGATGTCCGGGCGCTGCACGATCATTGCCGTATAGCCGAGCCCCGGCTGGATGCCGTCGCGGGGGCCCCAGAACGTCGACCAGCCGTAGCCGACCTGGAACTCCACGTTCTTGTGCGAATCGAGGAAGGCGGAGCCGAAGACCATATGGGTGTTGCCATCGGCGTCCTCGACCGTCCTGGCGTAACCGCCCCCCCATGCGTACGGGTTCTCCTCGTCCCGCTTCTCCTTCGTCCAGGTCCAGGGGGTGTGCCACGCGTACCCCGAGAGGATGAGTTCGCTCTTGCCCCGCCTCCAGGTGTCGACCAGCCGGCTGCAGGCCCGGTCGACGAACGACAGCTCCTTCGATTCCGGATCACCCTGGCATTCGACGGCGAGCACCGGCGCCGCGTGGAGCGCGGCCGCAACGACAGCGAGCGACCAGACATGCTTAGCCGACATCTGAACCTCTTGCTTTCCTGTCAATGCCGGAAGTGGCGGACGCCGGTGAAGACCATGGCGATGCCGCGCTCGTTCGCCGCGGCGATGACCTCGTCGTCGCGCAGGCTGCCGCCGGGCTGGATGACGGCGACCGCGCCGCTGTCGGCGACGACGTCGAGCCCGTCGCGAAACGGGAAGAATGCGTCGGATGCTGCCACCGAACCCGCAAGCGACAGTCCGGCGCTGGCGGCCTTGGCCGCCGCGAGCCGCGTCGAATCGACCCGGCTCATCTGCCCGGCGCCGATGCCGAGCGTCCGCCCGCCGCCGCAGTAGATGATCGCGTTGCTCTTCACGAACTTGGCGACGCGCCACGCGAACAGGAGCTCGGAGAGCTGCGCCGACGTCGGCGCCTTCTCGGTCACCACCCGCAACTCGGACGCGCCGATGTTCCTGGCATCGGCGCTCTGCAGGAGGAAGCCGCCGCCGATGCGCTTCAGGTCGAGCTGCGGCGCCGGGGGAACGGCCGGGAGCGCAATCTCCAGCACGCGGACGTTCTTCTTCTGCGCGATGACGGCGAGCGCGTCCGCGGTATAGCCCGGAGCGATCAGCACCTCGAGAAACTGCGCCGACACGGCCTCGAGCGTCGCCGCGTCGACCGGCTGACTGAAGGCGATGATGCCTCCGAACGCCGAGGTCGGATCCGTTGCGAACGCATTCCGGTAGGCGGCGAGCGGACTGTCCGCAAGCGCCGCGCCGCAGGGATTCGCGTGCTTCACGATCACGCAAGCGGCGGCGTTCCCGAGGGACGCCAGCGTCTTGGCGCACTCCCAGGCCGCATCCGAATCGGCGAGGTTGTTGAACGAGAGCTCCTTGCCCTGCAACTGGCGGTACGTGGCGATCGTTCCCGGCGCGGGCTTCTCGTCGCGATAGAACGCCGCCTGCTGATGCGGGTTTTCGCCGTAGCGCAGGTCCTGCACTTTCACCGCCTGCAGATTGAAGCGCTCGGGGAATGCCGTCACCGCGCCATCCGGAGCGCGCGCAGTGAGCCAGTTCGATATCGCGCCATCGTAGGACGCGGTATGCGAAAACGCCTTCCGCGCGAGCGCGAACCGCGTCGGCGCGGACAGCGTCGCCGCGCCCGCGGCGAGTTCCGCGAGCAGCGCGTCGTAGTCGGCCGGATCGACCACCACGCCCACATGCTGCCAGTTCTTCGCTGCCGCGCGCAGGAGCGTCGGCCCGCCGATGTCGATGTTCTCGATCGCTTCGTCGAGCGTGCACCCGTCCTTCGCCACCGTCTCCCGGAACGGGTAGAGGTTGACCACCACGAGATCGATCGGAGGAATGCCGTGCATTTCGAGCGCCAGCGCATGCGCGCGGACGTCGCGCCGGGCAAGAATGCCGGCGTGCACTTTCGGGTGCAGCGTCTTGACGCGGCCATCGAGCATTTCGGGGAAACCGGTGTACTCGCCGATCTCGGTGACCGCAAGCCCGGCGTCGCCCAGCGTCTTCGCGGTGCCCCCCGTGGACAGGAGCTTCACGCCAAGCCGGGCGAGGCCCTGGGCGAAAGGCACCAGACCCGTCTTGTCGGAAACCGAGAGCAGTGCTTGGGCGATGGGCGCGGGCATGGCGTGGTTGCGCGAAGCGCGTCGGGGGGTCGTTGTGCCGGGAGACGGAGCACGCCCCGACGCGGACCGTCAGCGGATGTCGTACTTGGCGAGTTTCGCCCGCAGCGTATTGCGGTTCATCCCGAGCATGTCCGCCGCCTGCGTCTGATTGCCGCCGGTGCGATCCATGACCGATGCAATCAGCGCGCGCTCGACGTGGTTGATCACCATGTCGTAGATCCCGTGCGGCGACTCGCCGTCGAGCCGGCGGAAATACTCGTCGAGCGACTTCTCGACCGTCTTGCCGATCTCGTTGCCGGTATTGATGCGTAGTGTTTTTCTCACGCTGCCAGGGCCTCCCCGCCCCGTTGCGATTCCGTTCTTGACCGGCCGAACGCGGACGTGGCGTCCACGACTGCGGCGGCCGGCAGGCGATAGACGAGCCGTTCGTCCCGCTGTCCGAGAGTATCGAAGAATCGGCCGACCGCGGCAAGTTGCACGGCGCTCGTTTCCGCCGCGTTGACTTCGCGCCGGAAGGCGTCGCCGCCGACCAGATCCTTCGTATACCAGCCGAGATGCTTGCGCGCGATCCGCACGCCCGCGACCTCGCCATGGAAGGCGTAATGGTCGTCGAGGTGCAACACGATGGCTTCCCGCGCCTCGGCCACCGACGGCGACGGCAGATGGACGCCGCAATCGAGGTAGTGCCCGATCTCGCGGAAGATCCACGGCCGGCCCTGCGCGGCACGGCCGATCATGATTGCGTCGGCTCCCGTCAATGTCAGCACCCGTTTCGCCTGCTCGGGCGTCGCGATGTCGCCGTTCGCGATCACCGGAATGCGAACCGCGGCCTTGACGGCGCGGATCGTGTCGTATTCGACGGGTCCGACAAAGGCGCACGCGCGCGTGCGGCCGTGCACGGCGAGCGCGCTGATGCCGGCGCGCTCGGCGATGCGCGCTATCGCGAGCGCGTTCCGGTGCTGCGGATCGGTGCCGGTGCGGATCTTGAGCGTGACGGGCACGTCGACCGCGCGCACGACCGCGGCGATGATCGACTCGACCAGCGGTTCGTTGGCGAGCAACGCGGATCCTGCGGCAGCGTTGCACACCTTCTTTGCCGGGCAGCCCATGTTGATGTCGATGATCTGCGCGCCGCGCTCGACGTTGTAGCGCGCGGCATCGGCCATCGCGCCCGGGTCGGCGCCCGCGATCTGCACGGCGATCGGCACCACCTCGCCGCGATGATCGGTGCGCCGTTGCGACTTCTCCGTGCCCCACAGGCGCGGATTGGACGCGACCATCTCCGACACCGCGTAGCCCGCGCCCAGCCGCTTGCACAACTGGCGAAACGGCCGGTCGGTGACGCCCGCCATCGGCGCGACGACGAGATTGTTGGCGAGGGCGTAAGGACCGATGCGCACGGAAGGAAAAGGGAAAATCGGGCAGGAAAATGCAGCGCGGGGAGCGGATTATAACCGGTCCGCGGAACATCGTGAGCGACGTGCGCGCGACTTTTTCTTTTCGTCAACGCGGATCAAGGTGGCACGCTTCTTGGAGGGCGGGGAACTCGTCCGCACGCCCCGCTGCGACGGCGAGACTAGCGCAGACCGAACAGCATCGCGCGCGTGAACGCGCGCTTCGCCGCCGGAACGGCGTCGAGCATAGTAAGCGCCAACCCGCGCGGCCAGCGGACAAACGGCAGGTCGTTGCCGAAGATGCTGACGAGGCCGTGCGTGAACGCGATGCCCGCCATCCGGTCGGTGCGGCGACTGCGCAAATAGCGTTCCAGCATCGCGCGATCGCCGACCCGTTCGCGTGGCGTGTCGAGCACGACGTCCGCCAGCGCCCAGGCATCGCGCAGCCCGACATTGAATCCCTGGCCGGCGACCGGATGCAGCGTCTGCGCTGCGTTGCCCAGCGCAACGCAGCGGGTGAGGGCAGGTTCCCGCGCGAAATCAAGGACGAGCGGGAATTCGCGCCGATCGGCCACCCGCAGGAAGCCACCGGTCCGGGTACCGAAATGGTGCGCGAGTTCGCCGAGGAACGCGGCATCATCGAGCCCGGAGAGCTCGCGCGCCCGGCTCGGAGAAACCGTCCAGACCAATCCGTAGTGATCCCCTTCCGGCAGCAGCGCGATCGGTCCCGCGGGCGTGAAACGCTCGTAGGCGACGCCGTCGTGCGGTGCGGCCCGCCAGAGCTTCCCGATCACCGCGACCTGGCCGTAGTCGTGCCGTTGCCGGACGATCCCCGCCATCGCAGCGCCGGAGCCGTCGGCGACGGCCGCCAGGCGCGCGAGCACGGGCGGGGCCCCCGCATCGGCGAGCTCGACGGCTGCGAAGGCCGGCGCGCCGCCGACGCCCTTTACTGCGACACCGTGCCGCACGACCATGCCGGTGCGGGCGAGCGCTGCGTCGAGAGCCGACTGCAGCGCGCGATAGCTGACGACGTACCCGAGCGCGGGCAGGCCCTGCTCTTCCGCAGCGAGCGTCATCTGCCCGAAGCCGCCCGCCTGCGATATGTCGATGCGCGCGATCGGCGTCGCGGCGTCGCGCACGGCCGACACTGCGCTCCATACGCCAAGCCGCTCGAGGATCAGGCGCGCACCGTGCGACAACGCGAGCGAGCGATCGCCGCGCAGCGTTTGGCCGGGTGCGCGCTCGTCGAGGACGACCACGTCGACGTCGCCGACGGCGAGCGCCAGTGCCAGCGTCGTCCCGACGGGTCCGGCGCCGACGATGACCACATCGTGCAGCATGGCGCGACCCGTGCGTTACGGGCGCGCGCGCAGGGCGGCCGCCGCGGGTCGCGCCGCGCGGGTCATCGGCGACACGCGGCCTCGACGTCGGCCACCGACTTCGGCGCCGCCGCCGTCAGGTTCTCGATGCCGGTCGCGGTGACGAGGACATCGTCCTCGATCCGGATGCCGATGTCCCAGAATGCCTCCGGCACGTTGTCGGCCGGCCGGATGTACGTGCCGGGCTCGACGGTGAGGACCATGCCCGGCGCGAGCTTCTGCGAAGCGCCCTGCACGTGGTACAGGCCGGCATCGTGCACATCCATCCCCAGCCAATGGCCGGCCCGGTGCATGTAGAACTGCTTGAAGGCACCGGTCTCCAGCACTTCGTCGAGCGTGCCCCGGCACAGGCCGAGGTCAAGGTACCCTTGCGCCAGCACGCGTTCCGCGACCTTGTGGTAATCGTGAAAATCGGCGCCCGGCCGCACCGCATCGAGGCAGGCCTGCTGCGCGGCGAGCACGACTTCGTAGACGGCCTTCTGCGGCCCGGTAAAGCGGCCGTTGACCGGGAAAGTGCGCGTGATGTCCGCCGCATACCCCTCGTATTCGCAGCCGGCGTCGATCAGGATGAGCTCCCCATCCTGCAGCTGGCGGTTGTTGTCACGGTAGTGCAGAACGCAGGCATTGGGTCCGCCGGCGACGATCGACGGGTACGCGACCGCCCGCGCGCCGCTGCGCAGGAACTCGTGCGCGAGCTCGGCCTCGACCTGATACTCATGCCAGCCGACGCGCGTGCGATCCATGGCCCGCCGATGGGCCTCTGCGGAGATTTCGGCCGCGCGGCGCATCACCGCGACCTCGTGCCCGTCCTTGAAGAGGCGCATCGCGTCGAGTGCCTGCCGCACGTCGACGATTTCCCCGGGCGCCGCGACTCCCGTGCGGGCGCGGCTGCGGACCTCGTTCAGCACGCCGGTGATCTTGCGGTCCCATGCCTCGAACAGGCCCAGTGGCGTGTACAGCGCGGGCCGGTCCGTCGCCAGATCGGGCAGGATCCGGTCCAGCTCCGCGATCGGGTGCGCCTCGTCGAAGCCGAAGATTTCCCGCGCCGCTTCGGGGCCATAGCGAAAGCCGTCCCAGATCTCGCGCTCCTCGCTCTTTTCGCGGCAGAACAGCACGTGCCGATCACCGTCCGTGCCGGCGATGAGCGCAACGACGGCATCGGGCTCGGGAAAGCCGGACACATAATAGAAATAGCTGTCGTGCCGGTAAGGAAACTGGGAGTCGCGGTTGCGCGCGACCTCGGCCGCCGTGGGCACGAGGGCGAGGCCGCCTCCGGTCTGCACGCGCATCTGTTGCAGGATCGCCGCGCGGCGATCGCGATAGATCTGGTGATTGTGGTTCATGGGTGCGCCCTGAGGTGACCCGCGATTATAAGGCTTCCGTGCGGATGCCTCCGTTCGCCGGGTATGCGGCCGCCGCGATGCGCTACCATCGGCCGATGCCCGCCTCCGCCGACCATGCCGACGAAGATGCCACGCAGGGTGCCGCACTGCGTGCAGCGAAGCTCGCCCTGCGGCGGCAGGTGCTGGCGGATCGCGACGCTCTCCCGGAGGCAGTGCGCATCGCCGCGTCGGCGGCGATCGCCGCGCGCATCCTGGAGCGCGCGGATTTCAGGGCCGCGCGAGCGGTGCTCCTGACGCTGCCGTTCGGCAGCGAGTGGGACACGGTGGCCGTGATGCGCGCGGCGCTGGCCGCAGGCAGGACCGTCGCGGTTCCGCGCGTCGACAAGGAGTCGCGGATGCTCGAGCTCCATGCGATCACCGACCCGGAGCGCGATGTCGTCGCCGGATATCGGGACATTCCCGAGCCGTTGCCCGCTTGCCCTCTCGTTTCCCGCGAGACGATCGACTTCGTCCTGGTACCCGGTGTCGCGTTCGATCGGCTGGGGCGACGCCTGGGTTATGGCGGCGGCTATTACGACCGGCTGCTGCCGCTGCTGTCGCCGCGCGCCGCGCGCGTCGCCGGCGCGTTCGACGTCCAGCTCGTCGATCGCGTGCCTGCCGCGCCGCACGACATCGCCGTCGGCGCCATCGTCACGGAGTCCCGCGAGCTGGCGGTACCGCGATGAGCGCGCCGGGGCAGCATGTGCCCGACTCCCGGACGCGCACCGCGGCGATCGCGCTGGCGGTCACGCTGGCGATCCAGATGTTCACCGCGCTCGCCGCCACTTCGACGTCGGTGCTGGCGCCAGTGATCGGGCGGGATCTTGCAGTCGCCCCCAAGCTGATCGGCGTCTTCGTCGGCATCGTCTATGCGGGCTCGATGGCGGCGAGCCTCGCTTCCGGCATGTTCATCGAGCGCTACGGCGCGATCCGGGTTTCGCAGGTGTGCGTATTGTTGTGCGCTACAGGTGCGCTCATGGTCGCCGGCGGCACGGTCCTGCCCGGCACCGCGATCCTGGCGCTTGCCGTGGCGCCGCTCGTCATCGGCCTCGGCTACGGACCGATCACGCCGGCGTCGTCGCACGTGCTCGCGCGGACGGCGCCCCCGTCGCGCATGGCGTTGACGTTCTCGATCAAGCAGACCGGTGTACCGGCCGGCGCTGCGCTGGCGGGCGCCATGCTTCCTCTCCTCGCCCTGCAGATCGGCTGGCGCGCCACTCTGACGCTGGTTGCCGCGGCGGGAATCGCCATCGCGCTCACGGCCCAGCTCGTACGCGCGATGCTGGACACGGGACGAAAACCGGCGCCGATGCCGTCGTTCGCGCGCATCGTCGCGCCGCTCCGGCACATCCTGCGCACTCCGGTGCTCGCCGAGCTCGCCATCGTCGCCTTCGTGTACGCGGCGTTGCAGGTCTGCCTGATGAGCTTTCTCGTTGTCTACCTGACCGAGTCGCTCGGCTATTCGCTGGTGGCCGCCGGTCTCGCCCTGACGGTCGCCAATCTCGGCGGGATCGTCGGGCGGATCCTGTGGGGCGCGGTCGCCGATTTCCACGTCGCGCCGCGCACGCTGCTCGGGCTGATCGGCATGGCCGCGGGGGCTTGCGCATGGTCGACGGCAGCGTTCGGCGCGGCATTGGCCGATCGCGGCGATCCTCGCGCTGTGCAGCCTGTTCGGCGCGACGGCCATCGGATGGAACGGGGTTCAGCTCGCCGAGGTCGCGCGAAACGCGCCGGCGGACGAGGTGGGCGCCATCACCGGCGCGGCCGGTTTCATCACGTTCGGCGGCGTCGTGACCGGACCGCCGACGTTCGCGCTGATCGCGGCCCTCACCGGCGGATATCGCACCGGATTTGCGGTGTTCGGAGGTCTTTCCATCGGTTGCGGCCTCTGGTTGCTGGCCCGAAATCGACAGTAAGCGCTTACATATAGGTTGCGGCCGCCGCGGCGCATACAATTCGGTTTTTCGTACCCTTCTCGCTGTACCGGCCGCAAGCCGCCGCGGAGGTTCACCGCATGGACATCATTCCCGACCACGACCCTCAGGAAACCCAGGAGTGGCTCGCCGCGCTCGATGGCGTGCTCGCGGCCGAAGGGCCGGATCGCGCGCATTTCCTCATCGAGGCGCTGATCGACAAGGCGCGCCGCTCCGGCGCGTACCTGCCGTTCTCGGCCAACACCGCGTACATCAACACGATTCCGGTGGAGAAGCAGGTCAGGCTCCCCGGCGATTTCAACATCGAGCAGACGATCCGCCACTACGTGCGCTGGAATGCGATGGCGATGGTGCTCCGCGCGAACAAGGACACCAACGTCGGCGGCCACATCGCGAGCTTCGCGTCGGCGGCGATGCTCTACGACATCGGCTTCAATCATTTCTGGCACGCGCCCTCCGCCGAGCACGGCGGCGACCTCGTGTTCGTGCAGGGCCACTCGGCAACCGGCGTCTACGCGCGGGCGTTCATGCTCGGGCGGCTGACCGCAGGGCAGCTCGACAGCTTCCGGCAGGAAGTCGACGGCAAGGGCATCTCGTCGTACCCGCACCCGTGGCTCATGCCCAATTTCTGGCAGTTTCCGACGGTGTCGATGGGCCTCGGGCCGCTGATGGCGATCTACCAGGCGCGCTTCATGAAGTACCTGCAGGACCGCGGTCTCGCGACGACCGAAGGGCGCAAGGTCTGGGCGTTCATGGGCGACGGCGAGATGGACGAGCCGGAGTCGAAAGGCGCGATCGGGCTGGCGGCACGCGAGAACCTCGACAACCTGGTGTTCGTCGTCAATTGCAACCTGCAGCGCCTCGACGGGCCGGTGCGCGGCAACGGCAAGATCATCCAGGAGCTCGAGTCGGACTTCCGCGGCTCCGGCTGGAACGTGATCAAGGTCATCTGGGGCCGGCATTGGGATCCGCTGTTCGCCCGCGACAAGAAGGGCGTCCTGATGCGCCGGATGATGGAGGTGGTCGACGGCGAGTACCAGACGATCAAGTCGAAGGATGGCGGCTACGTCCGCGAGCAGTTCTTCAACACGCCGGAACTGAAGGAGCTCGTCGCCGATTATTCCGACGAGGACATCTGGAAGCTCAACCGCGGCGGTCACGACCCGTTCAAGGTCTACAACGCGTACCACGCGGCCGCGAACCACAAGGGCCAGCCGACGGTGATCCTGGCCAAGACGATCAAGGGCTACGGGATGGGCCAGTCCGGCGAAGCGCAGAACATCACGCACCAGCAGAAGAAGATGTCGCCCGAGTCCATCCGGCGTTTTCGCGATCGCTTCGACATTCCGGTGGCGGACGACAAGCTCGACGAGGTGCCCTACGTGTCGTTTCCGGAAGGCTCGCCCGAACTCGAGTACATGCGCGCGCGGCGCGCCGATCTCGGCGGCTACCTGCCCGTGCGGCGGACAGCATCCCCCGCACTCGTCACACCGGAGCTCGCGGCGTTCGACCGGTTCCTGAAGAGCTCCGAAGACCGCGAGATCTCGACGACGATGTCATTCGTGCAGATCCTGCAGCTGCTGCTGCGCGACAAGAACCTCAGCCGGCACATCGTGCCGATCGTTCCCGACGAATCGCGCACCTTCGGGATGGAGGGCCTCTTCCGCCAGTTCGGCATCTGGAACCAGCAGGGACAGCTGTACACGCCGCAGGATTCCGACCAGCTGATGTTCTACAAGGAGTCGAAGAGCGGCCAGATCCTGCAGGAAGGGATCAACGAGGCCGGCGGGATGTGCGACTGGATCGCCGCCGCCACGAGTTACTCGACGCACGGCGTGCCGATGGTTCCGTTCTACATCTTCTATTCGATGTTCGGCTTCCAGCGCGTCGGCGACCTCGCGTGGGCGGCGGGAGACATGCGTTCGCGCGGCTTCCTGCTGGGTGGCACGGCCGGACGGACGACGCTGAACGGCGAGGGCCTGCAGCACGAGGACGGCCACTCGCACATCATGTCGGCGACGATCCCGAACTGCATTTCCTACGACCCGACGTTCGGTTACGAACTCGCCGTGATCATCCAGGACGGCCTGCGCCGGATGTACGCCGAGCAGCAGGACGTCTACTACTACCTCACCGTGATGAACGAGAATTACCGGCAGCCGGCGATGCCCGATGGCGCGGCGCCCTCGATCGTCAAGGGGATGTACCTGTTCCGCGCCGGCGAGAAGAAACCGAAGGCGCCGCGCGTGCAGCTCCTGGGTTCCGGGACCATCTTCCGCGAGGTGATCGAGGCCGCCGCGCTCCTCGAGGCCGACTGGGGTGTGGCCTCCGACCTGTGGAGCTGCCCGAGCTTCACCGAGCTCGCGCGGGACGGCATGGCGGTTGCCCGCGAGAACCTGCTCAACCCGGCCGCGAAGCCGAAGCTTCCGCACGTCGCGCGCTGTCTCGACGCGACCCAGGGACCGGTGATTGCCGCGACCGACTACATTCGCGCGTTCGCCGAGCAGATACGGGCCTACGTGCCGCGCCGCTATGTCGTCCTCGGCACCGACGGCTTCGGCCGCTCGGACACACGCGAGAAGCTGCGGCACTTCTTCGAGGTCGATCGGCACTACGTGACGGTCGCCGCACTGAAGGCGCTCGCGGACGAAGGCGTGGTGCCCGCCGCCAAGGTGACCGCGGCGATGAAGAAGTACGGGATCGACCCGGCGAAGCCCGCGCCGTGGACGGTTTGAAGTCGAAGGCGAAATCATGAGCACGATCGAAGTCAAAGTCCCCGACATCGGCGATTTCACCGACATCCCGGTCATCGAGATTTTCGTCAAACCGGGCGATGCGGTGAAGGCGGAGGACTCGCTGGTCACGCTCGAATCCGACAAGGCGACGATGGACGTGCCGTCGCCGGTCGCGGGCATCGTCAGGGAATTGAAGGTGAAGCTCGGCGACAAGGTCGCCGAGGGCACGCTTATCGTCGTGCTCGAAGCAGGCGCCGTCGCGCCCGCGGCGGACGCGCGCGCGCCCGGACCCGCGGCCGCAACCGCGCCGAAGGCTGCGCCGGCTCCCGCGCCGACATCGACAACGGCGCCGGCGCCGATCGAGCCGGCCGCCGCCGCGGCCCCCGTCGACGGCGGCACCTTCAAGGCCGCGCACGCGTCGCCGTCGGTGCGCAAGTTCGCGCGGGAACTCGGCGTCGATCTTGCGCGCGTGACGGGCGCAGGCCCGAAAGGACGCATCCTGCAGGAGGATGTGCAGAATTTCGTCAAGACGGTCATGAGCGGCGCCGCCCCGGCCGCAGGCGCAGCCGCGGGCGGCATCGGCGGTGGCGGCGCGCTCAACCTGCTGCCCTGGCCGACAGTCGACTTCGCCAAATTCGGCCCGATCGAAGCGCGGCCGCTGTCCCGCATCAAGAAGATCTCCGGCGCCAACCTGGCGCGGAACTGGGTGATGATCCCGCACGTCACGCAATTCGACGAAGCCGACATCACCGACCTCGAGGCGTTCCGCGTCACGCTCAACAAGGAAAACGAGAAGTCGGGTATCAAGGTGACGATGCTCGCGTTCCTGATCAAGGCGAGCGTGGCCGCGCTGAAGAAGTTCCCGGATGTGAACGCTTCGCTCGACGGCGACAACCTGGTGTTGAAGCAGTACTTCCACATCGGATTCGCCGCCGACACGCCGAACGGTCTCGTCGTCCCGGTGATCAGGAACGCCGACCAGAAAGGCGTGCTCGCGATCGCCGCGGAGATGGCCGCGCTGTCGGCGAAGGCGCGCGAGGGCAAGCTCGGTCCGGCCGAGATGCAGGGCGGCTGCTTCTCGATCTCCAGCCTTGGCGGCATCGGCGGCACGGCGTTCACGCCGATCATCAACGCGCCTGAAGTCGCGATCCTCGGCGTGTCGAAAAGCGTGACCAAGCCGGTATGGGACGGCAAGGCGTTCGCGCCGCGCCTGATGGTGCCGCTGTCCTTCTCCTACGACCACCGCGTGATCGACGGCGCCTCGGCGGCGCGCTTCACCGCCTTCCTTGCGGCGTTGCTCGCCGACATGCGCAGGGTGATGCTATGACCGCTATGCTCGTCAAGGTTCCCGATATCGGCGACTTCAAGGACATCCCGGTCATCGAGATCTTCGTCAAGCCCGGCGACGTGGTGAAGGCGGAGGATTCGCTCGTCACGCTCGAATCCGACAAGGCGACGATGGACGTGCCCTCGCCCGCCGGCGGCACGATCAGGGAAGTCAGGGTCAAGCTGGGCGACAAGGTGAGCGAGGGCTCGGTCATCGTGGAGCTCGAATCCGGCGCCGCCGGCGCGGCGCAACCGGCGGCCGCGGCAGCGACGCCAGCGCCACCGCCGGCATCCTCCGCGCCGCCACCATTGGCGGCACGCACTCCCGGCACGAGTCCGGGTGCCGCGGCCTACACCGGGAAGGTCGACGTCGAATGCCGGATGCTCGTTCTCGGCGCCGGTCCGGGCGGCTACAGCGCCGCGTTTCGCGCCGCGGACCTCGGCATGAAGACCGTGCTGGTCGAGCGCTACGGCGCGCTGGGCGGCGTGTGCCTCAACGTCGGCTGCATTCCGTCGAAGGCACTGCTGCACATCGCGGCCGTGATGGACGAGACGAAGACGCTCGCCGAGCACGGGATCGCGTTCGACGCGCCGCGGATCGACCTCGCCAAGCTGCGCGGCTGGAAGGACAAGGTCGTCGGCAAGCTGACCGGCGGGCTTGCCGGCATGGCCAAGGCACGCAAGGTCGAGGTCGTTCGCGGCGTCGGCCAGTTCCTCGACGCGCACCATGTCGAAGTCGAGATCACCGAGGGGCCGGCGCAGGCAAAGACCGGCGCCACGACGGTCGTGCGCTTCGAGCAGGCGATCATCGCCGCCGGGTCGCAGGTCATGCGGCTGCCGTTCATTCCGGATGATCCGCGCGTGCTCGATTCGACGCGGGCGCTCGATCTCGCGTCGGTGCCGAAGCGGATGCTCGTGATCGGCGGCGGCATCATCGGCCTCGAGATGGGAACGGTCTACTCGTCGCTCGGCACGCGGCTCGACGTCGTCGAAATGCTGGACGGCCTGATGCCCGGCGCCGATCGCGACCTCGTCCGGGTCTGGGAAAAGGTCAACAAGCATCGCTTCGACCGGATCATGGTCGCGACGAAGACCACCGCGGTGGCAGCGAAGCCGGACGCCCTCTGGGTCACCTTCGAAGGAGCCCATGCACCGCAGGAGCCGCAGCCCTACGACGCGGTGCTGATGAGCGTCGGCCGCGGTCCCAACGGGAAGAAGATCGGCGCCGACAAGGCGGGCGTCGCGGTCTCCGATCGCGGCTTCATCGCGGTCGACAGCCAGATGCGCACGAACGTCCCCCACATCTTCGCGATCGGCGATGTCGTCGGGCAGCCGATGCTCGCGCACAAGGCGGTGCACGAAGGCCACGTCGCGGCAGAGGCGGCGGCCGGCGAGAAATCGTATTTCGACGCGCGCGTGATCCCGTCGGTCGCCTACACCGATCCGGAAATCGCCTGGGTCGGCATCACCGAGGACGAGGCGAAGGCGAAGGGCGTGAAGGTGGGCAAGGGGCTCTTTCCGTGGGCCGCGTCCGGGCGCGCAATCGCCAACGGACGCGACGAAGGCTTCACCAAGCTGCTGTTCGACGAGACGACGCACCGCATCGTGGGCGGCGGGATCGTGGGCACGCACGCGGGTGACCTGATCGGCGAAATCGCGCTGGCCATCGAGATGGGCGCCGATGCGGTCGACATCGGCCGCACGATCCATCCGCACCCGACGCTGTCCGAATCCGTGGGTCTTGCGGCCGAAGCGTTCGAAGGCGTTTGCACGGACCTGCCGCCGCCGCGAAAGAAATAGCGGCCCGCCGCCGCCAGAATCGCCGCGGGATACGGAGACCCACCATGACGCAGGACGAACTGAAGCAGGCGGTCGCCCGCGAGGCGATGAAGTATGTCGAGGACGACGCGATCATCGGCGTGGGCACCGGCTCGACGGCGAACTTCTTCATCGACGAGCTGGCGAAGATCAGGCACCGGATCAAGGGCGCAGTGGCGAGCTCGGTGGCGACTGCCGCGCGGCTGAAGAGCCACGGCATCTACGTCGAGGAGCTGAACAACGTCGCCGACCTGCCCGTCTACGTCGACGGCGCCGACGAGGTGACCGAGCACGGGGCGATGATCAAGGGCGGCGGCGGCGCGCTGACGCGCGAGAAGATCGTCGCGGCGGTCGCGCGGAAATTCGTCTGCATCGCCGACGGCTCGAAGCTCGTCGGCGTGCTGGGCAAATTCCCGCTGCCGGTCGAGGTGATTCCGATGGCGAGGAGCTACGTGGCGCGGCAGCTCGTGCTGCTGGGCGGCCAGCCGGCGTGGCGGATGGGGTTCACGACGGACAACGGCAACGTGATCCTCGACGTGCACGGGCTGTCGCTCGTGAATCCCGTCGAGATGGAGGCGAGGATCCGCGGCCTCGTCGGCGTGGTCACCGTCGGGCCTGTTCGCCGCGCGCGGTGCCGACGTGATACTGCTCGGCACCGACGCGGGCGTGCGGACGATCAAGACCGTCCGCTAGGTTACTTCTTGGCCGGCTCGACGGCGATCGCCATCGCCTCCGTGTACGTGGCCTCGATGCGGTCGCCCTTCGCGATGAGCTTGAACTGCGCCGGATCCTTGACCTTGACCTCGACGGTGCGTTGCGGGCCCTTCAGCGTCATGACCTGCGTCTGTGCATTGAGATCGATGACCTCGGCGACGATCGTCACCTGACGCCCACCCATTCCCGCCGGGCGCTCGCCGGGCTTCGCGCCGGCCGCGCCGGCCTTCGCGGTCATCGCAATCGGCGCCGTGCTGCCCTTCTTGAGCTCGATGGTCAGCGCCTCGACATACTCAATGTTCACCTGATCGCCGACCTTGAGCTGCGCGAAGTTCTTCACCTGCTCGCCCGCCGTCAGCGTGACTTCGCGGCCCTGCGGCCCCTTCAACGTCACCGCGCGCGTGGGGGCGTCGATCGCGGTGATCGTCGCGGCGATCTTGACGGTCTCGGCCACGCCCACCTTGCCGGGCTCCTTCGCGACAACGGCGGCGCCGGTCTGGGCGGCGACCGGCACCGCCAGCGCGGCGATGACGGCAAGACCAATGGTTCCAATCAATTTGCGCATTGCTGTGACTCCTGACAGTGGTTGGGACGAAAAAGCGGATTCCTGCGATGAAGGGGCCTCGTACAACACCCGGTCGGCGCCAAAACCGGTGATTTTAGCCCGGATTGACGCTCAAGGACAGCGACCGGGCTGGCCGCTCCGGGGTCGCGCTACAATCACTGGATGACCAACCTCGCCGTCCCCGGTCTCGGGACCTTTGCCGACGTCGGCGCGTACATGCAGGGCGTGGGCGCCGCTGCGCGCACCGCCGCACGGGAACTCGCGCGCGCCGCCACCAAGGCGAAGAATGCCGCACTGCTAGCGACGGCCTCAGCGATCCGCACCGACGCGGCGAGACTGCTCGCCGCCAACGCGACCGATGTCGCGGCCGCGAAGGCGGCGGGACACGACGCGGCCTTCGTCGATCGGCTGACGCTCACGCCGAAGGCCGTGGCCGCGATGGCCGACGGTCTCGACCAGATCGCCGCGCTTCCCGACCCGGTAGGCGAGATCACCGATCTCCGGTATCGCCCCTCGGGAATCCAGGTCGGCCTGATGCGCGTCCCGCTGGGCGTGATCGGCATCGTCTACGAGTCGCGACCGAACGTCACCGCGGACGCCGCGGGGCTTTGCCTCAAGGCCGGCAACGCGACGATCCTGCGCGGCGGCTCCGAAGCTCTGCACAGCAACCAGGCGATCGCGGCTTGCGTCCACGCGGGCCTCTGCGCCGCCGGTCTGCCGGAGACCGCGGTGCAGGTGATCGCGACCACCGACCGCGCAGCGGTCGGGTGCCTGATCACCGACGAAAAGCACGTCGACGTCATCGTCCCGCGCGGCGGCAAGGGACTCATCGAACGCATCGCGCGCGAGGCGAAGGTCCCGGTGATCAAGCACCTCGACGGCGTCTGCCACGTGTTCATCGACGCCACCGCCGACCTCGCGATGGCGATCCGCATCGCCGACAACGCGAAGACGCAGCGCTATTCGCCGTGCAACACGATGGAGACGCTGCTGGTGCACGCCGGAGTCGCCGCGCGCGTGCTGCCGCCGCTTGCCGCGGTCTACGCGGAAAAGGCGGTCGAGTTGCGCGGCTGCGCGCGTTCGCGCGCGCTCGTGCCGGCGATGAAGGCGGCCGTCGAGGACGACTGGTACACCGAGTATCTGGCGCCGATCCTCGCGGTGCGCGTCGTCGATTCGCTTGACGAAGCGATGGCCCACATAGCGCAGTACGGCTCGCAGCACACCGACGCGATCGTGACGCAGGACCATGCCAACGCGATGCGCTTTCTGCGCGAAGTCGATTCGAGCTCGGTGCTGGTCAACGCGTCGACGCGTTTCGCCGACGGCTTCGAATTCGGGCTCGGCGCCGAAATCGGCATCTCGACCAACAAGCTGCATGCGCGCGGGCCCGTGGGGCTCGAAGGACTCACCAGCCGGAAGTGGATCGTGCTGGGCTCGGGGCAGATCCGCGAGTAGCGGCCTAGGCCGGCGCGGGCCGGACGGCGCGCCTCCGCCAGGCGTACCAGAGCACGACGGTGGCCAGCGCCGCGAGGATGGGGAGCATCGCGCGGTTCATCGCCTCCCAGCCGGCCGTCGACACCATCGCCCCCGACGCCAGCGACGAGACACCCATCGTCGCGAACACCAGAAAATCGTTCGCGCCCTGCGTGCGCGCCTTTTCCGGCGGCGAATAGGATTCCGTGAGCAGCGTCGTGCCGCCGGTGTACATGAAGTTCCACCCCACGCCCAGCAGCATCAGCGCGATCAGGAAATGGGTGACGGTGATGCCGTTCAACGCGACCGCCACGCACGAGGCGACGAGAGCGATGCCGGCCAGGATCACATTGAGCGTGCCGAAGCGCCGGATCAGCGACCCGGTGACGAACCCCGGCGCGTACATGCCGACGACGTGCCACTGGATCACCAGCGCTGCGGCGCCGAAAGGATGGCTGCAGAAGCTCATCGCGATGGGCGTGGCCGTCATCAGCAGGTTCATGAGGCCGTAGCCGACCGCCCCGGAAAGCGCGGCGACGATGAACACCGGCTGGCGCATGATCGCCGCGAGCGGCCGCCCGCCGCCCGAGCGCTCCTCCTGCGTCGGCGGCGGCACGTGCACCCGGGACTGCACGGCAAGCGCCACCAGCGCATAACCGGCGAGCACGACGAACCCGCCCAGGAACGGCGTCGCGAACAGGTCCATCGCGCGACGGGCGGACTCGGGACCGAGAAAGCCGCCGGCGACCCCGCCCGCCAGCACCAGCGAGATCGCCTTCGCCCTGTCCGCGGGCGCCGCCACCTCCGCCGCGGCAAAACGGTACTGCAGCCCGATCGCGTTGTAGATCCCCATGACGCCCGTCGCGACGCAGTAGAGAACGAAGCTCCCGCGGCTGATGGCGAGCACCGCGAGCGCGCAGCCGGTGACGTTGATCAGCGCGCCCGCCATGAAGCCCGTGCGCCGGCCGACCCGTGCCATCCACAGCGACGCCGGCATCGTCGCCACCGCCGAGCCGAGCACGTAGATCGTCACGCCGAGCGTGGCGAGCGTCTTCGTGTCGGTGAGCGCGTAGCCGACGAGCCCGTTCATCGTGATGAGGCCCGAGGCGTTGGTGAGCAGCAGCGCCTGGCAGCAGGCGAGCAGGAAGATATCGCGGTAGGATGTGCGCATGAGCGTGCGGGTATACGGGGTCGGCGGCGGATCGTCGCGATCGGGCGCGCGCGAACGCTTTTTCATTTCCGGCAAAGTTGTCGCCGACCCGTTGGCCACGACTATATAGCAAAGCAGATGCCACCCGTCGCCCGCGAGATCCTCGATTTCTGGTTCGGCCCGCCGCCCCATGCGGCCCGCGCCGAATGGTTCCGCAAGGATCCCGCCTTCGACGCCTCGATCGCGGCCCGCTTCGGCGCCGCGATCGAGGCCGCCCTGACCGGCGCCTTCCGCGACTGGCATTCCGAAACGCGTGCCGCACTCGCCCGCGTGCTGCTGCTCGACCAGTTCACGCGCAACGCGTTCCGCGACTCGCCGCGGGCGTTCGCGGGCGACGCCGAGGCGCTCGCCACCGCGATCGCCATCGTGGACACCGGCGGCGATCGCACACTCGACGCATTCGAACGCTGGTTCCTCTACCTGCCGTTCGAACACGCCGAGAGCCCGGCGATGCAGCAGCGCTCGATCGAACTGTTCACGCGGCTCGCGGACGACACCGGCGATCGCACCCCCCTCGAGTGGGCCGCGAAGCATGCGGCCGTCGTGCGCCGTTTCGGCCGCTATCCGCATCGCAACGCGATCCTCGGCCGCACCTCGACGCCGGAGGAAATCGCGTTCCTGCAGGAACCGGGGTCGCGCTTCTAGCGCCCATCCGGCAAACGCTGCAGGCTACAATCGACCCCGTGATGCAGCCTGTCCTCGGCGTCTTCGGCGGCACCTTCGACCCGATCCATTGCGGGCACCTGGAGCTCGCCCGCGAGTTGCGGGCCGCGCTCGAATTCTCCGCCGTGCGCTTCATTCCTGCCGGCGACCCGCCGCATCGCGCGGCGCCGGTCGCGACCGCGGCGCACCGGCTCGCGATGGTCGAGCTCGCGATCGCCGGCCACCCGGATCTCCAGGTCGACGCGAGGGAGATCCTCCGTCCGGGTCGGAGCTACACGGTACCCACGCTCGAGGAACTGCGCAGCGAGGAGCCCTCCCGCCCGCTGGCGCTGATCGTCGGCGCGGACGCCTTCCTCGGGCTGCCGACCTGGCATCGCTGGCAGGAGCTTTTCGCTCTCGCGCACGTGGTCGTCGTGGGGCGCCCCGGCGTCACCATCGAAGACGCGCTCCCGCCCGCGCTCGCCGACGAGTGGTCGCGGCGCCGGTGTCTCGACGCTGCGGCGCTCGGCCAGGCAGCCGCAGGGTCGGTGCTCGTGCAAGCGGTCACGGCACATCCGATCTCCGCGTCGGCGATACGCGCGCAACTCGCGCGCGGCGCCGACGGCGTCGCCGCGGTGCGCGGTTTGCTTCCGGCCGCGGTTTTGGCCTATATTGACCGCAATCAACTCTATCGCTCACGCCCGGATGCGCCTTAACAAGATCCAGAAGACCGCCGTCACCGCTCTCGACGATATCAAGGCTCGCGACGTCACCGTGCTCGACGTCCGCAAGCTGACCAGCCTCACCGACACCATGATCATCGCGTCGGCCGAGTCGAATCGGCAGGTGAAAGCGCTCGCGCGCCACGTCCGCGACCGGCTGAAGGAGACCGGCGCGACGATCATCGGCGTCGAGGGCGAGGAGGCCGGCGAGTGGGTGCTGGTCGACGCCGGGAACATCATCATCCACATCATGCAGCCGGCCGTGCGCGCCCACTACAACCTGGAGGAGCTCTGGGCTCCGCCCGCAGCGAAGCGGCGCGCCAGGAGCGCCGACCAGGCCGCAGCCTGAGTAATCGCGGCATCGGGTACGCGCGCAACGGGGCCGGCACGCACATTCGCCGGCTGACGCTCGGCCGTGCGATCGTCGCGCATCTGACCCCGTTTTCCCCGCTGTCGCGCATCGACCCCGATCTCTCCGCGTCCAGCGATGAAGCTTCGCGTCGTCGCCTTCGGACAACGGATGCCCGCGTGGGTCGATGCCGGCTGGGACGACTACGCGCGCCGGATGCCCCGCGAGTTCGCGCTGGAACTCGTCCTCCTCAAGCCCGAGCCGCGCACCCGCGGCAAACCCGTCGCGCAGCTCCTCGCAGCCGAGGCGCTGCGGCTCGCCGCCGCCTGCAAGGACGCGCGCATCGTCGCACTCGACGAGCGCGGGGAGCCGTGGACGACGCGCCTGCTCGCGGCGAACCTCGTGCGCTGGCGCGACGATGCGCGCGACGTCGCGTTCGTGATTGGCAGCGCGGACGGCCTCGCCGACTCGGTCAAGCGCGCTGCCTCTGCCATCGTCGCGCTTTCCGCGCTAACATTGCCGCACGGGCTCGTCCGCGTCGTCGTGGCCGAGCAACTCTACCGCGCCGTGAGCCTGCTCGCGCACCACCCCTACCACCGCGAGTGACGGCCGGCGCGTCGACATCGTCCACCGAGGATCCCACCGCCATGACCGCTCCTGCCGTCTACCTCGCCTCGAAGAGCCCGCGGCGCGAGGAACTGCTGCGCCAGCTCGGCATCGACTTCGCTTCGCTCCGGCTGCGGGAATCCTCCGCTCGCGAGCGCGACATCGTGGAGGGCGCGCACGACGCGGAGCCCCCACGCCACTACGTCGAACGCATCGCGCGCACCAAGGCCACCATCGGCTGGCAGCGGATGCTGCAGCGCGGGCTGCCGCCGCGGCCGGTGCTGGGCGCCGACACGGAGGTCGTGCTTGACGACACGATCTTCGGCAAGCCGCAGGACGCCGCCGATGCGATCCGGATGCTGACGCTGCTATCGGGCCGAACCCACCACGTGCTGACGGCCATCGCCCTCACCTGGGAACAGAACACCGCGGCCGAGATCTCCACGTCGGCCGTCACGTTCCGCGCGCTCGGGCGCGACGAGATCGAGCGCTACGTCGCCACCGGCGAGCCGTTCGACAAGGCCGGTGCCTACGCCGTCCAGGGACGCGCGGCGACGTTCGTGCAGCGGATCGACGGCAGCTACTCCGGCATCATGGGCCTGCCGCTCTACGAAACCGCCTCCGCGCTCGCCGGCATCGGGTTCCCCGTGCTATAACCGTTGCCAATGTCGCATGAAATCCTCATCAACGTAACTCCGCAGGAAACCCGCGTCGCGATGCTCGAGCAGGGCGTCGTGCAGGAGCTCCACATGGAGCGCGCCAGCGCGCGGGGACTCGTCGGCAACATCTGCCTGGGCCGTGTGGCGCGCGTGCTGCCGGGCATGCAGAGCGCATTCGTGGAGATCGGCCTCGAGCGCGCGGCGTTCCTGCACATCGCCGACATCTGGGAACACCGGCAGAACGGGCACGGCGGCGGCGATTCGCGCCCCATCGAGAAGATCCTGCACGAGGGCCAGTCGCTGCTCGTGCAGGTGATCAAGGACCCGATCGGCACCAAGGGCGCGCGCCTGTCGACGCAGGTGAGCCTGGCGGGCCGGCTGCTGGTCTACCTGCCGCAGGATTCGCACATCGGCATCTCGCAGCGCATCGAGGACGAGGCCGAGCGCGAAAGCCTGCGCGGCAAGCTCCAGTTGCTGCTGCCGGACGGACACACCGGCGGCTTCATCATTCGCACGATGGCGGAAACCGCGTCCGAGCGCGAGATGCAGAGCGACATCGAGTACCTGACCAAGCTGTGGAACGACCTCAACGGGCGCGCCCGGGACGTCCCCGCGCCGGCGCTGCTCTATCAGGATCTGAACCTGGCGCAGCGCGTGCTGCGCGACATGGCCAACGAGGAAACGTCCCGCATCGTGGTCGACTCGCGCGAGACGTTCACCCGGATGCTCGAATTCGCGCGCGAGTACACGCCCGCGCTGTGCGACCGCATCGCGCACCACACCGGGGAGCGGCCGCTGTTCGATCTCAATCGCGTCGAGGACGAGATCGAGAAGGCGCTCGCGCGACGCGTGGACCTCAAGTCCGGCGGCTACCTCATCGTCGACCAGACCGAGGCCATGACCACGATCGACGTCAACACCGGCGGCTTCGTCGGCGGCCGCAGCTTCGACGACACGATCTTCAAGACCAACCTCGAGGCGGCGCAGGTCATCGCGCGGCAGCTGCGGCTGCGCAACCTCGGGGGCATCATCGTGATCGATTTCATCGACATGGAAAACGCCGACCACCGCAACGCGGTGCTGGCCGAGCTCAACCGGGCGCTGGACCGCGACCGGACGCGGCTCACGGTGAACGGCTTCACGCAGCTGGGACTGGTCGAGATGACCCGCAAGCGCACGCGCGAATCGCTGGCGCACGTGCTGTGCGAGACCTGCCCCACCTGTCACGGCCGCGGCGAGCTCAAGACGGCGCAGACGATCTGCTACGAGATACTGCGCGAGATACTGCGCGAGGCCAAGCAGTTCAACGCGCGCGAGTTCCGGATCCTCGCGGCGCAGCCGGTGATCGACCTCTTTCTCGACGAGGAGTCGCAGTCGCTGGCGCAGCTCGGCGATTTCATCGGCAAGCCGATCTCGCTGCAGGTCGAATCGATCTACACGCAGGAACAGTACGACATCGTGCTGATCTGAGCGCGCTGCGCGCCCCGCTTCGAGGAACCGCAATGGCGGTAACCGCGATGAACCACTTCACGGTGCTGACCGACGACGTCGGCGTCACGGTCGCGTTCTACCGCGACCTCCTCGGACTCGCCGAAGGACCGCGGCCCCCGCTCGGCTTTCCCGGCGCCTGGCTCTACACCGGGAACCAAGCCGTGCTGCACGTGGTCGGTGGCCGACAGCGGAGCGAACTCCGGGCGGGCGTCATCGACCACATGGCGTTTTCGGCGTCGGGGCTGCGCGACGCGATCGCGACGCTCGACGCGAAGGGAATCGCGTACCAATGCCGGCAGCAGGTTGGTTCAGGTGTGTGGCAGGTGTTCTTCCACGACCCCAACGGCGCGAAGGTCGAGCTCGATTTCGCGCCCGAGGAACCGGCGCCGCAATGACGCCGGGCGCGCCGCCGGCGGCCACGCTCGATCACCTCGTCGTCGCCGCCACGACGCTCGCCGACGGCATCGAGTACATCGCGGAGATCGCCGGCGTCACGCCGCAACCCGGCGGCAAGCACGTCGCGATGGGCACGCACAACGCCCTCGTGCGTCTGTCCGAACGGACCTATCTCGAGATCATCGCGATCGACCCCGCGGGGACCCGCCCCTCGCGGCCGCGCTGGTTCGGCCTCGACGACATCGCGCTGCAGGCGGAGCTGACCGAGCGGCCGCGGCTCATCCACTGGGTCGCGCGAGCGAGCGAAATCGCGCGGCGCGCCGCCGCGTGCCCGGTCGCGCTCGGCCCGGTGCACGCGATGTCGCGCGGGGACTTATCGCTGGAGAATCACGATCCCGGACGACGGCACGCTGCCCGGCAAGGGCATCGTGCCGACCTTGATCGAGTGGGATGTCCCGCAGCATCCGGCGGAATCGCTCCCGCAGTCGAATGTGTCGATCGCCGGTCTGGCGGCGGCGCATCCCGATCCGGCCGCAGTCCGCGCCGCGCTGGCAGCGCTGGGGCTCGACGGCGCGCTGCCCGTCACGTACGACCGCGAACCGCGGCTCGCCGCGATGCTGCGCACGCCGCGCGGCATCGTCACTCTCTGACAGCGGCGCCGTCAGCCGAGCGCACCCCGCGCCGCGACCGGCCATAGACACTCGACGCGCGCGCCGCGCACGCCCACGATCCAGTCGTAGAGATTGACGGTCGGATCGCAGTGACCCGGAACGAGCCAGAGCCGGTCGCCGAGGCGTGGCTGCTGCGCGTCCGGCGCGACCGCGATCACGCCATGCTCGTCCGATGCCTTCACGTACGACAACCCGTGCGCTCCGTAGACGAGCGGAGGACCGGAGTCGAACGCGAACGCCTTCAATCCGGCGTCGACGATCGCGCGCTCGCGCGCCGGAACGCTCATCACCGCCGCCACCACGAACAGGCTCTGCTCGAAGTGGTGCTGGTCCGGCGCCAGCGCATTCTTCTGGTAGTCCGCGTCCATGAAAACGTACGAGCCCGGCTGCAGCTCCGTGTAGACGCCGCTGTCGCGCTCGTGTTGCCAGGTGCCGGTGCCGGCACCCGTCACCGTCGGACACCGGATGCCCGCCGCCTCGATGGCCTCCTTCGTTTCGCGGGCAAGCGACGTGGCGCGGGCGATCGCCGCCCGCCGCTCCTCCGGCGTGCGCAGGTGTTGCGCGGCGCCGTGATACGCGTGAATGCCGCGCAGCGAGAGCCCGGGCGTGCGCACGACCGCTTGCGCGACAGCCACCGCCGCGCGCGCCCGGCGCGACGCCGCAGCGATTCGCGCCGACATTGATCTCGACCAATACGGCGATGCTGACGCCCGCGGCGCTCGCCGCGGTCCCAATGGCGGGGACGGCGGCAACGTCGTCGGCCAGCACGGCCACGGTGGCCGTCTTCGCCATCGCCGCGAGCCGCGCGAGCTTCGACTCGCCGACGATCTCGTTGGTGACGAGCACATCGCGCACCCCGGCGGCGACGAACGCCTCCGCCTCGCCGACCTTCTGGCAGCAGATGCCGACGGCGCCGCGCTCGAGCTGCGCGAGCGCGATCTCCGGGCACTTGTGCGCCTTTCCGTGCGGGCGCAGCGCGACACCCGCGCCGCGCACCGCGTTGGCCATCAGATCGAGGTTGCGCTCGAACGCGTCGAGGTCGACGACCAATGCCGGAGTGTCGATGTCGCCGACGGCATCGCCGGGTCGGGCAGGAGGCGCTTGCATGACGCGGATCGTAACCCGCGGACGGACATCGGACCAAGCCTTGCGTGGGCGTCGCGCCCGGCGCCCACGTGGCCTACGCGCGATGTCCGCGCATGCGTGCCGGCCCTATTTCGGCGTGCCGGCATCGGCCGCGGCGAGCTGGCCGTAGACGATATGCGCGATCTTGAGCAGCTGGGCGCGGTCGACGTTGCCGGAGATGGCATAGCCGCAGGCGTCGTCGATCCAGTAGAACACACCGACGCCGTTCTCCACCGCGTAGCGGAATGCGGCCTCGCCACTGCCGGACGCCTGCTTGCGCACCTGGAGCGACAGTCGCTCCTTGTCGGCGTTCTCGTACATGAACAGCGCCGTCGGCATCTCGTTGCCGGCCACGAGCCGGCCGCCGACCAGCGCATACCCGACGGCGTTCAGGTCCGGCGCGTGCACCTGGAACCCGAGTCGCTTGGTGAGCCACGTCACGAGCCGCTTCTCCTCGGCCGCCCAGATCTCGACCGGCCGGTTGACGTCGGCGGCGTAAAGCGCATGCGCGAACGCGGCCTGCCGCGCGAAGGTCGTCGGCGTGCCGGCGCGCTCGATCAGCGCGTCGCGACCGAACCAGCCGACGCCGATGCCGACGATCAGGGTTGCCGCGACCGCCAATGCGGGTGCCAGCCTGCGTCCGAAGCCCGCGACGCGCGAGTCCGGCGGCACCGCAGCAGCGAGCAGATGCGCGGGAATCGGTTCCGCCAGCGCCGGGTCGAGTGCATCGCGCAGCGCGGCGTTCTGGGCGCGCAGCGCCGCGACGCGCGCGGCCAGCTCGGCATCGCCGCTGCATCGCCGCCTCGACGAGCGCAGCACGTCCGGGCGCCAGCTGACCGTCGACGAACGCCTGGATGTCCGCTTCCGGAATCGGCGTGGTATGGGCGGAGTTCATGCGCCGGCGAGTCTCATCATTTGACGACGCGCAGCGCCGACGCCGGTTCCGCAATCAGCTGCCGGAGGTTGCTGCGCGCGCGCGACAGCCGCGACATCACCGTGCCGATGGGTATCTGCAGGATGCTCGCGATTTCCTCGTACCGCAGCTCCTCGACGGCGGCGAGCAGCAGCACCTCGCGCTGATCCGCGGAGAGCCGGCCCATGTGCTGCAGGAGCTCCAGCAGCTCGACGCGCTCGAGTTGATTCGCCCTGACCGGGAGCTGCCACGCGGGATTGCCGGGATCGGCATCGATCGACACGTTGGCGGCGTCGCGCCGCGCGAGGGCAAGCTGATTGACGTGAACGTTGTGCATGATCGTGAAGAGCCATGCGCGGAGGTCGCTGCCGGCCCGCCACAGCCGGCGCTTTTCCCAACCCCGCGCGAGCGTGTCCTGGACGAGGTCGTCGGCACGGGAAGACTCGCCCGTCAGCACCCGCGCATATCGGCGCAGCCGGGGAATCGCGGCGACGAGGTCCGGGTGCGGCAGGCCCGGAGAATCGGTTGCGGCTGGCGGAATCAAATCGTCGTGGCGGGTCGAAGAGGGCGGAAACAGACGACATTCATCTTACTCCGCGACCGCATGCCCGGAAGCCGCCGGCGTCGGCAACGAACAGTGGTCACGGGCTCCGGGTTCGCATTCCCGCAAACCCGGAGCGCCGCCATTCGGCTCCCTACTTGACGACGTGCCAGACGTTGTTGAAGCCGTCCCCGGTCTTGTCGCCGGGCTTCTGGTCCTTCGCCCACAGGTAGACGGGCTTGCCTTTGTACGCCCACTGCTTGGCGCCGTCGTCGCGGGTCACGATCGACCAGTCGCCGGCGGCCTTGGCGTCGGCGCCCGCCATCAGCGGCGGCCAGTTGCCCGCGCAGGGGCCGTTGCACATGCTCTTGCCCCCTTCGTCCTTGTCGAACGTGTAGAGCGTCATGCCGGCCGTGTTGGTGAGGACGCCGTCGGTCATCTTGGCAGGAGCCTGGGCGCCCGCCAGCGAGCCATAGGCGGCAATGGTCAGGACGAGAAGGGCGGCGGGCAGCGCGCGGCGAATTTGCAGCATGGGAATCTCCCTGGGTTGGTTGGCAACACCCGCGTCAACAGTCCGGGGGCGCCGCTTATTCCACCGGCTGACCAACCGGCGGCACGGCCCCGGGGCGGCCCGCCACCCGCCGGGCCGCGTCACACCAGGAACAGCGTGGCGAGACCGAGGAAGATGAAGAAGCCGCCCGAATCGGTGACCGCCGTGATGAGCACGGAGGAGCCCACCGCCGGATCGCGCCCGGCCTTCAGCATCGTCATCGGTATGAGCACGCCCATCAGCGCCGCGAGCATGAGGTTCAACGTCATCGCGCAGACCATGACCAGGCCGAGCGGCGGGTCCCTGTACAGCACCATCGCGACCAGCCCCATGACGCCGCCCCAGATGACGCCGTTGACGAGGCTCATCGTGATTTCCTTGCGGATGAGCTGGCGCGCGTTGGTGACCGCCACCTGGCCCAGCGCCGCGGCGCGCACGATCATCGTGATCGTCTGGTTGCCGGAATTGCCGCCGATGCCGGCGACGATGGGCATCAGCGCGGCGAGCGCGACCAGCTTCTCGATCGAGCCTTCGAACACGCCGATCACCCGCGAGGCGATGAACGCGGTGACGAGGTTGATGGCGAGCCACGCCCAGCGGTTCCGGAACGACGCCCATACCGACGCGAAGACGTCCTCCTCCCCGCGCAGGCCGGCCTGGGCGAGCAGGTCTTCCTCGCCGCTCTCGCGCACGAAGTCGAGCACTTCGTCGACGGTGACGCGTCCGACCAGCCGCTCGTTGGTGTCCACCACCGGGGCGGAAACGAGGTCGTAGCGCTCGAAGGCCGATGCGGCGACGTCGGCCTTCTCGTGCTGCTGGAGCTTCACCACCGGCTGCTTCATGATCGACTCGACCAGCGTTTCCGGATCGGAGACGATCAGCGTGGTGATCGGGAGCACGCCCAGCAGCCGCTCGTCGCGGTCGACGACGAACACCTGGTCGGTCTGCGACGGCAGCTCGTCGAAGCGGCGCAGATAACGGAGCACGACTTCGAGCGTGACGTCCGGCCGCACCGTGATGTCCTCGAAGTCCATCAGCGCGCCGACCATGTCGTCGTCGAAGGACATCGCGGCGCGCAGCTGCTCGCGCTCCTCGACCGGCAGGCTCTGGAACACATCGTCCATCACCTCCTGCGGCAGGTCGGGAGCGAGCTCGGCGATCTCGTCGGCTTCCAGCGTCCCGGTCGCGGCGACGAGCTCCTCGGTGTCCATCGACGAGATCAGCGACTCGCGGACGGCGTCGGAGACCTCGAGCAGAATGTCGCCGTCGCGCGAAGCGCGGACCCGGTCCCAGATGTAGAGGCGCTCGTCGAGCGGGAGCGCCTCGAGGATGTAGGCGATGTCGGCCGGGTGCAGCCGGTCGAGCTCGTGCTGCAGCGCCGCGTCGCTCTTCTTGTAGACGGCGCTGTCGGCGAGCTCGGCGTGGGCTTCGGCCGGCGGCTGTTCCAGCTGCTCGAGCACCAGCCCTTCGACCAGCCGGTGCTGGCGCAGCAGGCCCGTTACCCGGGCGAGCGCCTCCTGCACGCTGGTCGGAGCGTCGGGTCGTACGAGGTCATCGTGTTCGATCGTCTCGGACATGGTCGGGGTGATGCCAGGCGCGGCCAGCGGGCCGCGTCGGCCGTGCGCATTCTAACCCCGGGGGCACTGCTTCAGGGCACGATCGCGGAAGGCATCCGCGCCAGTATCGTCGCGACGCGACCGTCGAGATAGGCGGAATCCGGCCTGCGCTCGAATACACGCGGGCTGGGCGTCATCGCGGCGAGCCTGGCCGCCTGCTCCGCGGAGAGCTGCGCCGCCGACACGCCGAAGTACCGCTGCGCGGCCGCTTCGGCGCCGAACACGCCGTCGCCCCATTCGATCACGTTGAGGTAGAGCTCGAAGATCCGTTGCTTCGGCAGCATCGCCTCGAGCAGGACCGTGACCACGGCCTCCCCGCCCTTGCGCCAGTAGCTCTTGGTCGGCGAGAGGAACAGGTTCTTCGCGAGCTGCTGCGTGATCGTCGAGCCGCCCGCGACGACGCGGCCCTTCTTCCGGTTCTTCTCCAGCGCCTTCTCGATGCCATCCCAGTCGAACCCGTCATGCTCGGCGAACTTGGCGTCCTCGGCGGCGATCATCGCGCGCTTGAGCTGCGGCGAGATCCGGGCATAGGGCACCCACCGGTATTGCAGCGTCGCCTTGCTGCCCTTCGCGCGGAGCTCATCCATCCGCTGCGCGATGAACGCGGTCTCGCGCGGGGGCTGGTACCGGTACCAGGCGATGTGCGCCGAGATCCACGCCAGCCACGCCAACGCGACCGCCGCGACAACTGCGCAGACGCGAAGGGTCCAGCGACCGATGCGGTTTTTCACCATGAGGGGTGCGAACAGCAATGACTATTCGCTGCGCAGCTCGTCGCCCTTCGTGAACATCCAGGTGCGCGTGATGTGGAGCACGTCGGTATCGCGCTTGATGTCCGGCGGAAACACCGCGAACGGCGCCGACATCTCGACGATCTTCACCGCGGCGGCGTCGAGAACCGAATGGCCCGACGAGCGGTTGATCTCGACGGCCTCGACGCTGCCGTCGCTCCTGATCGACACCGTCAGCAGCAGGCTGCCGTAGAGCTTGAGCGAACGCGCGGCCTCCGGGTAGTTGAGGTTGCCGACGCGCTCGATCTTGGCGCGCCAGTCCTCGACGTAGCGCGCCAGGCGGTATTCCTCGGCCCGGGCACCGACGAAACGGCGCTTGGGCCGCTGCTGGTAGACCTCGATGTCCTTCGCCACCCGCGCCTCGAGCCGCATGGCCTCGAGCGTGCGCTGCGTCAACTCGCTCACTGAAGGCGGGGCGACGGGCTCCGGCGCCTCGACGGGTTTCGGCATCGCGGGTGCCGTCGGCGCGCTCTTGATGCGCGTCATCAGCTCGCGCGCCTCCTGCTCCAGCACATCGAGCCGCTGCGCCGCGACGGCGATTTCCCCACCGGCTCCCGCCTTGGGCAGCACCGGCATCGGCGTCCTGGCGCGCCGTTTCGCGTCGGTATTGCCGCCGCCGTCGAGATTCGACTGCGCGAGGATGTCCGCCACGGCGGGCTTGGCTTTCGATTTCGCGTTCACCAGCGCGACTTCGAGCGGCGGCGTGCGGTCAAGCAGACTCTTGGGATCGTACAGCCGGAACCGGATCGCGAGCAGCGCGGCGTGGATCGCGATCGAGGCCACGAGCGCATAGACGATGAGCTGGTTGGCGCGCGGGGAGATCCTGCCGTCCATGGCGCGGACGAATGCGCCCCGAGCGCCGCGCACCGTCGCCGCCCGCGCGCGCACCAGAGCGACCGCCTGCCTAAAGACCGGCGGCGCCGAGAGCATGCGAGGCGAGGTGGATTGGCGCGGCAATGTCGGGAGCGCTTGAATGCCGCAGTCTAGCGCAGCCGCGGGCGTTTGGGATCACGCCGGATCAACCGGACCCCTCTGCTCCGGCGAAGCGGCACTCCAGCGTTGCCGCGACGAGGTCGATGCGGCCGATCGCGATCCGCACGCGAGCCTCCGGGGCGAGCGCCGGCAGGTCCGCGAGGCGCACGACGAGCGGCAGCCGGTCGAAGCGGACGAGCGTGTCGCGTATCACGGTGCCCGTCGTCTCGGCGATGCCCTCCTGCAGCAGCCAGCGCAGGCACCAGTAGTGCTCCATCCGGTCCTGGAACTCGGCGTAGTGCGAGTAGGTCGCCTCGAAATCCGTGAGCGCCGCGTAGAGCTCGGCATCGTTCTCCGCGTACGGCGGCCGGCTGCCCTCCAGCGACGCCAGCAGCTGGCGCTGATTGACGAGGTCGCTGTAGCGGCGCAGCGGCGAGCTCGACCAGAGGTAATGCGCGAGCCCGAGTCCCTGGTGCTCGCCCGGACGGGTGCTCATCTTCACCTTGCCGTTCGCCTGGGTCCGATAGAGCCCGGCGACTCCCGCGTCGGCGAGCAGCTTGCCCCACTGGCTGTTGACGAAGATCATCAGCTCGGAGACGAGCTTGTCGAGCGGGCTTCCGCGCGGCCGCGGAACGATCCGCACGTAGCCCGCCTCCGCGCCTCCGGCTGCCTTGTCCCAATCGACCTGGAAGCTGTAGTCGATACGCGCGAAATCGGCTTTGCCGCGCGCGCCGAACAGGGCCTGCGCGAACTTCCAGAGCACGCGCAGCTCGGTGGTCCAGGGCGGGTCGGCCGGCCCCGGGAGATCGTTGGCGAACGCCTCGCCGAGCGTGTCGAGGTGCAGATTCGCGGCGATCGGCAGGCGATTGACGCGCGTCTCGTGCCGCAGGAGCGCGCCGTCGTGCGCGACCTCCGCATACAGCGACAGCGCAGGCGGCGAGCGGCCCTCTGCCAGCGTGAAGGCGTCCACCACCTCGTCAGGGAGCATCGTCAGCTTGCGGCCGGGCATGTAGACGGTGGACAGCCGCGCGCGCGCAAGCGCGTCGAGCGGCGATCCGCGCGCGATGCCGAGCGCCGGCAGCGCGATGTGGATGCCGACCTCGTAATGGCCGTTGGGCAGCTCGCGGACCGAGAATGCGTCATCGACCTCGGTCGTCGTCGCGTCGTCGATGGAGAATGCCCTGGCATCGGCCAATGGCAGATCCGGAGCCGGCGACAGCGGGCCGTACGCCGGGAACGCGGTCCCCTGCGGGAACGCCTGCGCCAGGAACGCGTTGAAATGGTAGTCGTGCGTCGACGGAATCGCGCCGCACAGGGCGAGGAGCGCCACGGGACTCATCTGCGTCGAATCGCAGGCCGCGGCGAGCGCCTTCCACTCGAGCGCATTCTTGTCCGGCTTGTAGAGCAGCATCGGGAGTTTCGCGCGCAATGCGTCAGGCAGGCGGTGCGCGCGGAGCTCGTCGGTCCATGCGGCCATCTGCTCCGCCTCGCGCTGCTTGCGCTCGACCGAAGCGAGCGCGGCCTTCAGCGCGTCCGGCAGCGCCTTGCGGTACCGGCCCTTTCCGCGCTTGTAGAAGAACATCGGCGCGCCGGCGAGGGCCAGTGCGACGGCTGCCGCCTCGACCGGCGCCGGCGCATGCCCGAAATACTCGCGCGCGAGATCGGCGAAGCCGAACTCGTCGTCGCCGGAGACTTCCCACAGGAAATTCGGATCGAGCTCGCGCGCCTGCGCCTGCGCGTCGGCGAGGAGCGTCGACGGCGACGGCTCCGTGTATCGCAGCAGGACCGCGGCCGCCTTGATCTTCAGGCGCTTGCCCGAAGCAGCCTCGACCTGCAGCGACGAGTCGTTGTCGGCCAGGATCGTGCCGGCCTTGAGCTGGCCGTCGTCCTCGAAGAAAACATGCATGGGCAAGGTTCCTCAGGGCAGCAGGAGGGAACCGAGCTCGGCGGCCGCATCCTGCAACGGCTGCGCGAAACGCTCCGCCATTTCGCTCGCCGTCACCAGCCTGCCCTGCAGGATGACATTCATCCCCGCGACGAAATTGCCGCCGATGTCCAGGACCGGCACGGCCAGCGTGCACAGCCGCAGCTCCATCTGCTGGCTCGCGAACGCGAATCCGGTCGCGCGCACTTCCTGCAGCACCGAACGCAGCTTGTCCGGCGACGTCAGCGTGTGCTCGGTGTACGGATGGAACCGGGTGCGGCTCAGGTAATCGTCGAGCTCCTGCGGCGGCAGGTGCGCGAGCATCACGTGGCCGATCGACGTGCAATAGGCGGGCAGACGCCGGCCGACGTTGAGCGCGGGCGACATGATGCGCGACGACGCCGAGCGGGCGAGGTACACGATCTCGTCGCCATCGAGTATCCCGAGCGAGCAGGCTTCGTGCAGCGATTCGCCGAGCCGGTCGATGATCGGCTGCGCGAGGACGACGAGTGGCGTGGCGGACAAGATACGCGTGGCTGAGCGAGAGCACCCGGGGCCGAAGATAGAAGTGACGCGTGTCGTCGGCCGCCACGAAGCCCAGCTTCGCCAGCGTATGCAGGCTGCGGCGCACCGCCGCTCGCGGTATTCCGGTGCGATGGCTGACCTGCGCGATCGACATCCGGCGCTTCCTGTCCGACAGCGCCAGCATGACCGCCAGTCCCCGCGCCAGCGCGGTGACGAAATCCGGGTTGTCGCCAAAGCGGGCGATCGTGTCGGCGATGGCCTTGTCCGGATCGAGCAGTGCCTGCGGCGACGGAGCCGGCGTGGAAGCCGCGGGGCGTGCTGCTCGAGGGAGAGGTGTGGTCTGGTTCGACATCGCAATCCTTTGAAGGCACGAACAGGTCGGGGGCCGACATGTTGACCGTTCTTAAAGCACTAAGGGCGACTAGCGCCCTCACGATACGCCCTTGAACCATAAAATGCCATATGGCGCAGAAATCATGCATTTTCTCGCACAAAATGGGCGCATAACGCACATGTTGTCGATATACGCCCTTGACGGTCGGTTCGCGCTGGCCGTATCGTTCACTGGTCGGATTCGGGTGCTCCCCGCGACGACAGCGGCGGGCGACTGGAATCGGTCGGGCCGTCGCGGTCGGGACCATGGCCGATGCCGCGGCGGTTCACTGACACATGATCCGGAGAAAACGCGATGGTTGAACCGCAACCGATCCAGCTGAAGGGACGGCCCGTGGGTGGAGGAGCGTTTCCGCTGATCTGCACGCCGCTCGTCGGCCGTACCCGCGACGCGGTGCTCGCGGAGGTGGATGCCGTGCTGCCGAAGAAGCCCGACATGCTCGAATGGCGGGTCGATTTCTTCGCGGCGCTCGGCGACACCGCGCATGTGATCGACACCGCGCGGGCCGTTCGCGAACGCGCGGGGCCGGTTCCGATCATGTTCACCCGCCGCTCGTCGCTGGAAGGCGGCGAGAAGATCGCGCTGGCCGAATCCCAGGTCGTGCAGCTGTACGTCGACGTCTGCGCGAGCCGCCTCGTCGAGCTGATCGACTACGAGACCGTCAACGCCGCCGAGGACTTCCGCCGGCTGCGCGCCGCTTCGCGCGAGCACGGCATCGCACTGATCGGTTCGTACCACAACTTCGAGGCCACGCCCGACGCCGTTTCGCTCGTGGCCAAGTTCGCCCTCGCGCACAGGCTCGAGGCGGACATCGCGAAGGTGGCGGTCATGCCCAAGGGGCCCCCGGACGTGCTCACCCTCCTCGGCGCGACCTATGAGGCGAGCCAGTCGCTGCCCATCCCGCTCATCAGCATGTCGATGGGGCCGTACGGCTCGCTGTCGCGCATGGTCGGATTCGTCTACGGCTCCGCGCTGACCTGGGCCGTCGGCAAGAGCAGTTCGGCGCCTGGCCAGGTGCCGATCGAGGACCTGCGCTCCGTGCTCGCCACGATCCGCAAGACCGTGCTCGGCGCCTGACGCCCATCCATCAACTCGCGAACGAACGAACCACCCACCACGAATGCAGGCAGCGCCGATACGCTGCAACGCATCGATCCAACCGCACCGGGAGACACGCAGATGGCAACCACCCCCGAAGTCAGGAAAGGCATCACCGAAGAGCAGCAGCAGGAGCTCGACGATGTCTTCGCGCGCGCGCGCAAGGCACTCGCGATCATCGAGACCTACGACCAGGCGCGCGTCGATCGCCTTTGCCAGGCGGTCGCGTGGGCGGTCGCCAACAAACAGACGTTCACGCGCCTCGTCGACATGGGCATCGAGGAGAGCAGACTGGGTGACGCCGTCAGCCGGATGGGCAAGCGGATGAAGATCCGCGGCGTGCTGCGCGACGCGCTGCGGCAGAAGAGTGTGGGCATCATCGAGGAACTGCCGGAGAAGGGCATCGTCAAGTACGGCAAGCCGGCGGGGATCGTCGCCTGCATCGTGCCGACGACCAACCCGGATCTCACGCCGGCCGGCAACGCGATCTACGGCATCAAGGCGCGGGACGTCGTCATCTTCTCGCCCCATCCCCGCTCCAAGAAGACTTCGTTCGAGACCGTGCGGCTGATGCGCGAGGCGCTGCAGCGCGAGGGCGCGCCCGCCGACATCCTGCAGTGCCTGACCAGGGTCAACATCCCGATGTCGCAGGCGCTGATGGCGCGCGCCGACCTGATCGTCGCCACCGGCGGCCAGCCGATGGTCCGCGCTGCGCACAGCTCGGGCACGCCCGCGTACGGCGTCGGCGCGGGCAATTCGACGATGATCATCGACGAGACCGCGAACATCGAGGAAGCCGCGCGCAATACGCGCCTGTCGAAGACGTCCGACTTCGGCTCGGGCTGCTCGGCCGACGGCAACCTGATCATCGAGGCCTCGATCTTCGACCGGCTGGTGAAGCAGCTGCAGGCCGAGGGCGGCTACCTCGCGAACGACGCGGAAAAGGCGGCGCTGCGCCGTGCGATGTGGGACGACGAGGCGCACCGTACGCCCGACACCGTCGCGATCGCCCCGCAACAACTCGCCAAGGCGGCCGGTTTCACGATCCCCGCCGATCGCAAGTTCATCATCGTCCACGGCGACGGCATCGGCAAGGAACACGCGTACTCCAGCGAGAAGCTGACGACGCTGCTCGCCGTCTACAAGTACCAGGGCTTCGACCAGGCCCTCGACATGATGCGCGGCATCTATGAGGTCGGCGGCAAAGGTCACTCCTGCGGCATCTACTCGTTCAATCAGGACCACATCCACCGGCTGGCGCTGGCGGCGCCGGTATCGCGGATCATGGTGCGGCAGCCGCAATCGAAGGCGAATGCCGGCGCGTTCAACAACGGGATGCCGATGACGTCGAGCCTGGGTTGCGGCACCTGGGGCGGGAACATCGTCTCGGAGAACGTGCATCTCAAGCACTACATGAACACGACGTGGGTTTCCGTGCCGATCAAGGAAGACAAGCCGTCGGACGAGGAGCTCTTCGGCGAGTTCTACGATCCGGCGCTCGAAGCCGAAGTCGAGACGATCACGACCTGACCGCCGGAACACTCGCCGCGCCGTGCCCGCGGTGACCGAATCGGCCGGCAGCACACGCTGGCGCGCTGCGCCCTCGAGAAAATTCCGACAACCCCCCCGCGCCGGCACGATGCCGCGCGGCCACGCAGGAGAAAGTTCGATGAAGGCCCTGATCGCCCACCAGCTGGTGAAGTACCTCGAGGCCCGCGGCGTGAAGCACATCTTCGGCCTGTGCGGCCACACCAACATCGCGGTGCTCGCCGCGCTGTCGAAGAGCAGGAAGATCAAGTTCGTCAACACCCGCCATGAGCAGGTCGCCGCGCACGCGGCCGACGGCTACGCGCGGGCGTCGAAGGGGACGTCGGTGTTGCTGACGCACCTCTCGCCCGGGCTCACCAACGCGGCGACGGGTGTCGCCAATGCGGCGCTCGATTCGATCCCGATGGTGGTGATCGCCGGCGACGTGCCGACGCACTACTACGGCAAGCATCCGCACCAGGAAGTCAATCTGCACGCGGACGCGTCGCAGTACGAGATCTACCGGCCGTTCGTCAAGCGCGCATGGCGCGTGGACTCGCCGCACCTCTTTCCGGAGATCATCGAGAAGGCCTTCGCGCTGGCCGAGAGCGGCCGCCCGGGCCCGGTGCTGGTCGACGTGCCGATGGACATCTTCTCGAAGGAGATCGACGTCGCGCTGTGGAAGCGCGTCCTCGCCAACGCCAAGACGCTGCACAAGCCGTCGCTCGACGACGAGACCGCTTCGAAGATCATCCGGGCGCTGCTCGCCGCGAAGACGCCGCTGCTCTACGTCGGTGGGGGCATCCTGCTCGCCGACGCGGCGACCGAGATGCGCGAGTTCGCCGAGCACCTGTCGCTGCCGGTTGCGCACACGCTGATGGGCAAGGGCGCGCTGCCCGACGACCATCCGCTGATCCTCGGGATGACCGGATTCTGGGGCACGAAGTTCATCAACGACAAGACTCTCGCCGCGGACTGCATCCTGGCGCTCGGCACCCGCTTCTCCGAGGCCGACTGCAGCTCGTGGGAAGAGGCGTACACGTTCCGGATGCCCCCGACGAAACTGATCCACATCGACATCGATCCGGCGGAGATCGGGCGCAACTATCCGGTGGCGATCGGCGCGGTGGCGGACCTCAAGGAAGCGCTCAAGGTGCTGAACCGGGTCGCCCGCAAGATCGCGCCGAAGGGCGTGAAGCGGCCCGAGCTGCTGGCAGAGATGGCAGCCAACCGCAAGAAGTTTCGTCGCCGGCAACAGAAAGGCGATGGCGAGCGACGCGTGGCCGATGCGGCCCGAGCGGATCCTCGCCGACCTGCGCGCCGCGATGCCGCGTGACGCGCTCCTCTGCACCGACGTCGGCTGGAACAAGAACGGCATGGCCCAGCAATACCCGATCTACACGCCGGGCAGCGTCTTCACGCCGGGGGGCTTCGCGACGATGGGCTTCGGCTCGCCGGCGGCGCTGGGCGCGAAGCTGGCCCGTCCCGACAAGGTCGTCGTCGCGCTGATCGGCGATGGCGGCTTCGGCCAGAACCCGGCGGCGCTCGCCACCGCGTTCGAGGAGGACATCGCGGTGATCTGGGTGATCATGAACAACTGCGCGTTCGGCACGATCGCCGGCCTCGAGCAGGCGCACTACGGCACGACCTTCGCGACGGTGTTCGAGAAGGACGGCAAGCCCTGGTCGCCCGACTACGCGGCGATCGCGCGGGCCTACGGCATCGACGGCGTCAAGGTGGGTTCCGCGGCCGAGTTCAAGCCGGCGCTGGAGAAGGCGATCAAGATCGAAGCGCCCTTGCGTCATCGACGTCTACATGAAGAACGAGCCAGTGCCAACAGCCGGCCACTGGAACATCATGGACATTTACTCGCCCGGCAAGAAGGTCCACCACGTCAGCACCGGCGGATGACACAGGCGGGCGAAGGCACCGCGGCCGCTGCCGGAACGGAGCCGCGGTCTCGGTCCCGACGGCGGCTGCGCGGCACGCCGCGCGGCCCACACGCAGAGGAGGTCGAACAGAATGAACCAGGAATTTTCCCTCGCCCACCTGACGGTGCTGGGCTGCCCGCCGCCGGAGATGACGTACATCGCGGCGCGCGCCGGCTATGACTATGTGAGCATCCGCCCCATCTACCTGGGGCTTCCCGGCGAGCCCAATTACGCGCTGGCCGACAACCCGCAGATGCTGAGGCAGACGAAACGGGCGCTCGCCTCGACCGGCGTGCGCGTCCACGACATCGAGCTCGCCCGCGTTTACGAGGGGCTGCACCCGACCAAATACCTGCCGGCGATGGAAGTCGCAGCCGAGCTCGGCGCCAAGGCCGTGCTGTCCAGCATCTGGGGCGGCGAGCGCGAGTTCTACATCGAGAAGTTCGGCGAGATCTGCGATCTCGCCAAGCCGTTCGGGCTGACGGTCGACCTCGAATTCGTCCCGATCGCCGCCGTGGCCAACCTGGCGCAGGCGGCCGAGGTGCTGCGCGCGGTCAACCGAAGCAACGCCGGGCTGATGGTCGACATGCACCACTTCCACCGCGCCCGCGACAACCCTGCCGACCTCGACGCCCTGCCGCGCGAGTGGTTCCACTTCGCCCACCTGTGCGACGCCCCGGCCGAAATCCCGACCGAACGGGCCGAGATGATCCGCATCCTGCGCGAGGCGCGCCTGTACGTCGGCGAAGGCGGCATCGACGTCGCGAGCATCCTCGCGCACATCCCGCATTGCGTGTACTCGATCGAGCTGCCCAACAAGGAGCGGCACGAGGAGATCGGCTACGCCGAGCACGCGACGCGCTGCCTCGAGACGCTGAAGGCGTATCTCGCCGAGCATCACGGGGAGAAGGGTGCCCGCGACAAGCGCCGTCCCGGACGCGCAGCGGCCGGGAGCCGGCGCGCCGTCGCGACTCAATGATCGGAGCGCATGGCATGAAAAAGAACATCAAGGCAGTCGATGCACGCGGCAGGAAGCTGGGCGGCGAAACCCCGTTGCTCTGCACGCCACTGGTCGGACGGACCCGCGAGCGGGTGCTCGCGGAGGCCGCCGGCGTCCTCAGGCAGAAGCCGGACCTCGTCGAGTGGCGCGTCGATTTCTTCGACGCGATCGGCGACACCGATGCCGTGATCGAGACGGCTCGGGCGCTGCGAAGCGTCGTCGGGAAGCGTCCTGTCATATTCACGCGCCGCGCAGAGAGAGGCGGTGGCGAGCGGACCGCACTGGACGATGCGGCGGTCGTCGAGCTCTACGCCGCCGTCGCGGGGAGCGGGCTCGTCGACTTCATGGACTTCGAGATGGACAACGACCCCGAGCACCTGCGCCAGGTCCGCGAGAGCACGCGGCGGCACGAGGTCCGGCTCATCCTTTCCTACCACAACCTCAGCTACACGCCGGGGCTCGCTTACCTCGTCGACCGGTTCCTCGAGGCGGAGCGGCTCGGCGCCGACGTGGCGATGGTGCAGGTCATGCCGCGCGATCGTGCCGACGTGCTGCGGCTGCTCGCGGCAACGGCCGAGGCCGACGACAAGGCGCGCATTCCGCTGATCAGCATGTCGGTGGGACCGCTCGGGTCGGTGTCCCGGATGGTCGGTGGCCTGTTCGGCTCGTGGTTGAGCTTCGCCGTCGGGGAGTCCGCGTCGGCGCCGGGGCAGATCCCGATCGGCGACCTCGTGACGGTCTATGACATCATCCGCCGCTCCCGCGGCGGGGAAATGTTCTGACCCTGTCTCTTCCCCCAACCCGAACGCGCAGCACGAGGATTCCATGATCAGCGGCAAGACCCGGCTCATCGCCCACATCGGATACCCGACCGAATCGTTCAAGGCGCCGCTGATCTACAACCCGTGGTTCGAGAAGAACGGGATCGACGCCGTCGTCGTGCCGATGGGGGTCAGGGCCGACGATTTTCCCGGCGTCCTCGCGTCGCTCAGAAAGCTGACCAACCTCCACGGTGCGCTGGTGACGATGCCGCACAAGGTGACCGTCGTCGACCTGCTCGACGAGAGCAGCACGCCGTCAAGATCGCGGGCTCCTGCAACGCGTTGCTGCTCCGGCCCGACGGCACGCTGGTCGGCGACATGTTCGACGGCGCGGGGTTCGCGCGCGGTCTGAAGCGCAAGGGCTTCGTGATCGCGGGCGCGTCCTGCCTCGTCGTCGGGGCGGGCGGCGTCGGCTCGGCGATCGCCGCGTCGCTGGCGGCCGAAGGTCCCGCATCGATTTCGCTGTTCGACATCGACACGGCGTCGGCTGAGGGCCTCGCGGCACGCCTGCGCGAGCACCATCCGCGCATCGCCGTCGACCTGCGCTCGAACGACCCCGCGGGGTACGACCTCGTCGTCAACGGGACGCCGCTCGGCATGCGAGCCGGCGACCCCCTTCCGTTCGACGTGGCGCGCCTGTCACCAAGTACCTTCGTCGGCGAGGTCGTGATGAAGCAGGAGATCACGCCGCTGCTGCAGGCCGCCGCGGAGCGCGGCTGCCGCTACCAGGTCGGGACCGACATGCTGTTCGAGATGATCCCGGCTTACCTCGAGTTCTTCGGCTTCGGCACCGCGACGCCCGACGAGTTGCGCGTGGTCGCGCAAGTTTCCTACTAGACGGCGGCGCCATGTTGCATCGCACCATCGATGGGGATTGCCCGGAATTGGCGAGTCTGTTAAATTTTCCTTGCGACTTCGCCAATTCCCGGGATGCCCATGGTGCTGCAGGTCTCGTCGGCTCGAAACACCGCCATGCGCAAGCCCAAGGCGCCGGAGGCAAATCGCGCGCGGATCCTCGCGGCCGCAACCACCGAGTTCGCCTCGCGCGGATTCGAAGGGGCGAGCATGGACGCGATCGCCGCGCGAACGCAGACCACGCGCGCGCTGATCAACTATTACTTCGGCAGCAAGGAGCGGCTCTATCTCGCCGTGCTCGAGCGGGTCTACGCGGAGATCCGCGAGGCGGAGAACGAGCTCGAGCTCGAGCACCTCACGCCGGTCGACGCGATCCGCCGCATCGTCGAGTTCACCTACGACTATTACGTCGAACACGAGTACTTCGTGCGCCTCGTGGTGGCCGAGAACCAGGCCAAGGGCCGGCACATGAAACGCTTCCCGTCGCTGCGCACGGTCAACCGCCCCATCGTCGACATGCTCGGCGCCGTGATCGCCCGCGGGCAGGCCGAGGGCGTGTACCGGCGCGACGCCGACCCGATCGACGTCCACATGGCGATCGCCGCCCTGGGGATGTTCAATGTCACCAATCAGTACACCTTCGGCACGCTCTTCCAGCGAGAGATGGGCGCGAAGGGAGATGTGCCAGGTCGCCGCCAACTGGTGGCCGACATGATCCTGAGTTGGCTCGCCCCCGCGTCAACTCGCTAGCCCGGTAGTTGCAATCCACCTCGAGGAGAAAGTCATGAACTTCAAGATCGACCGTCGTACGCTGCTCAAGGCCGGCGCCGCGCTGGCCGCGACGCAGGCCGTGCCCGCCTGGGCGCAGGCCAAGCCGACGCTGCGCTTCGCCGCGGTGTTCTCGGACAAGGACATCCGCGCCGACATGACCCGTATGCTCGCCAAGGACATCGAGGCCGACTTTACGCTCGAGCCGTTCTACGGCGGCACGCTGTTCAAGCAGGGCACCGAGCTCGTTGCGCTGCAGCGCGACAACCTCGAGCTCGGCAACGTCGCGCCGCAGGACATCTCCAAGCAGCTGGTGGCATGGTCGGTCCTGACGTCCGCCTACACCTTCCGCGACGCCAACCACGTGACCGCGTTCTTCGCGAGCGACCTCGGCGCGCAGATGAAGAAGCAGGCCGAGGACCAGCTGAACATCAAGCTCCTCGGGCCGACGTTCTACGGCACTCGCCAGGTGGGATTGAAGCCGAAGAAGAAGATCAACACGCCCGCTGACCTGGCCGGCGTCAAGCTCAGGATGCCGCCGGGGGACGCGTGGCAGCTCCTCGGACGCTCGATCGGCGCGAACCCGACCCCGATGGCCTATGCGGAAACCTACACGGGGCTGCAGACGGGAGCGATCGACGGGCAGGACAATCCGCTGCCCAACGTGCAGAACATGAAGTTCTACGAGGTGATGTCGCAGATCGTGCTGACGTCGCACCTGGTCGCCTTCGACGTGCTGTGCATGAACCTCAAGTCCTGGAACGCCATGGGCCCGGCCAAGCAGAAGACCTTCCAGGCTGCGGTCGACAAGGCGCTCGCCTGGAGCACGGGCGAGCACCTGAAGAAAGAAGCGGAGCTCGCCGACGGCTTCAGGAAGCAGGGGCTCGACGTCTACACGCCGGACCTCGCCGCGTTCCGCGCCAACGCGCAGAAGGTCTACCTGGCCTCGGACGAAGCGAAGTCCTGGGCGCCGGGGATCCTCGACAAGATCGCCGCGATCAAGTAACCATGGCGTGCCGCGAACCGCAGGGGCGGTTCGCGGCGCCGACGGGCTTACTGGAGCACCCTAGCGCTGCGCGGCTCGGTATTCGCCCTTGGGACGGCCCGGCGGGCGCGTGGCCGCCCGGAGTGGCCGGTGCCGGTTTCCAATGAACGAGGGGTTCCCATGGAAAGGGAGGGGGTTGGCATGAATGCGACCATCAGGAGCGCGGTGGACTGGGTTCGCCGCCGCGCCGAGAATGTCGTCGCCGGCATGCTCGGCATCATGTTTCTCGCGTTCATCATCCAGATCGTCTTCCGGTACTTCTTCAATTTCCCGATCGGCTGGACGTCGGAACTGTCGGTCATCGCGTGGCTGTACATGACGCTGCTGGGATCCGCGTTCTGGCTGAAGGAGAGCGACGAAATCCGCTTCGACCTAATTTCGGACAGGTTGGGGCCGCTTGGCCGGCGCGTGGTCGGCCTCGTCGTCGCCGCCGCAGCGGTCGTGCTGTTCGGCATGGCGCTGCCGGCCACCATCAAGTACGTCGCCTTCATGAAGGTCGAGAGCACGTCGTACCTCAAGATCCGCCTCGACATACTGTATTCCGTCTACACCATTTTCGCGGTGGCCGTGATCGTCCGTTATCTCTGGGCGATCGTGGGCATCCTTCGCGGAGAGGCGCCAGAAGAAGTCGACATCACCAAGGTGAGCTCCGGGCTATGAACCTGACCAGCCCTTTCTCCCTGGCGCTCGTCGCCATCGTCGGATTGAGCTTGGCCGGGTTGCCCGTCGCCTACTCGATGATCGGCGGTTCGATCCTCTATCTCTTCCTTGCGGGCCTCGACATGGGGACCGCCGCCGAGCAGTTGCTGAACGGCATGATGGCGAGCCAGCTGCTGCTCGCCATCCCGCTGTTCATCCTCGCCGCCGAATTCATGAACACCGGCAGCATCATGGACAGGCTGCTGACCTTCTGCAACGCTATCGTCGGGCGCTTCCGGGGAGGCCTCGCGCAGGTCAACGTGGTGCAGAGCATCATCTTCGCCAGCATGTCCGGTTCCGCGCTCGCCGATGCCGCAGCCTCGGGCAAGCTGATGCAGTCGCTGATGACCCGCGGCGGCAAGTACACCCCAGCGTATGCCGCTGCGCTGACCACCGTCTCGTCGGTCATCGGCCCCATCATGCCGCCGTCGATCCCGCTGGTGCTCTACGCGCTGATTTCGGACACGTCGGTCGGCTACCTGTTTCTCGGAGGCGTGATCCCCGGCCTGCTGCTCGGCGCCGTCCAGAGCGGCCTGATAGCGTTCACGGCCAAACGCCGCAACTTCCCGGTCGAGGAACGCGTCCCGTTGCGCGACCTGCCGCGCATCACTCTGGATGCGCTCCCGGCGCTGATGATGCCGGTTATCCTCCTGGGCTGCCTCTACGGTGGCGTCACCACGCCGACCGAAGCCGCCGCCGTCGCCGCCGCCTATGCGCTGCTGATTTCTGCCTTCCTCTACCGCAGTGTCCGCCTGAAGGACGTCTATCGCTCGCTGGCCACCGGCGCGCGCATCACGGTTTCGATCGGCATGCTGATCGCCGGCGCGCTCGTCTTCAACTTCGTCATCACCGCCGAGAACATCCCGAAGGCGTTGAGCGCGATGCTGAAGACCTACGAGCTGTCGCCGCTCGTGTTCCTGCTGATCGTCAACGTCCTGCTGCTGATCCTCGGCTGCTTTCTCGAAGGCACGACGATCATCCTCGTCATCCTCCCGGTGCTGCTGCCGACGGTGACCGCGCTGGGCATCGACCCGGTGCACTTCGGGGTGATGGCGGTGACAAACATCATGCTCGGCCTGATCACGCCGCCCTATGGCCTGCTGCTGTTCATGATGACGAAGATCGCCGATGTGCCGCTGCGCGACATCGTGCGCGAGTCGATGCCCTACCTTTACGTCATGTTCGGCGCGCTCGCGATAATCACGCTGGTGCCGGACACGGTGCTCTTCCTGCCCCGGATGCTGGGCTACAAGGGCTGACCGCCCTCGATGCTCGCGGCGCGCGGGTGCGTGCCCCGAGCCTCGGCCACCCATTCCTGCGCTATGATGTGGCGTGGCCGGACGGTGGCCTTGCGGCGAGGAATCGGAATGACGAACGCACTGGATCGCGAAGCGGTCGCGGAGCCCCACAACCCCCTCGGATTCGACGGGATCGAGTACATCGAATTCGCCACGTCGAAGCCGCAGGCGCTGGGCGGCGTGCTCGAAAGGATGGGGTTCCGGCCGATCGCGCAGCACCGGTCCCGCGAGGTCGAGCTCTACCGGCAGGGCGCGATGAACATCATCGTCAACGCCCAGGCGGCCGATGTCCCGCGCACCGTGCAGCCGACCGAGCGGCCCGTCATCAGCGCGTTTGCAGTCCGCGTCCGCGACGCCGACGCGGCGTTCCGCCGGGCGCGCGAGCTCGGCGCATGGGAGATTCCGGTGCGGGCGCGGGCGATGGAGCTCAACATTCCCGCCATTCACGGCGTCGGCGAGAGCCTCATCTACTTCGTCGACCGGTACGACGAGTTCTCGATCTACGACGTCGATTTTCTCGCCATTCCCACGGTCGACCAGCATCCGCCCGCGCTCGGCGGCCTGCATTTCTTCGGCATCGTCCAGTACGTCGGCGCCGATCGCACGGCGGACTGGGTCGAGTTCTATTCGCAGATCTTCGGCTTTGCGCCGCTGCCCGACAGCGTGCGTTTCGGCATCCTGCCCAAGGGGCTGCTGCTGCAGAGCCCTTGCCGCAGTTTCTACCTGCAGCTGATCGAGCCCGAGGAAGTCGCCCGGTACGCTCCCGCCGAGGAGCACCTGCAACGCATCGGGTTCGGGACGCCCGACGTGCTGGCCACCGTGGGGATCCTGCAGAAGCGCGGCGTCGAGTTTCTCGTCTCCGAGAAGCGTTCACGCGAGCGATCGCGGCGCCCTCACGACCGCATCCCTGGGCAGCGTGATGTTCGAGCTCGTGCACGACGAGCCCGCGCCCTGCGGCGGCGCCGCGATGATTTTCAGCGACTTCGGGATGGACACGGCGTCGCTCGCGGGCGCGCTGGAGGTGAAGCTGGCCGCGGTGCGCCGCGCCGGCTTCGCGCAGGTGATGATCGCGGCCAGCGACGTGGTCGGCCATCCGTCCGGCGTCGATGCCGGCGTGCGCGCGGTGCGCGAAAGCGGCCTGCGTGTGACGGGCCTCGAGATGCTGCGCGATTTCGAGGGGCTGGACGGGCGCCTCCACGCCTACAAGGTGGACGTCGCGAAGTCGATGCTCGAAGTCTGCGGGCGGCTCGGCGGACGACGGCTGCTCGTCGAGGCATCGACGTCGACGCACGCCGGGGCGGACGCCGATGCGATCGCCCGCGACCTGCGCATGCTCGCGATCCTGGCGATTCCGCTCGGCATACGGATTGCATACAAGGGCATGTCGTGGAGCCGCACGGCGAAGGATTTCTCCGCCGCCGGCGAGATCGTGTTTCGCGCCAACTGCCCCAACCTCGGGCTCGCCATCGACGCCTTCGACGTGCTCGCCTCCGGCGTCGCGCTGGACGACCTCGACGCGATCGACCCGGAGCAGATCTTCCTGGTCCAGCTGTCGGACTACATGTGGCAGGAGGTCCGCTCGACCGAGGAGCAGACGGCCACCGCGACGCATTTCCGCGTGTTTCCCGGCGAGGGCGCGCACAGCGAGGGACTCGCCGATTTCATCACCCGGCTCGACGCGATCGGCTATTGCGGCGACTACAGTTTCGACGTCTACAACGACGACTACCTGCAGATGCCGCCGGAAACGGTCGCGGCCCGGGCGCAGCGCGCGGCGGAATGGCTCGGCGAAACGGTGCTGCGGCGGGCGCTGCCGATCCCGAACATGGAACGCCTGCGGCCTGCCGTCCCCGGCTAGCGCGAACCGCCGGTCCGACCCCGCGCCCGCGGCGCCTGGGGCGCACCCCGACCCCTGCCGGAAGGCGGGCCAGGACGAAAGGATGGTCATGGAATACCAGCGGCTGGGCTCGAGCGGACTCGAGGTCTCCCCACTTTGTCTCGGCACGATGACGTTCGGCGACCGCACCGACGCGGCCGAGTCGCGGCGGATTATCGACGCCGCGTTCGATGCCGGCGTCAACTTCATCGACACGGCCGACGCCTACGTGAAGGGCACGTCCGAGACGATCGTCGGCGCCGCGATCAAGGCCAACCGGCGGCGCTGGATCCTCGCCACCAAGGTGGGCAACGCGCTGACGGCGAAGCCGCACGACGGCGGGCTGTCGCGGCGCTGGATGCTGCAGCCTGCGACGACAGCCTCGCGCGCCTGGGCACCGACTACATCGACATCTATTACCTGCATCGCGACGACCAGGATACCCCGCTCGCGGAGACCGTCGGCGCCATCGGCGATCTCATCCGCGGCGGCAAGATCCGCTATTTCGGCGTGTCGAACTACCGCGGGTGGCGCATCGCCGAGGTCGTCAGCGAATGCGAGGCGCAGGGCGTGCCGCTGCCGGTCGTCTGCCAGCCGTACTACAACCTGCTGAACCGGATGCCCGAGGTCGAGATCCTGCCCGCGTGCGATCACTACGGCATCGGCGTCGCGCCCTATTCGCCGATCGCGCGCGGCCTGCTGACCGGCAAGTATCAGGCCCGGCGTCGTGCCGGAGGATTCGCGCGTGGCGCGCAAGGACCAGCGGATGATGGAAACCGAGTTCCGCGAGGAGTCGCTCGCGATCGCGCAGATCCTGCAGGCGCACGCCGAGAAGACGGGCCGCACGGCCACGCAGTTCGCGCTGGCGTGGCTGTGGGCGAACGGGATCGTGACGTCGGTGATCGCCGGTCCGCGCACGCTCGACCAATGGCAGGATTACGTCGCCGCGGTCGGGACGAAATGGAACGACGAGGACGAGGAGCTCGTGGATTCCCTGGTGACGCCCGGGCATTCCTCGACGCCCGGCTACAACGATCCGCAGTATCCCTTCTACGGCCGGATCGTCGACTGAACTTTCACGTCGCGTGTCGACGCCCGGCTGGCGCCCGCGGGTCGACTGTCGCGCTCACCGGGTCGGCAGCTTCTCTTCGTTGGCCACGCCGTGCGGCACGTGGCCCGCCGCGACGTGCTTCAGCGCGGATTCCACGTGGGTGCGCTGGTCGTCGAAGAAGATGTCGGCGCGAAACGCGCGCAGGAATTCGCCCTTGTCGAGGCCGCCCAGGAACAGCGCCTCGTCGATCCGGATGTTCCAGGCGCGCAGCGTCCGGATGACGCGCTCGTGCGCCGGCGCGCTGCGCGCCGTGACGAGCGCGGTGCGGATCGGGCTCTTGTCCTCCGGAAAATCGGCCTGGATGCGGTGCAGCCCGGCGAGGAATTCCTTGAAGGGTCCGCCGACCAGCGGCTCGAGCGCCGATTGCGATTCGCTCTGCGCGAAGGCGGCGAGCCCGTCGGCCTGGTAGACCCGCTCGGCCTCGTCGGAGAAGAGCACGGCGTCGCCGTCGAACGCGATGCGCAGCTCGTCGGTTTCGTTGGTGCCCCCCGCGCTCGGGAAGATCGTCGCCGCGGCATGGCCCTCGTCGAGCGCGCGCCGCACGTCGCCCTGATCGGCCGAAAGGAAGAGATGGGCGCCGAACGCCGGCACGTAGCGCGACGTCGGCTCGCCCTTGGTGAACGCGGCGCGCGTGATGTCGAGACCGTAGTGCTTGATCGAGTTGAACACGCGCAGGCCGGTGTCGGCGGAGTTGCGCGACAGCAGGATCACCTCGACGTACTGCTTGTCCGGGCGATTGAGCCGCAGCAGCTTCTTCACCAGCACGAACGCCGGGCCCGGCGCCAGCATCTCGTCCTCGTGCAGGACCTGGTAGCGGTGGTAGGCGCCCACGCCTTCCACCGTGTAGATCCGGTGGCTCTCGGTCAGGTCGAACAGCGCCCGCGACGAAATCGCCACCACGAGCTTGCCGGCGAGCGTGGGCTTACCCATGGGCGCAGTATAGCGCCGCCCGGCGGCGACTACGCCGCGCGTCTGATGCCGCCGCCCAGCTCCATGAACACGGCACGCACTTCCTCGACCGCCCAGTCGAGCGTCACGCGGTCGATCGTGAGCGGAGGCGCGAACCGCACGACGGTGCCGTGCGTGTCCTTCGACAGGATGCCGCGCGCCAGCAGCCGGTCGACGACGTCGCGCGCCGTGATCCGGTCGCGGTCGACCTCGACGCCGATGAACAGTCCCTTGCCGCGGACTTCACGGATCAGCGGACTCTGCACGGTCCGCAGGCGCGCGAGCAGATGCGCGCCGAGCTCCGCCGAACGCGCGATCATGCCCTCGTCGAACAGCACTTCGAGCGCCGCGAGGCCGACGGCCGCCGCGAGCGGATTGCCGCCGAACGTGCTGCCGTGATCGCCCGGCGTGAACACCTGCATCAGGTCGTCGGTGCCGACCAGCGCGGACACCGGCAGCAGACCTCCGCCCAGCGCCTTGCCGAGAATGACGCCGTCGGGCCGGACGTTCTCGTGCTCGGACGCCAGGAACTTGCCGGTGCGGCCCATGCCGGTCTGGATCTCGTCGCAGATCAGGAGCACGTTCTTCTCGCGGCAGATCCGCGCGCATTCCGCGAGATAGCCGGGCGGAGGCACGATGATGCCGCCTTCGCCCTGGATCGGCTCGACGAGGAACGCGGCCGTGTCCGGACCGATCGCGCGCGCCAGCGCCCCGGCATCGCCGTAGGGAATCTGCCGGAACCCCGGCGTGAACGGTCCGAAACCATCGCGATACTGCGGCTCGGACGAGAAGCCCACGATCGTGATCGAGCGGCCGTGGAAATTGCCCGCGCAGACGATGATCTCGGCACGGTCGGCCGGAATGCCCTTGACCCTGTGACCCCATTTGCGCGCAGCCTTCAGCGCCGTCTCGACGGCCTCGGCGCCGCCGTTCGCGGGCAGCGCGCGATCGAGGCCGGTCACTTCGGTCAAGCGCTGCAGGAATGCCGGCAGCAATTCGTTGTGGAAGACGCGGGACGTGACGGCAAGCCGCTGCGCCTGCTCGACCAGCGCCTGCACGATGCGCGGGTGCGCGTGGCCGTGGCTCACCGCCGAATACGCGCTCATCATGTCGAGGTAGCGGCGACCGTGCGCGTCCCACAGCCAGCAGCCGTCGCCGTGCGCGAGCACGACCGGCAACGGGTCGTAGTTGTGCGCCGCATAGCGCCGCTCCCGGGCGATCGCGGGACAGGCGGCGGCGTTCCTGTGGACGGCTGGCGCCGGGCGGGCGCGGAAAAGGTATCCATACCGCTGCTCCTCATGCGAGTCGGATCCTGCAGGACCATCCGGAGCAGAAGGTGTGCCAGAGCCGGAATCGGCTTGTGGCCGCAGGTGCGCACTGGCCAGTGCCCACCCGGCCGCCCGATGGGCACTGCGCGCCCCTGCGGGGGGCAGCGAACGAAGTGAGCGTGGGGGCCGTTCATCCGTTCCAGTAACAGAGGCCGGACCAGGCCGGTGCATGCCGCAAAATCTGCACGTTGCGCCCGAAATGCGCCTGCTGCAGCGCAGCATCGCGCCTTGGCGCAGGGTTCACATGAGCAGCCGATCCAGCAGCGGGCGCCACGAATCGCGATCGCGCGCGGCCCCTGCAGACAGGGCGCCGGCCTGATACCGCGCATAGCCGGCGCGCACCGTGTTGACGGCGGCATACAGGCTCTCCGCATCGGGCTCGGCCAGCGCGAGGCCGGCCCCGCAGGGTTCGATCAGGTCCGCGGTCCAGGTGCCTGCCGTGGCAATGACGGGGCACGCATGCGCCAGGGCGTCGAGCGTCACCCCGCTTACGCGATCCCGGAACTCGGACCGGTTGTACGGCTGCAGGCAGATGCTCCCGGGAAAGTTCGCTGCATACGCCTCGGGTGACGGCGTCTCGTCGATCAGCGTGAGCGGCGGATAGCGCAATGCCTTGAGCCGGTCAATGTCCTCGCGGGTCGCGGCATCGTACTTGCCGTAGTGATCGGCGGATATCTGCACTGCGACAGGAATGCTTTGGTTGCGCGCGGCCAGGAGGGCCACGAGGTCCACAACGGCCTTGAACCCCTTGTCCTGGCGCGCGGCGCCTGCATACAGCAATTGCCGGAACGGCATCGCGCTGGCAGTCGGCGCAGGTTGCGGTGCCGGGTAGGGCAGCAGCAGAACATGCGCAAAACCGCAGCGCCGGAACACGTCGACGACGCTCTCCGTCGTGCCGAGGATCACGACCTCCGGCTGCCGCGCCGCGATCCGTTGCAGCAGACGCAGCTTGCGCGACGACGGCCTTACCCAGTGGAAGTAGAGGAAGACCCGGTCGGGTCCAACCGGTCCACGAACGGCAACGTCGAGCAGTGCGAGGTCGCTCGTGCGCGCGGTCGTGACCACGATCCGGCCCGGGCCGCGGACGAGCCGGTGCAGCAGATAGAGCGACTGCGGCAGCCGGATGCGCCGCCGGAAGAACGGATGGATCGTGACGCCCGGCCCGAACGCCAGGCCCTCCGCTCCCTTTCCGCCCCACAGGTCGATGGCGGCGGGCGCGGCCGCGCGGACGAAGCTCGAAACCAGCGCGTGACAGTGGCCCGAATACCCCTCCAGCGTCGGCTCGACGACCTGAATCGCGTGCATCAGCGCTTGCGCAGCAGCGAGAGTTTCGCGTAGCGGTAGTACGTCCCCTCGGCCGTGGCCACCGCCAGCATGAATCCCTCGCGGCCGTCGAGAAAGCCGGCGCGCAGGAAGTAAGTGCGGACGAAGGCCCACAGTGCGCGCAAGACCGCCTTGGTCAGCCCCGCCGACTTGCCGTCCTGGCGCAGACGTTTCGCGGCCAGCGTCGAATAGCTGTTCATCTTGCCCAGCATGTCGTCGAGGTCGACGAAGGTTTCGTGCATGATCGGCTCGCGCAACGTGCCGGTGTTCCCTTCGACGATGACATGCTCATGGACGGTGTCGTCGGAAAAGCGCGCGCTGCCCCGGCGGAACAGGCGCACCACGTAATCCGGCCACCAGCCGGAGTGGCGCATGAAGCGTCCGCAGAAACTGGAGCGGCGCGGCAGCCGGAATGCCGCAGCGCCGGCGGCGCCCTCTCCCACGGCGCGCCGGATCTCCTCTGCGGACTCGGCCGTCAGCCACTCGTCGGCGTCGAGCGACAGCACCCAGTCGCCGGTCGCGAGATCGAGCGCGCGATTCTTCTGCGGGCCGAATCCGGGCCAGTCGTCGGTCACGGTGACTTTCGCGCCGAGCTCGCGCGCGATCTCGACGGTGCGGTCGCTGCTGCCCGAATCGACCACGACGATCTCGTCGGCGAAAGCGACCGAGCGCAGCGTGCGCGCAATGGACGCTTCCTCGTTCATCGCGATCAGGATGACCGAAAGCACCACATCACCTCCCGATCCGGAAATTCGTCGTCGCAGGCCGCCCGGGAAGATCGAGCGCCGCGGTCGCCGCAGGCGTGCGCGCGACGACGCGCCCGCGGCGCACGACGGCGAGCCGTGCGGCGCGCAAACGGATCGCCTCCACCGGGTCGCGCGCATCGAGCAGCACGAAATCGGCATGGCATCCCGGCGCGAGGCCGTAGCCGTCGAGGCCGAGAATCCTGGCCGGCACGACGGTGACCGCGTCGAAGCACGCGCGCATCGCCGCCTGCCCGGTCATCTGCGCGACGTGCAGGCCCATGTGCGCCACCTCGAGCATGTCGCCCGAGCCCAGCGGGTACCACGGGTCGAGCACGCAGTCGTGGCCGAACGCGACGTCGATGCCCGCCGCCATCAGCTCCGGCACGCGGGTCATGCCGCGGCGCTTCGGATAGGTGTCGTGGCGACCCTGGATCGTGATGTTGATCAGCGGATTGGCGATCGCCGCGACTCCCGCTTCCGCGATCAGCGGGATCAGCTTCGACACGTAGTAATTGTCCATCGAGTGCATCGACGTCAAATGCGAGCCGGCCACGCGTCCCGACAGGCCCAGCCGCCGCGCGTGCAGCGCCAGCGTCTCGATGTGCCGCGAGGCCGGATCGTCCGTCTCGTCGCAGTGCAGGTCGACGGGAAGCCCCCGCCGCGCCGCGATTTCGCAGAGGATGCGCACCGACTCCGCGCCGTCCGCCATCGTGCGCTCGAAATGCGGAATGCCGCCGACGACGTCCACCCCCTTGTCGAGCGCACGCGTGAGGTTGCCGAGCGCACCCTCCGAACGCAGCAGGCCGTCCTGCGGAAACGCGACGAGCTGCAGGTCGAGATACGGCCGCACGCGCTCGCGCACGTGCAGCAGCGCTTCGACGGCCAGCAGGCGCGGGTCGCAGACGTCGACGTGCGAGCGGATCGCGCAGAGGCCCCTGGCCACCGCCCAGTCGCAATATTCGAGCGCCCGGTCGACCAGCGCTTCCATTGTCAGCAAGGGTTTCAGCTCGCCCCACAGGGCAATGCCTTCGAGCAGCGTCCCCGACGCGTTGACGCGCGGCAACCCGAACGACAGCGTGGCGTCCATGTGGAAGTGCGCATCCACGAACGGCGGCGTCACCAGCTGTCCCTGCGCGTCGAGCTCCGTCGCGCCGCGCGCGGCGGCAAGCTCGGCATGCGGCGCGAGCGCGGCGATCCGGCCGTCGCGCACCGCGATGTCCATCGCCGTGCGCCCGTCGGGCAGCGCCGCGTTGCGGACGACGAGATCGTATTGCACCGAAGCAGAGGACGTCGCGTTCATCGCTCACCTTTGCGATAGGGTTTCATCAGCGCCTGCGGGTAGGCGGCGCGGCGCGCCATGACCACGAGCGCCAGGATCGACAGCGCGTACGGCAGCATCAGATAGACCTGATAGGGCAACCCCGCGCCGCTCGCCTGCTGCAGCCGCAGCTGCAGCGCATCGAAAGCGGCGAACAGTATCGCACCGGCGAGCGCCTTGCCGGGGCGCCACGATGCGAAGACGACGAGCGCCACGCAGATCCAGCCGCGGCCGTTGACCATGTTGAAGAAGAACGCGTTGAATGCCGACAGCGTGAGGAAGGCGCCGGCCACGCCCATCAGCGCCGAGCCCGCGACGACGGTCCACATCCGCACCGCGATGACGTCGATGCCCTGGCCTTCCGCCGCGCCCGGGTTCTCGCCGACCATGCGCACGGCAAGCCCCGCCGGCGTGCGGTTGAGGACATAGGCGAGCGCGGGCACCGCGCAGAGCGCGAGCAGCGTCAGCGGCGTCTGCGCATCGAGCACGGGCACGCCGAGCCAGCCCATCGGCGCGAACGGCTCGATCGTCGGCGGTGTCGTCACCTGCGGCAGCGTCACGCGATAGGCATACGACGCGAGACTCGTCCCGAACAGCGTGACGCCGAGGCCCGATACGTGCTGCGACAGCCCGAGCGGCACGGTCAGGATCGCGTGCAGCAAGCCGAGCCCGGCGCCGGCGAGCGCGGCCACGCCCACGCCGGCCCACAGCGTGGCGCCCTGATACACGGCGAGCCAGCCGGTGAACGCGCCGACGACCATGATCCCCTCGATGCCGAGGTTCAGCACGCCGGCCCGCTCGCAGAGCAGCACGCCCAGCGTGCCGAAGATGAGCGGCGTGGCGACGCGCAGCACCGCGACCCAGAACGCGGCCGAGGCGACGATGTCGAGGATGTCGGCGGCCATGTCAGTCCCGCCGGGCCGTCCCAGGAGACCGCCCCCTGGGGCAGCGAGCAAAGCGAGCGTGGGGGTCGTTCCATTCTAGCGCCAATGGATCCGGTAGCGAGCCAGCATCGTCGCCACCAGCATCGCGATCAGCGACGCCGCCACGATGACGTCGGCGATGTACGTGGGCACCGCGATCGCGCGGCTCATGCTGTCCGCGCCCACCAGAATGCCGGCGACGAAGATGGCGGCCGCCACGACGGCGATCGGATTCAACTGGGCCAGCATCGCAATGACGATCCCGGTGTAGCCGTAACCCGGCGACATGTCGAGCGTCACGTATCCGGCGCGCCCCGCCACCTCGATGCAACCGGCGAGCCCCGCCAGGGCGCCCGAGAACAGCGCGGTCCTGGCGACGACGACCTGCACCGGCATTCCCGCGAACGCGGCAGCGCGCGCGTTGGCGCCGACGGCGCGCATCTCGAAGCCGAAGGCGGTGAAGCGGTCGACGACCCACACGAGCACCGCGAGCGAGAGCGCGATCAGCAGGCCCGAATGCACGCGCGAGCGCGCGGCGAGGCGCGGGAGCTCGAGCTCGGCGGGAATCGCGACCGACTGCGGCCAGCCCAGCGCGGCCGGATCCTTCATCGGCCCGTCGAGCAGCATCGACACGAACAGCAGCGCGATGAAATTGAGCAGCAGCGTCGTGACGACCTCGTCGACATGGAATCGCGTCTTGAGCAGCGCCGGCCCCAGCAGCAGCAGTGCCCCCGCCGACCATCGCCGCGGCCGCCATCAGCGGGAACAGCAACGCCGGCGGCAGCGGCAGCCCGGCGCCGCCGACCGCAACGGCGGCGAGCGCGCCGACGTAGAGCTGGCCTTCCGCGCCGATGTTGTAGAGCTTCGCGCGGAACGCGACGGCGACGGCGAGGCCCGTGAGGATCAGCGGCGTCGCGCGGGTGAGCGTCTCGGACAGCGCGAAGCCCGAGCCGAAGCCGCCTTCGAGCAGCAGCAGGTAGGCGCTGCCCACGGGAACGCCGGCCCATGCCACCAGCAGCGAGCACACGACGAGCGTGAACACGATGGCCGCGAACGGCGCGGCAACCTGCAAGGTCCGGGAGACCTCGGCGCGCGCCTCAAGCCGCATGCGCCGCCTCTTCGGCACCCGCCATCGCGAGGCCGATCGCAGCCAGCGTCCAGCCTTCCGCCGGCCGCAGCGGGGAGAGCCGCCCGTGGTACATCACGCCGATCCGGTCGGCGATGGCGAAGATCTCGTCCAGGTCCTCGGAAATGAGCAGGACTGCCGCGCCCGCGGCGGCGGCATCGAGCAGGCACTGATGCACGTACGCCACCGCGCCGATGTCGAGCCCCCATGTCGGCTGATCGGCGACGATGAGCGCCGGCGTCGCGCCGGCGGCCACCGACAGCGCACGGCCCAGGATCAGCTTCTGCATGTTGCCGCCGGACAGCGCACGCGCGAGGACGTCGATGCCGGAGCAGCGCACGTCGAAACGCCGCACGAGGTCCTGCGCGTGCGCCCGTCCCGCCGCGCGCCGCACGATGCCCGCGCGCGTGAACGCGGGGGTGCGCAGCCGCTCCGCGATCGCGTTCTCCCAGACGGCGAGATCGCCGACCACGCCCACTGCGTGGCGATCCTCCGGAATCCGCGCGACCCGCGCCGCGACCCACGCCCGCGGCTGCGCGGACATCGCCCGACCGGCGAGCGTCACCGTCCCGCGCTCCGGCGCGAGCGTTCCCGACAGCAACTCCGCGAGCGCCTGCTGGCCATTGCCGGCCACGCCGGCGATCGCGACGATTTCTCCCGCAGCGACGGTCAGGTCGACGCCGTCGAGGAGCGCATGCCCACGGACATCGCGTGCGTGCACGGCACTGACAGAGACCACCGTCGCCCCGGGCGCGCGGCGCGCACGCGTCGGCATCACCACCGCACGCCCGACCATCAGCTCCGCGAGCTCGCCCTTCGTCGTCCCGCGCGCCGCCCGTGTGGCCACGAGCCGGCCGTTGCGCAGCACGGCGATGCGGTCGGACACCGCCAGCACCTCGTCCAGCTTGTGGCTGATGAAGATGATCGACAGGCCCTCGGTCACGAGCTCGCGCAGCGTCGCGAAGAGATCGCTGCTCTCCTGCGGCGTCAGCACCGCCGTGGGCTCGTCGAGGATCAGGATGCGCGCGCCGCGGTAGAGCGCCTTCAGGATTTCCACCCGCTGCCGTTCGCCCACGGAGAGTTCGCCGACGCGCGCGCGGGTGTTCACGGCGAGGCCGAAGCGCCCCGCGATTTCCCGCACCCGCGCTTGCGCGGCGCGGCGCCGCGAGAACGGCTGCCACAGGGACTCGGTGCCGATCAGGATGTTGTCGAGCACCGTGAGATTGTCCGCCAGCGTGAAGTGCTGGTGGACCATGCCGATGCCGGCGGCCAGCGCCGCCGCCGGATCGCCCGGCGGCAGCGGGGCGCCGAACGCCGTGATCGTCCCTTCGTCCGCGACGTAATGGCCGAACAGGATCGACACGAGCGTCGACTTGCCGGCGCCGTTCTCGCCCAGGAGCGCGAGCACCTCGCCCTCCGCCAGATCGAGCGACACGTCGTCGTTCGCCACCAGCGCGCCGAAGCGCTTGGTGATGCCCGACAGAGTGAGGACGGTGGATGCCAAGGAGCCTCTGGACAAGTCCCACGCGGGCGCGACGGGCGCGCTCCACGGAGAACTTGGGCGGAGGCCCCCGATGACTCCCTCTCCCCTGCGAGCGCGGGCGAGAGGGAGCTTGACGCGGTTACAGCGTGGACTTCGGCTCGGCGTCGTTGACCTTGACCGTGAACTTGCCGTCGAGGATCGCCTTTTCCTTGTCCTTGACCTTCTTCACGAGATCGGCGGGCACCTTCTTCTCGAACGTGCCGAGCGGTGCCAACTCCGAGCCCTTGTACTTCATCGTCGAGTACGTGCCGTAGTCCTCCGCCTTGAACTTGCCGTCCTTGACCGCCTTCAGCGCGCGGTCGACCGTCGGCTCCATGTTCCACAGCGCGGAGGCGACGACGGTTTCCGGGTACTTGTCCTGCGTGTTGATGACGTTGCCGATCGCGAGCTTGCCCTTCTCCTTCGCGGCGTCCGAGACGCCGAAGCGCTCGGCGTACATCACGTCGGCACCCTTGTCGATCATCGCAAACGCGGCTTCCTTCGCCTTGGGCGGATCGAACCACGAGCCGATGAAGCTGATCGAGAACTTCACCTTGGGATTCGTTTCCTTCGCGCCTTCCATGAAGGCGTGCATCAGGCGGTTCACTTCCGGAATCGGATAGCCGCCGACCATGCCGATGACGTTCGACTTGGTCATGCCGCCGGCGATCATCCCGGACAGGTACGCGGGCTCCTGGATGTAATTGTCGAACACCGCGAAATTGGGCTCCTGCGGCTTGCCCGACGAGCCCATCAGGAACGACACCTTCGGATAGTCCTTTGCGACCTTGCGCGCGGCGGCCTCGACGGCGAACGATTCGCCGATGATGAAGGCGTTGCCCTGCTCGGCGTACTGGCGCATCACGCGCTCGTAATCGGCATTGGTGACGTTCTCGGAGAACTTGTATTCGATCTCGCCACGGGCGACCGCCGCGTTCAGCGCCTTGTGGATGCGCGACACCCACTGCTGCTCGACGGGAACCGTGTAGATGGCGGCGACCTTCATCTTCTGCTGCGCCAGCGCCACGCCGGCCTGGAGCAGCGACGCGCCGAAAACCAGCGCGCGCAGGCGCCCAACATCATTCTTCTCCTGCTTTGCGAAATGTTCATGGGGCCATCCTTTCGTCGGGGGAACTTCGGGGCAGCCAGCCGCTCGCGCGTGGCGACCGCATCGGAGCGGCGCAAAACCGCGCGGATCCCGCCATTTTATCGAGATTTGGCGTCGTGCCGCAGTATTCTTCCGTGCCTATTTCGTCCCGAAGAGCCGGTCGCCGGCGTCCCCCAGGCCCGGAATGATGTAGCCGTGCTCGTTGAGGTGGTCGTCGACTGCGGCGGTAAAGAGCGGCACATCCGGATGCCCTGCCTTGAACGCCGCGATGCCCTCGGGGGCCGCGAGCAGGCAGACGTACTTGATCGTCACGGCGCCGGCCTCCTTGAGGCGGTTCAGCGCCGCGACCGCGGAGTGGCCGGTGGCGAGCATCGGGTCGACGACGATGACCAGCCGGTCGGCGATGTCCTCGGGCACCTTGAAGTAATACTCGACGGGAACGAGCGTGGCCGGATCGCGGTAGAGGCCGACGTGGCCCACGCGCGCGGCGGGCAGGATCTCCAGCATGCCGTCGAGCATCCCGTTGCCCGCGCGCAGGATCGAGACGAGGCAGAGCTTCTTGCCGCTGATCTGCGGCGCCTTCATCTTCACGAGCGGCGTCTCGATCTCCACCTGCTCGAGCGGCAGGTCACGCGTCACTTCGTAGGCGAGCAATTGCGCGATCTCGCCCAGGCGGCGGCGGAACATCTCCGTCGACGTGTCCTTGCGGCGCATGTGGGTGAGCTTGTGCAGGATCAGCGGATGGCCGACTACGGTGAGCATGTCCGGCATGGGATAGCCTCGATTGTTGCGTTGGAGGGAGATCAGAAGACGGTGCCGTCGCTGTCGATGGAAACCGGCGGCGTGCCGCCTTCGCGGCGTTCCGCGGCGATGCGCCGGCCGGCGGCCCAGGTGCCGCCTTCGAGCACGCGGGCGAGCGGGAACGCCTGCGCCGAGACGCCGAGCACTTCGCGCACCGCCGCGGCGATGCGATCGAGCGCGATCACCGTCAGCGCGCGCCACTCGACGACGGCCTCGTCGCCGACCGCATGCGTCCGCTGCAGGAAATCGGCATCGTGCGGCACCAGCACGCCGAGGTCGAGCAGAAGGCCGCCGTTGCGATACTCGGGCAGCCCCGTCAGCTCGTCGAGGCCGGTCACCGCGAGCCCGGCCTCTTCCAGCGGCTCCAGCAGCGAATACGCGAGCCACTGCGTGAGCTTGTGGAAGGGGACATAACCATCGGTGGGATCGGCAGGATTCGCGCCGCGTGCCGCCGGATGCCGCCAGCAGTCGCCGAGGGCCACGCCGTCCAGCACCTGCCGCGGCGGCCACACGGGGCCCAGCGCGCGCAGCAGCGTGGCCAGCAGGAATCCGGCGGTGATCGCGCCCTCCCGCGCATGCGCGACGAGGTAATCGTAGAGATGGCCGAGCCGCGCCGGCGTGCCGAAGACCGCGGGCGTGGACAGCGCCACCGCGCCCAGCCGGCGCAGCAGTGCCGCCCGTCCGTCGAGGCCCACGAGCGGATTGTCCGCCGCGACCTGGAAACCTTGCGCGAGCGTCGCGGTGCCGAGCCTGACCAGCGCACGCGCATCGGCCCTGCACGGCGCGTCGGTCGACGACGAGAACGCTCCGGCCGCGAACAGGCGCAGGCTCGCCACGCCGAGCCCTTCGGAGCGCGCGAGGGTCGTCCCGGTCGCCGCATCCGCATAGCGCCACGCAGGGCCGGCGCCGGCGTCGAGCAGCACGCTGGTCATCGCGAGATCGATCCGCGTGCGTGCGCGTTCGGCGCGATCGACGGTCAACGCCCGTGCAATCTGCGCCCACCGATCCGCGCCACCCGCCTCGAAATGGCGCCAGCGGCTGTGGTAGGGGACGTCGAGATCGGGATAGCGCTGGCGGATCGTGTCCGCCACATAGGCCGCCGTCGCGGGGAGCCGCTCGGGATGCCACGCGAGATGCCGCGTCTGCCCGCGCTCGGCCGCCGCCATGATCTGCGCGCAACGCGCGCGCACGGCAGCCGCGGTGAGCAACGTTGCGGCCGGATGCGAGTCCGGCACCGGCGTGTGCCACGCCGCAGCGGGCTCGTTACGGACGGCGCGCACCAGGATTGGTCAATCGTCGAGCGCGCGACCCTTGGCGAGCTCGACAACCAAGGGCTCCGCGGCTGGCGACGCAAAGTAGCCCGCGGCCTTCTTGGCATCCATCTCCACCCGCGCATCGGCAGGAATGAGCTCGTCGGGGATCGGCACCTGCTCCACGACCGTGATGCCCTGGCTGGTGAGCGCGTCGTGCTTCATGTTGCTCATCGACGCCCAGCGGTCGATCCGCGCGATGCCGAGCCAGTGGAACACGTCCGGCATCAGCTCCTGGAAGCGCATGTCCTGCACGCCGGCGACGCATTCGGTGCGCTCGAAGTACGTCGCCGCGCGGTCGCCGCCGACCTGCCGCTTCCTCGCGTTGTAGACGAGGAACTTCGTCACCTCGCCCAGCGCGCGGCCTTCCTTGCGGTTGTAGACGACCAGGCCCACGCCGCCCTGCTGCGCCATCTCGATGCACACCTCGACGCCGTGCGCGAGATAGGGGCGGCAGGTGCAGATGTCGGAGCCGAACACGTCCGAGCCGTTGCACTCGTCGTGCACGCGGCAGGCAACCTTGGCGTCGGAGCGGCCCAGCTTCGCCACGTCGCCGAAGAAATAGAGCGTCATGCCGCCGATCGGCGGCAGGAACACGTGCAGGTCGGGCCGCGTGACGAGCTCGGGAAACATTCCCGCCGTCTGCTCGAACAGCACGCGCCGCAGCTGCCCTTCGGCGACGTTGAAACGCCGCGCCATGCCGGGCAGGTGCCAGACCGGGTCGATCGCCGCTTTCGTGACGCGCACGTCGCCGTTGTCGTGCAGGACCGTTCCGTCCGGGACGAGTCGCCCCGCCGCGATCGCGTCCTTCATTTCCGGCATGTTGATCCGCGCCTTGGTCACCGCGATCGACGGCCGCAGATCGATGCCTGCAGCGAGCTCGGCGGCGAACGCCGCCGCGACCATGTGGCCCCAGGGATCGAGCGAAACGATCTTGTCCGGATCGGCCCACTGCGGATGCGGGCCGATCGCTGCCGCCGGCGAGGTGTCCGTCAGGTCCGGCCGATGGTCGCGGTCGAGTCGGCCCGACGCCACGGCGAGGGCGCGGTAGAGCGCATACGCGCCCGAATGCGTGCCGATCGCATTGCGCTGCGCCGGATTCGTGAGGCTCGCCACCACCGGCCCGCGCTCGGCCGCCGTGGCGGCGCCCCAGCGGATCGGCGGCGACTGTCCCGCCGAGCGTCCGAGCGGATGGGAGGTGAGGACGATGTGGCTCGACACGCGACGGCCCGGGCTACGCCGGCTTCTTGATCATTGGCGCCTTGGTCGCGAAGCGCTGGTCCTGCGGCTTGGCGGGCAGCGCGCCGTGCAGCCGGGCGTGCTGCACCACCTTGGCCAGGAGCTCGAGGCCCATTGGCGCCAGCGCGCGTTCCCACAGCTCGCGCGCCGTTTCGCCTTTGGCCACGAAGCACCAGTCCTGCGCGGCGATGGCGCCCGCATCCCAGCCGTCGGCGAGGTGATAGACCGAGCCCCCCGCGATCGGGTCGCCTTCCTGGATCGTCCATTCCACGGCCGCGATGCCGCGATGCCGCGGCAGGAGCGACGGGTGATAGCCGACCCCGCCCAGACGCGAGTGGGCCAGCGCCTCGTTGCTCACGCGCGCGTGCGTGTGCGCGGCAACGATGAGATCCGTGCCCGCGGCAATGGCTTCTCCCGGCACGATCTTCGGATTCTCGAGCACGTGGGCTTTGATCCCCGCCGCCTGCGCCGCGAGCGCCAGCCGGTCGTCCGCGGCCGGCGCCACCACGCTCGAAAACTCGACCCCTTCCTCCTTGCGCAGGGCTTCGAACACCTGTGCGCCGAAGTAGCGGGATCCGACAATTGCGATCTTCATATTCCTTCCTCCCTGTTGAACCACCCGCCGCCCGTGCGCCGCGCGGGCCGAACCTGCCCGCCGCCAGCAAACGCCACGGACCGACGGAACCACCCAATGCGGCGCGAGACCGACGCCACGCCGCTAATCGAGCCGCGCGCCGCTACGAGAAACTCTTGTACACAAGATACACCACGGCCACGGTCAGACCGACGAGCCATGGCAGGAGCACCGGTCGCGAGGACCAGGCCGGCGGGCGCGGCTCCGGCACCACCGGCGCTGGCGCTGGCGCTGGCGGGGGGATGCGAACCGCTTCGACCACAGCGGAGCGCGCCACATCATACGTTTGCCCGACGGGTTCTTCGCTTGTCGCAGCCGGCCGTCCGGTCCGGGCGGCTTCGAACGCCAGCTTGACCAGGTCGCGGCCAACCTGCTCCGCCACCGCGATGGCGCTTTCTTCGAGCCGCTGGCGCGACGCCGCTTCCTCTTCCTGCGCCACCGCCAGCGCACCGTGCGCGACCTCTTCGGCCACCGCACGCGCGGCGGCCTCGGCGGCGGGCTTCGCCGCGGCCTCGGCGACCAAGCGGACGCTGTCCTGCAACTCGGCGCGCACGGAATCGAGCACTCCGCGCGACGCGTCTTCCATCACCGCCCTGGCGAGCTCCAGTGATTCATTCGCGACGCGCTCGGCCGTCGCCGGGACGCCGGCGAGCGCCTGCTGCAGCTTCTCGTCGGCGGCCAGCGCTGCCGACTGGCGCTCGGCCGCGGCGGCGTCGACGGCTTGCTGCACCATCTCGCGCGCCACCTGCTCGGCCATCGTGACGGACGCTTGCTCGACATCGACGCGCAACTGCGCCGCATCCTCGGTGACCGCGGCCAGCGTGACGCGAACGAGCTGCTCGGCCACTGCGCGCGCCGCCGTTTCCGCCGCAGGTTTGGCGGCGGCCTCGGCCGCGACGTGCGTGCGCTCCTGCAGATCGTTGCGCGCCGACTCCAGGATTTCCCGCGACGCATCCGCCAGCGTCGCCCGAGCCGAGTCCATCGTTTCGCGCGCGACGCGCTCCGCTGTTTCATGTACGGTGGAAAGCGCTTCCTGCAGCTTCGCTTCGGCGTTCGCCTCCGCGGACCGGCGCGCCGCCTCGGCCGCGTCGACCGCCGGCTGCAGCGTCTCCCGGGTGATCTGCTCGGCGACGGCAAGGGCCGCCTGCTCGACCTCGGTGCGCAACGCCGCCTCTTCCTCGTGGACGCCGGCCAGCGTCACGCGCACGAGCTGCTCCGCCACGGCGCGCGCCGCCGTCTCGGCCACCGGCTTCGCCGCGGCTTCGGCGGCGATCCGGGCGCTGTCGGCGATGTCGGCGCGCGCCGACTCCAGAATCTTCCGCGACGCGTCCTCCATCGTCGCCTTCGCGGAGTCCATCGACTGGCGCGCAACGCGCTCGGCCGTCGCATGGACGGCAGCCAGCGCCTCGCGCAGCTTGTCGTCGGCGGCCATCGCTTCCGACCGCCGCGCGGCTTCCGCCGCGTCGATGGCCGGCTGCACGGACTCACGTGCGGCTCGCGTCGCGGCGGCAATGGCCGCAAGACCCGCGCTTTCATGCTCCTGCGCCATCTCGGCGCGCCACGAAGCCAGAGCCTCGCGGGTTGCCTGCTTCGCGGCCTCCTGCGCCACATCGCGCGCCGCCCGCTCGGACGCAGCGGACAGGGTGGCCATTGCTTCGCGCACGAGCCGTTCGGCCACTTCGTGCGCGATGCGCTCGGCGATCCGCGCCGTGTCCGCGGCCATGGCCGGCGCGGGGGCGGCGAAGGCCGGGGCAGGTACGGCACCGACATGCGGAGCCGACGCGGCGATCGTTACCGGTGGGACGGCCGCAACGGGTGGAACGACTGTCTCGGCAGGCTCTGCGGCCGTTGTCGGGGCGACGTAGCCGGAGCCTCGCCGGGCAACCGCGAGCCGGGCTCGGCGCACGTTCCTTCAACTGCGCGAGCACGGCGTCCAGCGTGGGGTCGTCGACCGGCTTGGTCACGAAGCCGCTGGCGCGGTTCTCGCGCGCCCGCGCCCGGTCCTGAGGCGTGTCGTGTCCGGTGCACATGATCACCGGGATCGTCGCTGTCTCCGGAGTCGTCGTGATGATCCCCGTGACCTCGTACCCGTCCATGTCGGGCATCATGAAGTCCATGAAAATGACGTCCGGCGCGTGGCTCTTCAGGTAGGCGAGCGCCTCGTGCCCGGAAGAGGCGGTGTCGACGCCCAGGCCACGCGCTTCGAGCATGCGCTTCAGCTTGAACTGCACCACCTTGGAATCGTCGACGATCAACGCCTTGCCGATATTCATCGTGTCTCCCCTTTTTGCCGGCGGACCGGGAATCCAACCGTACCATGCGATATGGTCAGGAGGCAAAAGGCGTGCCGAAGGCCCCGGGGTACAGCTCCAGTACATGCGCCCTGCCGGGCGCACCAAGCAAAAGCCCCGCACTTGGCGGGGCTTTTGGCTTGAAGCGGGCGTTCTTAGCAAGCGATTGGCGAAGGTTGCTGCCGCCGCACGAATCCGATTGCAGCGAGGCCGACCAGCAACAGGGCCACGCTCATGGGTTCGGGCACGCCCTTCAGCGACGACCACTCCTCGAAGCCTGCGTTCTGGCCGTAGTTTCCGGGTGGCAAATAGCCCGCCGGGCAACTGTTGGGGGGTGCGCCGTTCTGATCCCAGTTGCTCGCGCAGGTAGCGCCGTCTTTCGTAAAACACCCGTGGCGCCGAACGAACTGTACAAGTAAACGAATGGGTTTGAACCGACGCTTGGAGTGCCGGCGATTGCCGCTGTAAATAGCGCGTCAGGGACCCTGACGAACAAGTCGACACCCTTGCCGCTCCCGTGGTTCAGGTTGTAGTTGAGCCCGACAGTCGCGTCGGCGAGTCGCAGTGTCCATGCTATAGACGAGCGGGGAGCCGGGTTGCCTGCTGCGCCGTTAAATCCGTTGTTGAAACAAGCAGCGGCAGTAGCTGTGCACCGTCCGGCATAGTTTCGCAGAAGTTATTGAGGACGTCCGACGAGCTCAGATAGAGCTGGAACTTGTCGAGCGACAGGTATCGATCGTCCGGGTTGTTGGCTTCGTTGATGTCGAGGATGAAAGTGCGATAGGTGACACCGTCAATGACCTCGGTGCCAACGTCGGAGAGGTTTATCGCATGAGTCCAGTTGTGCTCCCCGGTATCCTTGGTTTCGAACTGCCCGGACGCGTTGGTGTTGTAGCCGCTTTCGATGCACGGATCGCCACAATTGATCTTCTTCTCGCCGCCATCATTTTGAATCCGGACGAACGGCTGGATTACGCCGGTTCCGACGGTGACAGCGCTCGGGCCCCCATTGAACAGGGCGCCCACGATCGCTGGTCCGTGGAGGTTCCCTGGATCTCGGCCGATATGTTCGACCCGGGGGTATCGGCGCCGTTGCAATTCTGGCCCGTCAGGTTGTAATAGGTGGTGGCAGCGGGCAGGGGCCAGCAGGAGGACAAGGTAGCAGGAGCCGGACCAGCCTCCGCGTACGGCACCGCAAGGATCAACCCCGCGGCGGCGACGCACACAGCAAACACCCTGGTAAGAACCTGTCTCATAATGATCTTCCTTTGAACAGCCCACTCGTTTGGCCTTGATCTAGCAACTTCCAAGCCAAACAATTAACTTGATGATTTAATTGGCAATTTCAGTTCCTTGCCGAACGGCTTCCGAGCGAAAATGTAAAATCCTTCGACAGTCTGCTCGAGTCGCTTAGGTCCTGACGCGGAAAGTTTCGCGCCGATGTTCCAATAATACCATGCAATTCAATATGTTAGAGACAGAAACGGACAGTAAGAGAAATCGACAACTAGTTCCTGAGCTGATCGAGCAGAGGTTTCGCTTCGGCCTGGCGAGAGAACGGAGTTGATCCGGCCAGAACGCGCTCCAGTTCCAGGCGGGCATTTCTCCGGTCCCCGGTTTTGACCAGGGCCTGGGCGTAGTGATAGCGGATTTCGCGCTCGTTCGGAGCCTGCGCGACGGCGCGCTGCAGCACATCTACGGCTTCGCCAAAGCGCTCGCTGCGGTACAGCATCCAACCGTAGGTGTCGGCGACCACCGGATTGCTTGCATCGAGCTTGAATGCCATCTCGGCAGTCGCCAGCGCGCGCGTGTCGGCATTTGCGTCGTACGCCCACGCAAGATTGTTAAGCACCTGCTGATCGCCGCGGTCGATTTTGCGCGAGCCACTCGTACTGGGGGATCGCGACGGCCACTCTCTTCGCCTGCAGGCTGGTGTCCGCCAGATACTTGCGCGTCGAGACATCGGTCGGATTTTCCTCCAGCCATTTCAGCACGACGGGCTCGCCCTGCTCGGGCTTGCCCGCGCGCCAATAGGCCTGGTGTATCTGCGCCGCGAGGACGCCGCTCTTCCCTATCGAATACGCGCGCTCATACGCTTTCACCGCGTTTGCATATCGTTTTCCCAACATTTCGACATCGCCTTCGAGCACGAAGGCCGCCGGTGAATTGGGCATCAGTTTTTTCACCCGTTCCACGAGCTTGAGTGCCGCGTCGCGATTTCCTCCGTCAGCCTCCAGTTTCGCGAGCAGATTCAGCGCCTGCTCGTGATTGGGATTCAACTCGAGCGCCTTGTGCACCGTCTGCTTGGCGACCGTGCTGTTGACCACCAGGTATTGCAGGGCGGCGAGGCGGTACTGGACGTCGGCCGACGCCGGCTGCAACCTGGCAACCTTTATGTAGGTATCCAACGCTTCGCGGGTGGCACCTGCCTTGAGTTGCAAATCCACCGCCTCCACCAGAACCTTGACGTCGCTCTCGCCGAGAATCGATGCCTGGCGGGCCATTTCGAGCGCTTGGGCGCGATGGCCCAGGGCAAGCCTGTACTTGGCCGCGATCAGCGCCATCTGCGGGTCGTTTGGCTGAAGCTGGCGCGCTTGCTCGACCCACCGGATCGATTCTTCTGCCGTCCCGGGCATGCGCATCAGCAGCTCCGCGATTGCCAGCATGGCTTGCGTGTTCTTGGGGTCGCGCGCCAGAACGGCGTCGTAGCGCTGGCGCGCCGCCACGACGTTCTTCTCGAGCAGGTCGAGCTGGGCCAGATTCCCGGCGGCCGGGAAGTAGGACGCGTCGATAGCCAGGGCTTCCTCGAAAGCACGCCTTGCCGCCGCGTAATCCTTCTTGCCGGCGTAGGCGCTGCCCTTGAGGTTGCGCACGATCGGATTGCGGGGCAAAGCCTGCTCCAGTTTGGTAGCCAGACCCAGGGCCTTGTCGAACTCCCTGCGCCGCAGGTTGCGCCATCGTCAACAATATGCTCGCCTGAGTTTGTTCGGGAGCTGCTGCAACCACGGATTCCAGGTCTGCAATCGCCCGTTCGGTTTCGCCCCCGGCGAGCCGGCTGTCGGCGGCCGCCACCCGTCTGCGGAGATTATCGGGGTCGATCTTCATCGCCATGTCGAAGTACTGCGTCGCCTTCGCGAACTGGCGCGCCTGCATGTAAACCTCTCCCGCCAGCGCCAGCAAACTCGAATCCTGGGCCGTCGCCTTCAGCGCGGGCTGGAGCGTCTCGAGCGCCGGCTGGGTCTTTCCGGTCTTGAGGTACGTGGCGATGAGCAGCTTCCGCACGTACAGACTGTCGGGGTAGTGATCGAGCACCCATTTCAGATGCATTTCCGCAGCTGGATATTGCGCGAGTTCATACTCGGCCGCACCCGGCGAGAATGACGGAGGGCACGTGCGAGGGCTGAACCTTCAATACCTGCGCCGCCCGATTCTGGGCCGCGGCATAATTCTTCTTTCGAAATTCGATCAGCGCCTGCAGATAATTCGCCGTCGGGCTCTCCGGGGCTTCCTTGAGCACGACCGCCAGATTTGCCGCCACATCATCGTCCTTGCCGAGAGCGATCTGCATCGAGGCGAGAGTCAGCCGGGCGTTGAGTTCATCGGGCTTCAGCTTTGCCGCCTGGACGGCCTTCTCATAGGCCGTCAACGCGCCCTGCGGGTTCCCCAGCACGCGCTGCAAGTCGCCCTGGAGCAGCAGCGCATCGAGGCTCGACGGCGATCTCGCGAGCGCACGTTCGACAAGTTCCAGCCCTGCGACCGGACGCCCATCGGCCGCCGTTATCTTGGCAAGGCCGACCAGCGCTTCCGGATAATCGGCGTCGTACTGCAGCGCTTCCTTGAACGCAGCTTGCGCAGCCGGGATGCGATTGAGGCCCAGGAAGGCGCGCGCGCGCAGGCTGGCGATCTCCGCGGATTGACCTGCCGCCGGAAAACGCTCGGGGGCGGTCTCGTCCAGCACTTCCTGGAATTTCTCCTGATCGAGGATCGACCTGGCAAGCACGGGAAGTACGTCCCGCGGATCCATCTTCAGTTCCAGCGCCTTGCGCAATTCGGGCTCGGCCAGAGCTGCCTGGCCCAGGTCCAGAAGGATCGCACCCTGCAAAAAGTGGCCTTCGGCCAGGTCCGGGGAGGCCTGAATCGCATTCCTGACTTGAATCAACGCCGTTTTGGACTCGCCCTTGGCCCGGTACTGCTTGGCATCGGCGAGCAGAGCCTCCGGAGTCGGCGCGGAATTACATCCTGCCAGCAGCGTTGCCACGAGCAAGGAGACCAGAACCAGTGTTCGCTTGTTCATCACACCCTAATCTGCGCTCGCACCCGGAAATTCTGGCAAATGTGTGCGTTTCAACCTTTGGGCCCAGGCGAACGTAGCCTACAACCGGGCACGGTCATTTTCGTGCGCCACGAGGAAGGTTAGCAGCCGACGCAAATATCGAGCCAAGGATAACGCACCGAAGGGGTGTGTTCGGTAGCCGACTTGCCGGACTTTGCCGCGCTTACGGTGCACTGCGGTAGAACCCAAGCACCCGCCCGTTTCGATTCGCCGTCCGGGGATTCGTTCAGCCTCCGCCTCCCGCGAAGCGCAACACCGACGCCGCCTCGTCGTCGAAATCCGTCCAGCCGTGGTCGCCGCCGCCGGCGACATATTGGAACGCGCCCGCGTAGAAC